>NZ_KV917374.1:3567812-4298185 GCF_002019645.1 Litchfieldia alkalitelluris | reverse complement strand
AAAGCTGTCCGAAGAGAGTCCAGGTTCAGACAGCTTTGAAGCCAAAAGAGCCAAAGCTGTCCGAAGAGAGTCCAGGTTCAGACAGCTTTGAAGCCAAAAGAGCCAAAGCTGTCCGAAGAGAGTCCGGGTTGAGACAACTTTGAAGCCAAAAGAGCTAAAGGTGTCCGAGAAGAGCCAATGTTCAAATTGTTTTCAATAAACATCTAATAAACGAAATTCATTACCAACTTAAACATAATAAGTATTACTAGTATTCCCAAAAGCTGTATAGTTCTTCTTTAGAATCCTAGTTAGTGTCTTTTTACTTAATTCCATCTTACACCACTCATCAATGCTGTGTGTGGTTACTTTTAATTCTGGGAAAAGCAGCTTAAATTCCTTTACATTACGCAAAATAGCTATTTCGATTTTTTCAGCTCCTCCACACTTACCGCATATAAAGTTAAAATTCATTATGCTAGTTATGAAGGACTTACAGGAATGACAATAAACTCCTTTCTGCAACTGGTCATAATTATATTTTGGTAGTAAAGAAAAAGGATTTTTAGTTTGATGTAATGAAATTAGAGTTTGAGCTAGTTTTTTATGTCCTTCGTTTAATTTAGAAGGTGATTTATTTAATTCTTGTAAAAAACGATCTAACTGGGTTGGAAATATAATAGGTGTCTTCAAGGGGGCTTGATATAAGGTGAATTCAGGATTTATAAAGATAACAAATGATTCAATAAGATAATTAAGTTTGAGGTTATGAAGTAACTGGCGAAGTAAAGTCGTACTTCTTTTTAATTGATCTACAGGATTCTTATATTCTCTGTCGTTTGTCACGGTATATAATTTATCTGCATCTAAGTAATAATCACCTTGGAAATTTTTGATATCTAATAGGTAAATACCACCCTGCGAAATCATTAAAGTATCAATTTGAAAATAGGAGTTATTCACTTCAAGCAGTAAGTCATTTATGAGAAACCGTTCTTCCGGAAGAGTAGCTGCTAATAGGTCAAACTTAGTCTCCCCTTCATACCCCTTTTCGAGATTTAACAAATGATATTTCTCCTTTTCTGTTAAATTCATTCTTGCGTTAAGGTACCGCATAGTCAATAATTCGTCAGATTCAGTTCTACTTTTAACGATCATAATTCACTTCCTTTCTATTTTATAAGTTTATTCTATTAAAGAAATTCAAGATTCTATTAGTGAAATATGAAATTTGTGTTAACAATTTAATACCAACAGGAAAACTCCCCCACAGTTAATATGGAGGGGAGTATATATTAACCTAATATTTAAAAAGCTTTATCTCCATTAAAAATAGAGTTTTTAACAATAACATAGTCTACATGACGGATGGAGTCTAGCTTGTTTCCTCCAGCATAGGAAATAGACGATTGAAGATCTTGCTCCATTTCAGTTAGCGTATCTTGAAGTGAGCCTTTGTGCTCAACTAACATTTTCTTACCTTCGACATTTCTTTTTTCACCCTTCTGATATTCAGAAGCGGACCCAAAGTATTCTTTGAACAGCTTGCCGTCTTGTTCAATCGTTGTTCCTGGAGATTCTTCGTGACCGGCGAATAGCGAACCAATCATTACCATTGTTGCACCAAAACGAACTGATTTGGCAATATCACCATGTGTACGAATACCGCCATCAGCAATGATCGGCTTACTAGCTGCTTTAGCACACCATCTTAATGCTGCTAATTGCCAACCACCTGTTCCGAAGCCAGTTTTAATTTTCGTAATACATACCTTACCCGGACCAATTCCAACTTTTGTCGCATCTGCTCCGGCATTTTCTAATTCTCTAACTGCTTCAGGTGTTCCTACATTTCCAGCGATAACAAAAGCTTCTGGAATATGTTTTTTAATATGCTTAATCATTTCAATCACGGCATTTGAGTGACCGTGCGCAATATCAATTGTAATGTATTCTGGTAAAACATTTTCATCTGCTAGCTGTTGGATAAAAAGATATTCATCTTCTTTTACCCCAACACTAATTGAGGCATATAATCCACGACCATGCATGTTCTTGATAAAAGCAAGTCGTGTTTCTGGTTCAAATCGATGCATGACATAGAAATAATCATTTTCAGCTAAATAAATAGCAATTTTCTCATCTATAATTGTTTGCATATTTGCAGGGACGACAGGTAATTTAAATGTTCTTCCACCAAATGTAACTGATGTATCGCACTCAGAACGGCTATTTACTATACTCTTAGCCGGTATCAATTGTATATCTTCATAATCAAATACATTATCCATTGTTGTTTCCCCCTAAGCAGATTGCTTCATAGTTAATATTCATTAAACTGTCTATTTTTTTTCAGTATCTCAATGTTTTATTATAATATACATTTTTTGAAAGTAAACCTTTTTATGTGTTTTTTTATAAAAAACTATGGGATTATGTGTAATTTTTGATTAAAAAACGATTATTATTATATGATGATAGAATTAATGTTTGGGTTTTGCTTGTTTGATGATTTTTTGTAAAATAAATAATAAATTCATCTATAAAAGTAAAAACTAAATAAAAAAATATGGAGGAACAACATGTCAGGAACTATTAGAAACAACATAAAGGTTGGAACAAAGGTCAAAGTTGTACAAAAACAGGATCAACGTACGGGAAATTTAACTGAAGGAATTGTTTCAAAGATTTTAACCAACTCAGCAACACATCCGCATGGTATTAAGGTGATGTTAGAGAGCGGGATAGTAGGTAGAGTAAAAGAAATTATTTCTTAATTAATTTCTTATCACAAATTCCCCCTTCACTTATACTTAAATTGAAATGGAAAATTTAGTATATCACTAGACAGACATTGTTTAGTCAAGTAGACTATAAACTTAAATATAAATGCTCTTTTCTGTTACTAATTGACCTAATTTAAATTAAATAACACCATTTATTTAGTATTCTGATTTTAATCGGAAGAAAAGACGGCCACTCTACTTCGTAGATATTGATTTTAATAGAACTTTCAAAAGTAACAATTCTACGAAAACAGCTAATATACAAGAATAGTAAAAGTGAAAGGTGATTAAAAATATGGTTCAGAATCCAACTGGAAAAGAACGTTTGGCACTGGCATTTCTTTTAAGTATGCTTGGTATTTTAGGTCCACTTAATATTGATATGTATTTACCGAGCTTCCCTGAAATTGCAAGCGACTTCGGGGCTAGTGCTTCACTTGTACAGCTAAGCTTGACAGCCTGTTTAATTGGTCTGGCAATTGGGCAGTTGGTTATAGGACCGATCAGCGATGCTCATGGGAGAAAAAGACCCCTGTTAATATCCATTTCCTTATTTGCAGTTTCTTCTTTCCTTTGTGCACTTGCTCCTAATATAGAAACACTAATTGTTGCACGTTTTTTACAAGGATTCACCGCTTCAGCTGGTATCGTTCTCTCACGCGCGGTTGTTCGTGATGTATTCAGTGGAAAAGAGTTAGCAAAGTTTTTTGCCCTGCTTATGTCAATAAACGCAACGGCTCCAATGCTTGCGCCGATGGCTGGTGGAGCGATTCTGCTTTTCCCTTTTGCAAGCTGGAATACGATTTTCCTCTTTTTAAGTTTAATAGGAGTGTTCATTGTAATCAGGATTGGTTTAAAACTAGAAGAAACATTACCAAAGGAAAAACGAGTTCCGAGCTCACTAGGGCATAGTGTCCGTACAATAGGTAGTTTATTCAAGGACCGATCTTTCATTGGTTTTGCATTAATAGTTGGAATTATTCATGGTGGAAGTTTTGCTTATGTATCAGGTACTCCTTTCGTTTACCAAGGGATATATGATGTATCACCACAAGTCTTTAGCATTTTATTTGGGATTAATGGACTAGCAATTATTTCAGGGAGTTTTATAATCGGACGATTCAGTGGAATCATTCATGAAAGAACCTTGCTTCAGATTGCGATTACTATTGCAGTGACTGCAAATTCGATTTTGTTGTTAATGACGATTATTGAAGGACCATTATTTAGTATAGTTATTCCTATTTTTATTTACATGCTTTCAATAGGTATGATTTTAACAAGTAGTTTTTCTCTAGCAATGGAGAACCAAGGTCACCGTGCTGGAAGTGCAAGTGCAGTGCTCGGGATGCTACCGTTGCTGATTGGTTCTATTGTTTCACCTTTAATTGGAATAAATGAAACAACAGCAGTACCAATGGGAGCAGCGTTATTCATTACTTCTTCGTTAGGTGCGATTGTTTTCTTTACATTTACGAGGAAGAGTCAAGAGGTAAGTACAAAGGTGAGTTTTAATGTGGAGGGATAATCCTCCTTTTTTTGTGTAGATAAATAATATAGGTCTACCCTGAAGCTAGACACTAAGCTAAGTATAATTTTTCATACTCCATGGTGCTAATTTTAATTAGCATAGATGTCTAGCCTGAAAATAACTTTGGATGTGGAGTTCCATGAACTGCGACCCACTTGCTTTCCGCGGGGTGGTCCGTGAGCCTCGTCGCCAGGGGCTCAGCTCCTGTGGGGTCTCACGAGACCACTCGATCCCGCAGGAGTCAAGTGGCTTTCCGCTCATTCCACACTGATGAGTAAACATTTTCATTCACGATGGTGCGAAGAAATACTTATTTAGCATGGATGTCTAGCCTGAAAATACCTAGGTCGGAGAGGCCCAATTCCCTTACTAATGCCAAAAGCCCAACAAAGGGAATGAAAAGAGTTGTTTCATTCCCTTTCTCATGCCAAAAGCCCAACAAAGGGAATGAAAAGAGTTGTTTGATTCCCTTTCTCATGCCAAAAGCTCAACAAAGGGAATGAAAAGAGTTGTTTCATTCCCTTTCTCATGCCAAAAGCCCAACAAAGGGAATGAAAAGAGTTGTTTGATTCCCTTTCTCATGCCAAAAGCTCAACAAAGGGAATGAAAAGAGTTGTTTCATTCCCTTTCTCATGCCAAAAGCCCAACAAAGGGAAGAAAAGAGTTGTTTCATTCCCTTTCTCATGCCAAAAGCTCAACAAAGGGAATGAGAAGAGTTGTTTGATTCCCTTACTCATGCCAAAAGCCCAACAAAGGGAATGAAAGGCATTGTTTGATTCCTTTACCATCCCAAAAGCCCAAAATAGGGAATGAAAAGAGTTGTTTGATTCCCTTACTAATGCCCAAAACCCAACAAAGGGAATGAAAAGAGTTGTTTGATTCCCTTATTCATGCCAAAAGCCCAAAAAAAGGAACGAAAAGAGTTGTTTGATTCTCTTTCTCATGCCCAAAGCCTAATCTAATCTTTGTTTTCGCTTCTGCAACTGGATCAAAGCAGGTCTATGATTGAGTTCCTCTTTGTTTTTGCTTCTGCAACTGGATCAAAGCAGGTCTATGATTGAGTTCCTCTTTGTTTTTGCTTCTGCAACTGGATCAAAGCAGGTCTATGATTGAGTTCCTCTTTGTTTCCACTTCGGCAACTGGATCAAAGCAGGTCTGTGATTGAGTTCCTCTTTGTTTTCACTTCGGTAACTGGATCAAAGCAGGTCTATGATTGAGTTCCTATTTGTTTTCGCTTAGGCAACTTAATCAAAGAAGGTCTATGATTTACTTCCTCCTTCTTTTATCTTCTGCAGCTCTATCAAAGCCACTGGAATCACCAAAATTCCCACTCATTATAAGCAGTAAACTTTTTCATATTTCTATGGTGCAAATACTTATTCAAAAGAAAGTCTACTGAGCGAATGCCTTGAATCGGTTATCTCTGTGTTATAAAATATGGAAATGTTAAAAGGCCAAAGGAAGTGTTCCAGTTTGCCGAAACAATATGATTTTACAGATGGTCAAATTAGTAAACAGTTAATCATGTTTTCTGGACCAATTATGCTAACAAATCTTTTACAAGTATCCTATCAATTTATTGATAGTTTGTGGGTTGGGAACTTATTAGGAACTAATGCACTCGGGGCAACCACGATTTCCTCTACTGTTGTTGTGACTGTTCTATCCTTCATTATTGGAATAAATAATGCAACATTAACAATCTTGTCTCAGCAAAGAGGAAGGGAAAATGATGAAGGTCTTAAAGCATACCTAAATGCCTTTGTGGTGTTACTGACTAGTTTAGCTGTTTTAATCGGAAGCGCAGGCTTTCTTTTTTCTGGACCTATTTTGGAATTTCTAAATACCCCTGATGAAATGCTTTCAGAAGCGAAGACATACTTGCAAATTAATTTTCTAGGAATCCTATTTTTACTTGGCTACAACTTTATTGGTACTGTTTTAAGAGCTGTTGGCGATAGTAAAACACCATTGAAGTTTGTTATGGTAGCAGCCCTGTTAAACACGGTGTTAGATCCGTTGTTCATCTCAGTCTTTAAATGGGGCATAAATGGGGCTGCATATGCCACGGTTTTATCCCAAGGTACGGCTTTCTTGATGGGAGTTGTTTATACTTTTCAGAAACAAATAGTCCCATTTACAAAACCTTCTCTTCCAAAAAGGGAAGAAGTGATGTTGATTCTTAAACTGGGTATCCCGTCTGGACTTCAAATGACAGTGATTTTTGCTGGAGTCACAGCGATCATGACCGTTGTTAATTCATTTGGTGGACCAGTTGTTGCTGGATTTGGTGCGGCACAGAGAATTGATAGTTTAATCACCTTACCAGCTTTAGCCTTAGGCACTGCGGTGAACAGTATGGCAGGACAAAATATTGGTGCTAAACGCTGGGATCGAGTTCGTGAAATTGCAATTTCAGGTGCTATTTATAATTTAGTGATTATGTTAGTAATTGCAGCTCTTGTGTTTGTCTTTGCTGAGCATCTAACCAGATTATTTGTTCAGGAAAAAGAAACAGTCGTCTTTGGTACAAATTATTTGCGGATTATTGCTTTTTTCTATCCGTTTATTGGTCTTAACTTTATTTTGAATGGAATTGTAAGGGCATCTGGAGCGATGTACCAGGTGTTAGTTCTCAATATTCTTTCTTTTTGGTTACTTCGTTATCCATTAACGCATATAAGTTCAAATCTATTTGGACAAAATGGGATTGCGATTGGAATGGGGGTAAGTTTTATTATTAGCAGTATGTTTGCGTTTGCTTACTTTAGATGGGGGAAGTGGAGAGAGAGGGAGTTATTTGCAGAGGAAAAGTAAGCTTTGGCTTAAAGTCAATTAAAGTTTATTTGAACCACTTAATGGTTGCCGACAGCTTCTCTAATCCCTTCACCCGTAACCTTTAAACAGCACTTTTTATGATTACTAGATTTAAACTATAACCCAAAATCAAACACTTAAACCTCGAATTGAACTCATTCGGGGTTTTTTCTCGTTCATATTTTTCAAAGGTTTTTCTTACATTACATGTGCTAGATCAATGAGAATACGGTCACAACCATATCCTTCTTATGTTCTATTTTCATAATAAAATTTTTTGAATTGTAAAAATAACATGTATTAATAGTTAGGAACAGTGTGTCTTTGTTGTTTTACTAATTTGTTTTTCTAGTGGACATGTAAACTTAAGATTACAACGTTAGCCAAGTAGAGGTTTTTCTTGGACTAATTGTCACAGTTTGTTCATTTTTCTATTTTCGAAAAGAATTCAAAAGGTTATCTAACAAATAAAACCAATAATAATAAGGGTTTTAACGGGTTCTAAATGTATTGAAATCACAATCATTTAATATGAAATTTGCAAAAGAGCTTTGAAGATTATAAAGACGTGATGTGCATCACTTTTCCAAGTTTTCAATTCTGATAGGTTAAAGATGGAAAAACAATCTTGAATAAAGGGGAGAAAAAACGATGGAATTTCAACCTAGGTCATGTGGGATGATGTCAAACGAGGAACAAACATTATCATTGCCTTTACAACTACTAAAGAATGAACATATCCCGTTAAGAAAACAGATGGATCATCTTTATGAAGAGGCCACAAATATTCTCGAAAACTCAACTCCAATGAAGGCTGAGCTTATAGCATTACGAGAAGTTGTGGTTGATTTTGTTAATCATTTGGATCCTCATTCTGACATCGAGGATGAGGAAGGTGTACTATTTCCTCTCGTCGCAAATTATATTGGTCGCGAAACTGGGCCAATTGCAGTCATGGAATTTGAACATGATCAAGCAAAGAAGCATCTTAAGTTGTTTTTACAAGGCACAGAAAAAGTCGAATCTTTAGTTGAGAATGAGTTTAGTGATATCACACTCAACATTACCGAAGCGATTCTGATTTTAAGAGAGCATTTTATGAAAGAAGAAAATGTCCTATTTCCGTTAGCTGAAAGGATGTTATCAGAGGAAGAAAAAGCGGTGTTACAAGAAAAATTGGAGAAATCAATTTAGTCTTTCAGCCCTCTTTAATAACAAATACAAATACAAATACATTTTTTAAAGGAGAATGCAAAATGAAAAGAGTTTTGTTATTTGGGTTGGTTATCCTTTTCGTTTCAATATTAGGAGCATGCGGAGGAAATACTGAAGATGTTGCTAGCAGTGAGAATAATAAAAGCACACAACTTATTTCTTTAGAAGCATCTAACTGGGATTTCAATAGTGATGAATATACAGCTGCAGCTGGAGATATTACGATCGAACTGAAAAATGTTGAAGGTTATCACGGAATTATGATCGATGGTACTGATGTGAAAATAGATGGAGATGGAAAAGCAACTGTAAATCTTGAAGCAGGAGAATATATCATTCGTTGTTCTATCCCTTGTGGTGGTGGGCATGCCGAAATGACGGCGAAATTAGTAGTAAGTTAATAAAAGTAATGTTACAGAGTAATAGAAGGGGATCATTCATCTTACTAAATAGGGAGGGTGTTTCATGGCTAACCAAAAAAATACAGATGATAACGAGGATTTGGTTGAATCAAACAAAGGAACCTTATTTTCAGTGTCAAATGAGAAGTTATAATACACTTTCATCTGTTCTAGTTATCATTTTTGGAGTGAGTTTGTTTTTTATTGGGACTGACGGCTTCACTTCTTTTACAGCCGAAACAGCTAGAGTTAACGAACTAGTAAAAGAAAATCCAACATTTCCTGAAGTGATGTTAGAGGATAGTGAAGGAAGAAATTACACAATATCTGAATTTGAGGGGAAACATGTATTCATTACTTTTTTTTACTCTATGTGTACAACCGTTTGTATTGATTTAGAGGTAAATATGTCGAAAGTCTATGAGTTGATACCGAGTCAGTATATGGGAGAAGACATCGTATTTTTAAGTATCAGCTTTGACCCAAAGCAAGATACTCCAGAAAGGCTAGACCAATATAAAGACCTTTTTCATAGTGATGGTGAAACATGGAGAATGGCCAGAATACCTAATCAGGAAGAACTAAATTCATTACTTGAGAGATTTGGAGTGATCGTGATTCCAGATGAGTATGGCAATTTTGCTCATAACTCTGCCTTTTATTTGTTGGATACAAAAGGAACGTTAATCGATGTGATGGATTATACCAACGTAGAAGATTCGGCCTATAAAGTGATTGATATTCTGGATAAGGAAGAGGAGAAATAGTTATGAAACAATTTTATGTTGGCTTATTCGTTCTTGTTGGATTAGCGACCCCTCCTGCTATTCATCTATTAGAATCAATCATGATTTTTCATATGCATATGCAAATGCCATTTTTGATGATTTCAGGGTTTTTAATGGCACCTTTTTTTATTGAAAAATTTCCCCGTTTTTTTGAGAAGTGGAATGGGAATGGCGTACCAGGTATTTTGTTATTTGTTGTTATTAATTTATTGGATGATTCCAAGGGCGATGGATGATGCCTTAACTAGTTCAATCGTAGAAATTTTTAAGTTTATTAGTTTACCTTTTCTAGCTGGAATTCCTTTAAGAGATAGCTGGGAAAAATTAAAAGAGTGGGGAAAGACTGCATTAGTTGTTGTTTTTATCCTAGCATTTATTGGATTAGGTTTGCTGTACACCATGTCACCAGTTCAGCTATGTAATAATTACCTCCTGGCTGAGCAGGTAACTTTAGGTTGGGGATATATAACGATGGCTATTACATTGTTTTTTTACTTGATTTATAGATTTTTTGTGGATTCGTCACAGTATGAATGAATAGCTATCTTGTTATGAGGTGTGGCTCGACTGTCATCTGTTTGAATGAAGTGGTGTGGGGTTTGTACAACTTGTGATCACTAGTGGTTAAAGTTGTCGAAGTGGCAAGAGGTTCAGACGGTTTTTGTTTCCAGGGCCTCGAAGTTGCCCGAATAAGACCATAGCCCTGACAGCTTTATTTTAATGACAGTAAAGAGCTTCAGAGCTTCTATGAACCCCCATGTGACGAAGAAACGATACTCATTTTTCCATCCTCAAAGAAACAAGTGAAAAAGCGTGATTCTAAAGGAATCTACGCTTTTTGTACTTTTAACGCAATCAAGCTGATTGAGCAGCCCGGCGGAATAGGATATTGTTTTCTAAATGAATGTGATCAAATAAATCAGCTTCAAGAGCTTCAAGACGTTGATAAACTAGACGGTAAGTACCACATGCTCCAAGTGGTGGTGTAAAATCATTAGTAACTTCACGAAGTTCTTTAAGAATATTTCCAGCGTGACTATGCTCATTTTCCAACTCATTAACCACCGCCTGTAACTTTGCATAGTTTTCATCTGTTGGGTTTTCGTCAAGAGCAAGAATTAAAGGGAAATCTTCGGTTTCTTCTTTAATGAGATGTTGTTCTAGCTCGGTCTTTAATTCGTGAAATAATCGGTGTATTTTTGCTAAATGTGGTTGAGCAGCTCCGTGAACACGTAAAACTTTCGTAACATAAGGGCTAAGCTGTGGTAATTCTTCATTTAGAAAGCGATGATGTTTATGAATGATAAAATCAATTAACTCAACATTCGATGCAGATTCCCATGAAATTCGAGCTTCATTTAATGCTTTAGTCTCTTGGTATAAAAGATTTAACTTTGATAATACATCTTCTGATGATAAATTTCTTTCATTTATTGCATCTATTAGTGGTCTATTTCCACCACAACAAAAGTCAATACGATACGTCTTAAAAAAGTCACCAGCCTTCGGGAATTTTGTAACAATATCTCCGATAACCGAAGTCTCATTAAATGTATGTTCCATTGTGTATTCCTCCAATAAGTAAGATTTTATTTTATTTCTAATGTTAGAATACCAATGGCAGAAAGAGTTTGTGGTGATGTACATCACTTATGACCTGTTAATCTCATCATATTAAAATTCTAAAGTACATCAAATAAATATATATTAAAAATATATTATTTTTTTATCACCACTTGAAGTGGGGGGCAATCAATTTTTTATTTAGACTTGATTGCTTTTCCCAGATTCTATTTGTTCCGTTAATTTAGATTTAGGAAGGGAGTAAATAATGAAAGAAGAGATAGGGAATTGCCAAAGATGTGGGAAACAAATCTACTGTTTGGATGGCTTTCTAAATGGAATCATAAGTTCAAACGGAATACTCCGATGCTTTCAGTGTGGAGAACAAGTAGAAGAAGTGTGTTAAGGCATTCTGATAAGGAATGAATAATTCGATAAAGGCTGTAGCTGTAGTTATAGTAAATGTTTGTAGGTTGACTTTTTAATTTACCCGGAGGATTAATGAATAAACGGAGAAGGTTCCCTAATAATAGCTATATAAGTTTTAAAAGGGAGGATTTTCTTTGGATTATAATATTATCCTAAAAGCCGCAGTAATGGTTATAGTTGGTTTCTTATTTTTGCGATTTGTTGGGAGGAAATCTGTATCGCAGTTGACCATAGCAACAACCGTTGTTTTGATTTCAGTTGGTTCTATAATTATCCAGCCGGTAGCAGATCACGGGATTGTTAATACGATAACAGGGTCAGCGGTATTTATACTTTTTCTAGTAGTTATAGAGTTTCTAACAATGAAATTCAATACGCTTGAAAAACTTATTACTGGAAAATCAAAAGTAGTAATTGAAAATGGGCAGTTGAAAACAAGTACATTAAAAAAAATGAGATTAACGGTAGATAAGCTCGAAATGCAGATTCGTCAACAGGGTATAAGTGAATTGTCAGATATTAAGACAGCTACCATTGAACCAAACGGTCAGCTAGGGTATGAATTAATGCCTGAAGCAAAACCATTAACTGTCGGTGAATTTAAAAAGCTTATGCAACAGATGGGATTTACATCTGTTCAGTCTCTAGAACAACCTACTAGTTCAGGTACCAATTTATTTGATGAAATTAATCACAAAAATTCACCAGCTAATACAAAGCAATTACACTGAATTAAAGTGCTTTGTGTTAGGTTAGTTAAATCAATAAGGGTACAAGAAGAGTATTCGATATGGGATACTCTTTTTTATTAATAATTGGAGTTAAATTACATTTTTAAGTTAGATCTTATCAAGAGTTTAAAATAATCGCTTTGTTTTATCACTGAAAGAATTTAACTTGAAATTTAACATGAAAAACTCTTTTCTGAAAAGTAATAATGTTCACAGACTAAAAGAAATTAATTACAGTAAAGTGAATAATAGCTTAATCAAAAGGGAAAGGGGAGTTTAACTATGAAGAGAAAGAATCTGCCAATAGTCTATTCATGTTCCGGTTGTTCGTCAGCGGCACAAACTGCCAACATGATTGCAATTAAGATGGACCGAGAAGATATTGCAGAGATGTCATGTATTGCGGGAGTTGGAGGAGATGTGAAACCACTTGTCAAAACAGCCAAGTCCGGAAGGGACATCATTGCTATAGATGGTTGTCCACTATCTTGTTGCAAAAGTTGTTTATCTAGACATGATGTTAAACTGAAGCACCACTTTAATTTATCTGACTTTGCTATACCAAAAATACAAGGTGAAGATCCGGATATTTCCCTCTTTCAAGATACTTATAATCAAATTTTAACTCTTATAAAATAATAAATAAGTGGAATATCTGAAATGACTACTGATATGAAGTAGTCGTTTTTTGCGTTCAAGAGACCTTTATTAAAGTGTGATAAACTTAGAAGAGGTCTAGTAGATTTAAAACGAAATGTGGTGAAAATTTGAAACCAAGAAAGAGAAAATTATTGTTAGTTATATCTGGTTTGATTCTAGCTTTACCATTTTTTTTATTTTCAAAACAATTTTATAGTTAAAACAGAAACTACAATTCGCTCGGCAAAACTACCATCCAGCTTTAATGAGTATAAAATTGTGTAATTATCAGACCTACATAGTAAAACCTTCGGAAAGAATCAAAAGAAATTGGTCAATAAAGTGAGGAAAGTAAACCCAAATCTGATAGTATTTACTGGGGATTTAGTTGATTCAGATAAGTTTAATGAGAAAGATAGTTTGGCATTAATGATAGAATTAGTTAAAATTTCACCAGTATATTTTGTAAAGGAAATCATGAATGGTGGTCTGGGAAATTCACCTCATTGAAAAACAAATTAAATGAAATAGGCGTAAACGTAATGAGAAACTCAACTGATGTGATAAAAATCGGAAATGAGAAAATTCTTTTAACCGGAGTTGATGATCCAACCCAACATAGCGAGAGTTTAGGAGAACGAGAAATAATAGAAGAAGCTATCAAGAAATCACTAGAAGGAATCGAGAAAGAAGGAACGTTTAAAATTCTTTTATCACATAGACCTGAGATGCTTTCACTTTATTCACAATATGAATTTGATGTTGTATTTTCTGGCCATGCTCACGGTGGACAAGTTAGAATTCCTTTTGTAGGTGGGTTAGTTGCTCCAAATCAAGGATTATTTCCAAAGTACACTTCTGGTAAGTACACTTTAGACAAAACGACGATGATAGTTAATAGAGGGCTTGGAAATAGCATCATACCTTTTCGAATTTTTAATCTTCCAGAAATAGTTGTTTTAACATTATATAAAGACGCCGCCTAAGTATGTTCCTAGGCTTTTTTAAAACATAAGTATCAAGTTTTGGAATACCACAGGTATTGTTACTGTGGTATTTATCGTGTAGTTATAGGAACTCATAGGCGAGAAATTCCGGTTAACTTATCTAATATATGACTAAAGCTATAGATTCGGTTCATAAAAGCGGAAAAACTCCTGTTTTTTTTAGGGGAATGTTGGTATTTCCCAATTTAAGTGGAATTTTTCCGTTTAAATTAAATCACAGTGAAATCAACATGACAGGACACAACCCATTTAAAATTTTTCGAAGGACAATTTGTGGTTTTGCTAATTGATTAAATCGCTTATTGACTTTTTCGTAGAAAGTTGTAATATCTATTTAGTCGTTAATTTTTCTTGTTAGTGGCGATAAATATCCGCATTTTATATAATTAATGTTTATTAAAATTATAGATTGGTTAAATGAAAGATACTTGGAGAGGTGAAAAAATTATGAAGACTTTGTTTGGCAAAATTAGATTTAAAAATAATTTTATGAGCCTTTTCTACTTAGCTGTTATTTTGTTGTGGTTAAAAACATATGTTGTGCAGCTTAATCAGTTTAATTTGGGCTTAGAAAATGCGTATCAACATTTTCTATTGTTTCTCAATCCACTAGGATCTTCTTTATTTTTCCTTGGGTTAGCGTTATTTGCAAAAGGAAAAAGAAAATATATATGGCTTATTGCTATTAATATAATTTTGAGCATGTTGTTGTTTGCAAATGCGGTTTATTACCGTTTCTTTAGTGATTTTCTAACACTACCAACATTAACTCAAACGCAAAATTTTGGCGATGTGAGTGGAAGTATAACATCATTGTTAAAGCCTAATGATGTTTTATTGTTTTTGGATACAATGGTATTACTTATTTTAGCTGTAGTGATTAGTAAAAAAGATACTTTATTACAAATTAATAGAAAAAGGGTAAACAGAAATTTAATTGCAGCGATGATTATTATGTTAATTAACTTAGGGTTAGCAGAAATTGATCGTCCACAGCTATTAACTAGAACCTTTGACCGTAATTATATTGTGAAGTATCTGGGTATGTATAACTACACAATCTATGATGCAGTTCAAAGTACGAAAGCTTCTGCAAAACGTGCAATGGCAGATAGTAGTGATATTACTGAAGTCATTAACTATACTAGAACAGAATATGCACGACCAAATCTAGAATACTTTGGAGCAGCGGAAGGAATGAATGTGATTTATATTCATCTTGAATCCATTCAAAATTTCCTAATTGATTATAAACTTCATGGTGAGGAAGTTACACCGTTTTTAAATTCCTTAACAGAAGAAGAAAATACGATGTACTTTGATAACTTTTTCCATCAAACTGCACAAGGGAAAACAGCAGATGCTGAGTTTATTATAGAAAACTCTTTGTATGGTTTACCACAGGGTTCTGCATTTTCAACAAAGGGGTTAAATACGTATCAAGCGGCTCCTGCGATCTTAGGACAAAAAGGGTACACTTCAGCAGTGTTTCACGGGAATAATGGAACATTCTGGAATCGTGATGAAATTTATAAATCATTTGGGTATGATGCTTTTTTTGATTCAAGTTATTATATGATGAATCCTGAGGACCTCGCAGATTATGGTTTGAACGATAAACCATTTTTTGAACAATCAGCTTCTATGCTTGAATCTTTACCACAGCCATTTTATACAAAATTTATGACCGTTTCACACCATTATCCTTATACAATGGATCAAGAAGAAGCAACTATTGCTCCACATACAACTGGTGATAAGTCTGTAGATAACTATTTTCAGACGGCACGTTATGCGGATGAGGCTTTAAAAGAGTTCTTTGATTATCTTAAGACAGCTGGCTTGTATGATAATTCAGTGATAATTATGTACGGTGATCATTATGGTATTTCAGGAAATCATAATGAAGCTATGTCCAAAGTTTTAAACAAAGAGATTACAGAATTTGAAAGTGCTGGCTTACAACGTGTACCATTATTTATTCGTGTTCCTGGAATAGAGGGAGGCACGATGCATCAATATGCTGGGCAAATTGATTTACTTCCTACACTGTTACATCTGTTAGGCGTAGATACAAAGCATTATGTACAATTTGGGACAGATTTATTATCTGAAAAACATGATGAACTAATTCCTTTTAGGAATGGTGATTTTGTTGGACCTGAAGTAACATATACAGGTGGTAAATACTACGACTCTAAAACTGGTTTAGAAATCGAAGAATCGGAAAAAACTATGCAGTTAAAGGCAATCGTTGAAATGAAGCTAAGCTTCTCAGATCGTCTTGTGGAGGGAGATCTTTTACGTTTTTATACTCCTAAAGATTTTATTCCGGTAGATCGATCACAATTCAATTATACTAAAGATGCATCAGAGTCAGTTTCAAATGGATATGATAATTAATAACTAAACAAAAAAAAGTTGTTGAGTATTGACTCGGCAACTTTTTTTTATTGTGATTATCCATATAACCTACTTTATGTAAATGGTAGTTTAAAAGCTTCTATGGAATGTATAAATTTATAGAAAATTGTTAATAACTTTAGAAGTATTTTAATGTAAGTGGGTGAGAGAGATGAGTTTTACAACGATTGCTATTGAACTGGCGATTGGATATCTTGGTCTTTTTATAATTACAAAATTATTAGGAAAAGGAACAATATCACAATTAACACCTTTTGATTTTATTGCTGCTATCCTGTTAGGAGAATTAGTTGGAAGTGCGGTGTTTGATTCAGATGTTAAGGTCCACCATCTATTATTTGGATTGTTCATTTGGTTTATCTTAATTTATTGTACAGAAATTATTTCGCAAAAATTCAAGAGTACAAGGAAATTGTTAGAAGGGGATCCCTCGATCGTCATTCGACAAGGGAAAATTCAAAGAGAGGCACTAAAGAAAGCTAAGCTTGATATTAATCAACTTCAGCATCTTTTGCGTACTAAAGATTCATTTTCAATCAGAGAAGTGGAGTATGCCATATTAGAAACAGATGGTCAATTAAGTGTAATGAAGAAGTCTCGGTTTGCTTCTCCTACAGTATCAGACTTGAAATTACCGTTAAATTCTGTCGTTCTACCGATAACTTTAATCATTGATGGAGAAGTGCTATGGGATAATTTAAAAGTCATTAATAAAGATCCAGAATGGTTTGAAGGAGAGCTAAAGGCAAAATCGATTAATAGCTATAAAGATGTGTTATTTGCAGACTATAAGCCTAATGAGGGATTGTTTATTGATAGGTTTGAAGATACTAATTAAAGTCTTTTCATCAAGATTAAAAGTAGTTAGGTTACCGTTTTTACATTGTGTAATAATATGATTACTATAGCGTTAATACTTGGACTAATTCTTTTAGTTAAAGCACCCATTATGTTATGTTAGATGGAGGGGGTGTGAATTTGAAAAATGAAACTATGATATATAGTAATCTGGAGGAATCAGGTAGTTATATTTTAAACCTAGTTGAAAAATTTATTAATGTTAATACGTTTTGTATTACAAGTATAAATCAAAGCAACAGTTATTTTATAAGTGTGTTTAATCGAACTGAAACGATTGCTAGTTCAGGGGTTACACTTTCCGTATATGACGCTTATTGACACCTCTTATTCCAAAGTGGTCGTGAACCACTAATAATAAAGGATGCAATGGAACATCCGGCTACTCGCAATATGGATATTACTCAAAACTTTAAGATTAACAGTTTTCTGGGAGTTCCGATTTTCTTAAATAATGGAGAATTATTTGGGAATCTTTGTTGTTTTGATAAAAATAAATATTCATTCAGTGATGCAGATGTGCAATTGCTTCAAACGATGTCTACTTTTTTTACATATGTGATCGAATTGGAAAACAATAAAAACCTTGCAGAATATGACTTTGAAAGATTATATAAAGAAAATCAATTAATTCTAGACTCACTTTCAGAAGGTGTTTTTGGTTTGGATTTGGTTGGTAACATCACCTTTTGCAATCCATCTACGCTGAAACTTGTTGATTATTCTGAGAAGGAACTATTAGGTGTAAGTCCGTTCACCACATTTCTTAGAGGAACAGCAAAGGAACATACTGATATGTTTTCCACAATCAAAGATGGGAAAAGTAGAACTCAATATGACGAATTTTTTCTGAGGCAAAATGGTGATCAATTTCCTGTTGAATATACTGCAAATGCAATAGTTGAGAATGAGAATATTGTTGGAGTAGTTGTTACGTTTAAGGATGTGACAGAACAAAAAAAATCTGAGGAATTGATGTTAAAATCGGAAAAGTTAAATCTTGCAGGACAATTAGCTGCAGGAATCTCGCATGAAATTCGAAATCCACTAACAGCTATTAAAGGCTTTTTTCAATTGATTAAAGTATCTGATAAGAAAGATGAATATTTTAATATCATCGATAGTGAATTATCGAGAATTGAAGAGATATCAAGTGAATTGTTAATGTTGGCAAAGCCACAGACAAAGACTCACTCTGAAAGAAATTTAGTAGATATTATACATGAAGTCAAAGTGCTTCTAGAAACACAAGCTATTATGAAAAGTATCGAAATAAAAACAGTTTTTAAGGAGTCCTACTTAGGAATTGTTTGCGACAAAACGAAAATCAAACAGGTATTTATTAATTTAGTTAAAAATGCGATCGAAATCATGGATAAAGGTGCAATCACAATAAAAATAACTACAATGCATGGACAAGCAATAATTACTGTAGAAGATACTGGTCCAGGTATTCCAAAGGAACGATTACATAGAATTGGCGAACCTTTTTATTCAACAAAAGAAAAAGGCACAGGCTTAGGGTTATTAACAAGTTATAAAATAATTGAAAACCATAAGGGAGAAATTACTGTCAATAGTACGGTTGGAAAAGGAACAACATTTACAATCAAATTACCAATAAATCAGCAGCCTTCTTCAATCATATAGAAGGCTGTATTTTTGTATTAAAGAAATTAGTCTGATATGTTATATGGATCTTAAGTACAGTGAAAGCAAATATTACTAAAAATATAGTCTATAACGTAAATAAATAGTAAAATAGTTGTATATACTAATCCAAAGAATTTGGAGGTGATATACATATGGAAAATAAGCCACTTCATTTTGACGGCAGTATGCATAATGCTGTGACAGAAGAAAACACAGCTAGTGAGCCATTTATTTTAACAGATGAAATGAGAAAAAATATTAGTGGAAATCCTCATGTAATGGGACCCACTGAATAAAATGAACTTGTAATTTTAAGGGATGTCCCAAAAAGCTCGTTTTAAAGAGCTTGAATGGAACAGCCTTTTTTTATTGACTATAATTTGCGGTTAAAATCTTTTTGAACTTCAATGGCAGAATAATCTCTTGCGTTTTAAACCAAAATAAAAAGGATAAATCTGAATAAACGAAAGGAATGGTTAAGAATGGCGAGAGTACTTTATATTACAGCTCATCCTCATGATGATACTCAATCTTATAGTATGGCAGTGGGGAAAGCATTTATTACGAAATATAAAGAAGTGAATCCAAGCGACGAGATTGTGGAAATAGATTTGTACAAAGAGAATATCCCGCAAATCGATGTAGATGTTTTTAATGGGTGGGGGAAACTTCAAACGGGAAAAGGTTTCGATGAACTTTCATCAGAAGAAAAAGCAAAGGTAGGTCGTTTAACAGAGCTTTGTGAGCAATTTATCAATGGCGATAAATACATTTTCGTCACACCTTTATGGAATTTTTCATTTCCCCCAGTAATGAAGGCATACATTGATGCGGTTTCAGTCGCAGGGAAAACTTTTAAATATACTGAAACTGGACCAGTTGGGTTGTTAACTGAGAAAAAAGCATTACATATTCAAGCCCGTGGAGGAATCTATTCGGAGGGACCTGCAGCAGCAATGGAAATGGGACATCGTTATTTAAATATTTTAATGCAATTTTATGGTGTCCCTTCATTTGAAGGATTGTTTGTTGAGGGACATGCAGCGATGCCAGATAAAGCCCAAGAAATTAAGGAAAATGCAATAGCGAGAGCGAAGGATCTAGCACAGACATTTTAGTGTGTAAAGGAGTCAACTTGGTTGACTCCTTTACATTGTAACTCGTTAAAAAACTAACTATGTAAAATCTAAATATATATACTCGTTTCTTCAACAATTAATCCTTAGTTAATGACTAACCGTTCTCTATCATACATTATTCCCTTCTTTTTCTATCTAATTATTCATACTATAATCCTATGTATCACTCGGAAACATTCTGTTGGAAAGTAGTTCAATTCATTTTTTATAGTTAATC
This sequence comes from Litchfieldia alkalitelluris, assembly GCF_002019645.1. Classification (GTDB taxonomy): domain Bacteria; phylum Bacillota; class Bacilli; order Bacillales; family Bacillaceae_L; genus Litchfieldia; species Litchfieldia alkalitelluris. The sequence goes on along the minus strand of NZ_KV917374.1, from coordinate 4,278,008 downwards.
CACTTGGAAGGAAAAATATTTGATAGTTTTTTGTCCAATTAACCTCTTATTTAAAATTAAATTTGGAAAACTTGTCGGGTGACCATCGTTATATTATTTTTATAAAGTGATGTAATTTAAATGACAAAAACCAGTAGCTATACAAATGAATACATTACGGGAAGAGTCAGAAAAGGACTTCTTAAGTACATTAAGGCGAGTGGCAGAACTTGGTTATGAGGGTGTGGAATTTGCTGGGTTTGGGGGATTAGATGTCAAAAATATTAAATCACTATTAGATGAACTTGGAATCGTTACTGCAGCCTGTCATGTCCCACTTGAACAGCTAACGAACAATCTTTCACATTTTTTTGATGTGTTGTGACTGGTCGGTCAGTATAATGGGAGATTATTTATATCATTTGTAAAGTCCTATCATTGTTATCTTATGGATTAGTTAAAAATAATGTTGCATTCACTGTATAAAAAAAAATATAGAAATCATCTTGTTGACAAATGACTGACTGGTCATTAATATAAATTAATGAGCTTATAAGTCAATTTAAGGGTGGGTGTAAAAGTGAAAGGTTTAGTTAATTGTGTCTTAAAAATAAACTAGCAGTATGGTTACTTACCATTATCATAACGGTAACAGGTATATACTCAGGTACACGAATGAGCATGGAAACGATTCCTAATATCTCAATTCCTTATTTAATGGTTATGGACGTGTATCCAGGTGCTACTCCTGAACAAGTAATGGAGGATGTCTCGGTTCCGATAGAGAAGGCAGTTGAAGGTCTCGATGGTGTTAAATCAGTTTACTCAAATTCATATTCAAACATGTCGAATATTCAAGTTGAATATGAGTTTGGAGAAGATATGGACGAGGCCAAGCGGTCATTGCAATCTGCTTTAGAAGCAGTATCCTTACCAGAGGGGGCTCAGGAGCCAGTTATCACTGCAATTAGCATGAACATGATGCCAATAGTAGCATTAAGTGTAAGTAGTGAAGCTGAGGATATTGTAGAATTAACCTCAACAGTAGAAGAAATCCTTTTACCTAAAATTGAGAAAATAGAAGGTGTTGCATCTGCCGCCATCACAGGTCAACATATTGAAGAAGTTGAGCTTACTTATGATGAAGTGAAAATGGCTGAACTTGGACTAACTGCAGATACAGTAAAGCAAATGATTCAAGCGAGCGATATGGCTGTTTCTTTAGGTTTATATGAGTTTGAAGAAGGCGAACAAGCCGTCTCAGTTGATGGTAAATTTATGACAGCTGATGAATTAGAGAAAATGCTTATTCCTGTCACACCAACTGAAACAAATCCTACTCCATTTGTGGAACTAGGTGAAATTGCAAAGATAGAAGTTGTAGGGAAAGTACAGTCTGTATCACGGACAAATGGAAAAGATGCAATTGCGATTCAAATTGTAAAAGGCCAACAAGCAAACACAGTTAGCGTTGTAGATGATGTGAAAGAATTAATCGCAGAGGAACAAGCGAATATTGATGATCTAATCATTGACGTGACAGTTGATCAAGGTGCTCCGATTGAAGAGTCTGTTAAAACAATGATTGAAAAGGCATTATTCGGAGGATTAATTGCTATATTAATCATTCTACTTTTCTTACGAGATTTTAAATCTACGATTATATCAATTGTATCCATCCCAGTTTCCATTTTCATGGCTTTGTTGTTATTGAATTGGATGGGGATCACATTAAATATTATGACTTTAGGTGCGATTACGGTTGCAATTGGACGGGTCATTGACGATTCAATTGTAGTTGTTGAAAACATCTACCGACGTATACATTTAAAAGAAGAAAAATTAACAGGACGTGCATTAGTTCGCGAAGCGACAATTGAAATGTTCAAGCCCATTCTTTCATCAACCTTAGTAACGGTTGCAGTATTTGCACCACTAATTTTTGTTGGAGGAATGGTAGGAGAGCTATTTACTCCGTTTGCATTAACTATGACGTTTGCACTTGGCGCATCATTAATTGTTGCAGTGACAATCGTTCCTGCATTATCACACTTCTTATTTAAGAAAAAGTTGTATAGTCCAAAAACAGAAAGTAGCCATAAAGAGGTTGGTAGATTAGCTAATTGGTATAAAGGTGTTCTTGAATGGACCCTTAATCATAAAATAATTACTTCAATCATTTCAATTGTTTTACTAGCTGGAAGTCTAGCATTAACTCCATTAATTGGTTTTAGTTTTATGGGAAGTGAAGAAGAAAAAGTAATGTACTTGACGTACACGCCAGGAACTGGGGAATTAAAAGAGGACACATTAAAAAATATTCAAGTAGTAGAAGAGAAGCTCTTGAAAAATGAGGATATAGACATAATACAGTTATCTGTCACGGAAAGTGGAGATCCAACCGCTGCAATGATGGGGGGCGGAGGAGATGGCGCATTAATGTACCTAATCTTTGATCCCGATATGGATGATTTCCCTGAAGTACGTGAAAAAGTTGAAGAGTATGTTTTTAACTTAAACCAAACTGGGGAATGGAAAAGCCAGAACTTCGCCGCTATGTCAATGCCTACGAATGAAGTTAGTTACACGTTTTACAGTGAAGAATTAGATAAACTAAATGAAGCTGTGAAAATGGTGGAAAATGTGATGTCTGAAAATGAAGGATTAGAAGATGTCTCTTCCAGTGCCGAGGATGCTTACGTAGAATACACTTTCAACGTAGAACAAGATGAATTATTACAATACGGATTAACAACAGGTCAAATCGTGATGATGTTGAGTCCAACTAGAACACAAGATATATTAACAACGATTGAAAAAGATGGAAATACCTTAGAAGTAATCGTTCAACAAGAACAAGAAGATACACCAAAATCAATTGATGAACTCTTAGAAACGGAAGTCCCTACTGCAATGGGGACAGCAATTCCGCTTTCTGAGATTGTAACAGTTGAACAAGGAACAACTTTAAATACACTTGCACGAAGTAAAGGTGAGTACTATGCAACAGTGTCAGGAACAATCCTAGGGGATGACATTACAAAAGCTACATCTGAAGTAGATAAAGCTATTGATGAGTTAGATCTACCAAAAGGCGTTACAATTGGAGTTGCTGGTGTAGCTGCAGATATGAATGAGACCTTTACACAACTTGGTCTTGCGATGCTTGCTGCAATTGCGATCGTCTACTTTATCCTAGTTGTAACCTTTGGTGAAGGGGTAGCACCTTTTTCAATCCTCTTCTCATTACCATTTGCAGTAATTGGTTCATTCGTCGGTTTATTAATCGCTGGTGAAACCATTTCAGTATCAGTCATGATGGGGTTATTAATGTTAATTGGTATCGTTGTTACTAATGCGATTGTACTTGTGGACCGGATCATTCATATGGAACATGACGGAATGGGTATGCGTGAGGCAATTTTAGAAGCTGGAGCTACTCGTTTACGACCAATTTTAATGACAGCAATCGCAACAATTGGAGCGTTAATCCCATTAGCTATCGGTTCAGGTGGTGGAGGCCTTATCTCGAAAGGTCTGGGAATTACAGTAATCGGTGGTTTAACCAGTTCGACATTATTAACACTAATTGTTGTACCAATCGTTTATGAAGTATTATCTAAAATCTTTAAGAAAAATCGTAAAGAAGCAGTAGAAAATTAATGTTCTAGCCCCAAAGAGTGAGTCTTTGGGGCTATTTATAGAACAATCGCAAGGGTGGGGTGGTCAAGCAATAAGAAGCCTAAATGCACCAATCATTGTAAACACAATAATCAGAGTTTGAAACGCTTTTTGAGGAATAAGAGGTAGTACTTTTGCGCCAACCAAAGCTCCAATTAGTATAGTTGGTATTAACCATAAATTAAAAGATATCGAATCAATTGTAATTAAGTCTAGGTGAATATAAAAAGGAACTTTAATTAGATTAACAAATAGAAAAAACCAAGCTCCTGTACCTACAAATTCTTGTTTGGGCAAGCCCTTCATTAATAAATAAATGGCCATTACGCCACCTGCAGCATTTCCAATCATTGTTGTAAATCCACCCAGTATCCCCATACATATGGAAAACCATAAAGAATTAGGTAGCGCCTTATTAAATGTATCTCCTAATCTTTCACGGCATACGTGCAAGATTAATAGTATTAATACTAAGGCTCCTATCATTGGTTTTAACTGTTCGCTATTGACTTGGTTAAGCACAAAATAACCTGCAGTGATTCCAATTAATACCCATGGTATTAAAGAAATCAGATATTGCCAGACAACACTTCTACGATAATAAATAACAGCAAATATATCAGCTACAATGAGCATTGGTAAAAGTATTCCTACTGATTCTTTTGCAGGAAAAACGATCATCAAAATGGTGACAACGAAAATACCTAAGCTAGATACTCCAGTTTTTGAAAAGCCAATAAAGATTGTACTTATAATTACAAAAAACCACTCTAAGTAAGAAAGTTCAAAGAAATTAACCACCTCAATGTTTAGTTATATTTTTTATTTTATAAGAGATTATGTTAATTTTCTAGGATCAGAGATTTAAAGTTCTAAATTAAACCATAAATCTTAATTCGTTTCACACAAAAATGGTAACTCTGAATTTCATCTAAATTCTGAGTTACCATTATCGTAAGTCTACCCTGAGAAAAGAAATGCGGAAGGCGCTCGTTCAACGGCGACAGGCATAAGACAAGACATCTAGAAGGTTGCTCTTTAACCTTCTAGGGTGGATTGACTTAGACCTGAGAGCCGATAGCGCCTGGAGCTAGACACCAAGCTTATTATGAATTACTAACATTTTTTCATCCTCCATGGTTCGAATAAAATTAGCATGGGTGTCTCCCCTGAAAATACCTTTGGTTGTGGAGTTCCATGAGCTGCGATCCACTTGCTTTCCGCGGGGTGGTCCGTGAGCCTCCTCGTCGCCAAGGGCGGGCTTCTGCGGGGTCTCACGAGACCACTGGATCCCGCAGGAGTCAAGTGGCTCTCCGCTCATTCCACACTGAGGAGGAAACATGTTTTCATACACCATGGTGCGAAATACTTATTTAGCATAGATGTCTACCCTGAAAAACGAAAAGCGGAAGGCGCTCGATCATCGGCGACAGGCATAAGTCAATCCTGCTAGAAGGTTGTTCTTTAACCTTCTAGCAGGATTGACTTATGACCCCGAGCCGATAGCGCCTGGAGCTAGACACTAAGCTAAGTATAATTTTTCATACTCCATGGTGCTAATTTTAATTAGCATTGATGTCTACCCTGAAAATACCTAGGTCGGAGAGTTCCAATTCCCTTACTAATGCTCAAAGCCCTACAAAGGGAATGAAAAGCGTTGTTTCATTCCCTTTCTCATGCCAAAAGCCATCCAAAGGGAATGAAAAGCGTTGTTTCATTCCCTTTCTCATGCCAAAAGCTCAACAAAGGGAATGAAAAGCATTGTTTGATTCCCTTTCTCATGCCAAAAGCCCTACAAAGGGAATGAAAAGCATTGTTTGATTCCCTTTCTCATGCCAAAAGCTCAACAAAGGGAATGAAAAGCGTTGTTTGATTCCCTTTTTCATGCCAAAAGCCATCCAAAGGGAATGAAAGATATTCGAGACTGAAAGATCAGTAGTTGTCTAGTTGCTCTCCCTCCACACTGAGTGAACAAAACATTTTCATTCTCCATGGTGCAAATACTCATTCGCATGAAAGTCTACCCTGAAATTAACTTAGTTAACGGAGTTCCATGCGCTGCGATTCACTTGCTTTCCGCGGGGCGGCCCGGTAGCCTCCTCGTCGATTTTTGAGCTCGTACGGGGTCTCGCGAGACCGCTAGATCCCGCAGGAGTCAGGTGGCTCCGCTCATTCCACACTAAGTGAACAACATTTTCATCCTCCATGGTGCGAAACGAATTAGCATGGAAGTCTACTTAAAAGAGAACGTCATCCGGATCTGGCCCATAACGGTAATCCTGTTTTAGTTTTATCAATCATTTTCATTTAGTCTTTAGACAAGCTAAATTCGAAGATATTTGCATTCTCTACAATACGTACTTAATGAATTGACATAGGGCCAAATGATCGTATTTTAAGGCAGGATATTCCCTGCTGCAAGGAAGATACTATACCATTCTTCACGTGTAAGGTGAATATCTGCTGCCTTACAGCAATCAATTAGCCTCTTCTCATTCATTGTACCTATGACTGGTTGCATGTTTGCGGGATGGCGTAATAACCAAGCAATAGCAATGGTTGTGTTACTCACTTCGTATTTGTCAGCAATTAGATCAATTGATCGATTTAATTCTGGGAATTTGTCATTACCAAGGAAGACGCCTTCAAAGAACCCGTACTGAAAAGGTGACCATGGTTGAATGGTAATATCATTCAATCGACAGAAATCTAAGATACTGCCGTCACGATTAACTGCAGAGTTATTTTCCATATTCACATTAAATCCATTAGATATCATGTTTGCATTTGTAATGCTTAATTGAAGCTGGTTTGCAACAATTGGCTGCTTCACAGACTTTTGTAAAAGCTGAATTTGCATTGGATTTTGATTTGAAACACCAAAATGACGCACTTTTCCTGTACTCTCCAGTTTGTCGAAAGCTTCAGCTACTTCTTCCGGCTCAACCAACGCATCTGGACGATGTAAAAGTAATATATCAAGATAGTCTGTATTTAATCTTTTTAAAATCCCATCAACGGATTCTAAAATGTGTTCTTTAGAAAAATCAAACATCCCTTTACGAATTCCACATTTAGATTGTAAAATAATTTTTTCGCGAATATCATCGTTCATATGTATCGCATCGGCAAATATCTTTTCGCATTCTCCACCACCATAAATATCCGCATGGTCAAAGAAGTTTGCACCTAATTCAAGAGCAGTTTGGACAAAACTTTCAGCTTTAGGCTTGTCTAGCGAGTCAATACGCATGCACCCAACTGATATAACGGGTACTTCTAAGGTGCTGGTTCCTAGTTTCATTGTTCTCATGACTTTTCCTCCCTAAATGAAATACTTTTCCTATGAATTCATAATGTTTTTCTATAGATTCTATCTGTAATAGGTTTCGATCATTATTGATTGTTACATATAGATGATGAGTTTATCAAGTTTTTACAGATGACCTTATTAAAAAATGAAAAAGTGAATTTCTCTCTTTAAAATGACTGTCCTAGTTTTCAGTTAAATATCACAATATTCCTTCTGAAAAAAATAAATAAAAATATGGAACGTATCTCCAAAAATGTGCATATATTATCTTCGGTGTTAAAAAGAATAGAAAAGGATGATAGTAATGAGTGACAATCAATTAAAGATATCAATAGAACGAAAAAGTGATAGTTCAATTTCGGGCTATAAAGTGATTGAATTTAATGTAACTGATCCAACCGAAAGTTTGTATGCTGTAGTAACTCCTATTAAAAACACGAAATAGTAAAAATGAGTACCCTTCTACTTTGTTCATAGTGATTCTTCATATAAATCAAGTCTCTTTGCTAGTAAGAGTGACTGTGTTACATATGCTAGAATTAACATAAAGAACATATGAAAGCGATTGTGTTTCATATAAAAAAAACTTAATATAAGGATAGGAGGGGAACATTGTGCAAAATTTTATTTTTGATAATAAGACGAGAATTATATTTGGTAAGGATTATGAACAGGTAGTCGGACAAGAGTCTGTTGTTTTTGGGAAAAAGCTTCTTTTACATTATGGTGGCGGAAGTATTAAGAATAGTGGGCTTTATGATACAGTAGTAAATTCCCTACAAGAACATGGAATAGAAATTTATGAGTTAGGTGGAGTAAAACCCAATCCTCGTGTGAGTCTTGTTAGAGAAGGGGTTTCACTTTGCAAGGAACATAACATCGACTTTATTTTGGCTGTAGGTGGCGGTAGTGTAATCGACTCAGCAAAGGCGATTGCTGCTGGAGCTACATATGATGGGGATGTATGGGACTTCTTTACAGGAAAAAGCGAAGTTTCAACCAGTTTGCCGATTGGTGTTGTCTTAACGATCCCTGCAGCGGGTAGCGAATCTAGTGCTGGAACAGTTATTACAAACGAGGACGGTTTATACAAGAGGGCAACAGGACATTTGTCCTTGAGACCTCAGTTCGCCATTTTAAATCCGGTTCTTTCTTACACATTACCAGCTTATCAAACAGCTTGTGGAATTACTGATATGATGGCACATATTTTGGAAAGATATTTCACAACTGAAAAAAATGTGGAATTGACAGATCGTTTATGTGAGGCAACATTAAGAACCATCATTAGTAATGCACATACAGTGTTAAACGAGCCAACAAATTATAATGCTAGAGCAGAGATTATGTGGTCCGGAACGATTGCTCATAATGATCTTTTAAATACTGGTAGAATTGGTGATTGGGCTAGTCATGATATTGAACATGAAATAAGCGGAATTTATGATATTGCACATGGTGCTGGTTTAGCGATTATTTTCCCAGCATGGATGAAGTATGTGTATAAACACGATATCAACCGCTTTGCCCAATTTGCTAACCGTGTATGGGATGTAGAAATAGATCTAAATGATCTTGAAAAAACGGCTCTAGCTGGTATTAAGAAAATGGAACAATTCTTTAGTTCGATTGGTATGCCAATTACTTTAACAGAAGTTGAAATTGGTGATGAACACTTTGCAGAAATGGCTAAAAAGGCAACAGAAAGAGGAACTCTAGGTAATTTTATTAAGTTGCAAGAGTCTGATGTTTATCAAATCTACCAATTAGCAAGATAATAGCAGTAGCCCTCGTTATAATCAGCGAGGGCTATCTTAAGAGCTTAGTTTTTCTTAAAAAGATTGATAACGCGTGAATCTTTTTTATGCAAAAGAAGGTACGGTAATGAACGTTCATTTTCCTAAAGGAGCAAAAATGCTAATGAAAAAATTACTATTTTTATTTCTCAGCTTATTAATCATTTCACCAGTTTCTTACATATCAGCTGATTCCAATGAAGATGAAGCGATTAACGAAAAGTTCGGTTTGCCAATTGTTGTCTATGGTGAATCATTATCAACAGAGCAGCAAAACAAAGTTAGACAAGCACTAAATATCACAGATCCCAATGCGGTTCGAGAAATCACAGTAACACCAAAGGATCTTGTTTATTACATTGATGGTGACCCCCATTCGAATTTGTATTCTAGCGCGAAAATTACTCGTAAAGAAAAAGGGGAAGGTCTTACAATTGTCATGACAACTCCTGAAAACATTACCGAAGTAACAAGCGATATGTATAAGAACGCATTATTAACAGCAGGAATTGAAGACGCATTAGTCGAAGTTACTTCACCACTAAAAGTAACAGGACACTCGGCTCTTGTTGGGATTTATAAGGCCTATGATGCAGAAGGTGCAGGATTGAATAAAGATCATACAGAGGTTGCAAATGAAGAACTGGAACTTGCAACAGAACTTGCAAAAAAAGAAGGCTTAAGTGAGGAAGCGGTAAGTGAATTACTTGCAGATATTAAGCGACAAATGGCTGAACAATCTCCCAAAACAAAAGAAGAGATTATACAAATTGTTGATGAACAATTAGCTGCACAAGGTGTTACTTTGAGTGAGAGCGATCGACAGTTACTTGTTGATCTTTTTGACAAAATGAGAGATTTAAATATTAATTTTGATAATGTGAAGGATCAATTGGATGAATTATCACAGGCTATTCAGGACAAAATTTCAGAAGCAATAGGAGATCGTTCCTTTTTAGAATCAGTAGCAGCGTTTTTTCAACAATTATTTGAAGATATAAGAAATATTTTCAAGTAATACGATTGACAAGCTCATCTCTACTGAATGTTACAACACTTTGGGAAGAAGTGTTGTTTTTTTATCATTTATACCACAGAGGTGTGTTTTTATTCTAGGTAGTCTCTAGCATGTACAACAGTTCGATAGAAGTTGTGATAGAATCATTTCATAAATTATTTCTTAGATCCTTATACTTTATAGGATTTCTCCTTTTTGGGAATCCTTAACAATATCTTAGCTTAGTTAAGCTTGGTTTAGGAGGATGCTAAAATGAAAGATCAACATCTTAGCTTACATACAGACAAGTACCAAATTAATATGATTTATGCACATTGGAAACTGAATCGACACGAACAAGTGCGAGTATTTGATGCGTATTTTAGACACCTTCCATTTGACAATGGCTATGCAGTTTTTGCAGGTTTGGAACGAATTATTCATTATATTAATAATCTGCGTTTTTCTGAGGACGATATCGCTTATTTAAGACAACAACCAGAAAGATATGATGAAGGTTTTTTAGAAGAACTAAGAAATTTCAAGTTTTCCGGAACTATTTTCTCTGTTGAGGAAGGTGAAATAGTCTTTCCGAATCAACCAATCATCAGAGTTGAGGCGAGAATTTTTGAGGCTCAATTAATTGAAACGGCACTATTGAATTTTATGAATTACCAAACTCTTATTGCAACCAAAGCCTCAAGAGTGATCCAAAGTTCTCCTAATGACCAATTTTTTGAGTTTGGAACGAGAAGAGCTCAGGAAGCAGATGCGGCAATATGGGGAGCGAGGGCAGCTTATATAGTTGGTTTTGCTGGGACAAGCAATGTGGAATCAGGAAAAAGGTTCGGTATTCCAGCAATCGGAACACATGCTCACTCATGGGTGATGGATTTTGACTCTGAGATTGACGCTTTTAGAGCTTATGCTGAGGTTTTCCCTGATCTAACAGTACTGTTAGTAGATACGTATGACACACTAAAATCCGGGGTTCCTAATGCAATTAAAGTGGCTAAGGAGCTTGAGGAAAAAGGACATAAATTGAAAGGAATTCGGTTAGATAGTGGAGATTTAGCATATCTTTCAAAAAAGGCGAGGGGAATGCTGGATGAGGCGGGGCTTGAGTATGTTTCAATTATAGCTAGTAATGATTTGAATGAACATGTTATTGTTGATTTAAAAGTGCAGGGCGCTAAGATTAATTCATGGGGAGTTGGAACACAGTTAATTACAGCCGCCGATCAGCCATCATTAGGTGGAGTTTACAAGCTTGTGGCTCGGAAAGAAGATGGAGAATATAAACCAGTTATCAAAATTTCAGGTAATCCAGAAAAAGTAACCACTCCTGGATTGAAAGATGTGTACAGAATTGTAAGTAAACAGACAAATAAGGCAATTGGTGATTATATTGCATTCACCGATGAAAATGTTAAAGAAGCATCACAATTAAAGATGTTTCATCCAGTCCATACTTTTATGGAAAAGACAGTAAAAGATTTCAATGCACAAGAGGTTTTAAAGCCTATTTTCAAGAAAGGAATTCAAGTATATCAATTACCTTCCCTTGAACAAGTTAGACAATTCCACAAATCTCAGCTCTCATTATTCTGGGAAGAATATCAACGGAAACTCAACCCTGAACAATATCCAGTCGTGTTAAGCGAAAATGTTTGGAATGTGAAGATGGAGCTGCTCTCAAAGCATAAATTAAGTTAAAATGTTAAATTCAAAAAAAACGAGGATATCCGAATTATAAACAGGATATCCTTATTTGTGTTTTTTTCCTAAACACTAATTTCCATTAAATTGAAATGATGCTACTATTGTAATTAGGAAAATTAAAGAACAGAGAGGATGATTTCTATTAATGAAGATCTTTACAGGTATAACGAAGATTTTATTCTTATACATATTTGTTATTATTTGTATTACTCTGATTGTCCTTTTTCCAAGAGAACCGAGGATTGATGTATCTGGAGGATGGGCTGGTGTTATTGATTATAGTTATGATTTTAATTTAATAGATTACAAGAATAATGTCACCAGGTATTTTAATTCAGTCATTGAAAATAAAAGCTTAGGTCCAACAAAGTGGAAAACGAGAACTGTTGAAGACGAATTAATAAAGTTTTTTCCTAGAAGTTTATTAGTTATTGGATTAGGCTTTTTCCTCTGCTTGTTTTTTGGAATTAGTAAAAATCAAATACGAAGAAAAGTGTATTAGGCAGCGGTTCAACTTGGTTATTTCAATCAATTCCTGACTTTTTTATTATTATTTGAGTGATTTGGTTCTTTATTTATTATATGCCGTTTAGTATTTTGGGGGATTGGAAATGGTATAAATTTATTGCTCCCGGCATTTTAGTTGCGATTACACCAACATTTTATGTAGCACGTATTACCTCTGTTTCTTTACTGAGTCAAGCAAAGGAACCATTTATTCAGGTTGCAGAATCAAAGGGATTAACAAAGTAGTTGATTCTTTTTAATCATATGTTCAAACAGTGTATGATTACTGTTTCGAATTATCTGCCGTCCATCATGGTGTTCTTACTTACAAACTTATTAGTTGTTGAATACTTGCTGGGGTTTCAAGGAGCAGCTTATCGGTTGTTCTCTTCGATCGGATATACAAATATTATTAGTCCAGGAAGCATGAATGCAAGAGTTGATGAAAGTGGATTAATTATCGGTATCAGTATTTGTTTCTTACTAGTCATAATGGTTGCGCATATGATTGGTCAAATTGTAAAGCTTAAATTGGAACCTCCAAAATAGGAGGTCGAACGATGAAACAAAACCCCCTTTTACTTATAGGTATATGTATGTTAACAATTCTACTTCTAATCTCAATTAGTAGGTCCCTTTATTCCTTATGTGGAAAATAGAATGGAAGAAGCAAGTAGAGTTCTAATTTCTGAGAGTGGCGATATAAGAACAGCACCGTTTCCTCCTTCTAAGGAATTTCCATTAGGATCTGACAGAGATGGTCATGATATATTAAGTCATCTCATTGTAGGAGCTAAAGATACTTTTCTAATTATTTTAGCAATATGCTTTATACGTTATGTGTTAGCAATTCCTCTTGGGTTGATAGCATCAAGAAGAAAAAACATATTTTCCTCACTGCTTTCCATATGGAACCTGCTATTTTCAAGTGTACCACCTATTTTTTCAGCAATGATTTTACTGAGTATACCAATGTTAGTGATGAGTGAAAACCGTTTATATGTTTCCATCTTAATTCTAGCTCTTTTCGAGGTGGGGAAGGTCGGTTACATTGTTCAACAAGAAGCTAATGCTGTGATGAAAAAACCCTTTATTGAAGCGGGGGTAACAGTAGGGGTAACTCCATTGAAGCAGTTAATCAATCATGTTTTACCAAACATAACTTCAGTAATTGTCGTGAACTTCTTTGTAGATATTGGTAGAACGGCGTTATTAATTGGTCAAATGGGGATTTTCGGAATTTTCATCTCGCAAGTGTATATTCAAACAGGTAGTTTTGTTGCGGAAATGTCCAACACTAGTTTTTATTGGATGACACTGTTAGGGCAAGCGCGTGATGATATAATGAATGCGATTTGGATTCCAATATATACTAGTTTAGCCATCACTTTTACAATATTTACATTTAATATATTAGGTGAAGGCCTCAGAAGATATTTTGGGCGGGAAACACTATAGACATCGTTTTATAAAATTATACATTAGAAGAGAGGACTCTATATGGGTTTAGAAATTATTAAATTAGAAAAAAATGATTGTCCAGGGTGTAAAATATTAGGGATTATTTTGGAGAATGAGGTTGATTACCCTATCAAAGTGGTCAATTTAGATCAATCACCTGAATTAAATGAGAAGTATAGTGTATTGTCTGTACCAGTTCTCATATTTGAAAACAATGGTGTCGAAGTTGAACGATTGACTGAAGGAACTCAGTTTAATGGGGAAAAGATTAATAACATAATAGATAAATACAAAAAAACAAAATAGATAGTTTGGATTAGGCTTTTCGAGCAAATTCCAGAGCAGGAAAAAGAATGAGGAGAACTGTTATGACAGAATTACAATTAATTACCGGATATCAAGAAAACGCTGTGTTGAGGAAAAGCTTTAATAATCTTGCACAAACTGTGTTTGGAATTAACTTTGAAGATTGGTATCAAAAAGGATATTGGACAAATAAATATATCCCTTTTTCGTTTGTAGAAAATCATACAGTAGTAGCTAATGTTTCCGTAAATATAGTAGATTTATTGATTGATGGAGCTATCAAACATGCAATCCAAATTGGTACAGTTATGACCCATCCTAATTATCGTCATACAGGTCTTTCGAAAAGACTACTGTTAAAGGTACTAGAAACATATGAGCACAACACTGATTTGATGTATCTATTTGCCAATCAAACTGTTTTAGATTTTTATCCTAAGTTTGGTTTCAATCCAGTAGATGAAACACAATACATACTAAACTATTCTCATAGTGAAAATATTTCTAGTTCGGAAATTAAGAAATTAAGTGGAGTTAGTAACGGAGACCTTCAGTTTATTTATGAATTCTCAAAATCAAGGATACCAGTCTCAAAGAAATTTAGTACACTAAACACTGAAGAACTTCTACAATTTTATTGTTTATACGTATTTCCAAATGATGTTTATTACCTACACGAAGAGGATGTGATAGTTATTTATCAATTTAGTGATGATCACTCTTTACAAATTTTCGATATAATTGCCCAAAAAGAATTCAGCATTGAAAAAATATTACCAAAAATAGTTAGGAAACAAACAAAAAGAGTTATTTTTCACTTTAATGTTGATAATGATGGAGAATTAGACATTCAATCACAACCCTTCAAGGAAGACGGAGTATTATTCGTTCGAAGAAAAGGTGAATTAAACCTTCCGAAATATTTTAAACATCCAATCACTTCACAAGCATAAGGTTTGGATCTCAGCAAATGAAACTCTCCACCATAAGTTATTTCAAGGGAGACATCTATGCTAAATTAATTCGCACCATCGAGAATGAAAATGTTTTGTCACTCAGTATGGAGGGAGAGCAACTAGACAACTACTGATCTTTCGGTCTCGAATATCTTTGATTCCCTTTTATAGTCTTTTGGCAAAAGTAAGGGAATCAAACAATGCTTTTCATTCCCTTTGTTGGGCTTTTGGCAAGAGAAAGGGAATGAAACAATGCTTTTCATTCCCTTTGTTGGGCTTTTGGCATGAGAAAGGGAATCAAACAATGCTTTTCATTCCCTTTGTTGGGCTTTTGGCATGAGAAAGGGAATCAAACACCTCTTTTCATTCCCTTTGTTGGGCATTTGAAGTGAAAGGGAGTGAAACAACTCTTTTCATTCCCTTTGTTGGGCTTTTGGCATAAGAAAGGGAATGAAACAATGCTTTTCATTCCCTTTGTTGGGCTTTTGGCAAGAGAAAGGGAATCAAACACCTCTTTTCATTCCCTTTCTTAGGCTTTAGGCATTAGTACGGGAATTGGAACTCGCCGACCTAGGTATTTTCAGGGGAGACTTCTATGCAAATGAGTATTTGCACCATGTAGAATGAAAAGTTTTTAATCTCAATGTGGAATGAGCGGAGAGCCACCTGACTCCTACGGGATCTAGCGGTCTCGTGAGACCCCCGAGGGAGGCTCACGAATCGCCCCTCGGTATCCGGCCGGCAACAAGTGAATCACAAGCTCATGGAACACAGCACCCTATGTAATTTTCTAGTCCTTATTGTTTTTCTTTTAATCCTACAGGTAAAAAATAACTAAGGTTATTCGTAATTTGATCTCCAACTCTAAACCCAAATGCACTAGGCGCTCCATTTAATAAAAAGGTTCCAATCATCATATGACCTTCTTTTACACCATTTTCTGTTTTATAAGTAGTTGTTGGTAACTCGACGAATTTTTGATAAACAGGAATATAATCGGTGTAACTCTTGTTCTTATCTTCTTCCACTTTTTCTCCGCTTTCATCAAAGATTTCGATCGTATCTCCTTCACGTCCAAATACCGGTTTTTTTACATATTTCACTTTATCTTTTATAAATTGATCAGGTTCTAGATAGGTTGGAAGGAAATAGTCTTCAATCCATTTATGTTCTTCTTCTGAGAAAAAAGGAGATGCTTCCTCGTGTAACCCCCATATGACTGACATGATTGCTTTGTTTTGCAACAAAAATGCACTTGGTGGATTAAGGATAAGTAATTTATTTTGATTGACCAATTCAAGTAATTGTTCCCCGACTTTTTCATGTGTTGTAGGATCTTGATCTTTGATTAAGCTTTCGATAGGAAAGGTCTGTCTGTAAAGGATATTAATCACTTGATTATCGGGATCAAGCAAAGCTTCACCTTTCACAATACGTAGCTGATCCAGCGGAACATATTTGGAAGGATACTGTGTAAGTTTTTGTAAATAAAGGACCGTGTTTTTATCTTCAATATTATCTTCATGGGAAGTGAAAACAATGTTAGGTAAGCTATCTTTCTCCATGTTATCAATTGCACTAGAAAGAGCACGATTAATAGCAGTTCTTAACCGCTCTTCTTCGAGTTCATTTGGATTATTTAATCCAAACTCTTGACATAAGAGGCCATTCACCTTGAACAATTCATAAATAAAAGTAGGTGTATCCGCATTGAACTCTAGAAGTTTATGCTTGCCGTCTACAATGACAGAATCAAAGCGCCCGATGATTGTTGGAAAAGGTGATTTTCTTTGTCTCAAAAACGAAATTGTTTCTTTCGGATATCCCATCTGTAGAAATGTATCGTCTGTAATGGTATTAGATTGTAATAACTGTGCAGTCTTAAAAAACAAGTGTCCTGCCTTTTTAGCAAATTCTCTTGTCTCAAAAACAAATTCATCATTTACTGTTTGTATATCGTAAAGACCATACTCTGTACCATATAAATTTGCCCAAAAATCCGGTAATTTTGAATAAAAATAATTTCTTTTTTTAAGGTGTTCAAGTACATTCATTTATTTATGCCTCCAAAGATTTCTTTCCTTTTTTAGACACTATAAAAGTGCTAAAATACCAATAAGTATATATTTAGGAGGAAATACATGATTCACTCACTTGTGTATTATATCAAAACAGGTTCATCCTTTGAACCATTCTATGAATACAAAAATCATTCAATAAATGAAGATGAGATCTATGCGCGCCAGTTGTGTGAATTTTTTATTAAGGACGGCAAAGAATATGAACTATATTCAAATGAGATGAAGGATAGTGAAGAAATATTAGTCATTCTTGACAAAGGATCATCTGCGATATTTTCGGATGAAAAAACGTATAATGGCGGAATTCACCTTGAAGTCAGACAATATAAAAATATAGGTGAAATGTCCTTGCTCCATACCTTTCATTTAAACTCTCATTGGGAAGTGATTAGATATCTATTAAAGGATATCATTGACATACCTGGTCAAGGACAGAAAGCTCGTGACTCTGCAGAAATTGATGAAGATCGAAGATGCTACGTTCTATATGTAACCGATATGTAAAAATAAACCATAAATATGGCCCTAGCAGATATGTGAACTACCACAACTACTAGGGCTTTTGTAATAAAGTTATAGGTAAGTATAAAAAGTTTTATCATGTACGTTGTTTCTAAAGACGCCACCAGTTCTCTTGTCAAAGGTAGGGCACTCTAAAAAAGCGCCGCGTACTTTTCTTATTAATAGCTTAAGCAAGCAGCAACAATCCAACCAATAGAAAGAGATAGTAAGAGTAGCAGTATCCCAACAGCTTTGTTATCCTGTTCAATCGCCTTTGAAATGCTAAAACGGATGGTAATAAGCTCAGAACCAATGTAAAATATAAGCTGTGCTAGTAATCCTACAAATCCCCAGATAATCATATCAACCAATGAAACGGAATGAGTAATTGCAGAGCCAAGCACGAAAGCAATCCCCAGAAGCTTACCTCCAAAGGAAAGAGCCGCTGCTTGATTACCCTGTGCGATCAGTTGAAACTCTTTATGTTTTGTTACGAGTATAATAATGAGCATAGCAATGATAAAAACTCCAAATGCAGATAAAGCGTAAATTGAAAAATTTCCTAATAATTCATACATGAATAATTTTCCCTCCGTGTCAATTCGTCATAACCATATTATCCGCCAAATGTGCTTGAGCCACTTCCAAAACCACTACTAGTTTTATTGGTAGATGAAACTGATGAACTATTAGTAGATGTACTTGAACTTGAATTGCTGACATTTGTATTACTATTTGTAGAAGTGCTTGAACTATTGGATTTTGATGTTTGGTTCGTAGTTGTGTTTGCATTATTTTGAGTTGAAGTATTTTTTGAGTTTGATTGTTTAGTAGAATTACTACTATTTTTACTTGTTGTTGTACTAGTATTCTTCGATTTAATCTGAGTATAGACTGAATTCTTATCTCGATAATATTTACCCTTATAATAATACTGTCCAAAGTAATCAGAATCATTATCTTCACAGTAATAGAATTCTGAATCCTGGTAATCCTCAAACTCCCAATAATCACAATATGGGTCATCAGGTTCTACATATGAAGATGTATAACTGTTGTTGTTACTGCTAGGAATACTATTAGATACGTCAGAACTCTGAACAGTATAAGAATCCATCCTTGGTCCACAAGCTGTTAATCCTGAGAGTAGGGCAACTGCGGAAATTCCTGCCATCATCTTTTTCGTTTTTTTCAAAATGAATCTCCTTTCCGCCATAAAAGCATATGTATCATTGAATGATTAATTTATGAATTAGCCTCCCATAAAGCTACTTCCACTGCCGAAGCCTTTTCCCCCTTTAAAACTTGAGCTGTTTTTATAATTCACATATGATGGATTGGCTAGTAAAGCTGTTTTGTTTTTATAATATTTACCACCATAAAAATAATGACCATAATAAGATGAAGAATTTTCATCACATTCATAAACTCCTTCATCATCATCCCATTCCCAATCATCACAATCCACATCATTAGGTGGAGCAGGGATATCTTCATTTTGACACCCTATCATACTTGCAACTAATGCAACCGATGTTACTCCAGCAAGCAATTTTTTTGTCTTACTTTCCAAGACAATCCCCCCACATACGTCTCTTTTCTACATACAAATTTACGAATATAAAATGAAAAAGTTTCAAAAGTAAAGGCTCTTTTCTGTATGATTTTTCCTTTTTGGATCTGTTTATAATAAATAACACTATTTTTTAGGACTTTGGTTTTTTCTGTTTAAGGAAATGGACAAATCAAAAAAGAACATAAATTTACAATACCAATTTATGAATTAACAATCCACTATTTATTTACATTTTTTATAATATGTCATTTTAATGATAACCAAGACTAACCAAGACTTTGTGCAGCTTTTCAAAAATCTTAGGTAAATTTGCTTTAAATAGGGGTTGTATTAAAAATAAAGTCTAGCTACCACTAAGATCACTTAGTGATAATTAGAGAATGTAGAACCAAAAATTAACAAATTGAAATTAAGTTTTTAAGGGAAACATACTTTTGTTACATAAAAAAGGAGGAATGAACATGTTTCAAACAAGTGGTATTCAACAAATTAACCAATGTAGGCAAGTAGCACAGCAACTTATTCAACAAACTCAACAGGCAAATGGTATGTACAAGCAAATGTTACAGCGTGAGCAACAAAATGCAACAACTTTAGAGCAAATGGCACAAAGAGAACGCCAGGCTGTACAGATGATTGAACAAAGCTTACATGGTCATGAAATGGCTATCCAACGCTGCCAAGAGGTCATTAATCTTTGTAATCAAATGGAGCAACAGCTTTCACACCAGTTTGTTCCACAAGGAATGCAACAACACTTTAATCAAGGTCAAATGAATCAAAGAATAAATCAACATTAGAAAAGCAATCGCCTACAAGTGTAGGCGATTTTTAACTTCTTGGAAAACAATCTTTCATTTATATAGGAGGGTTCTATCAGACAACATAAGTCCTCCCCCTTAATTTATACCACCAAACCACCAGCCGCCAATATTTACTGCTTTAATAGAACTTTCTTTATTATCCTCATGTTTATAAGTCATATTTACTTTTGAAAAAACAAAGTAATAATCCGTATACCATTCTGTTACTGTGTGTAAATCACTTGTTGTTCGAAGTTCCTCTTTTTCATTGATATATGTATAGACCTTTACGCATTCAAAGTCTGTTATACAATGAATCATGTATTTTTGTCCGATCCATTTTTTAAAATGTTCATCATTAATTGGTACCCGTAAACAAGTTAAAATTAAAACAACAAGAATACTACCAATAACCAACCTTTTTATGGCCTGAGGTCTTGGTAAAAGTGGAAATCTGAGAATCATAATGCAGATTACACAAAACATTAAGAGCCATAAAAATACATCCAATCTAAAGATAATAAAGGCAGTAACAAAAATATATTTCGAAAAATCTAAGAACTTTTCCACAGTTTCAGCGGATTGGTTATTTAAAATAAGAGCGTCTTCTTCTAATTCTTCCTTACTATTTTTTATAAAATACAAATAAAACGCCCAACTAATTGCAACTAGTAGAAACAACCATTTAACAATGTCCACGTCCTAAACTCTCCTATGTCTATGAAAATATGAATATAAATATATAATATAGAAGTATGTAAATATTTTCTAGGTGAATAAAGTTTACACCATGAGTTTAATAATGGTAAAACTTTTTTGTTTTTTTCTCGTATGTATAGTTGAGGAGGTAAAGAAATGACGTTAATAAATGTGAACATACAATCAGCAGGTTATGAAAAAGAAAAGCCAACAATAAATAATATAAAGTTTGACGTTAAAAAAGGTGAATTAATTGGACTAATTGGTCCGAACGGGGCACAGGAAAGAGTACGACGATTAAAACTATGTTAGGGTTGCTCGAGCATAAAGAAGGTTCAGTGATATATAGTAATGAAACGAAGTACTCATATATCCCTGAAAGGCCGATTTTTTACGATGAGCTAACATTATGGGAGCATCTTGATTTTGTTGCTTCAATAGAAAGCTTAGAAGAAAAGGAATACCAAAAAAGTGCAAAAATGCTGCTGACAAAATATAATCTGGCTGATCATGCTCATGAATTCCCAACAAAATACTCAAAGGGAATGCAACAAAAAGCGATGCTTATATTAGCAATGATTACCAAACCCTATCTTTATATTATCGACGAACCATTTATGGGACTTGATCCATATGCTATGAAGCTTTTTCTTGAATCTATTGAAAAAGAGCGTCATCGTGGTGCTGGAGTATTGATGTCAACTCATGTGTTAGACACGGCTGAAAAGATATGTGATCGCTTCATTATGATTCATAAGGGGCAGCTTGTGGCACAAGGAACCCTAGCAGATATAAGGCATCAATGTAAACTTCCGGCGGGCACCCTTTATGATTGCTTCCATTTAATTACAGAAGGTTATCGCAATGAGTAGTAGAAAACTGTTTTTGAATCGACTATTTAAGGGTTGGAAGTTTCAATACGAAATTGTTAAATCGGTTGCTGATTGGACCATTATGAAGGGTTTCCTTTTTTTCTTTTGTTTTTTATGCTCTATATCATTTCATGGTCTGGCAATATACGAACATATCTTGAGGAAGCTGATAAAGTTTTTTTGGTTAAGAAGCTGGATATGATATGGAAATTGAAAAAGTGGGGCTATGTTTATTCAGTTGTGTATCAGTTGTTAACTGTTATATTAGCAATTTTTATCATGCTTCCATTCTTACTTCACTACTTTCAGGTTAGCTGGAATCAACTAGTTGGCATGTTCATTTACTTTATATCATTAAAGACCTGCTTAATGTTGGTAAAGCATCATTTAAGAAATATAGAATCTAAGATTAAAAAGTTAGCTATTGGCAGTCTACTATTCGTTACTTTTAGTTGGTTTAATCAATTGATTTATTTTATATTTGAAAAAGAGATTTTGCTCCCTATCTATTTATGTAGTTGGGGAATCTTCGTGATTGCAATTTTTCTCAGTCTTCGAATACTACGAAAGACAAGTTCGACAGACAATGAGATTTTACACGAACAGGAACGAAAAACAACCATGATTCAGTTTATCTTTATGGCGGCACCTGAACTTGAAAAAACAACTGTATCTAAGAGGAAAAAGCCTATTTTCTTTCGTAGGTCTAAGCGGATTTTTAAAGTCCGTACACCAATTAAAGGTTTAATTGAATTATTTCTCAAAGTTTTTATCAGAAATTCATCCTATATAAGTGGATATTTCGTCTTAATTAATGTGACAACTGCGGCAATTGTCAGTATCCCACCACTTTGGATAAAAGTAGTCATCTTTCTTGTTTTTTTAATTATGATGTACTCATGGCTATCAGTTGTATGGGATAAGGTTTTTGCTTCAAATGCGATTATGAAAAAATACAAACAAAGTGACTTCTATTTTACTGCAAAGAAAAGAGCGGTTAATGGAATGTATATTAGTGCGATTTTATTTTTATTGATTTTTGCTTCAGTCGCATTAACGATTTTATCAAGCATGGGGTTAGTTTATATTACTTAATCACAGAAAGAGGGAATAGTACATTTTTAGTAGAATATTAAAATTAGTTTGATGCTAGGAAAGGAGAAGGTTATTTTGTTAGAACGAATAAGAAATGATTTAATAAAATACCAAAGTGCACACAGTAATAAGTGGAATCAATTACTCCACTATTTTGCTTTTTTGTTTGCATTTTTAGCATGGATATTTTTGTTTTTTAATGTGGTTATCACCATTTCGTTTGCATTACTTCATTATGTTTTTTCATGGATTGGCCATTTTTATTTTGAACGAAATAAACCGGCCTCTTTTAAGCATCCATGGCTTGGTTTTTACGCAGGGTTCCTGTGGTTCTTTTTGAGAAGCTTTGAGTTAATCACAAGGAAAAATATACTACCTCAAGAACGATAGTAAGTGAGTTAATTATAAAACAGATACAATTGAATGAAAAAATATATTGTAAAGGGGATAAACAATGCAATACATAATTACTGCATATGATGGAACTGATGAAAAAGCCATGGATAGAAGATTAAGGGTAAGGGAAGAACATTTAAACTTAGTTGAAAAAATGTTTAAGGCAGGTCATCATTTATATGGAGCAGCAATACTTGATGACGAAGAGAAAATGATAGGGTCGGTGATGGTTGTAGACTTTCCTTCAAGAGAAGAGCTAGATGATTGGCTGAAGATAGAACCTTACGTAATCGGAAATGTATGGGAAAAGATAGAGGTTCAAATGTGTAAAGTGGCACCTACTTTTATGAAATTATATAAATGATAATTTATTGAAGAGAAGAAGAACTAGGAAAAAGAAAGCTAGGAGTAGCCTAGCTTTCTTTATTCATTTTGATGTTGGGGCCTAATCTTTCGAATTTCTATAGTCCTGAGCTATTACAGAATTTTTTACATTAGATATCCTAGGTTCGAAATTGCGTCTTTATTGGAAAAAGAGTGGTTATTGATACATCACGTGGGCCAGTCAACGGAATAGCAGCCGACGCAAAGCCAGATCATGTTGTAGTACAAGAACATGATTCTACATTCTTTGTTCGGACATGTGAAATTATTTGGGTTATGCCCGAATCGTGAACTAATATACTTAAAAACCCTAAACAACGTTGGGTTTTTTTATTTTTCTATAAAACTAAAAATCTAAAAAATGGACATGCTTAACTACCTTTTTCATTTTCATTTTCACTATTACCTTTAACTTTAATTGGTTATGAATATAAGAAAAAGTTATCGACTTTCATAATGTAACAGTAATGTAGGTTATGTCTAAAAGTAGATTAAAATGAAGATGAGAAAATTTGGAAGAGATTTTCTTTAGAATAATTGAAATGAGGGACGACAAAATGGGTATTGATTTTCATAGCAAGAAAAATCAAATTACTTATACTACTCGCAAGGCTGATCAGTCATGGGTTGAGACATTAACTAACCTTGTAGCTATTGATAAAATTAGTAAGGCTATTGATATTGGCTGTGGCGGTGGTATTTATTCTAAAGCTCTCTCTGATATGGGTGTGAATGAGGTTACTGGGATAGATTTTTCGGAAGCCATTCTTGAAGGTGCGAGAGAAAACTGCAGAAAATACAATAATATAAATCTTAAGCATGGAAGTGCTTTTGAAACAGGTTTAGATAGTAACAGTTATGGATTGGTGCTTGAAAGAGCGTTAATTCATCATATTCAGGATTTACAATCATGTTTTAAAGAAGCTCACAGAGTGTTAAATGATAATGGGATTTTTATTATTCAAGATCGAACACCTGAGGATTGCTTATTAAGAGGAGATGTTAGTCATATTAGAGGATATTTCTTTGAACTATTTCCGAAATTAATTGAAAAAGAGACTAATTGAAGACATACTAGCCCGTTTGTAATCGAAACTTTGAAGGAAGTTGGATTTAAGAACATCGAAGAAATTAAGTTATGGGAAACAAGAAAAGTTTATGAGAATAAAGAGCAATTACTAAAAGATTTAAGTGAAAGAACTGGCCGAAGCATTTTACACGAGTTAGATGATGAAGAATTGGGGCAATTATTAGGTTATCTAGACCAATCCTTAATAAATAATCATAAAATAGTTGAAAAAGATAGATGGACTATTTGGAAAGCTGTCAAGTAGTACTGGCCATGGAGAATGAAAGTAGTGTACTCGCCATGAGTGGATCGTAGCGCTTGGTACTCCGCTAACTAAATATATTCAGGTAGACTTCCATGCTAATTTTATTCGCACCATGGAGAATGAAAATAGGTACTTACTCAGTGTGGAATGAGCGGAGAGCCACTTGACTCCTGCGGGATCCAGTGGTCTCGTGAGTTCCCGCAGGAGCCCGCCCCTGGCGACGAGGAGGCTCACGGACCACCCCGCGGAAAGCAAGTGGATTGCAGCTCATGGAACTCTACATCATTAGGTATTTTCAGGGTAGACATGAAGAAAATATTGACTTTTTGTATACTAATGTATACATTGTAGTTAATTGAACTGTATACAGTGGTATACACAAAGGAGGTATTTATATGGAGATTGAAGGGGCAAAAGGAGTGTCTCTAGAAGGACGGCACCGTGGTGAACGCCACAAAAGAAAAGAACATCATTCACAACAACGTGGAGGCGGCGCTAAGACCTTCCGGCGTGGAAGAGCGATAGCTTTTTTAGAAATGATGAATCTTAAACGAGCAACCCTTAAGCAACAGTTGGATGCACCAGAATTTCAAACAATACATCAAATTCTAGTTGGTGAGTTAAAGGCAATTGACATGGTTATCAATGAATTCAGTCAATTATTTGAAATACATGAAAGTGAAGCTATGGAAATCTCTAATAATAAAAATGCGGTAGATTTGAAAAAAAATCATGATGAATCTAGAGAGATTAACAAGGAAGAGGAAGCATCTCAGAATTAGTGGGGTGTTAAAGACTAATTTTTACTAATCAGTGGTTGCGATCAAGTACTATGTTTTCGATAGAAATCATATAAAGTACAAAACCAAAGGGGGAAGTTTCTTGAAAACTTTAGAAGTAATTTTAACTCGTCGAAATATAAAAAGTTTTAAATCAGAGCCCGTCAATATGGAGCAAATGATTAAATGGCTTAATGCTGGTGCAATGGCTCCAAACCATCGAATGACAGAACCGTGGGAAGTCTATTTTGTCGGTGAGGAGACAAGAGAAAAGTTAAACCACAAAACTAATTTTTTCGGTGCACCTATTGTTTTAACAGTGTTATCCAAACATGGTTCTACAGAAGTCGAAACGGTTGAAAATGCACTTGCTACTGCTTGCTTTGTACAAAATTTCAATTTAGCCGCTTGGGCAGAAGGTGTAGGAACATTTTGGTCATCAATGGGAAATTCTGCGAAAAACCGTGAGATTCTAGGTGTTCCTGAAGGTTATGATGTTATTGGTGTATTTGGTGTAGGATATCCAGAAGAAATAAATGAACCTAAACAGAGGAAATCTATTCAAGATAAAATCAAATACCTACCATAATATCTTTAGTAGTAAAATAGGCTAATGTTTCTATAATAGTCCGTATTGATAAATTTTATTTACAATGATTCTTATCTTTCTTAAAAGAGAGAGAGCAGAAAAACATAGGTGGGGCTAGCAATAGGAACAGTTGTTAAAATTTTATAATGGACTTATTTAAAAGTTATAGGCAGTATTTTTTATCGTTAGATAAGAAATCTGCCTCTTTTGATTGGGTTAAATATCTTTTAAGTAAACTGATTCCTAAAATAGGAACATACTATTGGTTATAATAATGCATATAAATTGATTCAAGGTGTTAACTGTGGTGTAATAATAATACACTTTATATACTTATTGGTGTAAAAAGTTTTGTCGTAAACTAAAATAAACCTATAGAAATTTTTATCAACAGTTACTATAACGAAGTTGGAAGGAGCATATACATGTCTACTCAAGAAACAGAGATTTTTAAACGAAGTGTAAAGGATCATTGGTATGTAAAATATGAGGAAGTTGGTTTTCCATCGATTCAGAAAGGCTGGGTTTTACCAGTTAATAGATGGCATGACTTTGATCCGTTTATTTTAATGGCAGAAGATTGGTTTAAACGTGGAACTTTTTCAGATCATCCCCATCGAGGGTTTCAAACGGTCACTTATGTTGTGGATGGACGTCTTGAACATATTGACAATGCAGGTGGCCGTGACATCCTTGAACCAGGTGATGTTCAATATATGAATGCGGGTTGGGCAGCTAGACATGCTGAAGAAGGTGTTGATGATGACATTGCACACACCCTTCAACTATGGTTAAACTTACCCAAGGATTTAAGGAGAACTGAAACATCTTATCAAACTGTGTATTCAGAAGATGCACCTGTTGTTCAATTTGAAGGCGGGGTAGTTAAAGTATTTTCTGGAGATATAGCTGGTGTAAAAGGTCCAATGAATTCACTTGTACCAATTACTCTTTCGGAAATTTCATTAACAGAGGGAACTACCTATATTCATAAACTTCCAGAAACTCATAACGCGTTCCTATACGTTCTTTCGGGTGATATGGATTTTGGTGAAAACCAAATAAACTTAAAAAAGCATGGGGTAGCTACTTTAAACTTTAGAGACAACGGAAATGAACAACACAAAAGTGAATTTAAAATTAAATCGAATAGCAGACGCTCTAAGCTTTTGATTTATTCAGGAACACCTATAAAAGAAGACATTGTTCCATATGGCCCCTTCGTAATGAATACAATGGAAGAAATCCAAGAAGCATACCGTGATTTTCACGCAGAAAAATTCGGCCCGGCTGCAAGATAAAGGTGTCTTATAGATGATTAAAATAGAAAGGGCAAATCGATGGGCATTGTAGTTGTTGAAATTTGCGATGGTAGCTTAATTACCGAAGTTGACGTAGAAAGAATATTAGAAAATGAGTTCCCAGAAGTATCTGTGTTAGAAAATAGTTGCTTATCGTTCTGTGGTATGTGTGCAAGGAGACCGTATGCTATTGTAAATGGCAAAAGAATATTTGCCAAAACAACGTCTGAATGCTTGGATTTAATTAGGGAAGAAATTAAATCTGAATTAGCTAAATTCGAGTAGAGTGAACTAGACAAAGCCCTTTCAGACAGATTGATAAAAAAACATTTTACACTTTATGGTATAAAAAAGACTCTTTAATTTATATCCTTTAAATGATATAATTAGTTGTTATAACAACATTTAAGTTATCTTATCATGAAAAAGCTCTTTGCCTTTCCGAGGTATAAGGGTTTCTTTATTGTGTATTTTTCTAAGCAGAGATGTTCTATAAGATATAAGTCATATAAAATAAAAAAAATTTGAAGAGAGGTTATGAAAATGAAAAGTTCATACAGAGTATTACTTTATTATATGTATGTCCCAATTGCAGATCCAGATGATTTTGCGGCCCAACACTTATCTTTTTGCCAGTCACTAGATCTTAAAGGACGAATTCTTATCGCACCAGAAGGAATTAACGGAACAGTATCTGGTACGATTGAACAAACTGATCAATATATAAAGAAGATGAAGGAAGATCCTCGTTTCTCTGAAATGGTTTTTAAAGTGGATGAAGCAGATGTTCATGCATTTAAGAAGATGCATGTTCGCTCTCGAGAAGAATTAGTTACTCTTAGATTAGAGGATGATATCAATCCACTGCAAACAACTGGAAAATATTTAAGTCCCACAGAATTCTATGAAGCTATGCAAGATTCAGATACGATTGTCATAGATGCAAGAAATGATTATGAATACGACCTTGGTCATTTCCGCGGGGCAATAAGACCCGATATACAAAACTTTCGTGAACTCCCTGATTGGATTAATCAACACCGAGAGATGATTGAAGGTAAAAAAATACTCACTTATTGTACGGGTGGAATTAGATGTGAGAAATTCTCTGGATGGTTAGTGAAAGAGGGATTTGACGATGTTTCGCAGTTACATGGTGGAATTGTCACTTATGGTAAAGACCCAGAGATTCAAGGAAAGCTTTGGGATGGACAATGCTATGTATTTGATGAACGTATAAGTGTACCAGTGAATCAAACCGAACATGTGATTGTTGGTAGAGACCACTTTACAGGTGAACCGTGTGAACGATATGTTAACTGTGCAAACCCTGAATGTAATAAAAAAATAATATGTACAGAAGAGAATGAACACAAATTTTTAAGAGGATGTACCAATGAGTGTAGGATTCATCCAAGAAATAGGTATGTAGTTGAGCATCATTTATCAAGTGAGGATTGGAATCATCGAATTTCTCAATTGGAAAATGATAAAGAAATGCAAATTGATGCTTCTTTGAAATAATAAAGGACAACTTGTAAAACAAACTAAAACCCTAGCAGATTTATGCTAGGGTTTTAGTTTTGTTTCATAAACTATTTATAACTACTGGAGGTGAATGATACATAGATATTAACCTCGGTAAGGTTATTGATATTTAAAGATAAATTTACAGTGATTGTCACCATCAGTTTTACAACAAACTCTACGAACCTGCTCTGCTTCCAGTACACTTTTAAACATATCTGTTTCACATCGACAAGCCATTTTAAATTCCCTAGCAACTGCGTAAATAGGGCAATTATATTCTACAAGCTCAAATGTTACATCATCTATTTGAGTAACACTTGCCATATACCCTTTTTCGTTTTGTATCTTTGTTATTTCATTCATCTTCTCAGATGATGATTTTTGGTTCACTCTTTTTTTATATTCTTCTGTAAGCCGTTTCTCTCGTTTGGTAAAAAGTTGTTGAATGGCCTCGTCGCCATGGATATCTTTAATATCATTAAGAAATTCGAGTGTAATTCCTTCGTAATGTTTAGGAAAACGTTGATCTCCTTTTTCTGTTAATGAGTATAGTTGAAGAGGACGTCCCATGGGTTGTTTTGTCTCTACTGATTTAATAAGTTCCTCTTTTTCAAGTATAGCAAGATGCTTTCGGACAGCCATATGTGTAATGTTCAAAAATTTTGTCAGGTCATTTACAGCCAAAGAAACCTCTTTTTTTAATAACTCTAAAATACAATCTCTTGTATTCGTTTTTACTTTAACTGTCATATCTTTCACCCCAATGTTGGATAAGAAAAAAATAAAAAAAGGTAGTACCAAAACGGCCCCACACTAATCATTCTAATTATAAAACTCAAACTAATTATACTATATAGTATAAAAAAATAAAAGAGAGTTAGCCGCTTCTTAAAAGGTAAAGGCAGCAGTTGAATGTGTATATTATACCTAAAAATTTTATTGAATGTTTTTTGTTTTTACTCTTAGTGTGGATAAATTTACCCTTGGTTAAATTATCAATTTTAAGTTAAAATCATAAATTCAGTAATTTATATATTTTTTTAGATTTCCACAGGTTTGATTAACACACCCTTTGTTGGTATAATGCTTAATGGAAAATTAATAAGGAGGGAACATGAAAACAGAACGTAATCCGTGGTTTGACAATATAAAGGGGATCTTAATTTTTTTGGTTGTGTTTGGCCACTTAATCGAAATTTATCGTCACTTTGAAACCCATACAAGTGTCCTTTATATATATAATATGATCTATGCTTTTCATATGCCTTTATTCATTATCATAAGTGGTTACTTTTTTCGTCCAAATAAACCTGAAAAAGTTATCCAGCTCACCTTTATTTTTATTTTATGGCAGGTAATAAATGGATTACTTTCTAACTGGATAAATCATAACGAATTAATCACAATTGCACCAGATAGCCGTATCTTAGCCATTTTTGCTCCCCATTGGACGATGTGGTATTTAATAGGAATTATCGTATGGAGTATTATTACACCATATGTTCTAAAATTGCGTTTTCCGTTGATATTCATATTAGGATTTGCAATTTGGATTAGTTATATTGACAATGTCCCAAGCTGGTTTTCAATGCGTAAGTTAATTAACTTTTATCCATACTTTCTAATCGGTTATTTTTTACATCAAAAAAATATTTTACCTTTAATAGTCCAAAAAGCTACGTCATGGAAATCTCCAATCCGATGGGGGGCATTAGGGATAGTTACCATTTTTCTATTTCTAGTGGGACTTTATACCAAAAATGGAATGGCCACAGAATTACTATTTATGAGAGATGAGTATGCTCACTATGGGTGGTCAATTTATAAAGGAGCAGTTGTTCAAATATTGCAATATGCATCAACTACTGTATTAAGTATCTCTCTTATTCTCTTAGTTACACAAAAAAGAAAATTATTTATTTTCAATAATTTAGGTATTTATACTCTATTTATCTATTTAGTGCATACTAATATAGTTCGAGTGTTTCGTGAACATGTACCAGAACAAATAACAAATGACCCTATATTGTTATTAGTTGTGTCACTTCTACTAAGTATTTGTATATGTTGGATAAGCACCTTTAAACCGATAGTACAGTTGATTTCACCTCTTATACAACCAGATATAAAATGGATGTTAAAGTCTTACTCTACTAGTGATAAAAATGTTCCTAAAGAACAATAAATAGTTAGTGAAATTCATTCCTTCCTTTACGGCGCTTTTCTTATAATACGTACCGAATCTTCAGTCGTATTGGTATTTTTATTGGTAAATAAAAAAGTAAACTCGTCATAGCTATTGACGAGTTTCTTTATTACAACCCCATTTGGTTAAGTTCTTATAGATGGTTATAAGTAGCTCAATTTCTAACTGATGAACATGAATTGTTGCTTGAGTGTCTAGAGATTTTAAGATTATTTTATAAGTTGTTGAATCAATTCCCGATTTCTCTGTTTAAATACTTCGTTGTGAGAGGATACCATTCCTGCCTCTTTAGCATCTGGTTGGATGTATTGTTTGGCCTTATTTACAGCATTTGCAGCATCTTGAAAGGCCCCTGCAATTAAATTGACTTTCCCGTCATACTTTAATATATCTCCTGCAGCATAAAGACCTTTCGTAGAAGATTCGCTTGAAGCATTACCAGCGATAAAGAAATTATTAAGTAATTGAATATCACATTCACTCTTTTCAAGCAGAGATGCATCTTGCTCAAAACCATGATTTATAATCACTTCATCAACTGATATCTGACTTATATCTCCTGTCTCTTTGTTAGTTAGTTCAACACTTTCGATCACTTCCTGATTGTCAGAAGCAATAAGTTTCGTAATCATAGTATTAAATATACAATCAACGGAACTGTTTAACAATTGTGTGATTTGAGCTTCATGACCTGACAAGTTTTCTCTTCGGTGAGTCAGGTACACTTTTTTCGCAACAGGCTCCAATTCATTCGCCCAGTCAATGGCTGCATTTCCCCCACCTGAAATCACAATAGTTTTATCCTTGAAATATTTTAGTGATTTTACTGTGTAATGCAAGTTAGATACTTCATATCGTTGGGCACCTTCAATATGTAGCTTTTGGGGTTGTAGTATGCCGCTTCCAACTGCAACAACGACTGTCTTAGAGTAGTGCGTCGTTCCAGATGCGGTACTCAACTCAAAATGTCCTTGTTCATTTTTTGAAATAGAGGTCACTCGCTCATTCAGCACAACAGTAGGGTCAAAGGTTAAACCTTGTTTTACTAGTTGTTGAATAAGTTTTGCACCAGGGGTGGGGGTCAGTCCTCCAACATCCCAAATCATTTTCTCAGGATAAATATGAATCTTCCCGCCTAGTTCTGGCTGGAATTCAATAATTTTAGTTTTCATCTCTCTTAGTCCACTATAAAAAGCTGAGTACAATCCAGCGGGTCCGCCACCAATAATTGTTATATCAAAACTCTCATAATCTTTCATTTCCATAACTGCCACTCCTTAGTGATATACATATATTCCTATTAATTGTGAGGTGAAAAAATTATAGTATTAAAATAATAGATAAAATGCTTAAAAAAACCATGTGTGATATTGACATTCATTCTCAATAGTTTTATATTATTATAGTACACCACATTGATAATGATTATCAACAATATTTACCAATTTTTTAAAAAATGGAGGGGCTATCATGGTACGCCTTTACACAAAGGATTTAAATGTTAGCTATGATGATCGGTTAATTGTTAAAGATCTTAGTATCGATATCCCAGATATGAAGATCACTACTATTATTGGTTCTAATGGCTGTGGAAAATCAACCCTCTTAAAAGCAATGACTCGTATTATTTCACATCAATCAGGATCAATTATTCTAGATGGTGAGAATATAGCAAAGGAAAATACGAAACAATTGGCAAAAAAGATGGCAATACTTCCTCAAAATCCTGAGAGTACAAGTGGGCTGACCGTAGGAGAATTAGTATCTTATGGCCGTTTTCCTTATCAAAAGGGTTTTGGACGTTTAACTAGGAAAGACCTTGAAGTCATTGACTGGGCACTTGAGGTGACAGGGACAGCATTCTTTAAGTATCACCCTGTGGACGCACTATCAGGAGGACAACGCCAGCGAGTTTGGATTGCAATGGCCTTAGCACAAGAAACTGAGATGATTTTCTTAGATGAACCAACTACTTACTTAGATATGGCACACCAGCTTGAAATCTTAGAATTGTTGCAAAATCTCAATCATAAGCAACAAACAACAATTGTAATGGTACTACATGACTTGAATCATGCTGCACGTTTTGCAGATCACATTATAGCGCTTAAATATGGACAAATTGTCAAAGCAGGTAATGCTGAAGAAGTGATTACTAATGATGTTCTAAAGGAAGTATTTCAAATTGATGCTCAAATTGGAAGAGATCCTCGAACGCAAAAACCTATGTGCATGACTTACAACTTACTAAAAGGAGAAGATCGACATGAAAAAAATATTCATTCCCTTTCTACTACTATTGCTAGCTCTTAGTTTAGTGGCTTGCGGCGGTGCAAAAGAAGAGACAACAAATACGGATGAACAAAATGCTAATGAAGAAGTAGCAAATGAAGAAGAGGTAGCATCAGAAACAAGAACTTACGAATCTGAAAATGGACCAGTTGAAGTTCCGACAAATCCACAACGTGTAATTGTCCTAGCAACATATACTGGTAATGTCCTAGCACTAGATGTTCCTCTTGTAGGTGTTGATTCATGGTCTAAAATGAATCCACGCTATGAATTAGAAGGAATTGAAGAAGTAACTGATGAAAGCTTAGAAAAAATTATTGAATTAGAGCCAGACTTAATTATCGGTCTTTCAACAATGAAAAACGTTGATAAATTAAAAGAGATTGCTCCTGTTGTGACATACACATATGGTAAGTTAGATTATCTAACACAACACTTAGAAATTGCTAAGCTACTAAATAAAGAAGAAGAAGCACAAACTTGGATTGATGATTTCAAAAAGCGTTCAGCAGAAGCTGGAGAGGAAATTAAAGCTAAGATTGGTGAAGATGCAACCGTTTCAGTTATCGAAAATTTTGACAAAGAATTATATGTATTTGGTGACAATTGGGCACGTGGAACAGAAATTCTTTATCAAGAAATGAAGCTAAATATGCCTGAGAAGGTTAAGGAAATGGCGTTAGAACCAGGATTCTATTCATTATCTCTAGAGGTTCTTCCTGAATTTGCAGGTGACTACCTAATCGTAAGTAAAGGTGCAGAAACTGAAACTTCTTTCATGGAGTCAGAAACATATAAAAATATTCCTGCAGTAAAAAACAATCAAGCGTATGTAGTTAATTCAAATGAATTCTACTTCAATGATCCAATTACACTTGAATTTCAATTAGAGTTTTTTATTGACTCGTTTTTAGGTAATTAATAGGTGAGAAGGGGAATTCTTATAAATAGAATTCCCCTTCTTTATTTGCTTTTTTTCATCACTAAAAGGGTGTAGAATGTAATGAAACACCAAATTCTAAATTAAACTGAGAAAAAGGCATCCAATTTAATACAGATTCGCACCATAAGTATGAAAAAAATTTACTCACCTAGTGTGGAATGAGCGGAGAGCCACTTGACTCCTGCGGGATGTGCGGTCAGCGTGAGACCCCGCAGGAGCAAAAAGCGACGAGGAGGCTCACGAACCGCCCCGCGGAAAGCGAGTGGATCGGAGCGAATGGAACTCCACTACCTAGGTTATTTTCAGGGTAGACATCTATGCTAATTAAAATTAGCACCATGGAGTATGAAAAATTATACTTAGCTTAGTGTCTAGCTCCAGGCGCCATCGGCTCGAGGTCATAAGTCAGTCGCTTCGGAAGGCAAAGAGCGCCTTCTGTCAGCGCCTGTCTTATGCTTGTCGCCGATAAGCGGGCGCCTTCCGCTTTTCTTTTTTCAGGGTAGACATCCATGCTAGATAACTATTTCGCACCATGGTGTATGAAAAAATGTTTCCTCCTCAGTGTGGAAGGAGCGGAGAGCCACTTGACTCCTGCGGGATCCAGTGGTCTCGTGAGACCCCGCAGAAGCCCGCCCCTGGCGACGAGGAGGCTCACGGACCACCCCGCGGAAAGCAAGTGGATCGCAGCTCATGGAACTCCACAACCAAATTTTTTTTCAGGGTGGACATCCATGCTAATTAAATTAGCACCATCGAGTATGAAAATTATACTTAGCTTAGTGTCTAGCTCCAGGCGCTATCGGCTCGGGGTCATAAGTCAATCCATCTAAAAGGTTAAAGAGCAACCTTCTAGCCGGCTTGTCTTATGCCTGTCGCCGATGAACGAGCGCCTTCCGCATTTCTTTTTTAAAAAACAAGTTTCAAGAAATAGCCAAAAGAAAAGAAGAGGGACTATGAATAATCAGATTAATTCCATTCCATTTGTTTTTAAGTTTATAGTAGGCTGTCTTGTTCTTATATGCACTTTTTTCGTGTCAATGGTGTTTGGGGCAGCAGATACAAGTATAAAGGAGGTTTGGTTAGCACTAACTTCTAACGTAAAAACAGATACAATCATCATGCTTCGTGAAATACGTTTGCCACGAGAAATTGCTGCCTTGTTTGTTGGAGCAGGTCTTTCGGTAGCAGGAGCGATTATGCAAGGTGTTACTAGAAATCCACTTGCAGACCCAAGTCTACTTGGGTTAACTGCAGGGGCAAATGCTGCACTAGCGCTAACGATAGCACTTATCCCAACAGCCAATTACTTTACCATCATGATTGCTTGTTTTATCGGAGCGGCGATTGGAACCATTATGGTGATCAGTATCGGTGCAGCTAAAAGAGGTGGCTTTTCCCCATTTCGGATTGTGTTAGCAGGTGCAGCAGTTTCAGCCTTCCTTTATGCTATTGCAGAAGGAATTGGCCTGTACTTTAAGATTACAAAAGAAGTTTCAATGTGGAGTGCTGGTGGAATCATTGGGACTACATGGGGACAGCTTCAGGTAATTGTACCATTTATTTTGATAGGAATAATTATTTCACTGTTTTTATCACGACAGCTCACCATTCTTAGTTTAGATGAAGAGCTAGCCATTGGTTTAGGACAAAATATAACGTTGATAAAATATATATTGTTTACGATAGTGATTATGTTAGCAGGTGCTTCTGTTGCGTTAGTTGGTAACTTAGCATTTATTGGGCTGATGATTCCTCATATCGTTCGAACGATTGTTGGAACAGATTATCGATACATATTACCAATGTCAGCTGTTATCGGCGGTACCTTTTTGGTGCTAGCAGATACACTTGGACGGAATTTAAATGCTCCGTTTGAGACACCTGTTCCAGCAATCGTTGCTTTGATGGGACTTCCTTTCTTCCTATTCATTGTTAGAAAAGGAGGGAAAGCATTCTCATGATTCATCCAAGTGTAATAAAAAGGCAACGTTTATTTTTTTTCGGAATCATTACCTTAATCATTGGCACAGCAATTATTAGTATGGGATTAGGGTATTCTTCCGTTTCATACAACCGCATCATTCCTACCTTGTTTGGGGAAGGTACTTTTAAAGAAGAGTTTGTCATCTTTTCGATACGTTTACCTCGGATTGTTATTACTATTTTAGCAGGGATGGCACTCGCAATATCTGGTGCAATATTACAAAGTGTCACAAGAAATGATCTTGCTGATCCAGGAATCATTGGGATTAATTCAGGTGCTGGGGTAGGAATCGCAGTATTCTTCTTGTATTTTCCAATTGATGCAACATCTTTTATATATATGCTCCCTATCATTGCATTTGTTGGTGCACTAGTTACTGCCATTTTAATTTATTTGTTTGCATATAGTAAAAAAGTTGGGTTACAACCGATTCGTTTAATTTTAATCGGAGTTGGCTTTTCAATGGCATTATCAGGAGCTATGGTTGTACTTATCTCGTCTTCAGAACGGGAAAAGGTAGATTTTATCGCTAGATGGCTAGCCGGAAATATATGGGGAACTGATTGGCCGTTTATATTGGCTCTTGCTCCTTGGTTAATTGTCCTTATTCCTATCACCTTATATAAAGCAAATCGATTAAATTTATTATCCTTAAGTGAACCAGTTGCTATTGGGGTAGGGGTGCGGTTAGAGAGAGAAAGATTAACTCTCTTATTAATAGCTGTAGCACTTGCTGCATCAGCTGTGTCTGTAACCGGAGGAATTGCATTTATTGGATTAATGGCTCCTCATATAGCAAAGGCAATCGTTGGTCCTCGAAATCAGTTATTTCTTCCAATAGCCATTTTAATCGGTGGATGGTTGTTGTTACTTGCAGATACGATTGGTCGGAATATATTAGAACCTGAAGGGATTGCAGCAGGTATCATGACAGCGTTAATCGGTGCTCCGTATTTTATTTATCTATTATTAAAACGGAATTAGAAATTTAGATATTTCTTATGACTTTTAATTATAAAAAAAAGATAAGAATTTAGAATTTTGGACTACCACAGGCGTTTATACTGTGGTAGTTTTTTACGTGTATGGATCTAATAGATTAAAAACAAGGAAAAGTTTGGTTCAAAGGTTCGTCTTATTGTAGGTATAGGAACTCATAAGCGGAGAAATTCTCGCTAATGTAGCTAGTGGGGACTTAAGAAGCAGATATAGGGGAAAAATTCCCGTTAACTTCACTAATGTATGATTAAATCTAAAGATTAGGTTCATATAAGTGGAAAATCTCCCGTTATTTTTAGGAAAATGTTGATATTTCCCAAATTAAGCGGAAATTCTCCGTTTAAATTCAACCAAAATGAAATCAACATAAAGCCATTTTATAATTTCTTCCCATCTGAGTACACTACAAAAGAAAGGGAGGTGTTATATTGTTAGGTTTAATTGTAAAAATTTTTGTATGTCCAATAACTGTTTTGATTTCTTCGTTAATTTTTCCTAATGTTTATTACCCAAATATTCTTCAACCTATTATAGTTGGCGTGATTCTTGCTATTTCTGCCCATATGATGGAAGTGGTGATTTTGAAGCGAGGTACATTTTGGTTAAGTACAGTAACCGATTTTGTAGCGGCTTCCGTTATTGTTTATTTTGTCTCACTGTTTTTTGTAACAGCTTCAGTAACAATAGGAGGGGCCCTTTTGACTGCTTTACTTCTTACATTTACTGAAGTTATTCAGCATAATTGGCTTATCAAAAGTGGTAGAACAGAGAAATCACCGGCCTAAACGTTACAATGGGAGAAGATAGTGAACAAGAGGAAACACCTGAATAATTTCAGGTGTTTTTGCCTAATTCTCTCCTGTATCTTTTTCAGTGTCTGAATCTAACTGTTGATCATACCTTCCGTGAGGGTCAGGTGCGTGCTCAATGATACGTGTTCCATTATTGTCACTGATTAATTCTTTATCACCATTAATTATAAAATCATCTTTACGCATAATATACCCCCCATTCATAATTTAGGGCTCATCTTAATTTAGTTTCTGTATTAAAACCTTTTTTTGGATGAAAAAATAAAACGATTAGCTGATAATCCGATTAACGGGTACCACCAGTTCCAGTTGTTCCCCCAATTCCTCCACTGCCAGGTCTTGTCCCTCGTACATTCATCGTGTCTCGATCATTAGCTGCATTACCGTTGTTCCGGGATTTGTTATTATTTTCTAACATGTCATGATTGTTATCGTTACCGAGAATCTCATTACGACCGTTATTTTCGTCAATTCTATATCCATTGCCATTCATATTTTCTCGATAATATCTTTGGATGTTATCGTTATCTTGATTACCTCGATCCAACACTCGTACATTCCCATTATTTTGTGTATTAAAATTAGTATCATCGTTAGCAGCACAACCCACAAGTCCAAGTGTCATCATGGCTGCGGCTGAAAGTGAAATAATTGACTTTCTCATGTGTAACCCCCCCATACAAGTACGTTTAAAAGGTTTTAAACGTCATATATAGATTGGCTCAACCCATAAATTTTAGTCTGTTACACTTTACCAATCAGTTTCTGTTTAAATTTTCAAGAAAGGGTAAAGTTACTCCTATTAATGATTTTTATTTAATCCTTTTAAATGATCACTCTTTATTATGAATAAAACTTATTATCGTGGTGTTTTCAACTATCAGTATCCTATCATTCTCAATTTGTTATATTAGAATTGATCCCTTAATAAATGATAAGGAGTGAAAATATGGATCCTATTATTTCTAAAATAGAAATGGAAAAAGCTTGGGAATTAAGACGTGAGGTAATGTGGCACGAAAAACCTTTTGATTACATAAAATTAAAGGAAGATCATATAGGTATTCATTTTGGAGTTATTAAAGAGGGTGACCTAATTTCGGTC
Organism: Litchfieldia alkalitelluris; assembly: GCF_002019645.1. Classification (GTDB taxonomy): domain Bacteria; phylum Bacillota; class Bacilli; order Bacillales; family Bacillaceae_L; genus Litchfieldia; species Litchfieldia alkalitelluris. The sequence continues at coordinate 4,239,009 of NZ_KV917374.1, read as the reverse complement.
ATCTCGCTTTTTGTCAATAATGATGAAGCTCAATTCCGGAAGTTTGCAACTCTTCAACAAGAACAAGGTAAGGGATATGGAGGTGCCTTGTTAGGATATGTAATAAATGACTGCTTAATAATGATGACAAATTCAAAAAGGAATTTACTATCCTATATAGAATAGACTTACGGTTAAAAATTTCAACGATTATTAAGTAATAATGGGATAAAATGGACATGAAGAAACAGAGTTAATAAGAAGGAGTATACGTGATGTCAATGAGAGAGGGACAGATCTAAACTATTTAAGAAAGTCGCATCAAGAAAGAAGAATTCAATATGAAATGTTTATGCACCCTTATCATACAACCTTTGATATCGTGATAAAAAATTCTAATGAGAGTTATCTTCTAGAAAGAAATACATTAGCAAACCCAATATAGAGTAATAAAAGCTCAACCGTGTTAATCAAGCTTTTATTACTCTTTCTTTTTTAGGAGATTTTATGTGGGATCTAACAGTAGAGAATCTACCTACTGATGAATACTGGATTCCCTCCTTGCAAAAGAGGTATTCGTTTTTTCCCTTACTATACTTGGTCTTGTCAAAGAAATGACTGCAAATACAAGGGAGATGATGACAACGACACTACCAAACCAAGCTGTACTTGAAACCGTACCAGTTTGGTTTAACACGATGCCACCAATTCCCGAACCGAGGGAAATCCCAACCTGCAATGCCGAATTATTAAAGCTCTGCTGAATATCGGATGTAGCGGGATCAGTTTGAATTAAATAGCTTTGTTGCGGTGGCGCTAGACTCCAACTTAGAGCCGCCCAAATCATCATCATTGGGATAAATATGACTAGTGAAAAAGTGGTAAATGGCAATAAGAACAGTACAATCCCAAATGTACTAATTACGATTATGATACTTTTTGGAGCTCCAATCCAATCTGAAAGAGTACCACCAAACGCTCCTCCACTTACTGCTGCTATTCCAAACACAAAATAACAGATACTAATTGCATAAGAACTTAAATGTAGTTCAGTTTCTAGAAAAGGAGTAAAATAAGCATAAAGCGTATAATGGCCTGCTAACATAAACATAGTAGCAAGGTGAGCACTACCCAATTTCGCACTACCTACTGCTTTTAGTTGTTGTCTAAGTGGAATTGATCTTTCTCCAGGGATTTGTTCCAAAAAAAGAGAGATAAGCACCATTGAACCAATGGACAATACAGCAATTCCAAGGAATATGACACGCCAACCAAAAGCGTCGGAAATGAGGATACCTAGAGGAACACCCAAAACAAGTGATGAGCTAATTCCCATATAGATCAACCCTAAAGCCTTTGCTCGATGAGTAGGCATTACAACTTTTGCAGCAATAGTCAGTGAAAGCACAACAATAAGTGCTGTACTCATTGCCGTCAACACTCTAGCAATCATCATAAAGGAATAATTAGGGCTAAAAAAGGTCATGATATTTCCTAAAAAGAAAACGAATAAAGAAATTAGATACAACTTTTTACGTTCAATCCTACTTGTCATGACAAGTAAAACAGGACCTGCAATTGCATATACAAGTGCGAACACCGTTATTAACTGACCGGCAGAACTTATGGAGATATTAAGATCGTCGGCAATCGTCGGCAAAATCCCACCTACGATTAATTCAACTAATCCAACAGCGATAGTTGATAATGCTAAAATAAATACTTTCAAATTCAATTTGATTCCCAGCCTTTCTTATGTTCTAAAAGTAGATGACTAGATTTAGAAGGTTATTTTCAGAAAATAAAAAATCCTGATTACAAAAAATGAGAAATTCATTTTCTGTAATCAGGATTTTATGGTTCCTGGTAGAGACCCTCAAGCCGTATTATTGAGGTTATACAGGTGTAGTATATAATTATAAAATTGCCACTTGAGAATTATACAATGCTCTATTTTAAATATCAAGCATATCCTTCTGATTGAACCTAAATAACTAGCTGTGGAAGATATGTGAAATTGTTTTTACTAAAGCTTTTGTCCCTTGAACAAAGCCTTGATTCCAATGGATTCTATTCTCTTTCTGATTAACCTTTCAGACAATTGTATTCTTATCAATTAATACTTATAACTTTCGCTTATATATGTTGTCGGAGATACCCCTGTAATTTTTTTGAAAACACGACTAAAATAAAAGGGATTTGAAAATCCTAAAGCATCACTTACTTCTGTCACATTTCCAGCATTTTTTCTAAACATTTCAACTGCTTTTTCAATCAATATTTCATTTTGGTATCTTTTCACACTTTTACCCGTATGCTTTTTAAATAAGGTAGATAAGTACGCATAGTTCATCCCAAGACTATCTGCGATTTCCTCCCCAGTTAATTTTTCACGTTCAGAGTTAGTAAGCATTTCAATCATTTGATTTATAACAACATGATTCTTTGAATTGTTCTGTTCTTCTATATACCCTGAATATATGACAGTGAATAACTGATAGGTAGATAGTGATAACTGAATAGGTCGCAATGGATGCGGGGTCTCGTACAAAGTGACTAAATTTTTTAGCTTTGTTACAAAAAATTCCGGGCTTGAGATCCGCCCGCACTTAGGTAAACATAATTTTGTCTCATAAGTATCCTCGTAAATCAAAGAGGATTTAGGAAAGTAAACAAATTCAGTATCCTCTTCGTTTTTTTCTGTTTCAGGAGAATTATAAAAGTGAATATAAAACCAGCTTGTTCCTGGTTCATAGAAATCACCTCCCCAATGGGAAATATCTTTTTTTAGAAAAAGATATGACCCTTGAGTTAATCTGTACTCCGTCCCATCTTCAAAAACATGAATACTTCCTCTAATAACAAAAACAAAGACATTTATTTTTTCCATTTTACGGTCAGGATGACGATAGATTCCTTTTTTATCATGCATGAAACCTATTTCTCTCACTAATGGAAGACTATATGAGTTAATATGAATTGTGTGCATAAATAAATCACCTTCACAATGTTTATATACAATTATTCTACCAAAAATAATCTAAAAAAAGGATATGTATTCTATAGTATTGTGAATTCCTTTTTACTACTAAACATTTCATAATAGACTTAAGGACATTTAAATAGAGAAGAGAAGGTGAATCTCATGAAACATATAAAAGTAGAAGAACGAAAACAGAATGTGAAATTATTAGATGGTATCTTTAAGGAATCACAAGAAGTCGGAAAAGGATTTTTATTAACTCTGGATGTTGACCGTTTGGTAGCATCTTGTTACCATGCTGTTTTTAAAACACCCAAAAAACCCCGTTATGGCGGGTGGGAAACAAGAGGAATTAGTGGTCATTCAATCGGTCATTGGTTATCTGCTGCTTCAACGATGTATGCTGTATCTGGCGATAAGAAATTAAAGGAGAAGCTCAATTACGCAATAGATGAGCTTGAATATATTCAATCGTTAGATCCGGCTGGCTATTTAAGTGGGTTTCCACGGGAGTGCTATGATAAGGTATTTGCCGGTGGAGATTTCGAAGTTTCGAATTTTAGTCTCGGAGATTCGTGGGTGCCTTGGTATAGCATTCATAAGATTTATGCTGGCTTAATCGATACGTATAAGTTAACTGGTAATGAAAAGGCTCTCCAGATTGTTCTTAAACTAGCTGATTGGGCAAAGAAAGGGACTGATAATCTATCAGATGAAGAGTTCCAGCGGATGCTAATCTGTGAACATGGCGGTATGAATGAAACGATGGCTGATCTTTACTTAATTACCGGTAACCGTGACTATCTCGACCTAGCCATTAGATTCTGCCATAAAGCAATCCTTGATCCTCTATCAAAAGGAATAGATGACCTTGAAGGAAAACACGCCAACACCCAAATTCCTAAAGTAGTTGGTGCTGCAAAGCTCTATGAAATTACAGGGGAAACCTACTACCGTGATTGTGCAGTTTACTTCTGGGATATAGTGACTACAAATCGTTCATATGTTATTGGAGGAAATTCAAAAAATGAACATTTTGGTCTTGAAAATACCGAAGAATTAGGAATTCAAACAACTGAAACATGTAATACCTATAATATGCTAAAACTTACTGAGCACTTATTTAAATGGACACATAAGGTAGAATACATGGATTATTATGAAAGAGCATTATATAACCATATTCTTGCTTCACAGGATCCTGACTCAGGAATGAAAACGTATTTTGTCGCTACTCAACCTGGACATTTCAAAGTTTATTGCTCCCATGATGATTCGTTCTGGTGTTGTACTGGTACTGGAATGGAAAATCCAGCACGATATACAAGAGAAATTTATCATACTGAAAATGACGAGCTTTATGTGAATTTATTTATTAGTTCTGAAATTGAATTAGATAATATGAAGGTGAAGCAAGAAACAAAGTTTCCAGAAAATCAGATTTCAAAATTATTCATTGAAGACGCTACTAATGAATTTCTAAAGATTCATATTAGGGTTCCATATTGGATATCAGGAGAGTTAACTGCGAAGGTTAATGGCCAACATACGTATGCGTCTAGTGAAAATGGATATTTAACCATTTCACGCAACTGGAATTCAGGTGATGTCATTGAACTTAGGCTTCCTATGGAACTTCATACTTATGAGTCTAAAGGAGATACAGGTAAAATTTCGTTCATGTATGGGCCTATTGCTTTAGCTGGAGCATTGGGTAGAGAAAACTTTCCTGAAACAGATATTTTGGGTGATCACTTATCATTAAATAATCATCCATTAATTGATGTTCCAACCTTGGTTACTAATGAAACAAATTTAAACAACTGGATTAAGGCTGTGGAAGGTTCACCGTTAACGTTTGTTACGGAAGAAATTGGCCAACCTGGAAATGTAAAAGTGACCTTAATTCCTTTTTACAACTTACACCACCAACGCTACACGTTATACTGGGATGTTATGAACGAAGAAACTTATAAGGCCTTTTTAAATAGAGAACAAAGTGAGCAAGAAAAATTACACTCACTTACAATTGATCAAGTTCAGCCACATGAACAGCAACCTGAGGTTGAGCATTCCATAAAAACAAAAAATTCTAATTCAGGCTACTTAAATGTGGTTCATCGTGCATGGAGAGATAGTCGTGATGATGGTTTCTTTAGCTATGAAATGGCTGTTGATCCAGTTAAGCCAACGTATTTATGTGTTACTTATTTTAGTGGTGATGGTATTTTACACCTTGATGGAAAAGTATATGTAAGAGACTTCCAAATACTAGTCAATGATACATTAATTGTTGAGCAAAAGCTTGAAGGAAGAAGTTCAGAGGAATTGTTTAATGTGATTTACGAAATTCCAGCTGAGTTGACAAATGGAGAAGAAAAGGTTGAAGTTAAATTCGTTTCAACTGAAGGGAAAATTGCAGGTGGAGTATATGGTTTAAGAACTCTTAATGGGATTTTGAGTTAATAGGTATTAAAAGCTATAGAGAAGTTGATCTCTGTTGAACAGAGGTCTTCTTTTTTGTGTGCCATTAAATCTATGTAGCTAGGAAAGTAAAAAGTAAGTTTCATTTCTTCCTGCTTTACAACTAAATGAACTAACAATAACAAATTTGTAGGCTTAATCTGATATTTAAGCGATCTTTTATAAGTGTCTCTTCTTGTTCTTTTCATTATCTAACTTCATTAAATGAATATCTCTTATAATTGAATAAGAGATCGACAAACCATAAGGATACTACCAGCAAGAAAAAAAGAAATAGCAATCACGTTGCTAAAATCATATAAAAAGAGGATACTTCCGGCCGTGTAAAACAACCCTTGTATTATATTGTTCAGGTAATAAATTAGTTGATAACGATTTTTTATAATCACTTTCTTTTTTCCTAAATAGATTTGCAACGTATTTTCATCAAGTGTTGTTCTATTTTTTAATTTTTTTAACATTTTTTCACCCAATTTTTAGTAATAGTAATTATTACCCTTTTATAGGTTTCTTAAAACAACTTGGATAGATTCTATTCCTATAAATATAACGGAGTTAAAGGAGAGAAGTCTTTACCTTCTAATGAATTGGAACACCCATTACTTCAAGGATATAGACTTGGATATTTTGGATGATCTAAGCAAAAATGCTGAAATAATTGTAGAGAACTATTAGAAAGAAAGAAAGAATGATCTTATTGAATTTGTAACAAATATCTGCAAAAAGTACCGCACTTCATCACCTTCATCTGCTTCAGTTCAGGGTTAGTAAAAAGCCAATTTGTAAACAGTGCTACTTTTACTTTTTACAGTTTTAGAGAGGATTTTAAGGGTGATTTTTATAACAATCTTGATAAGTTGCTGACTAGTAAGATTCGTTCTGATAAAGAAGCAATTCATGTTAAAACTAGAAAATTAAATAACTGTACATTTTCTGAAATTACGGATGTATGGATTTCAGCATCTCAACCTACAGTGTCACCTTTCAAAAAGTTTAGCCTCCCAATAAGTGAGAGGCCATTTCTATACTTTATCAAAAACATCGCCACATTCGTCGTCACACCTGTATTGAATTTCTAAAAATTCCTCGGTCCACCTTGAATGAAAAATTATGCAGAATATAAAATTCTTATGGTCCCTTATAATGGAAATGTGCAAGTTAATTTAGGGGATTTTGTAATAAGTAATGTCCTCTACACCAAAATTAATAAAATTTATATCAAATACATTTTAATGAGAATACTGTGATGGTTTTAGATTTTTAAAAGGGGAGGACAACTTATAGAAAATCATAACTGACCATATAATGATCTATTTTTAATATCTATAAGCACCTTCGCATGTATTAGCTATTGGTTCATAATAACAATGTTGTTTATACTTTCCTGTAAATGGTTGATTGTACCATGTAGGTGGACACTCTGCATATGGATTAAAGTACCAAAGAGCATACTGGGAAGGATGTTGTCTCCAGTATTTTAAAACTTTTTTGGCTAAATCTTTTTCTACTCCTCTTGCTGGGCTATAAAATAAGTTTCCTTTTTGTACTGCTTCAAAAGAATAATTTCCACCTTGAACCTGATAAATCACGTCCCGTATTGACCTTAAATCTCTAAAATCAAGACAATCAGCTTTTAGTCGATTAACAATCACATTACCGACCATAAGCATTCCTAATTTCCCTTCACCCTCGGCTTCTGCCCTCATCATTCTTGCTACTAATCCAATGTCATTTTCGGTATATGCTACTCTTGTCACTACTCATCACCTCTATAAGATTATATTTAGAAAAGTTTATTAAAATGTTAAGTAGTTCTGTTGCGGTGGAGAAATAAATGACATCAAAGTGAAACGAAAATTGAATCATTTAAAGGAAAATACATTTCACCTAAAAGTAAAATGTTCATAATAATTGAGATTCTCTTTACAAATACTAATATTTATCTATAAAAGCTATATTCTAGTTTTTGTCCTTCGAGACAATTGTGATGCTTGTGGCAAAGACTCATAATCTCTGGCTGATAACGAACCAAAAAAAATTAGCCTCCCACTAAGTGAGAGACCTTCTTACAAACAAAGTTATCCCCAGTATGCTCCCCATTTTTTCATTTCTTTTATCATTTTATGTAAAGCTTGTCCTTTTTCTGTAAGTGTATATTCCACTGTTACAGGAACTGTTGGATAAACAGAGCGAATTAGTATGTTATGTTCCTCTAAATGCCTTACTGTATCGGTTAATGCTTTTGGGCTAATCTTTGAAATAGCTTTTTGTAATTCTCCAAACCTTTTTGTGCCATCAAACAGTTCTCTAAGTACGAGAAAAGACCACTTTCCTCCTATTACATTTAGTGCTTTTTCAATTGAACATTCAACTTGAATGTTCTCAGCTTCTTTCACTTGGTTTTCTGACTGGTTTAGTTGACTCATAGATCTTCACTTCCTTTTGTGTAGTAACTATAATTTTTGAAGTATATACAGTTGAAGTAATTATATCAAAAAAATTTCAGTAATTGTAATATCATTTCAGAAAACATATACTTTTTTTGAAAGACAGATTTACAGTTTTTGAACAAGAGAGAAAAGTCATAAGTAAACACCGTCTTAAAAGTGTGCTTGTAAGTGATATTGTAAATCGAAGCCTTTACATCCTAGTAACACGAGTATTTTAATCAAATAAGGAGAATGCATAATGGTGAACAGTATTACAAAGTACAACAACACTTATGGTGTGAAAAAGCCATGCATGGCTTAAGCGTTTTTCAAGTGAGTGATGGGGAAGAAGTGTAGTTGCTCAGTAAGAACTGCTTTAGAACGAGGTTATTGAAGTTTGATACCGCTTATAATATTCAACTTGTTTGACCATTAATACAAAGTTACATTTTGTCATCAAGATAGTGAACTTTGAAATTACTTACTGAATTAAGTTAACTAGGATTCATTAAAAGAGAGAGAATAAGAAGTAAATTAAAAACCTTGGGAGGTATGATGACGATGAAATACAGAAGATTGGGAAGAAGCGGCTTGAAAGTAAGTGAAATTAGTTTAGGTAGTTGGTTAACGTACGGGAAAACCGTAGAAGATAATGTGGCTGAGAAAACAATACATAAAGCATACGAATTAGGTATTAACTTTTTTGACTCTGCAAATGTATATGAACAAGGTGAGGGTGAGCGAGTGATGGCTCAAGCACTTAAAGAGTATCCTCGTGAATCTTATGTCATTACAACCAAAGCATTCTGGCCAATGGGTGAGGGACCGAATGACCGGGGTCTATCTAGAAAGCATGTAACTGAACAAGTAAATGCTAGCTTGAAGAGAATGAACCTTGATTATGTGGATATATTTTATTGTCATCGTTATGATTCAGAAACACCTGTTGAAGAAACCTTGCGAACAATTGATGATTTGATTCGTCAAGGGAAAATATTATATGCAGGGGTAAGCGAATGGAGTGCAGCACAAATTGAAGAAGCAATGCGTGTGGCAGATCAATTTTTATTAGACCGTATTGTTGTTAATCAACCACAATATAACATGCTTCACCGTTATATTGAAAAAGAGGTTATTCCTGTGAGTGAAAAATACGGTGTGGGGCAGGTTGTGTTTTCTCCACTCGCTCAAGGAGTATTAACAGGGAAATACAAGGCTAATAGCGTTCCTGGGGATAGTCGAGCGTCGAATGAATCTATCAACAACTTTATAAAAGGCATGCTAAATCAAGCAGTTTTTAGAAAAGTAGACCAATTAGAGGATCTTGCAAATGAGTTGAACATTACATTACCTAATCTAGCTTTAGCTTGGATCTTAAATCAATCTAATGTTTCAAGTGCCTTAATCGGTGCAAGTAAGCCGAGTCAAGTTGAAGAAAATGTGAAAGCAGTTGATATTGAGCTCTCAAATGAAATTATTCAAAAAATTGAGGCGATTTTGGAGTAATAATCTTTTTCTAGATGGATGGATTTAAACTAACATGAAGTTGTGAAAATGGTTTTGGCTCCCATCTGAAACGATAAATAAATAAAACTAGAGGTGAATATAATGAAGTATAGACGTTTAGGCAAAACAGATTTAGATGTTTCTGTGGTTGGTGTTGGTACTTGGCAATTTGGAGGAGATTGGGGAAGAGATTTCAATCAAGACGAGGTAGATGCTATTTTAACTAGAGCAAAAGAACTGGGAATTAATTTGATTGATACAGCAGAATGTTATGGTCCTCATCATATGTCTGAACGCTTTATTGGAGACTTTCTATCCAGAGAACGTCGAGAAGACTGGGTTGTGGCTTCAAAGTTTGGACATAAATGGCACGATTCATGGGGGCATGCATGGAGTGTTGATGATGTCCGTGTGCAATTAGAGGAATCCTTAAAGGCATTAAAAACCGATTATATTGATCTCTATCAGTTTCATTCTGGATCAGATGAAGATTTTAATAACGATGGCCTTTGGACAATGTTGGACAAACAGGTACAAGCAGGTAAAATTCGAAACCTGGGAATTTCGATAGGTAGCAATAATAATATTTATCAAACCTCTAACGCAACGAAAGTAGGGGCAAAGGCCATTCAGGTTGTATATAATCGACTCGATCAAATTCCAGAGGAGCAGGTATTTCCTTCTTGTATTGAACAAGACCTTGGTGTATTAGCGCGAGTCCCATTAGCGAGTGGATTTTTAAGTGGAAAATATAAGCCAGGAGCGGTATTTAGCGATAATGTAAGAAAAGGTCGTAGTAGAGAAGATGTAGATGAGAAGTTGCGTTTGGTTGAGCAAATCAAACAAAATGAAGTGCCAGAAGGTGTAACTATGGCGGAATGGGCATTGGCATGGTGTTTACAACACCCTGCAGTCACTTGTGTAATTCCTGGTTGTAAGAGTGTAGAGCAAGTGGAAATGAATGCAAGAGCGTCTCAACTTGATTTAGTAAAAGATAATCATCCAAGTGCAGTCATCAAATAGACTTAGACGACGAGGGGGAAATCCTTTTTAATTAGAAAAACAAAAAAAGAAAGAGTATAGATTGATAGACGTTAAAGGAAAAATTGCACCAAATTATCAAGCTACTCGTTGAAGTTGAACGAAAGGCACTAAAGTAGATGTTTAAAAATAATACGGTTGTGCAAATTGCCTACAATAAGTATTATTGGAAACTTCAGTTGAAGACTTGAAATGAGCATCTGTAAGGTGTTTCAGTATTATGCATGCAAGGAATTCTGGCTAACCCTATGTTTCGAACAGTGCACATGTTGAATTTGGTTTAAAAATTTTATGGAAAATCTAGCCTCCCACTTGAGTGAGAGGTTTTTCTATATCTATATCAAAAACATCGCAATCGTCTTTACAACCAAACCAATCACAACCAGCAACAAAATCCTTCTTGCAAGTTCAAACGAATCCACTCTACAAATCGCCGCGATTTGACTTTATGCGGTTAACGTTGGAGCATGCCTAGATGGCTTTCACAACTAAAACTACAGGGTGCAGTAATGTGGATCAAAAATGGTCATTCTTTAATTCATAGTAGACTAAAACTGAGAAGCAACTTATATATCATCCAAAAAAAAAGAAGCCCAAATGCGGACTTCTATCTTCCCATAATTATTGGAAATGGTGGCGGCCAAAAAGGTGGTACTGGAGGTAGTCCCCAATAAGGCGGATAAAACCAAAAAGGTGGTGGATAAATTTGCGGTCTAATAGTTATTGGATATCCATATAACATGTTCAATAACACCTCCATTAATTTGTTGATTTTATTTTATGTAAGAAACTTAAGGGTGAACATAGTCCTTAAAAAATTAGAATAACTTAAATGCAGTACGCTTTAAGTAACAGGAAATCTCATTCAACTATCGGTCAGTCATCTAATAAGGAACAACGTTATTTTTAATGTGGAAACCGCAGGAATATAATAGTTTCAAGGGGTATTTAGAGTGACGTTACAGGATTTATTTTCTAATTTGCCATTACAATTGGATTTACGTTTTTCATAATCGGACTTTTAATTCGATTATTATATCTTTAGCTGTAAGGGGTGGAGTAGATAATACAAAAACAAAAAAGGTGTTAAAAGAGTTGTTGGAGATGCAACGAAAGAATAAAAACAATTGAACATATATCTTGTTGTAGTACAAGGGGCTTTAGTTCAACAAGCCCTCTCAATTATATCCAGATCAAATCTTTTGCTACACAGTACAAATATACTGTACAGCGGCCTATATATAGGGTGTTACTACTTACCTATGTGAAGTATAAAACCTCAGAAAAAACGCCTGTGAGCAAAATTCTCAAAAGGCGTTTAATTCGGTTTGGATGTGCTAATTAAATAGCTTATTTTAGATTTTGAATTGTTTTGTTAATTCACGAAGATCTTCCAATAACTTGTCTAGATGATACACACTATTTGCAATGTGTTCCATAGAACTGCTCGTTTGTTGAACAGAAGCTGAAGTTTGCTCAATACCAGCAGCTGCCTCTTCTGAAACCGAGGCAATATCATTGATAAATACCCCAATTTGGTTTGAATCTGCTTTGATTATTTCAAATTCAGCTGTATTTTTATTTATCTTCTCAATCATGGTAGCGAGTGCCACTGTCATCTTATCGAACTTTTCTCCAGTCGTGTTGATGTGTTTTTTTCCTAGTTCTACCTGATCAAACCCTTCATTTAAAGAAGTGGCTGCTTGGTTTGAATCTTCCTTTATGCCTTCGACAATTTGCCTAATATCTACACTTGATCGGGATACTTGTTCCGCAAGTTTACGAATCTCGCCTGCCACAACGGAAAAGCCTTTACCACTTTCCCCTGCTCTAGCAGCTTCTATGGCTGCATTTAGTGCTAATAAATTCGTTTGCTCTGCTATTTCTTGAATTACTTTCACTAAATGATTAATTTCTCCTGATTTTCTGTCTAGGCTCATTACTTGATTAACAGCTTTATCTACGATCTGATGAATCGTACCCATTTGACTAATTGAGGATTTCATTAATTTTTTTCCCTCATCCGTTAAATACCTTACTTCATTTGCTGTCGAAGCAATCTCTATACTACTTTCACTTGCGGTTGAAATTTTTCCGACAAATCGATTCATTGTACTAGCCAAGTCAGCGGTAGATACTGCTTGAGATTCAGCTCCACTAGATAATTCTTGCATGGTAACTGCAACCTGATTACTTCCTTGGATAATTTCATCGGAGGATGATCTAATTGATGTGGATTGTTGTTTCACTTGACTCGATAACTCTGACAACATATGAATGATATTCTTTAAATTTATTTGCGTTTCCCCTGCTGATGTAAATAGTTGCCCAATTTCATCTTTTTTATTTGTCTTAGAAAGGGTTGCATTCAGATTCCCATTAGAAATCTCATTCATCATAGCTGTTACTTCTTGAATTGGCTTAGAAAATCTCCTACTAAATACCCATGCAACGAATGTAACAATGATAATAGTAACAACTGCAACGATAATAAGTAAATATATAATATTATTCTGTGATTTCTTCACAATGGATACGTCTTGGCTGATATTCATAACACCTATTACTTCAGTATTGGTAGGGTCAAATAACGGTATGTATGATTCTAAAAATTGACCAGTTTCTTGGGTAACCTCATCGCCTTTTAATACCTGTTCAATAATTGCTCCGTTGGTTATATGGTTACCAATACTTTCTTCTTTAGATGATACTAATATTTCTCCTTCAGGATTGGTGATATGTAAATGAACTCCATGTAGAGTTTGAGTTATGGAATTTATAAACTGACTATTTAATCCTGTTTGAAGTGTACCTACCGTGACATTTCCATCTTTAATCGGTACGAATGCTCGAACAGCCAAACCGCTGCTTCCAAACTCAAAGCCTGATATTTCGTCACCTTTCAGTGCTGCTTGAATAGCTGGCTTATCGCTCTTGTTGTCTCCGAATTTTTCTGGATTATGACCTCTGTAAAAAACAACTCCATTTGAGTCACCAAATTCTAAAACATCAAGGCCATGTTCAACTTCTAATCTCTTATATAATTCTTGAACCTTAGTATCGAGCCGTTCTCTATCATTGCTTTGATAAGCCTTTATTAATTCTTGATCATTGGCATAAAGCTTTGTAAGATTCAGCAATTGTGTTGAGGCTAAGTTTAACTGTGTTAAAATTGAACCTCTCGTGGCATCCTGATTTTCATTTAAAAGATTCGAAAAGCCATCTTTTGTTTTTAAGTAGAGAATCGTACTGACTAATAACAACGGTAAAATTGAGGCAATTAGCAGTACAGAAAATAGTTTGGAACGAATGGACTTAAACAAGAAAATTTCCTCCTAGAAGTTAATAGATACAAGACATGAAATCTATTATACTATTTTTGACAAATATTGTGCGAAAGAAATAAAATTTTACATTTAATTAATAAAAATGTTCAGCAAAAATGGACAGTTACCGAAAAGGAACAGTCGTAAAGTAGTTTAAAATACTAAGTTCCACCTCTCTTTAATATAAGAATAGACTTATAATGGAATATTTTCGATTTTATACTTCGCACAAATGACAAACGTTATTTTTATGGGGAAATCTAAAATTATAATGAAGGAGGACTGAAACCTTATGTTTTCCGCTGCGAATTGACCTAATGCTGTTAAATTTGCATCACCAGCCCAGATTGAAATGATTTGCTTTATCAAGGAAAAGTCCATCACTGTGAAGAGGGTTACTTTGGTTATAAGGTTATCTATGATAATTTGTGTGTGTAGTCAAATAAAAAGAAAGGAAAGGTTACTCTAATAATTTTTTAATTTGGAAATGTTTATGGTAAGATGTGGATTATAATAAATATCGAAGTTTGGTGATGATATGAAAAATAAAATTGAAGAATTATTAGATAATTTATCATTATTGGAACTATCATTAGAGCACACACGGACTGCGGTTGTTATTACCGATAAAAATGGGGCACTAACATATGTAAACAAATACACTAGAGAAATGTATGGGTTGCCGGATGAGGTGCTTTCCCCTGAACAGTGGTCAAAATTCTTTACAGCATTATATCCAGATGGAAAAACACCCATTGACCGAGCTGATCTTCCCCTCTTTCGATTATTGAATGGTGAATCCGTTCATGATTATGAATTATGTGTGAGAACTAAAAAAGATGATAAACTTAACTACTACATTTTAAATGGTGACCAGTTAAAAGATAAAAATAATGAAATAGTCGGCACCTTTCTAATGGCTGTAAATATAACAATCCCAAAATTATTGGAACAAGAGTTAAAAGTAACTGTCGAAAACTACGATAAACTCATTGAAAACTCTCCTAATCCGATTATTATTCACAAAGATGGGATTATTTTATTTGCAAATCCTGAAGCAGCTAAAATATTGGGTGCTAAAAATTCTAATGAAATCATTGGAAAGCATTTATTGAATTTTATTCATTCTGACAGTAAAGAAGGTGTTCTCCAAAGGTTTAACCAAGTTAAAAGTGGACAAAAATTAGAGTTTATAGAAACAAAACTCACACGATTAGATGAAGAAACAAGAGTAGTGGAAACTTCTTCAATCAACGTTGTTTATAGAGGACAAGAAGCTATTATGTCGGTAGGTAAGGATATTACTGAGAGAAACAGGGTTAGGGAACAGTTAGAAAAAAGCAGGCAACAATACCAATCGCTATTTGAATTTCATCCAGATGCTGTTTTTATGTTTAACTTAGAAGGGAATTTTGTCAGTGCAAATTATACCTGTGAAAAAGTGTCTGGATATACACCAGAACAGTTGATTGGTACTTCATTTATACCTTTACTAATTCCCGAGGACTTAGACAGAGTTTTAACAAACTTTCAAAAAACAATTGAGGGAGCACCTCAAAATTTTGAGTGTTCAATTTTTCATAAACAAGGCCACGCCATAAACCTTAGTGTAACGAATGTACCGATCGTAGTAGATGGTAAAACGGTTGGAGTGTATTGTATTGCAAAAGATATGACTGAACAAAGGAATATGCAAGAAAAGATTCATCATATGGCTTATTACGATAGTTTAACCAACCTTCCTAACCGTCAATTATTAAGTGAACGGTTAAAAGAGGTTTTAACTGAATCGGAACAAAATAATCATTCCTTTGCTGTATTATTTATAGATTTAGACCATTTCAAATTTATTAATGATACGATGGGGCATGACGTAGGAGACTTACTTTTAAAGGAGGTTGCAAAAAGGTTACAATTGTCGATTCGTGACCAAGATATGGTTTCCCGTTTAGGTGGAGATGAATTCATTATACTGTTAAATAACGTGGAAAAAGAAGTAGTGAATCGCATTGCTCTCAGAATAATAGACCAATTTAGGTCACCGTTGGATTTAAAGAATGTTGAAGAAGTTCTTATTTCGCCGAGTATTGGAATCAGCTTATATCCAGATGACGCTAATAACATTGATGCAATGGTAAAGTATGCAGATACGGCAATGTATATGGCTAAAGCTAAAGGTAGAAATAATTTTCAATATTACACAAGTGAATTGAGCCAAATTCTCCAGCGAAAAGTTTCAATAGAGAAAAGTTTACGAAAAGCAATCCATAATCATGAAATGGAAATTTATTATCAACCAATTATTAATTTGAAAAGCGGAGACTTGATTGGTGCGGAAGCTTTACTAAGGTGGACTAATCCGGAAATGGGGGTAATATCACCAGTTGAATTTATTCCTATCGCAGAGGAAACTGGAATAATCCAAGAAATAGGGGAATGGGTGCTAAAGGAAGCTTGCACACAAAATAAACAATGGATGAATCAAGGGCACGACAATCTACAAATAATGGTGAACATATCTATTCGTCAACTACAAAATAGAAATTTTTACCAGAAAGTCGAAAAGATTTTAAAGGAAGTTGGCTTAGATGCTGAGCATCTTGTCCTAGAAATTACTGAAGGCATTTTGCATGACCCTCATGATTCAATTGTGATACTTAATCAACTTAGAGAAAAAGGCGTTAAGATCGCTTTGGATGACTTTGGTACTGGATATTCTTCTTTAAGTTATTTAAAACATTTACCTATTGACCGTTTAAAGATAGACCGTTCATTCATTCAGGATTTGATAACCAATCCAAATGCTGTTTCTATGGTTAAGAGTATCATTGATATAGGAAGAAATTTAGATTTGAAAATTGTTGCTGAAGGAATAGAAACCGAGGAGCAATTAGCTGTTCTGAAAGAGCTTCAATGTACCAATGGACAAGGGTTCTTTATCAGTGAACCTCTATGTTCAAAGACCTATGAAAACACAATACTAAAGGAATTATTATAGGGACTGGGATTTCAGTCCTTTTTTGTTGAAAGAAGAAAGAAAAATACTAGAGACATTTATAAGCTCCTAATGGGCTATAGTATACACATCGTTATTTTAGATTAACAAACGATACATAACGGAGTTTCTTTTTTAGACGTATCGAACCCTAAACATTTGTAAATAATTGTTTATATTAAAATATTGTTTGCCTACTACTTTACGGAGGGACAAAAGCTGTGAAAATAGATCATGACATAAGGCTCCCAGAATATCCTGAATCCTACTGGTTTAAAAACTTGGATATACCACAATTTAGTCAATTAAGTGAAGATATTGAGGTGGATGTAGTTATTGTCGGTGGGGGGATTACAGGAATAACTTCGGCATACCTTTTATGTAAAGAGGGTTTAAGGGTCGCTATTCTAGAAGCTGGTAAATTATTAAATGGGACAACTGGTCATACAACTGCCAAGGTAACGGCTCAACATGATTTAATTTATGACGAGTTTATTAATCACTTAGGGCACACAAAAGCAAGAATGTACTATGAAGCGAATACAGAAGCAATGAAATTTATTAAAAATACTGTGAAAGAACATAATATTGATTGCGATTTCACTAAACAAGATGCTTTCTTGTATGCAACGACCGAAAAGTATAACAGCAAATTAGAAAAAGAATTAGAAGCCTATCAAAAGCTAGAAATAGAAGGAGAACTAGAAAACAGTATACCTTTTGATATAAAGATACTAAATGCCCTTTCAATGAAAAACCAAGCCCAATTTCACCCTTTAAAGTATCTTTCTCATCTACTACAAGAGGTTGTGAATTCTGGGGGGCTTTTATTTGAAAATACCATAGCAGTAAATATTGAGGAGGAAGACCGAAAAGTCAATGTCCGCACCCGTAACGATTATAGTGTTAAGGCAGATTATGCTCTAGCTTGTTCTCACTTTCCTTTTTATGAGGGGACAGGATTGTATTCAACTAGAATGTATGCCGATCGATCTTATGTTCTTGCCGTGAAAACGGAAAGGGAGTACCCTGGCGGTATGTATTTAAGTGTAGATCAACCTAGCCGTTCACTTCGTTCTGTTAAGATTAACGGTGACAATGCAGTTTTAGTTGGTGGAGAAAGTCATAAAACAGGACAAGGGAAGGATACTCTGGAGCATTACAAGGCTTTAGAGAAATTTAGTAAAGACGTTTTAAACTCTAATAAGATACTTTATCGGTGGTCAACTCAGGACCTAATTACTTTGGATAAAGTACCTTACGTTGGCGCTATTACTGCTTCACACCCACAAATCTTAATTGCCACAGGTTATCGTAAATGGGGAATGACTAATGGGACAGCTGCCGCTCGATTACTTAGGGACATTGTGATGAAAAGGGAGAATCCATATGAGGAATTATATACTCCTTCTCGTTTTTACGCAGATCCAAGTTTAAAAGTATTTTTTAGAGAAAATTTTGATGTGGCAAAGCACTTAATAAAAGGGAAATTAGAAATATCCGAAAAAGAAGTTAGTGATTTATCAACTGATGAAGGTGCAGTTGTTTCAATAGAAGGAAAACGTAAGGGTGCGTACAAAGATAGTAATGGAAAACTCCATATTGTTGATACGACCTGTACCCATATTGGTTGTGAAGTAAATTGGAACCATGGCGATCGAACATGGGATTGCCCTTGTCATGGCTCAAGGTTCTCCTATACAGGTGAAGTTATAGAGGGGCCAGCTGAAAAGTCTCTTGCTAAACTGGACGATCATACAATGCTTGACAATTTCACCTCTGAAAAATCTGGTTATTAGTTGTAACCAATAAATATACAAACAGGAGCTTTTCTAATAAAGCTCCTATTTGTTTTTTATTTAAATTATTCCCATTCCTTTCCCTTACTACAAAATTGCATTGGCCAGGTATAACCGATAATAGCACCTACGAAAGCTGGTAAAATCCATCCAAGACCAATGTGGTAAAGAGGTAAATAATTAATGTAGAACAATTTAACTCCTTCAAGTAATGGGACAGTCGCTCCAGGCAAACTATTGGCTAACGCGCTGTAACCGTCTATAATACTAACGAAAAAGGTTAGGAACATTGACGTCGCATAAACACTTTGCTTTTTAGAAAATAATGGTGAGAAGAGTGCTGATAATATAAGAACAATAGCTAACGGGTACAAGAGCATTAAAACCGGCACTGCGAATTGAATAATATTATTTAAGCCGAAGTTTGCAATTGAGAATGATATAAAACATAGTATGAACACGAACCATTTATAACTAACTTTTGGTAATAATTTATGGAAAAACTCACTGCATGCCGTAATAACTCCGATGCTCGTTTTTAGACAAGCAAGTACAATAATAATTCCTAATAAAATGGAACCAAATGAACCAAAATAATATTGAGATACTGCTGAGAAGATCAGACCACCATTTTCAAATGTGCCGATTGCTGTTACGCTCGATGCTCCTATATACGTGATAAGACCGTAAATAATCATCATTAGCCCCATCGCGAACATGCCTGATTTCACTGTAGCTTTTGAAATATCTTGCGGATCGGTAATTCCTTGGCTCTTAATTGCATTGATGACAACAATACCGAAGGCGAGTGAAGCAAGAGCATCCATCGTGTTATAACCCTCTTTAAAGCCTGTCATAAAAGCCAGTTGAGTGTAGTCGCCTGTTGGATTACCAAAGTTACCCATTGGCTTAATTACGGCAATTCCTATTAAAAAGAATAAAAATACTAAAAACGCTGGGGTTAAATATTTGTCTATATAGTCTATAATTTTCGCAGGATTCAGTGAAAAATAATAGACAATCACAAAAAATAGTAAGCTAAAGATTCCAAGCCATAAACTAACTTGTTCTGGATTGATAAATGGTTCAAACCCAACAACAAATGGGACTGTCGCTGTACGAGGAATGGCGAAAAAAGGACCAATTGTTAAGTAAAGAGTCACTGTGAAAACACTTCCAAATATTGGATGTACCCGATTAGCCAAATCACGAAGTCCACTACTTCCGGATAGCCCGATTGCTAAAATTCCTATAAATGGTAGACCAATCGCTGTTACTAAGAAACCTATTAATGCTGGCCAGAAATTTGTCCCAGCAAGCTGTCCTAGCTGTATAGGAAAAATTAAGTTACCAGCCCCGAAATACATTCCAAACAGCATCGTACCAATGATTCCATATGTTGAAAACGGTAATTTTTTTTGCGTAAATATTGTGCTCCTTCTATGATGTAAGTAGTATTCTCTTTCAAAAACAATAAATATAATAATATCAATCTTTGTATAGAGACACAATCCATTTTAATATCCTATTTTTAGCCCCACCTTTTCTGACTTGAGAATCGCACCCTTTTGATAATTTAGCTGGTTTATCTACAGAAAGTTTTTATCGTTTTATAGAGTTAAATTGCCTATATGGTTATGGTTTTTCCTACGAAAAAAAGTATATAGTCAGAAATAACAGGCTGGCTGATATTGTTTATCGTCTTTGTTCAACTATAGGATTCAATCTTTTGTTGAATCATTAAAATCTTTGGTTGAAAGAGTAATCAAAAAAATTAGCCTCCCACTAAGTGAGAGGCCTTTTCTATAACAAAAACATCGCTACAATCGTGGTCACAACCAATCCAATCACAACCAGCTCAAACCGATCGACTCCACAAATCGCTGCCGCAGGAATTAACGACCAAGGAACAAGCGTTCCTCCACCGACCCCGATGGCTGGCGCAAAAAGCTGAGCGTTTGTTTTTGGTGACTAGTGAATATTTTTAGAAGATAGGTAATTAAAGTTGGTATAATTTGAACTTAAGTGATTTGTGAAGATGCACTTCAACCAAAGGTGCAGTAATCTGGAATCAGAAACATCATTCTAAAATGCATAGTAGACTAAATACTGCGCAATAAACTACTTCTGTTTTACGGGACTTTGTGAAGGTTATCGCTTAAAGGGTTGTTTAATGCAATCAGTGAAATGAAGTCACCAAGAAAAATATTGAATTAAAAACCGTTTAAAGGTCAACCTAAAACTAAGAACATTACAGGGGGGGATAGTTTGATGTCAGAAAAACCCGCAATTACATCATCCGAACTTGGTACGTTATGGCTTACATATCAAGAGAAAACAATGATTTTACGAATGTTAGAATATTTTATAGAGAAAGCCGATGATGAAAAAGCCAAGGATATTATGAGTAATCTATATAGAGATCTTACGCCTTATGTTACTAAAATAACAGAAACTCTACAAAATGAAGGGGCTGTAATACCAGTTGGCTTTACTTTAGAGGATGTTAATAAAGAGGTGCCGAATTTATATGATAATGGTTTCGACATCATGTTCGTTCGACTATTAAAGGAAATTAGTATGGGATTACATTCACTAAATATAACGATGGCATATCGAGAAGATATTGTCATGATTTTTAAAGAACTTACTGCCATTACTCAAGAGTATTATAATCTCTGTACACAATATTTGCTTGAAAAGGGTATGCTTGCTCGTCCGCCTTATGTTTCGATGCCGAAATCAGTTGAGTTTGTTAAAAACACCAACTATTTAGGTGGACTTCCCCTCAATTTACTCAGCGAAAAAAGAACATTAAATACGGTAGAAGTTGCTCAACTACATCATGCTGTTGAATCAAATATGACTGGAATGCAAATGATAACAGGATTTGCTCAATGTGCAAATAAAGAAGAAGTAAAGAAGTTTTTCTTAGAAGGAGCGGAAATTGCTAAAAGTATAATAAAGGAGTTATGCGAACTTTTGTTACATGATGACATACAAACCCCTGTAACCTCGGGTGGTAATCCAACACGTTCTACGGTCGCTCCTTTTTCTGATAAACTGATGATGTATTGCACAAGCCTTTTTTGTAGTTTTTCTATGGGAGGTAGCTCACTAGGAACTGCTTTTAGTTTGAGAAATGATTTGCCAGCAAAAATGACTATTTTTATGAAAGATATTTTCGAGTATGCTCATGACGGTGCAAAAATAATGATTAAAAATGGTTGGATGGAAGAACCACCTCAAATGGAAGATCGTAACCAAAAGATGAATTGAGTGATATTGGGTGAGCTGTTATAAAAAACCTAAAAAACATGAGGCTTTATTATGGAGCATAGCATTACCAGGGTTCGGTCAATTATTAAATAGGAGGTTATTTAAAGGGAGTATATTTATTTTTTTAGAATTTCTTGTAAATGTAATGAGTAAATTCAACTTAGCGATAATATATTCTTTTACAGGAGAAATACACAAAGCCATTGATGTTACAAATTTTCAATGGCTTATGTTCTATCCTTGTCTGTATATGTTCGCAATGTGGGATGCATATAGGGATGCAGAAGGAAACATAAATCCGTATTCGTATATCCCTTTTGTTTTTGGTGCTTTTTTTATAACAATTGGTTTAATTTTTTCAACAAAACTAAAAATAATGGGTGTCTTATTTGGTCCAGTATTTTTACCGATGCTCTCTTTAGTTCCTGGTCTTATGATTGGATTTATCATTTATTATATAGTTCTAGCAAAACAATAAAGTAATTTGCACTAGTAACAACACCATACTTACGAAGGGTATCCAATAGATTAGGAATTCAGTAACTTTCTTTTTCTTTTGCTCTTCAAGAGGAATATTGAAATATGAGTTGGGATATCTTTATAGCTAGCAGCAGGCGTAATCCCAATTTTTGTAATGAGATCATTCGAAGGAGTTTTTTCTTCACTTTTAGCCTGATTCTAAAAATGCTATCGAGTTATTACACTTGCCCCGAATATATGTATGCCTCTAACTCTTCTTTTTGGTTATAAAAAGCATTCGGACGAATCTCGTACAAGTCTGGCTGCTGGGAAAACATAAAGTTAGTGATTTTAATTAGGCCAGCCGAACGTAGCAAAACTAAATGATAATGTAAGTTACTTTTTGAAAGGTTTGTTAATCTTACAAGTTGTGTAAAGGTTTTAGGTTCAGTAGCTAGAATTTGCAAAATTCTAAGCCGTTTCTCGTCAGCCAGAGCTTTCGTCTTTCTTATTAAAGATAAGGGTACTTTTTGTTCACCCTCGTTTGGGATATCGACGGAAAATTGGATTAAGATAGTTTCCTTAAAACTGTATATTCTATTTTGAGGAGAAAAATGGTAGGTAGGGATTAATATAATTCCTGAGATTTCCTCACTTTGTTGAATGTAGATTCCATTTGTGCATTCTTCAACAATCATATCAGGGGCAATACTGTTCTGTTTTAATTTTTTTTCCTCCGCTGCAAACGTTAAGTAGCGATTCACATCATCTTTTACCTTATAAATCTCATCCCATAAAGACAATACTGTTACGTAATAGTTTCTAAAATAATCGAGATCCTTTAAGGGATTTTCTCTAAAATAGATATATAACAATTCATAGATTTCACCGATTGATAGTTCCTTCAACCAAGAGATAAATTGTTGTAGTGAATTCTTATATGGACTTTTCTTAATAAGAAGGAGTAAATATCCTACAAGATGTATTGTTTCTTGATCCTTCAATAATTCTATCAATTCTGGTTGGATACGATCCTCGATATTCTTAAACCAATGTTTATCCAAATCATAGCTTGCTTTTTGCGTTATATATACAGACAAACTAGAAACCACCTCATAAATAGGTGAAAACTCAATTTCTACTTTAATAAGCCAGTTTATATACTTACAAGCAATTATACATTCTCGGCAGCTGAAGAATTTGCCTATAACTTGAAAAATCTAAACCGTGCCACAGTTGTTGGAGAATTTACGGGAGGAGCAGCTCTTCCGGGTGGCATTCAACCAATTACTAACCACTTTGAAGCCTTTATATCGACAGGAAGAGCTATTAATCCGATCACAAATACCAATTGGGAGGGCACTGGTGTTGAACCACACGTCCTAATTGAAAAAGAAGAAGCGTTCGAATACAGCTACAAGCAAGCTTTAGAATATGTAAAAGAAAATACAAAGAGGTACCTGGATATTCCTTTTTACTCAAGGAGGTTGAACAGGTTCTAAAGTAATATTTAATGCCTGGCCCCCATCGCGTTAAAGCTTTAACATGCCGGGGGTCAAGGTATTACCCTGCAGAAAGGAGGGATTTGCTCTTAGACATCGAACATCTGAAGGTTCATTTATCACTAAGCAATGTAAATAGTCAACTTATGCAGGATTTATTTAGAACTAATAATAAACATTCTAGAGGGTCTCTTTTTGTTTCTTTTATAGATATCCCGCCATTTAAAGCGATAATCCTCCTTTTGTATTATTTCCTTTTCTTAAATCACATATATTGGTGTAGATTTATAAGTTAAGCGGTAATGTGAATATTAACTGTGTGGTGAAAAATATAAATGAGAAAAGCATAATATTCAAATATATGAATAAATTCACTGCTCTCAACTCGGAAGAACAACAGGTTTTCTCGAATGATATCGTTGTAAAGGAATATAAAAAAGGAACCTATTATATAAGAAGATGGCTACCAAACGTTACTTTGTGTTAAAAGGTTGCATTATGTAGTACTTGATTGACGAAAAAGGATAAGAGGTAATAAATATAAACAATTGGAGAAAATGACACGCAAGGTGATAGAAGAAGATTTTGGTCAAGTACAAGTAGAGTTTGCAACGTATGTCGCTTCTATACCAAAAGAGAGTTTCAAATCACTTTTAATGAAGCCATCAAATTGAGGCATAAACGCCCTATATAGCTATATGGTTATATAATCGACTGAAGCAATAAATAGTAAGATACTAAAGACTTTAGGAATAGTAAGACTTTGAAGCCACGTAACTAACAACCAATAGTGTACACCCAAAATTATATTAAACCAACAGTATAAAAAACCTAAATAATCCACTTATAAAAAAGAGCACTCTGATTCTTAGTGGTCTTTTTTTTGGTCATTTTCATAGGTGATAGTTTTAATACCTATTTTTAATTTCATAGGAGCAACGTCTAGCACGACATATTAAAACGTACATAGAATAACTAGAAACTATTTGCTAAGGAAGGATGATTTTATGGAGGAATGGGAGATAAATAGAAATAATACAGTTTCCAGCATAGGAGTCGTTGGTTTGGGGTATGTAGGACTACCTCTTGCATTGACTCTTATAAAAAAGGGACTTGAGGTTAAAGGAATTGATAATGATAAAAGGAAAATAGATAATTTAAAAAAAGGCAAAAGCTATTTAACAGATGTTGGAGACAAAACTATTCAAGAGGCAATTGCAACAAATAGATTCACAGCATCGACAGATTTTTCTTTGTTATCTTCTGTAAAAGCTATTATTATTTGTGTTCCAACACCATTAGATAATCTCCATAATCCAGATTTAACCTATTTACAAAGTGCTGGGTTTGAGATAAGTAAGTATCTTCAGCGGGATCAACTAATTATTTTAGAAAGCTCCACCTACCCTGGAACAACAAAAGAAGTATTAGTCCCTATTCTTGAAAAAGGAGGCTTAAAGGTCGGTAATGACTTTTTTGTTGGTTATTCTCCAGAAAGAATAGACCCTGGAAATCACCAACTAGGAATGCACGAAATACCAAAGATTATCAGTGGAGTTACTGATAATTGCTTAGAGAGAGTCTACAATCTATATCAGCTGATTTTTACTAAACTCGTAAAAGTAACCAGTACAGAAATCGCAGAACTTACTAAACTAGTAGAAAATGCCCACCGACTTATTAATATTTCGTTTATAAATGAGTTAGCGATTATATGTGACTCGCTAAATGTTAATATATGGGAGGTTATTCGGGCGGCTAGTACAAAACCTTTTGGTTTTACGGCATATTATCCTGGACCGGGGATTGGTGGTCATTGTATCCCAGTAGATCCCTTATATTTACAATGGAAGGCAAGGCAATTTGGTATAGAGAGTGAATTTATTAACATGGCTTTGTCCGTCAATAGACATTCATCAAAATATGTTGTAGAAAGAGTATCAGAAATCCTTCATCAACAATTTAAGAACTTAGAAAAAGCCAATGTTTTGATATATGGTGTCACCTATAAGCGGGATGTTAATGATGTTAGGGAATCCCCAGTTTTTCAGATTATACACTTACTTCAGCAAAAGGGAATACGTGTATCCTATCATGATCCGTACATCCCGGAGATAATGGTTGATGGGGTACCAATGTATAGTAGAGAATTGACTGAACAAAATTTACAAGAGGCTGATTGTGTCTTGATCTTTTCCGATCACTCGATCATTCCTGTTCAGAAAATACTAGACTATGCACCATTAATCTTTGATACAAGAAATGTCACTGAAGGAATGAAAGGAAAGGCAAAGGTTTTTAGATTAGGAGGAGGAATTGTATGAAAATACTAGTGACAGGTGGAGCTGGGTTTATTGGTTCACATCTTGTAGATAGATTATTGAAGATGGGACATGAAGTGACTAGCGTGGATAACTTATCAACAGGTAATATGGATTTTCATAAAGAGATTCATGGGAACCCAAACTTCCGATTTATCCAAGGAACTGTGTTCGAGAAGGAATTAATAAAGAAACTTGTAGATGAATGTGATGTCATTTTCCATTTAGCTGCGGTATTAGGGGTAAAGAATACGGTTGAAAACCCGCTGCATGTTATCCAAGGAAACATTGAAGGAACCCAAGTTGTATTGGAGCAAGCGTATATACAAAAAAAGAAGGTGGTATTTTCTTCTACGTCAGAGATATATGGAAAGAACTTGGAACTTCCTTACCGTGAGGATTCATCTCGTGTTTTGGGACCAACAACGACGGATCGGTGGTGCTATGCGACTGCAAAAGCATTAGATGAGCATCTTTGCTTTGCCTATGCACGTAAAGGTTTGCCTGTATCCATTGTGCGCTACTTTAATATATATGGTCCTCGGGCTATCGCTACACAATATGGGGGAGTCATTCCAAGATTTATCGTTTCGGCATTGAAAAATGAGCCTATCACCGTTTATGGAACAGGAGAGCAAACACGCTGTTTTACGTATAAAGATGATGCTGTAGACGGAACCATTCTATGTATGGACATGAAGCACAATAATCAAGTGTTTAATATTGGTACTGAACACCAAATATCAATTACCCAACTTGCTGAATTGATTAAGGATTTGACTAATTCACAGTCCCCTATCATTTATATCCCTTATGAGGAAGCATATGGCTTAGGTTATGAGGATTCACCGATGCGGGTACCAGATTTAACAAAAGCAAGACAAGTTCTTGGGTACTCTCCATCCATTAAAATTGAGGATGGATTAAAGAAAACCATTAATTGGTACAGGAAGAATTATAAGTTTACCTAACTCAAAATTTTGAATCTCATAAGAGAGGAGAAGGTCATGAACAATCTTAAACGAAATATGAATAAAAAGCTGGCTGTTGTTATACCGGCCATGAATGAGGAGGATAAGATCGGAAGAGTTCTCTATGAAGTGAAGCGCTTAAGCCCAGAGTTTATTATTGTGGTTGTCAACGGTTCAAATGACGAGACGGGGAATATTGCAAGTTCTCAAGGTGCACAAGTTCTTGAATTTGAAGAACCGTTAGGAAACGATGTAGGTCGGGCTCTTGGGGCCATGCAGGTGGAAGCTGATATCTATCTGTTTCTGGATGCGGATATTATTATTCCTGCAGAGGATCTGCTCCCATTTGTTTCAGATATTGAATCAGGGGTTGATATGGCTTTAAATGCCATCGATTGGGTAGCAAGGCATCCTCGTCCCCATGCCCCGGCTATTGACCGTTATTTTATTAATATGGTGCAGCGAAGAAGAGATCTTGGATTGGAAAATGTACTCACAATACCTCATGCATTTAGTAAGAAGGCATTGGCTACCATGGGGATTAAAGCATTAGCTAATCCCCAATTAGCCAACGCCATTGCGATAAGCAAGAATTTAAATATAAAAATCTCTAATGACATTAACGTGCTTAAAATGAACAAAAAGCGTGCCAATCATACGGCAAAAAAAGGTGAAGTCATGTCAGAAGCCTATCAGCGGATGCATGGGGATACAGTGGAAGCATGCTATTATCTATTGGAGACATATGGAAGTAGAGGGGGTTACTCAAACGGAAACCGTAAAAACCAATATTACGAGGAATATAAAGATAAGGGATTGAAGAACGTTAACAATAGGATTCCTGTAGAGGTATCTATTATTCTATCCATTTCTGACTACTCCGTTTATTTACGACACCTAATTGATAACATTATCCACGACAATTTTGAAATTATTCCCATTGTCCATGGAGCCTCGGAAAAGATTAGAGCTTACCTCCATTCTTGTAATTTGGATTTTATTGATATTCCTGAATATATTGGGCATGATACAGCCTTTGCCATAGGGGCTGAAATCGCTAATGGTGAACAACTAATTTTCCATGATACAGCGATCCCCATTGACCAATACGAACTAGTTCCCTTTATCCAAAGATTGAAGAAAAAGGAAGCAGATATTGTTATCAACAATCAAAATATTCTTGATGACGATGATACAGAAGAAATACATTATGTTGGAAAGCTTGAGAGCATGCATCCCGTCCACATTGGTAACTATTTTCTTAATATTACAATCGGAAAGAACGATTTAACGATCTCTTCCCCGATTGTCGTTCCTTATGGAATGACACGTAAAGCTTTAGATTTAATTGGTCCACATAGTCTGATTAATCCCTGTCTACTTCATATGAAAGCTGCCCACATGAATCTAACAGTTGCAACTGCGGGGGAGGTCGATATTAAAGGGAGGATTAATGAGAGCGTAGTACCTGTAATTTTGAATCATGACCGAATTTTGGGTGATTTTATGGAAGCTCTCGCTTATTGGACTTCAATCTATGGGCCTCGTGGGAACTTTTTTGATGGAAGGAGAAAAAGACATCTCCTTGGAGAATCAGATGGATACTATAAAATTGATCCCTTTTTAAATGTAAAAGAGTTTAAACTGAATGATAAGCTGGCAAGTAAGAATGAAGAAGTGAGGTTAAAAGATTCGGAACCTATTCATGTTGAACACCAGAATAATAGAGGAAATGACCAAGAACAGTTCAAACATCATTTGGTTAAAATCATTATTGAACAGCTGGAATTAGTTAAGCAAATTTATTCCCCAGAAGAATATGAAAAAGTTCTCCGTGAACACTTGAATGACCAACTACCTCTTCATGAGTATTATCTGATCGGCAAAATGCTATTAAATCATTATCAAGAACATCGACAGAAGGCAAACTTTGATTTGTGGTGGCACTCCATGTATCAAAAGTACAGGAACTATCCACCTTTATTGTTAGAATTACAATATTTAAAAGAAAATGAAAGAGAATTAGAGGAGTGATTTTATGAAAAGAAGTATACAGTTAATAAACCTTCCTATCTTAACTATTACGGACGGAAGTCTCCTTGGTAAAGTCAAGGGGTTAATCATAAATCCAGACCGTTTTTCAGTTGATTTTCTTAGTCTTGAACAAGAAAATCGGCAAGGCGGTATTAAGGTCGTCCCATTTAACAACGTGGTTGGCATTGGCGATTATGCAGTTATGGTAGAGCAGAGTGAATTGGATATCTCTTATAATATGATCAACCAATTAGTTAGTAAGAAAGTTCAAATCATAGGTACAGATGTGATTACAGAAAAAGGGAACTATATAGGTGAAGTCACAGAGTACATGATTAATGAAGATTCAGGTAAGTTGGAACAGCTCGCTATATTATCAGGTAACCAGGAAGAAATAATCACGTTTGAACAGGTCATTTCGATTGGAAAGGAACGAGTAATCGTTAGTGAGGAAGCTAAGCCAAAAAAAGTACTTCATAAAACCGAAGTGGCGGTAAATACCTCAGAAACTAGCAATATAGACACAGCGAATGACTTAAAGAAAAAAGTAGAAAAGTTAAGAGATAAACAATTAAAGCTTTTGGAAGGAAAGACCGTGACTAAGAATATTTATAGCAATTCAGGGAACTTGCTTATGTCTCAAGGTACAGTATTGACAGAGGATAATATCCTATCTGTAATGGATGAAGGACCGAGTGTATTTATTGATCTTTCTATGAATGTTAAAGAGTGAAAATAAATTAGATTAGAACATTACTTTAGGTGTTTCTTATTGTATTAAAGGAAGATACAGAAGAAAAATGGGCGTAAATATTGATACATTACCAATAACCCAACAGTTACGTGAATTAGGTAATGGGAGATGCCTTTTTAAAAAGCTTAAGCTATTAAACAAAAGCTACCTTAAATTTTAGACGATAAGATCGTTACGATGAACCCTACCATACCGTAAATACTATTATAAATAAACTCCGTGAGAAATCACAGGGGTTTATTTGTCAGACATAAACATTCTTATGCGGTAATAGTCGCAGCGCCAGCCCAATGACTATCTATTTGGTAGTAGTTTTGACTTGAGTCTCAAGCCCTTTAAAGGGTAACAGTAGAGTGGTTGATTATGTTTCCATGATGAAAGACTGACTTTTTTAGGATAATAGTAATAAAAAAACATGATTTTTACGAAATTCGACAAAAAAACCATATTGTCAATAGGTAATTTAACCCTTATACTAAAAATAGATTCCGAATTTAAAAAAAATATTAAAAATTTCGAAAAAGGCAAACTAGCTGAAAGGTTGGGGCGCAAAACCACAGATCTAAGGATTAATCTATAATCTAAGATGGCTGGGTTACCGAATGGCAGAGGGGCTATTCTATTCAATCTAGGTAGCCCCTTGTTTATTGTCAACAACCAAGAAAGAGCATAGAACCTTAAAAATAAAGGGGGCATATAGGAGGAATAAATATTGAAGTTGGACAAGCTTTAATACAAAAAACAGATTGTTTGGAGGCTTTAAGAAATGAAGATGAAAAAATTATTATCAAGTATTTTAACGGTATCTTTATTGTTAGGGGGAGTAACCGTTTCAGCAAAGGTGAACCCTGTATATCATCATGTTATCGAGGAGAAAACAGCTGAATATATTGTGGGGATAAAAGCTAACCAAGAAGGAGTAAAAGAGGAAGTCCTGAAATTAGGTGGCAATATTTTAGAAGAATGGAAGTTTATTAATTCCTTAGTTGTTGAGCTAGAACCTAATCAAGTAGAAAAGATTAAGAGTTTAGCAGGGGTTGCTTTTGTGAATGAAAATGCGGAAGTCATTGAAACATCAAAAACCTCCACAAAACTTGATCCAAAGGTTATTCAAAATGCTTACAATACAGCAGTAGCGGCAGAAAAAGTATGGTCAAAGGGTTATAAGGGCGAAGGGGTAACTGTTGCAGTTGTGGATAGCGGATTACTCAATGAGAGTAATTCAACAGATTTTAAAGGAAGAATTGTTGCTGAAACAAAGACCTCCAGTAATGCGGCAAACATGGCTGACTTTTTTGGGCACGGAACCCATGTGGCAGGAATTATCGGTGGGGATGGCTCTGTAAGTGGAGGGAAATTCGTTGGAATAGCTCCAGGTGTTAATCTTGTTAATGTGAAAATCAGTGATGACAAAGGGATGTCAAGCGAACAGGACCTAGTTAAAGGTCTTGAGTGGATTTATAACAATAAGGATAAATACAATATACGTGTTGTAAATATTTCAAGTCAAATAGGACAGCAACAAAGCTATAAAGAAAGTGCAACAGCAGCTGCAGTGGAAGTATTATGGAAGGCAGGAGTGGTTGTTGTTGTATCTTCAGGGAATAAGGGTGGAACAGATTGCTCAGTCTGTTATGCTCCTGCAAATGACCCATTTGTCATTACAGTAGGTGCAGTGGACGATGTTGGAACAAAGGATATTAATGATGACCATATGAAGAGTTGGTCAGCTAACGGGATCACACTAGATGGACATTCAAAACCAGAGGTTGTTGCACCGGGTTCTGAGATTGTTTCATATATGCCAAAAGGAACCATCCGTGATATTAAGCCGGAAAATATCGTTGATAAGAGTTATTTTAAAATGGGTGGAACATCGATGGCTGCTCCGGTGGTTAGTGGTGTTGTCGCATTGATGCTTCAAGTGAACCCAGACCTTACACCAGATCAAGTGAAATGGATTCTTAAAAATACAACAAGAACTTATAAAGAACAGCCTGAGGGAACACCGGGAATTATTACTGCTGATGCAGCAACGTTTTTTAACTTATCTAATGTGCCTAGTGATGTTACACAAAACCATGCTATGTCTCCATTATTAGACCCATTAGCCGATGCAGATGGCTCGTTCTCTAATATCTCATGGTCGAATATCTCA
Source organism: Litchfieldia alkalitelluris (assembly GCF_002019645.1). Classification (GTDB taxonomy): domain Bacteria; phylum Bacillota; class Bacilli; order Bacillales; family Bacillaceae_L; genus Litchfieldia; species Litchfieldia alkalitelluris. The sequence goes on along the minus strand of NZ_KV917374.1, from coordinate 4,206,989 downwards.
TGGTCAAATATCTCATGGTCAAATATCTCATGGTCAAACATTTCTTGGTCAAATAACTTCGATTATTAAAATAAAGCGCCTCCTCTAATAAAAAGAGGAGGCGTCTAAATGATAGCAAATTTAAAAGGGCAATCAAAAAGAGGTGAAGAATATGAAAAAGAAACACCCGTTGAGAACGTACGTTTTTACTTGGGCGTGTAACTTGATAGCGTTAACAATTACTATATTTCATTGGGGTGAAGGAGAGTCACTAACAGAATTCGTTAACTACACAACTATAATTTGGCTTATTTTAATTTGTTTGGCACGTCACGGTGGTTTGTTTAATTTTGTAGACTCAAAAATATCAGCTGGACTTGCTTGTGTAGTTGAGTTTGCGGCTCTTGTGGTTTTACCCTTTCCTCTTTTTGCTCTTAGTATATTGGTTTCCTGTGTGGTAATAATAGCTGACCGAATAAGAAAAAGACATCCAGAACCATTTTTAGGTCCTGATATCAATGCATCTAACGTTATCATAAGCGGTTTTATAGGGATGTCTGTATTTCAAGTCACAACGGAAATGTTTCCGGACTCAGAATTCTTTTTTTCCATTGCGTTGTTTGTAATGGCTAGCTTATATGGTACTTTTCAAATACTAATTGTAAACACTTTAATATGTCTGGATGAAAAGATAAGTTGGTTAAGGGGTCCTGCCATTCAAAAAAGCACGGTCCTTACAGAAGGTATTTTAGTTATTACAGGGTCATTGTTAGCAGTAACGTACTTATATAATTCTTATTTGTTACTATTTTTTATCATTCCAGCCTTGTTACTGCAGAAGTTACTGCAAAATGCTAACAAAGCCCAACTTATTTATATTGATGAAAAAACAGGGATATATAATTATAGATATTTTGATGAGAAAATAAATGAACAATTCTTAAAGTCTAAAAGGCAAGGTGAAGACCTTTCATTGATATTTGGTGATATGGATTATTTGCGTGATATTAATAATAATTACGGTCATTCATTAGGTGATGAAGCAATTTCAGCGATTGGTCAGGTCTTTAAAAAAGGTCAGGAAGGGAAGTATATTTCTGCGCGATTTGGTGGAGAAGAGTTTGTCATGATCCTTCCAGAGACTGATATTGTTAGAGCTAAGCAAGTGGCGGAGGAAATTAGAAAAGAGGTTGAACATCTAGATTTAAAAGCAGCAAGCGAAGAAAAAGTATCTCTTACAATTAGTTTAGGAGTTGCAAGCTATCCTAAGGATGCTCGAGATATCCAAACACTCATACAATTTGCGGATGAGGCACTATATGAAGCAAAGAGATTGGGGAGAAATCGTGTTTGCCAGTATTCCGATGACTTTAAAGAATTAAGTATTGAGCAGGGGAGGGGAAATGATGTCAAAGTCAATTAAACTATATATTCTTATTCTTATTTTACTTTGTATTTCATTTTCTTCATACTGGTTTTCAGAATCACCCATTCGTATTGAGTCACTTCCATTCTTTATTCTACTTATGATATTGGCGGAAGCTTACAGGGTCCCAGTTTTTATATATGGTTCTCAAGAGCAAGTGAAAATATCCTGGTCCTTAGTCGTCTCTATTTCTGTTTTGATAGGTACAGGGATTAGCGAGGCAATTATTATTAATGTTATAGGTGCAATTACTTGCTCTATATATCCAAAGCGTTTACCACTAATAAAAACTCTATATAATATTGGTTCATACGTCTTATCTATCACATTAGCTTATTCAATCTACGTAAATATAGTAAATATTGTTCCTTCTAAAATTTCTAGTACCTTGATGGCTCTATTTTTCATACCCATTTTATATTTATTAGCAAATTGGTCAATAAATATTATCCTGCTTAAACTAGTTACAAAGAATAAATTTACAACGATTTTATTCGATTTGCTTGGCTCCCAGTTACATCACTTTATACTTTTTGCATTTATCGGGGGCATACAGGGCTATTTTTACAAGGAGAATGGTGCTGAATCGTTAATACTAACATTAATTCTAATTGGTGTTCTACTTTACAGTTTCAAGAAAACGGCAGAGAATGCAAATACTAGAATACTTGAGTTAGAGGAAAGTAATCGAGTATCTAAAGAACTTGCCGCGGAGATTGATAAAACGTTAGAACAATTTATTCATACCCTTACTGCAACAGTGGATGCACGTGATCCTTATACATATGGCCATTCGTTACAGGTGTCGAACTATGCACTGGCATTAGCAACAGAATTAAGGTTACCAGACGAAGAGATTGAGACGATAAGGATTGCCGGTCTGTTACACGATATTGGGAAAATTTCAATACCTGAAAGTATCTTGTTTAAAGAGGGAAGACTATCGGAAGAGGAGTATCACATAATGAAGGGCCATGCCGCTATAGGGGAGGAAATCTTATCAGATATTCCGAAGTTGGCAGACGTGGCAAAGTTAGTTGGTATGCACCATGAAAGATATAATGGGTCAGGGTATCCAAGAAACCTAAAAGGAGAAGAATTTCCTATAGGTGCACATATTCTAGGTGTTTCCGATACATTAGATGCAATCATTTCAAACCGTTCTTATAAGGATGAACGCACGGTTGAAGATGCAATGCGCGAATTTGATCGCTTCAAGGGTATACTTTTTCACCCGTTGGTAGTTGATGCGCTGTTTAGCTTAAGGGAAAGATTGGGTGAAGAACCTTTTAAAAATTCAGCTAGATTGGTAGAGAACTCTGATTATGTAGGTAAAGTTAAATCAAACAGGGGTTTTAGTACAATTTACAAAAAGGCTCGTTTGAGTAGGGTAAAATAGTTTTTTAAATGGTAGAAATGGGCGACAGAAGTGCCTTATTTGTAAGGTGGTTAATATTTTGACTGCTCAATAAGTGGATTGCGTTAATGAATTTGGACACTTTAGTAAAGAGAAATATTTCAATTTGGGTGAATTCACTTATGGTTTCAAGACGACACTTATTATTTAATCTAACCATAATGATTGTTCCTTGGTTATAGTTAACATTTATAGGTAAGTAGAATATCAAACGATATACTTTCGCGAGTGGTATTATATGTATATTTGAACTGCCAATTGTTAGCATCTAAATATTAGAGATACAGTTTTTGATATGCCTAAACACTCGTTTAAGTAAAAATAAAGAAAGAACTGCTCAAACCGAATACACTAAAAAACTAGGTGATAGAAAAGCATAATTTCATTGAACTCTACGAGAAGAAGGTATACTAATAAACTATATAAATTACAGAGGATTAAAAGCTTTCCTCATACTACTTACATATATTGTTACAATTGGAAAATACTATACATCATTCGTAAGAGAATGGACTGATTCTCCAATGAGAATAGCAGACAGCAAGAGTGTCACTATACAAGGGTTGAAATCAAGGTGACGTTAAAATACATAAAGACCATCATTGAACAAGATAAAATTCAAACCCTCCTGGTAAAACCATTTTTTGAGCTAAAGGACATTAGTCATTATCAAAGTATCTTAAATCTGTGATCGAGATTTCCCCACATAGTTGTATAGCTACATGACCTTTTGCTAAGAGGAGGTCCCTTTCTTCCTCTGAAGAAACCGTTTTAGTTGATTAATTCTTTTTAGTAACATCGAGCCACTTCATATTTATTTAGCGCTGCTAGTTGCCCTAGCTTCCGAATGATTGAATGCGCTGGAACCGTTCATGCCGTGGTCTTCATCATTGCCGGCCACCTGCCACGGATCGTAATCTTTAATATCTTACTCTGGCTTCCATCTTACTGCTAGGTGGGGCCTATCTGACGTTCATTTCTAACCTCGTAACGGAGCGCGGAAAATTGCCCCAGGTATGATAAGTGGAGATTCATTACTACTAAACCTATTGACGTGGAGTCGACCTCCGCTGATAATTATTGATATACCGTTAAGATACTACTTCAAATTCAGGGTATTAGCTTTTTCGTTGTGTTACCTATTCTATTTATGAAGGAGGCGCTCAATGTGAGTCGTAATATCAATATTATAAAACGAAACGACGTGAAGATAACAGGATTTGGCGATAAGCCCATTATCTTTGCTCCAGGCTTCGGCTGTGATCAGAGGATGTGGAGGTATGTCACTCCGGCTTTTAAAAAAGATTATCGAATTATTACCTTCGATTACGTAGGTGCAGGAAAGACCGATCTTCGGTTCTATGACTCTACAAAATACAGTCAACTCTCGGGTTATGCCCAAGACTTAATAGATGTTCTTGCTGCTCTCCAATTGCAAGAAGCTATTTTCGTAGGACACTCGGTTAGCAGTATGATCGGACTGATTGCTTCTATACAGGATCCCAAGTATTTTGAACGTCTAATTATGATCGGACCCTCCCCGTGTTATATTAATGATCCTCCTGACTACGCTGGCGGTTTTGAAATAAGTGCTCTCGAAGGTCTCGTTGATATGATGGAGAAAAACTATATCCAGTGGGCAAACCAATTCGCGCCTATGATCATGAAAAATGTGGATCGCCCCAATTTGTCCGAAGAATTGGAGGAAAGTTTCTGTTCGACAGATCCGAATATCGCCGTCAACTTTGCAAGGGCGACCTTCTTCTCCGATAACCGTAAGGATCTTTCGAAAGCGACCGTTCCGTCGCTTGTTTTGCAGTGCACTGATGATGCGATCGCCCCCACAGAAGTAGGCGAATATATACATCACCGTATGCCAGGCAGCGAAATTCGATTTATGAAAGCGACGGGACACTGTCCTCATTTGAGTCATCCTGAGGAAACAGCAGCACTGATTAAAGACTACCTTTCAAAGTTGCAAGATATATGAACATAGATATAAATCAGATGCCATGTGGATTTTTATCACTGTCCGCAGACGGAATCATTCAGTCGATTAATGATAAACTCTTGGATTGGATCATTGCAGAGCGCAGTAATACTGAGGGGCGGCAAGTGGATGCAATTCTAACGGAGTCAAGCAAGATTTTTTACCAAGTTTATATTTATCCTATGATGAAGATGCATGGCAAAGTGGAGGAGATGTACTTCTCTTTGAAATCCGGCGACGGGTCTGAAGTGCCAGTCCTTTTTAATGGAGTATGCTGCGAACGGGACGGAGTGATTGTCTTTGATTGTATCCTTATCAGAACAGTGAATAGACACAAACTAGAACATGAGCTCCTTCTTTCGAAGAAAGCGGCGCAGCAGGCCAAGCAATCGATCGTTGAATCGGCAATTGACGCCATTATTTTGGCAAATCAAAGAATGAAAATTATAGCGTGGAACAAAGCGGCAGAGGAGCTCTTCGGCTATTACGAACAAGAAGCCATCGGGCAAGATATGGAGATCATTGTTCCTGAGCATCTCATAGAAACGTACCGTCGAGGTGTGGAGCGTCTCTGTGCAACAGGACAAACAATGGCGATTGGACGAATGGTTGAATTGAGTGGACTTCGAAAAGACGGCACGGAGTTCCCTGCGGAAATTTCTCTTAACTGTTGGCAAACGAATGGCGAATATTACTGGAGCGCGATCATACGCGATATCACAGAAAGGAAAAAGACCCAGGAGCTTCTTTTGAATTCGGAGAAACTGAGCCTAGCGGGTCAGCTTGCTGCGAGCATCGCCCATGAAATTCGCAATCCTTTAACGGCGATCAAGGGATTTCATCAATTGATGGAATCAGAGGGTAACGGAAATCCTTACTATTTTGAAATTTTGACAGATGAAATGAATCGAATTGAACTCATTTTAAACGAGTTATTGCTTCTTGCAAAACCGCAAGCTAAGCAATTAAAGCAAGTAAATTTAAGAGCCTTGCTTGAGCAGGTTTGCATACTTATGGAATCACAGATGCATTTACATAATATTGAAGTAGAAGTGAAGTGCGAACAAAATGTCCCGACTTTCATTCAATGCAATGAAAATCAAATGAAGCAAATATTTATCAATTTTCTTAAAAACGCGATAGAAGCGATGCCAAATGGTGGACAAGTAATAATAATGGCTAACAACATCGATGGGGATAGTGTTCTCTTACGCATTATTGACCAGGGTGAAGGCATTCCCGAAGGCAGACTTAAGAGAATTGGGGAACCATTTTATACAACAAAAGAAAAGGGAACAGGGTTAGGGCTTATGGTTTGTCGTAAAATCATTGAAGATCATCAAGGATCGTTAAATATCACAAGTAGATTGAACAAAGGAACCACGGTTGAGGTGCTCTTGCCATTGGGGGAAAAGCCGCAAAACGATGTTCCATCAGTGAACTAGTTGCTTGGTGAAATTTAAAGAAAGCTATTCATATAATGAAAAAAATAACGAGCAAAGAATGTGCCTATTTTTTTGCCGAATCGCTAGGTGGACCCTGCTTCCTGTCGGCGGGCGGCTTCTAGACGAAATACGCGAGACACGACTCTCAGAAGGATTTTATGCCCACATTGCATTCGGAAACACACTCTGCCAAGCGGGGTGTGTTTTATTTCGGATTTCCAAAGGTTTTCTCAAGTTTGTGTTAAAACTACAGCCTATTTTTTCTTCGATAGCCGCGCTACGAAGAACCGCATCAAAAGTTAGGTATTTGAAGAATTTAAACTAAAGCAATCCGAAGTATTCTTGAAAATTAACTAACAATGCTGCGCAGTACAAGGATTCTTGTTATCAAATAATCAAGTGAGGCGATCACTCTTTTTAGGGTGGTCTTTTGTCGTATTAGACTCTTACTGTGCAGCAAAGATATTAATGTTTGGGTGACACTGTAAAAGAATGTACTTAAGCTCCCATGAGGATTTTCATTCTGATATTTGCGGGAAATGGGAATACGCGCAACTATTCATTTTTTTTAAAAGGGAATTGCGCTGACATGTAGATTTATAGTTTGTAATATAGAATGGATCAAGAGACTAGGTTCTTTTAAGGATACTGATACCTAAGCTTTCAAATCTTCGTATGGAATGACGAACAATAGATTGCTGTCTTTGTTTATCAAAGTAATATTCTCCTAGATTTCTCCTTTTTCCTCAGACAAAGTATTTAATAACATTGGTGATATAGACAAAATTTATATTGAACTTACTAGAGAAGGTGACAATCTATACACCTACGATAGCGTACCAATAGATATTATTCGGTTATTATAGTAGTACTAACGGAGAGCATTAGTTGAAGAACTGGATTGTACGGCGACTTTTTCTAACTGTGCTACAATCGCAGGTTTGTTGAAGAAAATGGCTTAAAATCAAACTTAACGCAAAGCTTATGTAAATTCAAACGCACAATTTGAAAATGTCTAAATTGTGCGTCCTAAATGTACTGTTAAGTTTAACATCAGTTAGGATTCAGAGTGAGTTTAATAAACTTATACCGTAATTATAACTTTTCCTTGAGCGTGACCTCCTTGATAATATTCGAAAGCCCTAGGTAATTCACATAATTTAAACCTTTTGTCAATAATTGGTTTTATTATGCCGTTTTCAAGTAACTTTTTTATATAATTTAGATCATTTTGGTTTGCTCTTTGTAATAGGTTACTCATTTTTTTGTTTCCAGTCATTGAAATAAAAGGTCCTATAACTAAAGTTTGAAACATTTGGGATTCGGATCCTCCAACGTGGACAAAATTCCCATTTTGTTTTAATGCTCGTTTATAAGCTGAAATAGAATTAGAACCGTTCACACCGAGGATTAAATCATAACATTCCTTGTTTTGTGTAAAATCCTCCTTTGTATAATCGATAATATGGTCTGCACCTATCGAATGCAATATCTCTAAATTTCTTGTACTACATACACCAGTTACCTCAGCCCCAAATGATTTAGCAATTTGTACTGCAAAAGTACCCACACCACCAGAGGCTCCATAAATTAATACTTTTTGTCCAGATTTAATTTTACCTTTATCCCGTAGTCCCTGTAAGGCAGTCACTCCAGCCATAGGTGTGGCAGCAGCTTCTTCGAAGGAGATATTGGTTGGTTTTAAGGCTAAAGCATATTCGGGGACAGTTACATATTCAGCAAAACCACCCCAGCCGCACACTGAAAGATCTCCAAATACTTCATCACCAACTTTAAATAACTTAACGTTTCTTCCAACACCTTCAACTATACCTGCAATATCACCTCCCGGTATGGAGTATTTTGGTTTCAATAGTCCGAAAGCAAAACGTACTAAGAAGGGTTTGCCTTTTAAAAGAACCAAGTTACCAAAGTTCAGGGATGCAGTATGAACTTTAACCAATACCTCATTCTCATTAGGTAAAGGTTTTTTTACCTCTTTTAATTCAAGTACATCAGGTGAGCCGTATTTATTACAAACTATAGCCTTCATAAATATCTCTCCATTCCTTTAGTTTTTACACAAATACCTTCAAAGAAAGTGGTGACGAGGTATTATATAATTATTTAAGTAATACGAATAACCGTAAAAAAAGATTCAAATAAAAATTATAAGTCTGGATTAAAAAACAACAAAACGCATACTATTATGTGAAATATTGTACTTACCCAAAAGGGGCTTATCTTAAAGAAGGGTAAGTCCCTCATGTGGAAGAAATTCGACGAAGTATGGTAGTTAAAGAAGGAATGAATAGATAGATCAAAAGAGAATACAAAAACAAATGATTTTAATGATTTAAAAAAATTGTCAAATGATAATTGTTAAACTACCGGGGGCGTTGATCCAAGATGGGATTGACACTATTATTATAGAATTTATTGCTAACGGTGAGTGTTTGTTAAACAAGATGAAAAACAAAAGATCCTTTTGCTACGTAGTACAAGGAAATTATGAAGGATGATCTTCAGCAAGAAGCGAGAGTGTTGAAGATTTAAAATAAATCGCAATGATAATATAACTTTCAAATAATAAGAAATTAGATAAACGGTTTTACAGCGAAGGCATATTTAGGTGCATTTATTTGTGAAGAATGTCTTAAATTAAATTAAATAATTTTACGAAAAGATACATGCATGTTCTGCAGGTTCTAGTTTCACCTTATATATACTATTTAACTAAGAGCAAAACCCAGTGAAAACTATCGAAATTAATTTGTACACAAACATTTTATTATGTTACAACCTATAGAGAGGTAACTATAATAGGAGGCTATATAAATGGAAGAAATTAAACAGTTATTATCTATGGCATTAAAGTCAAACAAAAAAGTAATTAAAGGCCAAGAATTCAGTGTTGAGGCACAATTAAATGGATTAGATGATTATATTAATCTTTATGCTAAAGGTGTTGTAGTGGCTGTATATGATGCAAATGACCAAGATTTGAATATACTCAACCATGACTATAGGAAAGTAGTTATATTTTTTGGTGAATGTCTGGAAGAAGAGGGTATGGAAGTATATATAGATGAGGGTTTAATGGATTGATGATTTTAGATAATGAGATCTTAAGTTTTATAATAATCTTCAGCAATTAAAGCGCTAGTGTTTAATTAATGTGCGTTTGACTCATACTGCGCAACAAGGATTAGTATAATTCCGGAAAAATTAAACATTTCTAGCTAACAAAGGATGAGATTGTCGTCACGAGTGAGTTTATCGTTCCTGCAGATGCTATGAATGGGCAAACGCTTCACTTCATTATGGAAGCTACAGACAATGTTGATACACCTTTAACAGCTTATAAAAGGGTAGTATTGCCCGTTTTAAGAGACTAGCGAGTGTTAAACAGAACATTCGCTTTTTCTTGGTGTGCCAGGCTGGCAACTATCTAGGTGGTGAAAGTCCACTGTGGGGGTACACATCGACCAACCACTAAGGAAGCGCAAGGTACTTACCGTGAGGTAAGGGCTGGAGGAAGCGTGGTAATAAAATCTTGGCTCGACGAACAGGAATCTGATACTAAGGCTCTACAAAGGGATAAGGCTCCCAAACAAGCCAAAGTCCAAAAGATGTGCGTAACTCTGTAGGGTAAATCAGGCGAGTAAAAGAGGAAAGATAGTTGTCTTACCCTGGGAGGTCTTGCGGATGTACATGGGTACAGTCGAAAAAGGTTTGCCGCAAGAAGTCAGCAGAAGCCATAGTAATGAAGTAATTCATGAAGGGCTGAACAATTTATAGTGTTTCAACGCCACGAATGCATAAGTGACCTACTCCGAATGTGTTAATGGGGAAAGTATGAGCGTATCTCAAAGGATAACCAAAATGGAGCTATCACTTATTACGTGAGGGGAAAGGAGAAACGAGTGTGGAACTTTTAGAACAGATTCTAAGTAATCAAAATATGAATGAAGCCTACCTGCGTGTCTATAAAAATAAAGGTGCTAGTGGAGTCGATGGAATAACGGTCGACGAACTAAAGCAATATCTGAAAGAGAACAAAGATGAGCTACGTCAGCGCATCAGAACAAGAAAATACCAACCACAAGCTGCCTTAAGAGTGGAAATCCCAAAAGAAAATGGCAAGATGCGCAAGTTGGGAATACCAACAGTAGTGGATAGAGTTGTTCAACAAGCCATTCATCAAGTTCTCAGTCCGATATTTGAAAAGCAATTTAGTGAATACAGTTACGGCTTTAGACCGAAAAGAAGTTGTGAGATGGCTACTATTAAAAGCTTGGAATATCTGAATGATGGACACGATTGGGTAGTGGACATTGACCTGGAAAGATTCTTCGATACTGTTCATCACGATAAACTGATGCGAATTATATCCAACACAATAAAAGACGGAGATGTCATCTCGTTAATCAGGAAATACTTAGTCAGTGGAGTCATGATAAATGGAAAATATGAAGACACACCTGTCGGTACTCCGCAAGGAGGAAACCTCAGCCCATTATTGAGTAATATTATGTTAAACGAACTCGATAAGGAATTAGAGAAAAGAGGACTAAGGTTCGTGAGGTACGCTGATGATGCCCTCATCTTTGTGAAAAGTGAAAAAGCAGCGAATCGAATAATGAACTCAATCGTGAGATTTATAGAAGAGGAATTAGGTCTAATAGTCAACGTAGAGAAGAGTAGAATCTCACGTCCAAAAGAACTAAAATTCTTAGGATTTGGGTATTATTACGAATCTAAAAACGAGAAATATCGAGTGAAGCCTCATTCAACCTCAATACAGAAATTCCAAAGGAAGCTTCGACAATTAACAAAGCGCAACTGGAGTATTTCGCTAGACTTTAGAATATTGAAACTTAGACAAGTCATATTCGGATGGGTAAACTACTTCAGAATCTCAAACATGAAAGAAGCTACAAAGCAAATTGATAAGAAGCTTCGCTCCAGAATTAGAGTCATCATCTGGAAGCAATGGAAAATTACAAGAAAACAAATCAAATCGCTAATTCAACTAGGGATACCCGAAGAAGAAGCGAAAGGACTAACGTTCTGTCGAAAAGGTTACCGGTTTATCGGATTATCGAAAGTTGTTCAAAGAGCAATTTCAAACAAAAGACTAAAGCAGAGGGGACTTCCCTCTGCTTTAGAACATTATCTAAAAGTACACACTGTAATATAAATTGAACCGCCGTATACGGAACCGTACGTACGGTGGTGTGAGAGGGGCGAAAATAATTAACTTATTTTCCCTCTACTCGATTATGGTTTATAGTAGTCGAACGGTTTTGCAGGTTGTTATGAACTTGCCAAAAGTGTTTCTTTATATTATATAGATGATAACAATTAAATTTTTAAAAAAAGAGGCGGTAATGTGATAAATCACCTTTTGCAATACAAAAGTTACCCGTTTATAGTTGATCACACAATCATAGATTCTCCTTTTGACATAGTTACTCATATCCATGATTGCTATGAACTTTTCTTTTATATTTCTGGAGACCTCACTTATTACATTGAAGGTCAAGCATACAAACTCTGTCCATATGATCTAATTATTACGAACTCAAGAGAGCTTCATCGGATTGTTTTTGATTCAAATGCTGTATATGAAAGGAAATTTATTCATTTTAGACCCGAATATATATCTTCATTTCAATCGGAAGGCTACAACATAGTGAATTATATAGAGAATAGGAAGTTAGGTCATTTTAATAGAATACCTGCAAAAGACGTTCGTGATAGGGAAATTGATCAGCTATGGGAGAAAATTGAAGAAGTGGCTGTCTCCCCTTCTGCTGAAAATCAGATACTAATGAAAGCGTATTTTATTCAAATGTTAATTCAAATTAATAAAATATATGAGTCTTACAATCATCCTCTCGTGGAACATCATAAGTATGACGAAAAAATTGTAAGAATTTTAGATTTTATTAATAAAAACTTAGATCAAAAAATTACTCTTGATTTGTTGCAACGAGCTTTTTTTGTTAATAAGTACTATCTATGTCATAGCTTTAAACGAAGTACTGGGTTTACTGTTATTGAATATGTCACGTATAAACGAGTCATGTGGTCGATGGATTTACTAATGTCTGGTATGAGTGCGCTTGAAGTTTCACACACTGTGGGATTTGGAGATTACTCCTCCTACTACAAAGCATTTAAAAATATAACTGGTCATTCGCCAAGACAGTATTGCAACCAGTACTAATGGAAAGCAGGGATCTAATAGAGCTCTGCTTTTTTATCTGTGATGTTGTTGTGTTGGTGTTTTATACGTAAGCGATTGCAACAAAGCAATATCTGCAATATATAAAGCAATAAATACAATGTTTTTCAAATCAAACTTAAATAGAATACTTATTGTAAGCATTATTGAAATGCAGTTATATCAAGTATTATAAGGAGTGATTTTAAGTGATTAATGTTGCAATTATTGGATCCGGTGCTATCGCAGCTACTCATATTAAAGGCTATTTAGATTTAAACCAAGATTGTGAGATTGTTGCAATCTGTGACATTTATTCTGAAAAGGCCAAGTCTAGAGCAGAGGAATTTAATCTTAATGCGGACATTTATAACGACTATACAAGTCTTCTGAGTCGAAATGACATTGATCTAGTATCGGTTTGTACGCCACCGTATACACATGCTGAAATTGCAGTTAACTTCTTAGATCATGGTAAGCATGTGTTAGTAGAAAAGCCGATGGCGGCATCTCTAGAAGAATGTGATGCTATGAATGATGCAGCCGAACGAAATAATAAAATTTTATCTGTTATTGCCCAAAATCGATTTACAAACCCAATGATGAAATTGAAGGGTGTTCTTGATACAAAACTAATGGGACCGATTGTTCATACTCAGGTGGATTCTTTCTGGTGGAGAGGCCATAGCTATTATGATTTGTGGTGGAGAGGAACATGGGAAAAAGAAGGTGGTGGATGTACGTTGAATCATGCAGTTCATCACATTGATATTTTTAAATGGATGAATGGTATGCCATCGGAAGTAACCGCTATTACGACCAATACGTCTCACGATAATGCGGAAGTAGAAGATCTATCTATTGCCATCTGTAAATATAATGATGGTACCTTGGCACAAATAACTAGTTCTGTTGTTCATCATGGTGAAGAGCAACAACTTATATTTCAAGGGAAGCATGCACGTGTCTCTGTTCCATGGAAAGTGAAAGCTTCCAAGTCGTTAGAAAATGGTTTCCCAGAACATGATGCCAAACGTGAACAGGAGATTCAACAGGCATATAATGCGCAAGAATCCATTCCTTATGAAGGACATACCGGGCAAATCTTTGATGTGTTGCAAGCCATTAAAGGGGTAAAAGATGTTCTCGTAGATGGAATTCAAGGTCGTCAAACTCTTGAATTAATCACAGCTATCTATAAATCCTCTAGCCTAGAAGAGAAGGTTACACTTCCATTAGAGAAGGATGATCCTTTCTATTCAAGAGAAGGTATGTTGAAAAATGTTACGCATTTTTATGAAAAAACAAATGTGGTAGAGAACTTTGATACGAATACGATTACCACTGGTGGAAAGTATGAATAAAAGGTCAAAATTACCAAGGAAGGAGCATGTATATGAATAAACAAGATGGGATGAATTACGCACCCGAAGGAAACGTAGACAAAGTGGTAGGAGAAGGAGAATTTCGGTTCGCCGCTATTGGCTTAGACCATGGCCATATTTATGGAATGTGCAATGGTCTGATTGAAGCTGGTGGGGAGTTAGTGACAGTTTATGATCCAGACCCTGAGAAGGTCAAAGGCTTTTGTGAGAAGTATCCGGGTGTTGACCCTGCACATTCAGAAGATGACATTCTGAAAGATTCATCTATTCAATTAATTGCAAGTGCTAATATTCCAGTGCATCGCCATGAACTAGGGTTACGAGCGCTTGATCACGGTAAGCATTACTTTACAGATAAACCGGCATTTACAAAAAAGGAACAAATTGAATTAGCCCGGAAAAAAGTCGAAGAAACAGGACTAAAGTGGGGAATCTACTATAGTGAACGACTTCACGTGGAAAGTGCAATTTTTGCAGGGCAGCTCATTGATCAAGGTGCAATTGGAAGAGTAATACAAGTCATTGGTACCGGACCTCACCGGGCTAATGCTGCTAGTAGACCGAATTGGTTTTTTGACCCGGAAGCGTACGGCGGCATCCTATGTGATATAGGCAGTCACCAAATCGAACAATTCTTGCATTACACTGGAGCAAAGGATGCGGAAGTACTTCATAGTAAAGTGGCTAATTATAACCATAAACAATATCCACAATTTGAGGATTACGGAGATGCAACATTAGTAGCTGATAACGGGGCAACGTTCTATTTTAGAGTTGATTGGTTTACTCCAGATGGCCTTGGAACTTGGGGAGACGGTCGTGCGCTTATTTTAGGTACAGAAGGGTATATTGAGGTGAGAAAGTATATTGATATTGCCCGTAGTAGCTCAGGTGATCACCTATACCTAGTAAATAAAGAAGGAGAAAAGCACTTTGAAGTGTCTGGTCAAGTAGGCTTCCCATTCTTCGGTCAATTTATATTAGACTGTTTAAACGGAACTGAACATGCGATGACGCAGGAGCATGCGTTTAAGGCAGCGGAGTTATGTATTGACGCACAAGAAAGAGCTATTATTGTTGAAGAAGCTGGGCAAGTATCAATACTAAATAATGGTGGTAATCTTTAAGAGGTAACTATGGTTAGGAGACGAACCCAGTTCAAATGATAAAAAAACAGATCCAATTGCTGCATAGTACAAAAATACTGTTCATCACGACTTGCAATCTCTGTTAGACAGAGTTCCAAAAAATTAGCCTCCCACTAAGTGAGAGGTTTTTTCTATAACTATATCAAAAACATCGCCACAATGGTGGTCACAACCAATCCATTCACAACCGGCAACAAGTTCCGTCTTGCAAGCTCAAACGGATCGACCCCACAAATAGCCGTTGCAGGAATCAATGCCCAAGGAACAAGAGTTCCTCCACCAACCCAAATCGCAGCGATTTGACCTAATGCGGTTAGAGTTGCAGCACCCGCCTCAATGGCTGTCGCAAAAAGTTGAGCATTTGTTTTTTGTGACTAGTGAAATTTGAAGTGATTTTTTTGAGAAAATGTACTTCAACTTCTTTTGATTTTGGGCTTTTCCTAGATGGTTGCTATAAAACAAAAGTTGAAATTCTTTTATTCTTGCGAAGGCTCTAATAATACAAAACAATTAATTTCCTTAAAGTGAATTGCAAGGGTTTGGTATAAAACGTGGAACGTTACCTTGAAGAAAAGGATGGTAAAGTGAAAACACTATAAATGGAGATTTATCTTCTCCTATACGGCATCCTGTTGAGAGCATGAATTCACAAAAAGCCCTCTCCATTATTGTTATTGAAGTAAGGGAGAGCCTATTTATATTAAGAATTTTAAGGTTAGTAAAGGTTACAGAATATACGCGGGAAAATTAACTTTCCATTTATTGGTAATCCGACACAATTACTATTGAATTTGTTTTTTTTGATTTTCAGATAAAAGTAGTTGACTCTAAAAATAAATTTATGATATTATAATAAATTTGATAAAAAATAATATATGTGTTAAGGTTAGGTAGGTTACCATAAATGGAGGTGGATTATTTGTTTCAAATTGGCGATAACATTGTTTATCCAATGCACGGAGCAGGTATAATTAAAGCCATAGAAGAAAAGGAAATCTCAGGGGACAAACAACAGTACTATGTCATAAAATTGTTAATCGGTAAAATGGAAGTCATGATTCCTACGGGTAAAATATTGAGTTCATGTATACGCCCTGTTACTGACTTAACTGCATTAAAACAAATCATGCACGTTTTTCAGCATGGAGAATCAGACAGATTACTGCCATGGAAACAAAGGTATAAAGTGAACGCGGACAAAATAAAAACTGGTAAAATACAAGAATGTGCTGAAGTTGTACGTGATTTAATGCGTATGAAGAAAGAAAAAACACTTAATACAAGCGAAAAAAAAATGTTAGATCATGCACATGAATTTTTGAATAGTGAACTGGGATTAATTAAAGGGATTACTGAAAATCAAATAAAAAGTTTCTCTTTAGGTTAATTAAGATAATGTATTACCTCCCGAAAATATCATGATCTTTTGGGGAATATGTTTATTATTAAAAATAGATCTCTTCAAAGACATTCAACTTCTTCAACTCACCTTTAGAGCATTAACCTCTTTTGTTATTCTATCATCTAATCCATTTTTATTATTTAAGTCTTTTACGAACGTATGAATAGTTCGATAAACTGGATTTTTGTAATCCTGATTCACACTGGCACGGACAAGGAGCCGTAAGGATGAAAGAGAGGTAGGGCTTTCATTGTCTTAGGTATCCAATATATTATTTAAGTCATTATTTCTAGAAGAAAAAACAATCAAACTCACCTCTATCTTTAAGAATTTTTTACATCTACTGAGACAGTGAAGTTGTTTATCTTCTATAGGTAAAAGAAAAAAACGAATTGGTAACACCATATGGTCAACTATAAAAAGATTGTTTCCAGATCAGGGAACAATTTTTTTGTTTATTTACATAAAAAGGGTAATAGCAGAAAGGTCAAAACTGACAGTGGAAAAAGTTACATCGTTATTCTTTATGCATATTAGACTCATACTGCGCAGTAAAGACAATCCTATTTAGAAGACTTAGTTAAAAAAGTACATATAATTGAATTAAAAGGATGCCATGAAAAAGAAAAGAATGTAAACTAGAAGCTAACATCTTTAAAAAAGTAGGATTAGGAGAGGAGGCGTTAATCAAATGACTTCAAAGAAAAATGATATTATTTGCACAGTTGCCACTCTATTTCACTGCAAAGGATACGAGAACACAAAGCTTGGTGAAGTTTTAACAGAAACAGGGATTGGGAAGGGGCAGTTCTATCATTATTTTAAGTCGAAGTGGGATTTAGGAGAAGCGGTTATTGATCATATTATTTTGGAAATGGCAGAAGGTCTGTTTGACAACATCCTTGACCAACCTCTTCCTCCGAAAGTGAAGCTAAAGAAAATGCTCGATAAAATTCTAATATTACAGCTAGAACATGAAGGGAAGCGGGGATGTCCCCTTGGTAACCTAGCGATTGAATTAAGTGAGCATGATCCAATATTTAGAGAGAAGTTAGCACGTTTTTTTGAACAGTGGGTGGAAAAAGTTCAACAGACTCTTGATGAGATGAAGCAAAATGGTGAGATCTCATCTAAACTAAACACTGTGAAAAAAGCCCGTGCAATGATTGCCACAATTGAGGGGGGCATTTTATTAATGAAATGTAAACAGGACGTAGAAGTGTTTCGGGATATTATCGAAATGATTCAATTTGAATATCGAATATAAAGTCAGTATGGAACATTACGTAATCTATATGAAAAGGAAAATAAGAAAAACGGATGAAAACCAAGCATTTACGTTGACTCCGTTTTTCTTTTTTTGTTAAACTCTTTTGTACCTACCTGTTGGTACAGTTTTATTTTAAAAGTTAAGAATAACTTTGGGCATTGAAAAACAACCTACAGGAGAGAAATATATGGAGGTAATCAAAAATCATGACACTAGAAAAATTTTCGACTTTATTTTCACCAACCAATATAAAAGATATTCAATTATCTAATCGTATCGGCTTAGCTCCTATGACACGTACAAGTGCTACACCAGAAGGAGTAGCAACAGAAGAAATGGCTCAATATTATACCAATTTTGCAAACGGCGGTTTTAGCCTGATCCTAACAGAGGGTACTTATACAGACAATCAATATAGCCAAGGTTATTTCAATCAACCAGGAATTATCAATGATGAACAAATTAATGCATGGAAAAAAGTAACGAAGTCTGTAAAACAACAAGGGGCTAAGATCTTCGTACAGCTCATGCATGCAGGTGCATTGTCACAAGGAAATCGCTTCACTTCTGAAACCGCTGGTCCTTCTGCTGTAAAACCAAAGGGGGAACAGCTCGGCTTCTATGGTGGGAGTGGAGAGTTTGCTCTACCGAAGGAAATGACGGAAGCTGACATTACAGATGTCATAAAAGGATTTGTAGTTGCTGCTAAAAATGCCAAGGAAGCAGGCTTTGATGGCATCGAAGTACACGGAGCAAACGGATATGTTCTTGATCAATTTTTAACGGACTATACAAATCAACGTCTGGACCAATATGGTGGTTCTCTTGAAAATCGCCTTCGCCTACCAATCGAGGTAGTGAAAGCTGTTCGTGAAGCTGTAGGTGCCGATTACCCAGTAGGAATTCGTCTTTCCCAGGCGAAGGTAAACGATTCTGATCATAAATGGAAAGGTGGCGATTCTGACGCTGAACTCATTTTCACCAAATTAGTAGAAGCAGGCGTTGACTATATCCATATTGCTGAGCCGAATGCGGCTGCACCTGCGTTTGGAGAGACTGGTCCATCTCTTACAGAACTCGTGAAAAAATATACGAATACAGTTGTTATAGCAAATGGTTCATTAGGCAATCCAACTGCAGCTGAAGCGCTGCTTAATGAAGGAAAAGCAGATATTGTAACAGTCGGGAAAGCTGCACTCGCGAATCAAGATTGGGCTAACAAAGTGAAAAATGATAAGGAGTTAGAGGAATTTGACTTTCAAAAGATCCTATTACCACAAGCTTCTTTAAAAGAATTTGAGGTAAAGCCACAAATTAAGTTTTTTGGTGAAGGAATGGAGTGCGGTCCTGACGGTATTTGTAATTAAGAGGGGGAATCAACAGATGAAAGCAATAGTTATTGAAGAATATGGAGATAAAAACGTTTTAGTAGAGAAAAATATTGAAAGACCAAGCATCTCGGAGAATCAAGTTTTAGTAGAAGTGCATGCAACTTCTATTAACCCAATTGACTGGAAGGTTCGAGCTGGTTATTTAAAAGAAATGCTTCCATTTGAATTCCCAATCATTTTAGGATGGGATGCAGCGGGTGTCGTTGTGGAAGTAGGAAGCAATGTAACAGATTTTAAGGTAGGTGACAGTGTATTTACTCGTCCTGCAACTACAAATCGAGGAACGTATGCAGAATACCTATCTGTAGATACTAATTTACTTGCAAGAATGCCAGAAAAAATGAGCTTTGAAGAAGCTGCATCTATTCCTCTAGCTGGGTTAACCGCATGGCAATGTCTTGTAGACTTTGGAAATATTCAAAAAGGGGAAAAGGTATTAGTTCATGCTGGTGCAGGTGGGGTTGGAATATTTGCCATTCAAATCGCCAAAAGCTTGGGTGCTTATGTTGCGACAACCGCTAGTGAGAATAATATTGAATTTCTAAAATCGCTTGGTGCAGATGAGGTCATTAATTATAAAGAAAATGATTTCAGCGAGGTGTTAAATGGACTCGATCTTGTATTAGACTCTATGGGTGGAGACATTCAGTCAAAAAGCTATAAAGTTCTAAAAGAGAAAGGAAAGCTAGTTTCTATTGTCCAACCACCTTCTGCAGAGGAGGCAGCAAGTTTTAACGCTGAAGCTGGATTCGTTTGGTTAGAGCCGAATGGCGAACAGCTACAGAAATTAGCTGACTTATATGTAGAGGGTAAAGTGAAGCCGGTTATCGGTAAAACATTTGACTTTAGTGAACAATCTCTAAAAGAAGCACATGACCTAAGTGAAACACATCATGCACGCGGGAAAATTGTCATTCGCGTAAAGAAGTAAAAACTTGAAGATCAAATCACAATAGTGGTTTGGTCTTTTCTTCTTTCTAGATTTAAATAGACAGCGTAAACCATGTTAATGCATGACCCATCTTTCATAAAGGGCAATAAAAAAGATCTATCTTCAAAAAAAGGTAAATCTTTTTGAGTTCGATTATAACTCCACCATGCACACCATAAAATACGGGTTCCTCGAATCCGCTTATATTTGCTTGTCGGATTTTATTAGCAGTATCCTTTTGTATTATTGTTATTTCGGTCAATTCGATTGGTCCACTCATCTAATCACAGCCTTATTATTAGAATACAGAATAATCTGCTTTTAATGCCAATTAATTGAGCTTGAAGAAAAATATGTATTAAAAACCCACCAATAAGGTGGGGAATAATGGATTATGATAATTTTTTTGCAGTTTCAGTGACCAACTTTCCATACTCTCTTGCAATAGACATTTCAGCATCATTAGGTACATTCATTGGTGCATCTTGTGAAGCTTCCACAGGAATTACAGCAGTAGCTCCATAAGGATTACCGTATGTCATACGATCCTCATTTAATGGTCCAGTATTAGAAACAATAATCATACCATGATGTTGCATCGGTGTTTGTAGGGCCCGGCAGATGTTTTCAACCCCACCATGTTGTGTGGATGTTGTACCAAAAACCCCACCCACTTTTCCTTGTAGGGCACCTGTAAACCATAATTCTCCTAATTTTGAAAAGAAAGTTGCCATTTTAGGGTTCGGCTCCCCAAAATAACCGGATGATCCCCAGATGATAGCTCCAGCATCCCTTAAATCATTAGGATCAGTCTCCTCAACTGATTGAAAAATGACTTCTGTGTTTTCAACTTGCTTAACTCCATCGGCAATCACACTAGCCAACGCTTTAGTGTGACCATACATACTTGCGTGTAACACAAAAACTTTCATATGTATCCTCCTATCAAGTGATTTAATGCTATAAAAGTACAATTTCATTATTTCCTTATAAGGAGGTTATATTCACCGGTAATTGATTTTACAGTGCATAATTGTTTGAAGGACATTATTATTAGTTGGAAGATATGAAGTAGCAGAAGCTCTTTAACAAAAAAAGGGTACTATATATTGAAGAAGATTAACAAACGAAACAAAGTCATATGCTACGCAGTACAAGGATACTAGCTATACACAACTATTATGAGCCGGTTACCCCAAAAGTAATCGGCTCTTTCTTATTCAAATGAAGAAATCAAAGACAAAAAAAGCGACCCATACTTACTCAGTTGGTATTTTTGCTGTTTGTATAGGTAATCTTAGTTATTAATAAGAACTAAGGAGAGTTGATTATTATGAATCTAGGTGAGCAAATATTATCAGATTTAGTGACTGCTTTAAAAGATTTGTATCCTAATTTTGAAGTGGAAAGTACAAAAAATAAATTATCTACTGTTCTATCAGAGTATTATATTCAAAGAGTGAATTAGGTGAGGTGCATCCTGACCTTGAGGATAAAATATAATTGTTCATCTCAGCAAAAAAACTGGAAGGTTTAAGTTCTATTACTCTAGACAACTACCTCATGGAATTAAGTATGTTTGCTGATATCGTAAAAAAGAAGGCCGAGGGCATAGCTACAGCAGATGTAAGAATGTATTTAAGTCAGGATGGGACCTTAAAAATTAGCACAATTAGAAAGAAATTACTGTTTTAAAGAGTTTTTTTAGTTGGTTAGCTTCAGAAGAATATATTAAGCGTGATCCAACTACCAAATTAAAAGCTCCAAAAGATGAATACAGACTTCCAAAATCATTACCAATTGAAGAACTAGAAATGTTAAGAGAATCCTGCGATACAGTCAGGCAGCGTGCTTTTCTAGAAATATTATATGCAACGGGTTGTAGATTGTCTGAAGTTCATGGATTAGTTAGGGCTGATATCAATCTACAAAATATGAGCATATTAGTGATTGGTAAAGGTGATAAACAAAGGGAAGTCTATTTTTCGATAGAGCTATGTATCATTTAGGTAAATACATAAAAGGAAGAAATGACAATTGTGAAGCCTTGATGGTTATAGAGAGAAAGCCTTATAGAAGATTATCTAAACGAGGAATACAAAGAGAAATAGATATAATTGCCCAAAAAGCAGGTTTACAAGACAAAGTAAGTCCCCATGTTTTAAGACACACTTTTGCTACTTTAACCTTAAATAAGGTTGCTGAATTAGTTGCGATTCAAGAGCTCTTAGGACATAGTTCACCAGATACGACACTTCTTTTACCTGGTTAATCATTAGTCGGATTTTAGCTGGTTTGTCGGTTGCATCGATTACCCCTTTGATTTATGCCATTATCGGGGATATTGCACCATCACATCGGAGGGGAACTTGGCTTTCAATCGTTGTTTCAGGACATTTAACAGCTCTTTGGGCAGGAGCACCATTCGGTACGTTATTAGAGCATTTACTTGGTTGGCGTTCGGTATTTATTGTAATAGCTATTCTAGGGACTATATTGGCATTAGTAAATTTCAAAACGTGGAGATATGTTCCTAAAAGTGATGTAACAAGAAACTTGTTAGAAGGAAATCTGCTAAGAATAATTGGTTCGGTAAGTGTTACCACCAGTTGGGCGATTTCGATGTACGCTCTTTATTCAGAAAATAGATTCTCATCATCAGAAATCGCATTAGCTGTTACTTTTTATGGTATTGGTGCTGTTTTAGGAAGTCTTATAAGTAGAAAATTTACAGATAGGTTTGGAGCAAGGAAGATTTCGAAAGCTACGCTAATTTTTCTTGACTGTAATATTCGTTTGTTTAGGAATATTCTTCTCATCTGGCGATTGGATTTATTTCTTTCTGTTCATATGGGCTTTGGTTGGGTATGCAGGATTTACATCATACCAAGCACGATTAGCAGACGAATTTCCAAAGGAACAAGGAAATGTTATGGCCTGGAATAATACGGCTCTGTACATTGGTATTACCATTGGTTCAATGATTGGTGGTTATGTCATATCTAATTGGGGATACCCTTTCCTTCCGTATGTTTGTAGTATTGCAGCAATCATTAGTTTTGTCCTTAGTACCCAAAAGGTCGAAGAAGAAAAGGAATCAGCTTTTCCAGTAGATAGATAACCTCAGAATGAAGTCTTTTTATTGAACTAACGGGTAGTTGAACAAAAGCTATAATTTTGAACAGAATTTTTTGTTGCGTAGTACAAGGAAATTATGAAGGATGAATCTTCAGCAAGAAGCGAGAGTGTTGAAGATTTAAAATATATCGCAATGATAATATAACTTTCAAATAATAATAAAATTAGATAAACGGTTTTACAGCGAAGGCATATTTAGGTACATTTAATTGTGAAGAATGTCTTAAATTAAATAATTTTACGAAAAGATACATGCATGTTCTGCAGGTTTTAGTTTCACCTTATATATAATACTATTTAGCTAAGAGCAAAACCCAGTGAAAACTATCGAAATTAATTTGTACACAAACATTTTATTATGTTACAACCTATAGAGAGGTAACTATAATAGGGGGCTATATAAATGGAAGAAATTAAACACTTATTATCTATGGCATTAAAGTCAAACAAAAAAGTAATTAAAGGCCAAGAATTCAGTGTTGAGGCACAATTAAATGGATTAGATGATTATATTAATCTTTATGCTAAAGGTGTTGTAGTGGCTGTATATGATGCAAATGACCAAGATTTGAATATACTCAACCATGACTATAGGAAAGTAGTTATATTTTTTGGTGAATGTCTGGAAGAAGAGGGTATGGAAGTATATATAGATGAGGGTTTAATGGATTGATGATTTTAGATAATGAGATCTTAAGTTTTATAATAATCTTCAGCAATTAAAGCGCTAATGTTTAATTAAGATTGTTAGTTTCATTAATGTGTGTTTGACTCATACTGCGCAAAAACGATTAGTATAATTCCGGAAAAATTAGAACCGTAATCTGTTATTAGTTGGTATCATTTGTTATGAAGATTTATGATATTGTAAAGTTTTTCACTTAAACTAACAGTCAGTAATGTGAAATAAGCAAGTCGGAGATGCATAGGAAACCTATGCTACGTCAGTAAATAAAAATAGAGGGAATAATTCCCCTTAATTAATAAATAGCATTGAAAATAGCTTAAATAGAGGGAGAAATTTCTCTTATTTGACTCGAAATCCTTTAAATAGGTAATATTGCTTTATATAAGCGTAAAAACTCCCCCTATTCACCTCAAAACCAGCTATAATCTGCGATTAGCGGTAAAATTTCCGCTTATTTTTTTATCGCTAGTTCCCCAAGTAAGGACATGCCTTTTTATTTAAAGGAAGTGTAATGAGGTCGGGTACATATTTTGTTAGAACCTCATTTAGTTGCCTTACGGGAAACCATATCACAAGTAAAGAAAATGAAGAATTCAATGTTAAGCAGTCGGTGTTTTTGCGAAAAAAGTTTAACGTTGATTGCTACATAGTACAAATATACTGTTAAGCACAACATGTAATCACTGTTAGAAAGAGTTCAAAAAAATTAGCCGCTCACCAAGTGAGAGGCTTTTCTATATCAAAAACACATCGCCAAAATCGTCGTCAAAATCAACCCAATTTCTGCGACAAAGATAGAAAGGCATTTAGCTGTTCATTATTTATATCGTTCTAACCAAATGTCACAGCGAATATTAAAATACACATCTCTTTCCTTCTCTCCTTTACCTCTGCAACGGCAGATCGATTTGACCAATGGATACAGTTTTTTATCTCAGTGGAAAAATTCTCCTATACGGCATCCTGTTGAGAGAGCATGAATTAACAAAAAGCCCTCTCCATTATTGTTATTGAAGTAAGGGAGAGCCTATTTATATTAAGAATTTTAAGGTTAGTAAAGGTTACAGAATATACGCGGGAAAATTAACTTTCCATTTATTGGTAATCCGACACAATTACTATTGAATTTGTTTTTTTTTGATTTTCAGATAAAAGTAGTTGACTCTAAAAATAAATTTATGATATTATAATAAATTTGATAAAAAATAATATATGTGTTAAGGTTAGGTAGGTTACCATAAATGGAGGTGGATTATTTGTTTCAAATTGGCGATAACATTGTTTATCCAATGCACGGAGCAGGTATAATTAAAGCCATAGAAGAAAAGGAAATCTCAGGGGACAAACAACAGTACTATGTCATAAAATTGTTAATCGGTAAAATGGAAGTCATGATTCCTACGGGTAAAATATTGAGTTCATGTATACGCCCTGTTACTGACTTAACTGCATTAAAACAAATCATGCACGTTTTTCAGCATGGAGAATCAGACAGATTACTGCCATGGAAACAAAGGTATAAAGTGAACGCGGACAAAATAAAAACTGGTAAAATACAAGAATGTGCTGAAGTTGTACGTGATTTAATGCGTATGAAGAAAGAAAAAACACTTAATACAAGCGAAAAAAAAATGTTAGATCATGCACATGAATTTTTGAATAGTGAACTGGGATTAATTAAAGGGATTACTGAAAATCAAATAAAAAGTTTCTCTTTAAGTTAATTTAAGATAATGTATTACCTCCCGAAAAAATCATGATTTTTTGAGGAATATGTTTATTATTAAAAATAGATCTCTTCAAAGACATTCAACTTCTTCAACTCACCTTTAGAGCATTAACCTCTTTTGTTATTCTATCATCTAATCCATTTTTATTATTTAAGTTTCTTTTACGAACGTATGAATAGCTCGATAAAATAGTTACTGGATTTTTACAATCCTGATTCACACTGGCACGGACAAGGAGCCGTAAGGATGAAAGAGAGGTAGGGCTTTCATTGTCTTAGGTATCCAATATATTATTTAAGTCATTATTTCTAGAAGAAAAAACAATCAATCTGACCTCTATCTTTTAAGAATTTTTTAAATCTGCTGAGACAGGTAATTGTTTATCTTCTATACGTAAAAGAGAAAAACGAATTAGTAACACCATATGGTCAACTACAAAAGATTGTTTCCAGATCAGGGAACAATTTTTTTGTTTTATTATATGCTCCAAAACTGACAGTAGAAAAAAGTTAATCCGATTATTGACCTAATGTTGTCAAATTTACAGCACCTGCCCTGATGGTTGTCACGAAAAGCTGAGCAATTGTTTTTTTACGATTAGTGAATTAAAGTAAAAAAATGTTCTTCAACTAGTGAAATTTGATAAAGAAGGCTCTTCAACTATGGGTGTAGTAATTTGGAATCAAAAACCGTCATTCTTTGATGGATAGTAGACTAAATAATGTGCAATCAAAAAATATCTCTAATTCAGGTGATATAATATTTAATTTCGCAAGATAATAAAAGTAAGGTAAATAATATAAATGAAGGCTGAATTGTCATCTTCTCTGTTTCTTACCGCGAAATTTATTGGTTTATATTGAAGATGAATCTCGTTTAAAGGCTCTGTTTATGATAATAAAGAAAGAAGAAGAGGTGTTAAATGAGAAGAAAGTTTGTATACGTATTAAAAATGGCTCCGAAATTTTTTCAAATCGTTTTGAATGTGTCTCTTCTTTTCTTAGCAGTAATTCTCTCATTTTTATTAGTGCAAGAGTTGTTCGCTTTCTCTTACATAATATGGACGGCTGGTGTTAATGATTATAAGCAATTTCTAGCAAGAATTCTTATCTTTTTCCTATACTTTGAGTTTATTGCAATGATCGTAAAATACTTCAAAGAGGATTACCATTTTCCATTAAGATACTTTTTGTATATTGGTATTACGGCAATGGTGAGATTGATCATTGTTGACTATGATCAACCCATAGACACGTTAGTTTATTCACTTGTGATATTGGTGCTCATTATTGGCTATTTCATTATGAATATTACACCACGCGAAAGACCAGAGGTAAATGCCTTGTTGAATAGGGAGAAGGAAGAGTAACTTCTCTCCCAAACTCAGAATAAATAGAAAAATCTATTAAAGAGTTAAGTCACTGATTTATTAGGTAGTAATAGGAGAATACTGTGACTTGTTGTTTCCAGGTGCCTCGTTGCACAGTACAATCATACGTTAAGGTTAGATCACAACCTATGGATTGCAAAGTTCCAAAAAAGAAATTTAGCCTCCCACTAAGTGAGAGGCCATTTCTATTACTATATCAAAAACATCGCCACAATCGTCGTCACGAACAACCCAATCACAACTAGCGGAATTAGAAAGCGTCATTCATTGATACATAATGGATCATTACTGAGCAACAAAACAGCCAGATTATCGAGTTAAAGTTATGTGATTTATTGGTATTTCATTTAACTTAATCGGAGTAATCCGAAACATCAGAAAGATGGAAGATGAAGTAATATTTCACAAAAGGGAAATTTCTTTCCGATAGATCTACTCTACGCTCCTCTCCATACTTCGGTAGGTGCTAGGGGATACGCCATTTACTTTTTTGAACATCTTGCTGAAGTGATATTCTTCGTAAAATCCACATAACTTGGCGATTTCCTTGATAGGGTATTCAGTATATACCAGATAACGGCAGGCCTGCTCGTTACGTAAGTGAATAAGATATTCTTTTGGTCCCATACCTGTATATTTGATGAACAGCTTACGAAGGTATGATGCTGATATGTTGTATTCCTCAGCCAACAATTCAATTCGTGGGTTTTCCATAAATCCGTTTTCTAGACGCTTTTTTATCTGCTCGAAGGCTGAGAATGCGCCTGATTCAGTTATGCTCCAATCAGGTTGCTCGATTTGATGAAGCTTGTGCAGAAGAATATGTAATTTTGCTTGAGACACGGAAGCGCCATCGGCAATTCCTGGTGCCCACTCATTTTGTATCTCCCTGCATAATTGGCCTAGTTCCTCCCACTGTTTGAGAGTGTACTGACTCAGGAAAGGAAGCCGCAGTTTATCTATGGGAATTATATCTTTCCATACTGCATCGTAAACTAGCTCTGCACAATCGAAGAGTATCATGGTCATACGGAGTGGAGCATGTGGTTCTGAGCGCATTGACATTTCCAGACCTGGCCTTAAATAAGTCATCATACCGGCCTGTACCTTGTGCTCAGTATTAGTCAAGAATGTCCCCTCACCCTCATGAATCCAATACAAACTATGAACATTCACCAGATTTCGGATGTCTTCCCAACCAGGATATGTTACTTTATCGAGAACAAAATGAATATGTACCCCAAGGTAATTCAAATTATATTTCCGGATTTCCAAACCTGCATTTCCCCCTTACTTTTCATAAAATAAAAAAGCTCGATTTTTACAAGTTGTTTGAGTTTTTTTGCATTCAGAAACAGATGACCATATGTTACTATCTATACTATCAAATAAACACCAAGATAACTACAAAGGTATATGTTGTAAGGGGGAATACAGTTGTTAAGGACATTTCAAGAGCATAATATCCGGGCTACAGAGTTATTGAATGGTCCGTGGGACTTTCTAAAAGACCCTTCTAATGTGGGGGTTCAAGAGAAATGGTATGAGCGTTTTCCACAAGCTTCGCACTCTATGTATGTTCCTTCATGCTGGAATAACGAACTGAACATGTACGACTATGAAGGCGTAGCATGGTACAGAAAAATGATACGGATTGAGGACAATCAGCATGTCAGATTAATTTTTCATGCTGTGCTAGGTCATGCTGATGTGTATCTGGACGGACGGCACCTTGGATATCATTTTGGGGGATACACCCCATTTGAATTCGTGCTTCACTCCTTACCAAAGGGTGATCATGAGGTTATTGTTCGAACAGACAGTACGCTGGATCGCCTTACCATTCCGACAGAGCACGTTGACTGGTTTCATTACGGTGGAATTATCCGACCGGTCGAGCTTCAATGCATACCGGATTTGTACATCGAGAAGATGAAGGTTGACTACGAGCTAAATGAAGCAAATGCTGAAGTCTGTATCCAAGTAAGTATAAAATCTTTATCGCAGATAGAGATGACTACGGCATTAACATTATTTGAAGGAAATCTTGAATTCCACTCGGAACAGGTAAGAGTAGATGCAGGTGAAACTGTCAATTGTATGGTGAAGTTACAATGGAACGACGTTCGGTTGTGGAATGTAGGTCGTCCGGAGCTATATACGATCCAGGCGAAGATTAATTTTGATGACAAGGTTGAAAGAATTGGCTTCCGACAAATTGAGACGAAGGACCATAGGATCTTAATAAATGGTTTGCCGGTCTATTTAAAGGGAGTAAACCGTCACGAAGAACACCCAGAGTGGGGCTTTGCCTTTCCGCCTAAATTGATGCATAAAGATCTTGATATTATTCGGGAGCTTGGTTGTAATACTGTCCGTGGATCACATTATCCACAAAGTCCTTATTGGTTGGACCTGCTGGATGAGAACGGCATCCTCTTTTGGAGCGAAATACCTGTTTGGGGAGCATTCCTGCCGAATGAAACTGTCAAAGAGGAGTTGTTCCAAATGCGAGCGCTGAGTATGCTTGAAGAAATGGTTCGTCTGCATTATCATCACCCATCTGTTATCTTCTGGTCCGTTCATAATGAGATCGATTCTCGTACACAGGATGCCTATAAAATGACAGAGCGTTTAGTTTCATCTTTAAGGCAACTGGATACCTCAAGGCTCATTACTTTCGCCACAATGTATCCTCTTGAGGACATTCTACTTCCTCTTTTTGATGTTATTGGAATTAACAAATACTATGGCTGGTATGAAGGTGACGTAGATGGATTTAAAGATATGCTGAAACTGTTTCACGAACGTGCTGAAAGTATGGGATGTGCAGACAAGCCGGTACTCATGACCGAATTCGGTGGAGCTGGAATTTTCGGGGATGTCGGTTGGGAACCTAGATTGTTCAGCGAGGATTATCAGGCGAAAATCGTATCCGAAGCACTGGCTATTTTTCGTGACGATCCGAAGATTGGAGGCACATATGTCTGGCAGTTTGCTGATATACGTGGCGACCTGAAAAGTAACAGCACTTATTTCCGTGATAGGGCGCGTAGCTTCAACAATAAGGGGTTGGTTAACGAATACCGTAGGCCAAAGCAATCGTTTCGTGAAGTGCAACGAATCTACCATTCTTGGACGGAATAAACTTAATTGTGATAGGGACAGAGCATATTCCATCATTTAAGTTTTACAAGATTAGTAGGGTTGAAATGTCTTACTGTAGAGGTGATGGATAAAAAAAGCTCCGAAAAGGAGGAATTACATAAAAAACCATTGTCATAAGAAGGGTGAAAACATCATGAAGACGAAAGGATATCCAGTTCAAAAGCTCACTCTCTTTGCAATAACATGGCCAATTTTTATCGAAACTATGCTACATTTACTGATGGGTAACGCTGATACACTTATGCTTAGTCAGTATTCAGATGATGCTGTTGCCGCAGTTGGTGTTTCAAATCAAGTATTAATGTTAATTGGTGTGTTGTTTGGCTTCATAGCTACTGGAACTAGTGTGCTTGTTTCTAGGAGTCTCGGGGCAAATTCATTTAAAGAAGCAAGTCAAATAGCGGTAGTTTCCATCGTTTCCAATATACTAGTTGGGCTTGTTATTGGGGTGGTCCTTGTCTTTTTTGCTTCGGAGATTATTTCCATGATGGGTGTTTCTAGCAATCTTAATTCAGAAGCCACACTCTATTTACAGATCGTTGGCGGTTGTATATTTTTACAGTCAGCGATTATGACGATGGGAGCCATTTTACGTAGTTATCGTTTCACGAGAGATGCTATGTATGTCACACTTGCAATGAATGTTATTAATATCATTGGTAATTATCTTTTTATCTTTGGGATGTTTGGCCTTCCGGTGCTAGGTGTAACAGGAGTAGCGATTTCCACTATACTTAGTAGATTCATTGGATTAGCCATTATTGTAATCATTTTATATAAAAGAATTAGACCTACACTACCTTTCTCTTATGTATTTAAGAGATTCCCACATTTAGAGCTGAAGAGGTTACTTGAAATTGGAGTCCCTTCAGCGGGAGAGCATCTTTCATTTAATGGATCACAGCTTGTTATCACCTCCTTTATTGTGATGCTAGGTACGGAAGAGATGACGACGAAGGTTTATGCTCAAAACATTGGAATGTTTGTGCTGCTTTTTTCAATCGCCATCGGTCAAGGCAATCAAATTATCATTGGACATCAAATCGGTGCGAAGCAATTTGATCCTGCATATAAGCGATGTGTTCATAGTCTTTTAATTGCCATAGGCATAACAAGTATAGTCGGCTTAATTCTTTATCTATTTAGCAAGCCAATCTTAACTCTTTTTACTGCCAATGAAAATATCATTGCAACAGGGAGTGTCCTTCTTTTACTGACAGCCTTAGTTGAACCAGGACGTTCGTTTAATGCGGTCGTCATCACTTCCTTACGCGCAGCGGGTGATGTGAACTTTCCTGTTTTCATAGGGATCCTCTCGATGTGGGGAGTCAGTGTTCCGTTAGCCTATATTCTTGGAATACATTTTGAATTCGGACTCGTTGGAATTTGGTGTGCATTTATCGTTGATGAATGGTTTAGGGGGGTACTCATGCTTTGGAGATGGCGCCAAGGGAAATGGCGTCAGCAGACGATAAGTGGGAAGGGACAATCTAGTGCTTCTTAAACTAGTAAAAGGGATGGAATGATAAAATTAGAAACAAGTATGATTGCATTTTACTCCCAGGATGAAATTATCATCTTGGGTTTTTCTTTTAAGCCAAACAACCGACAAGCTCAATTTGAAACAATTCTGGCGTAGACTGGCATCTACAACATTTCTTGAGTCCTTACCACAGCAAGAAGACCGACATTTCTGTCGGTCTTCTTTAAGATATAACCTGCAATGTGTCATCACGCTTCAGTAAACCATTATTTATATATGCATTATTTGCAATGTCGGAAGTATTGAAGCTAGGGTCTTTCAACCTGCTTTAAATCAATGAGGCAAACCTGTGTGCTGCCGTTATCAAACGGACGGTTAAACAAAATCTTATCGCCTTTACGGTTAAAAGAAGGATGAAGATGATCAGCACCACTTCTCGGTGTATCAGTGCTTGCTAGTACAAGGGAGTTTCCTGTTTCGCCATTTACAAGATAAACCAGATTTGGGCTTTCTATTCCAAGGTAGCCGATTCGGTCAGCGCAAAACCATTTCGAGTCATGTGTAACTCCTGGGTGTAGCAGCTGCTCTCCCTTAGTAATGATGCGAAAATTGTGACCGTCTTTTGTCCCCATCATTAGATAAGACGGCAGCTTCATGAACACAATGTTTTCACCGTCAGCAGTCCAAACCTCATGGGTAATCCAATCACCCTCGGATTCGACATAGTACGGCCGTGCGGTAGAAGTGATGACATCGAATAGCCACATCCGCTGCAAAGCGTCGCCACCTGTTTCATGAATAAAGAAAATCGTATTTTCATCGGTGGGACAAACCTGTGCATGACCCAAATGATAATCACTTTGATAAACTACTTCACTTTTTCCTGTATGGGGATCGAGTGTGACCAAGGCGGAAATGCAGTTTTTTTGTTTATAACTACAAACGATCATTCCGCTTTTACTAGTAGTTAAATGACCCGTAATATGACCGCCATCAGGGAGCGCACCAAGCTCAATGATCTTATCGCTATCGCATTCATAGCGGCAAACGATATTCCCCTTTGTCATGACCCCGTAGTTTTCAAACCTGTCCATCGCAAAGCCACTGTATTCACTGCCTGCCACCAGCTTCAACTCGCCAGTTTCAACCTCCGCTTTGTAAAGCTCTCCATTTCCTTGGTATACCTCATTCTTTGATCCTGAGGGAATCTGCTTGTTGAAGAAGAAAAAACGGTCGTCGGTAGTAAAATTCTCAGTTGTGAAATACAGCTTTGTATTGCGTTCGGGTCCTTGAGTATACTGACGTATCTCATATCCTGTAACAGAATCCTTGTATGTTATCAAGTTTTGCATAAAAAATACCCCTTTCTCATTCTTTTTCAGATAGCTGTTGGTAGATTTGCCAGATTGTATTGCATCCTATATATTCAATTCAATAATGACAAAATTTACATAAGAATGTCGTCAATTGCCGACAGTTCGTCCTTGGTAAAATCTAAGGAACGCAATGTACCGACTGCGTCTTCAATTTGGGAGAACTTGCTCGCATTAAAGCTGAAGTCACCCGTTCTTCCCGCAATACCCAAGCTAAAGCCATCTGCGAGTGTTTTTGCCCGCGCCGCTCAGCTAGTTCGGTCTGACGCCTTACCTTGCCCATTCGCTCTTCGTTAATATCCTCAGGTCTCAGGAAAGAGCTTGGTCCCGCCGCACGCAAATCCGAAGAAATCCCCTTGAGGTAGCGAACCGTCAAAATCCCTTTTCCCATTGGCGAGAATACGATTGAACCGATCTCTTCTTCTTCCAGTACATCCAAGAGACCGCTTTCAATTTCCTGGGTCAGCATCGAGTATCTTGGTTGGTGTATAACGCAAGGGGTTCTCAACCTCTTCAATATTCGCGCGGCTTCCCGAGTTTCTTCCGGTTTGTAGTTAGAAATACCAACATAGAGAGCTTTGCCCAGTCGGACAATCTGATCTAGCGCTCCCATGGTCTCTTCTAGTGGGGTGTTGGGGTCCGGGCCGTGATGATAAAAAATATCCACTAGTCCAACTTCATCCGTGTCAGGCTTTGGTCCATGCTTGCAATTAGACTTTGCGAGAGCCCCATTCCCCATAAGGACCTGGCCACATATAGTAACCAGCCTTAGTCGATACGACCCGATATGGTGCCAAATGATACCCAAGTCGAAGGCTTTACGAATTAAAGCTCTTCCATTACAAACGAATCATTACCTCCGAAGTTTAAGCCAAAGTCCGAGAGAAATCGCAGGCAGCTTGAGCCCACTCGATCCACAGCGTCGATAAATCATCCTGTCGTATCGTTTGGTTTGGAGCTTGCTATATAGACCATCATGAAAACCTCCCTTGTGAATTAAAACCATTTTAAGGGATTTTGCAGGTTAAGCCTATATCAGTAAGGATGTGGTTTATGGATTTATGTCTGAATGAATTGTCTGTTGGCGATAATGCTTCGGAGCAATTCCTTTTATTTTTTTAAACATTCTTGAAAACAATAGGGCATCGGAATATCCCACAGACCGGGCGACTTCTCCAACGGTATACTGCCTTTTACTAAGTAGTTCACAAGCCTTATTCATCCTGTATTTCAGTAGGTATTGCTGCGGAGTCAATCCTACTGATTCCTTGAAGATAGCGGAGAAATATTTGCGGTCCAGGCGAATAAAGGAAGCTAATTGTTCAATGGAAATCTGTTCATGAAAGTGAGCATGAATAAATTCCATACCTTGCACAATATAGGCATTATGTCTCTTTGTGCTTAAACTTGCAGGAGTGGAAAGCGGAACAGTATCTGTTAGAGCGGATAAAAATTTATACATAAGCGCTTTGATCTTTAGGTCGGAGCCAGTTTCTTTTCCGGAAACCAACGTTAATTGGTTATACATATCGGGCATGAACCGAATGTCCATAGGAAACACCGGTTGCTCCGGGGTCAGCCGTGTTCGCGCTAAAATCGGTTCGACCTGCTCACCGCAGAAGGCCAACCACGAATACACCCAGGGGGCAACCATGTCCGCTTTATAAAAGCTCAAAACATCGGGATAAATTAGAAAAGCTTGCCCAGCTTCAAGGGAAAAGGTATTTTTTCCTACTTGGACGATGCCGCAACCACTGTGGATAAAGTGAATTATGTAGACGTCCCGAACCATCGGGCCTACGGCATGTCCCGGAGCACACTCTTCCCTTCCCCAATAAAGCAGGTGCAAATCCGGATTCTCGCGGTACGGCTTTTCAGGATTAAAATAATAAGTTCTCATTGCGATCCCTCCTTCGGAAAATACTGACATTATACCATAAATGAATGCCGATATAGCATTGTTTTCCCATTGATTGAGACGATATAATTTGACTTAGATGCAAATAGAAAGGAGTATTGCGGTGGATCGAATTGTCCAATTAAAGGGAAAGTATCCTGATTGGCTGATACTTGTTGAACTGGATATCTCAAGCAGCGATAAACATTGCGTTTATTAATTCCCATCGCATATCGAGCGGATTATTGTCGTGGATACTGGCAGCATTATTGAGTAATTGACGCACAAAGAACTTATTGATCATAAAGCTATCTATAATCGTTTGTACCGTTTGTTACATAAAAAATGTATGTAGAGAGGAAGTTGGAAATGCTAACGTTTGAATACGATGAGAATGAAATAAAGGAAATCATTGACCGAGTAGTCCGAAGAACAATGAATATGGATTTTACATGGGGCTGGTCATGTGGGGTAGCTTTTTACGGGATCGGAAAAGCCTGGGAAGTTACTGGAAACCAGGTATATATTGACTTCTTGGTCAAATGGGTAGATGAATATCTTGAAATAGGGCTTCCCCCAATGATGGTTAATGCTTGTGCGATGGGGCATACACTGCTGACACTGCATGAAGCTACAGGGGATTCCAAATACCTTGATCTTGCAGTGATGAAGGCAGAGTATCTTCGAAAGGATGCAATCCGTTTCGAGGATGGAGTGTTCCAGCATACGGTTTCATCTAAGAATGATTTTCCAGAACAAGCATGGGCAGATACATTGTTCATGGCAGCTTACTTCCTGCTTCGTATTGGATTTAAGCTTGATAACAAGGAATATATCGATGATGCATTGAAGCAGTTCTATTGGCATGAGGAGTATTTACAGGACAATAAGACAAATTTGTTCTATCACGCATGGGATAATACTAGAAAGGATAATTTATCTGGAGTTTACTGGGCGAGGGCAAATGCATGGGCGGCTTATACGATGGCAAAGGCATTCAGAATGCTCAACCCCTTTATGCCTATGTGGATGCAGATTGGCGATGCTTTAAGAGACCAATTGAGTGCGCTGGTCAGATTACAGTCTCCAGATAAAATGTGGCATACCATCTTAGACGATGAAACCTCATACCTTGAAACTTCGGCTACAGCCGGTATTGCAGCTGCATTGACAGTAAATGCACATCCGTTGCATCAGAAATATATTGCAAAAGCATATGAGGGAATATTATCAAACATTGATGAAGACGGTTCAGTTAGAAATGTTTCTTCTGGTACGGCAGTAATGTATACAGCCGAAGATTACAAGCTGGTTCCTAAGAAAAGAGTACAGGGATGGGGGCAGGGGCTGGTTCTTGCATTCCTATCTACGTTGCTTGAAAAAAAGAATTAAGTCAAAAAAACTAAGACACAAACTTTACGTGTCACTTTGTCTTTTTTTAATCTTGGCATTTGGCAATGTGTGCCTCGGGCTATATCAGATGGGGTACTTTGTAGTATCTTTACATACTTAGCTGGAATGATTTTTCTCTTCTGATAAAGTTGAATTGCTGCCAAAGTACAAATATACTAGTCAGCACGACTTGCAATCTCTGTTAGACAGAGTTCCAAAAAATTAGCCTCCCACTACGTGAGAGGCCATTTCTATTACTATATCAAAAACATCGCCACAATCGTCGTCACAACCAACCCAATCACAACCGGCAATAAGTTCCGTCTTGCAAGCTCAAACGGATCGACCCCACAAATAGCCGCTGCAGGAATCAATGCCCAAGGAACAAGAGTCCCTCCACCGACCCAAATCGCAGCGATTTGACCTAATGCGGTTAAAGTGGCAGCACCGGCCCCAATGGCTGTCGCAAAAAGTTGAGCGATTGATCCAGCAAGTGAAATGCCCGAGAATCCTGATCCATCAAGACCAGTAATTGCCCCAACACCAGTTAAGGTAATTGCTCCAACTTGTGCATTTAAAGGAACAACAGATGCGAGACCAACACCTAGGTCATTTACAATTCCTTGGGAGTTCTTTGGTAAAAAGTCTCCAATTATTTGAGTGAATCCGGAGTCCCCTAGATAAAAGAAAGCAGCAATAGGAATGACTGCTCCAAACACTTTAAATCCAAATTGAAAACCTTCTATTAAATAAGAAGTAGTCTTTTCAAGCCCTTTATTCTTGTGAGCCGCTAAAGCGATTAAGATGAGGATAAAGACAGAAGTTCCACCAATTAATGCTGTAGCATCTCCGCCTTGGAGATTAAGAAAGTACATGGCAGCAACATCTAGAGCAAATAGGAGTGGAATAAGAAGAGCAAAGAACTTTTTAGTCCCTGAAGAGAGGGATTTTGACACTTTTTCTTCTTCGGCAGTTGGAGTTGTCTGAGTATACGTACCAACTGATAGATTTCCTTTTTTCATATCTCTTCTTAGGAAAAGGAAAGCGACTACTGTGGTTACCAAGCCCATTACAAAAACTAAAGGAACACTTGCTTTGATAACCTCCATCACTTCTAGGCCCGCGGCATCTGCAGTTAATTTTGGAGCAGCTTGAATGATAAAGTCACCAGATAGTGCAATTCCATGACCAAACAGGTTCATTGCCATCGCCACACCTAGCGCAGGTAAACCAACTCTCATTGCAACAGGTAACAGAACAGCCCCTAACAATGCTACTGCAGGTGAGGGCCAGAAAAACCAAGAAATGATCATCATTAATATCCCAGTGGTCCAGTAAGCAAGGGCGGGGGTGCGAATAAACTTCGTGAATGGAGATATCATATAATCGTTTATACCAGTGATCGTCAGCGCTTTACTCATAGCAACTATGATTGAGATTACTAGAATGGTAGAGAGCAACTCAGTGATTGCAAAGATGAAACTATTAAAAATTCCACTTACTGATGCACTGAGAGATCCTGTTGCAGTTATGGCTAGGATGAAAATACCTATAATACAAACAAGGGTGGTATCTCTTCTAGCAACCATAAAACCAATAATGAGGAGAATGAAGGCTACATAAATCCAATGTAATGCAGTTAATTCAATAATCATAAAAATGTCCTCCTTAATGATTTTCACTAGTTAAGGAAAACTTAGATTGTGTTTCGGAGAAAAGGTGTGGAAGAAAAGAAGGTATCGTTGCAATAATGAAACTCATCTAGGCCTTACACCTACTAATGATGTAATACAGAATATGAGGGGTTTTAAGATGATGCTACAAGAAAAAAGTCTATTTTTACGAATAATATTTTGTGTATAAATTGTGACATTTCCTTGGAAATAGTAAAAAAATAGTGTCAAATCTTTCCGACTTGTGGGTTTAATTTGGAGAATATCGGGTATTAAGACTTAGGACATAGGAGGGAGAAGTCTCCTCCTATGTTATTTTAACTTAAAAATTCCAACTAAGTTCTGGCTCTAACTTAAGGCCACATCGTCTCTTATATCCAATAATATCTAGTCAATCTCAGGCGGAAGAGCAAAAAGCACCTTCAAAGATTCAAAAGAATTCATTCTTGTGAGCTGATTGTCTTATACCTGTGCCGATAGGCGGGCGCCGCATGCTTTTCTAGTCTTCTTCGACATATTCTGTATAGGTTGTAACATATGAAGGACGAGGGAAATAGGACTTTTGGTGATCAATTCCCTCTGAAGTGCCTCTTTTTTTATGAGCATGCTCATAGGCTTTTGATTGTTGCCATTGTTTAAAATCTTTTTCTTCGTTCCAAAGAGTCATAATCACATATGTATCACTATCGACTGGTCGGAGGACTCTTATTGCAACAAATCCTGGTTCTTTTTCAATTAAGCCTGCACGATTCTTGAATCGGTATTCAAAAACTGGTCGACCTTCATCTGTAACGGGGATGTTATTGCATACAACAAAGCTATTATTTTTTAATTCACCTACCTGATCTACCACTTCATACGTTCTTGGTTCTTGAAAAACTGTTTCATTGCTCGTTTCATGAATTAATAATCCACGATCTTCATTTTCGAAAAGAAACATCTCTGTATTTGTGTGTTGATTTTTTAACTTTAATAAATACTCTGGGGTCCCTTGTGTCATATATAGGTTCAACTAAAACACCTCTTTCTTAAGATATGAGAATGTATATAATTTGAATCAATTCTTTGTCTAGCTCCAGCGCCTAGTCCCTCGAGAGCTTCAGACCCTTCCGGCGGAAGCAAGCTTCCTAGTCAGTGTCCACCATCTCCTTTCGGGTCTGATCGAGGCGATTCCGCTTTTATATTGTTAAGTATATCAGCTGTTAGGAAAAATTAGACATTAATTGCTTTTATTATACATACTGTGAAAGATTTACTCTAATAATAATCATTAAATAAATACACATAAAATTGTACAAAATTTGTCGAATTTACTATATGATTGTTATGCAATATCCTCTGTCGTAAATTCGTATAGATAAACACGATTCCTGATCACCGAATGAAAGGAGAGGTGTCGTCAATGAAAAAGAAGTTATTGTTTACAAGCGTTGCAGTCGTATTGACTGTGTTGCTTAGTTTTGTTGGATATTTACTTATCCTTTTCGCTGGTGACTATGTGATTGATGAAAAAATGCTTGTTATGAATTCAGCCACAAAGCTTGTTGATGAGGAAGGTAATTTAATCACCAAATTATACTTGGAAAACAGGGATTTGGTAACAATTGATGATGTTCCAGATTATGTCCAAAATGCATTTGTTGCCGTAGAGGACACACGTTTCTATCAACATCATGGCATTGATATCCGTTCAATTACCCGTGCATTATATAAAGACATTATGGCAGGAAGTAAGGTTGAAGGTGGTAGTACAATCACACAGCAACTTGCAAAAAATGTCTTTCTTACTAGTGATAAAACATGGCTGAGGAAGACAAAAGAAGTGGTTATTGCCCTCAACTTAGAAAAAAAATATAGTAAGAGTAAACTACTAGAGATGTATTTAAATCGTATTTATTTTGGTCATGGAGCATATGGTATTCAGGCAGCGTCCAAGCTTTATTTTAACAAGAATGTTAACGATTTAACTGCAGAAGAAGGAGCATTATTGGCTGGGATTCCTAAGGCACCCTCAACCTATTCGCCAATCTTAAACTTAGATAACGCTAAGAATAGAAGAGATCTTATTTTAAGTATTATGGAAGACCGTGGATTCTTAACTGCCGAAGAAGCTGTTCGTTACCAAGGAAGAGTGGTTACATTGAATGTACATCAAGATACTTCAGCTCCTGAACTTATGACATATATTGATATGGTGTTTAATGAGGCAAAAACGTTATATGGTTTATCAAATGAAGAACTATTACGTGGTGGATATACAATCACTGTTCCACTAAAACGAGAGGTTCAGGACATCGCTTATCAGTTATTTCAAAATTCTAGCTATTTTCCAGGCACAGATGATAAAGCCGAGGGTTCTTTTGTATTACTAGATAATAAAACTGGTGGTGTTATCGCAGCAATAGGAGGACGTGAGTATGTTCAAAGAGGGCTTAATCGCGTAGAGGTCAAGAGACAACCTGGCTCCACGATAAAGCCGTTAGCTGTTTATGGACCGGCTCTTGAAGAAGATAAATTTGAACCTTATTCAATGCTGGTTGACCAAAAGCTTACCTATGGAGAATATGAACCGAAAAATTATAACAATATCTATAAAGAGAAAATATCCATGTATGATGCGCTTTTGGAATCCGCTAATGCTCCAGCCGTGTGGATGTTAGATCAACTTGGTATAGAAACAGGTAAGAAATACCTCGCGAAATCGGGGATAACCATTCCAGATAATGGTCTATCCATTGCTCTTGGAGGATTAGAGGATGGTATTTCTCCGATAAATATGGCAAAAGCATATCGGGCATTCGCGAATGGTGGGAATATTGTTCAGCCACACGTGATTTCAAAGATTGTTGATAGAAATGATAAGGTAGTCGGGCAAGCAAGCATTGAGGAAAAGGATGTATTCTCAAAACAAACAGCATGGTATATGACAAGAATGCTTGAAGGGGTCGTTGATGAAGGTACTGCTAGATTAGGTTCCTATTCAGGTGCACTTGCAGGGAAGACAGGCACTACTAATTATCCTGCAAAAGAAGGAGCAATTAAGGATGCCTGGTTTGTTGGATATACTCCTTCTGTAGTAGGTGCCGTATGGATGGGGTATGATCGAACCGATGAACAGCACTATTTACAACAAGGAAGCTCATTCCCGACAAAGTTATTTAAAGACATTCTTGAAAAGTCTAGGTTACCTAAAGAAGTAGCCTTTACAATCCCAACAGATGTTACTGAACTCGAGCCCCCGATCCGATTAGCTCAGGTTGATGACCTAAAGGCAGATATTTCATTTCGCCCCCTTGGATTATTTACAGTATCGTTAACTTGGACACCATCAAGTGATAAAAGAGTGGAGTACCATGTTTATAAAACAACGCAAGGTGAACCAGAGTTTATAGCTAGTATTGAAGGTGAAGGGATTTTTGAAATTGAAAATATCAATATTTTTTCTCTTCCTTCATATTATGTAGTCCCGTATAATACACAAACAGATGAAGAAGGGGTAAAATCTAATACGGTACGTCCTGAGTTGTTTTCAAGCATTAAATAGTGTCGAATTTTTGACAAATGAGCATGATTATATGCAAAATAAGAGATAAACAATTATAGTGATAAGTGGGTGTCACGAAAGTGCCAGGCACCACCGCATTTCTTAAGGTAAAGATTCCTAAAGAAGTGGTGTCTGGCACTTGTTGTATGAAACAAACTCTGACAATAAAAAAGATGAGTTTATAAATATGGCTCTTTTCTAAACAATTGTTGCTTATTGACCTAAATTCAAGTAAGCCACACCTTTTTTTAGGAGTAAGATTTTTTGCTAATAAAGAAAAGATGTCACTCTGCTTTAGTTCATAAAGGTGTACATGACTTTAAAAGCAACAAAGTTTATGAAAACAGCAAAACATATACATAATGGATAATGATTATAAGGATGATGGAAGAAAGGGGATATAATTTATGAGTAAAATTACAAATGATACATTTTTAAGGGCTGCAAAGGGCGAGGAGACTTCACATGTGCCACTATGGTATATGAGACAAGCAGGTCGATCTCAACCAGAATATCGTGCATTAAAGGAAAAGTATAGTTTGTTTGAAATTACACACCAACCAGAAATTTGTGCATATGTGACAAGACTTCCAGTTGAACAATACAATGTAGATGCTGCTATCCTTTATAAGGATATTATGACTCCACTGCCTGCAATTGGAGTAGATGTTGAAATAAAATCTGGAATTGGTCCTGTAATTAGTAATCCAATTCGCAGTTTAAAGGATGTAGAGGCATTAGGTGTCATTCACCCTAAGGATGATGTTCCATATGTACTTGATACGATTAAACTTCTTACAACTGAACAATTAACTGTACCACTTATTGGGTTTGCTGGTGCTCCATTTACTCTTGCTAGTTACATGATTGAAGGTGGACCATCTAAAAACTACAATAAAACAAAATCGTTTATGTATGCAGAGCCTAAAGCTTGGTTTGCGTTGATGGATAAGCTTGCTACCATGACTATTTCTTATGTAAAAGCACAAATTGAAGCAGGTGTAAGCGCAATCCAAATCTTTGACTCTTGGGTCGGAGCTTTAAATGTAGCGGATTATCGTCATTATATTAAACCAGTGATGCACCGTATTTTTACTGAATTACGATCTGAAGGTGTCCCATTAATCATGTTTGGAGTAGGTGCTAGCCACTTAGCCCTTGAATGGCACGACCTACCATTAGATGTTGTTGGGCTTGATTGGAGACTTCAAATTAATGAAGCAAGAGATTTAGGAATTACAAAGTCTGTTCAAGGAAACCTTGATCCAGCCATTCTTTTAGCACCATGGGAAGTAATTGAGGAAAGAACAAAAGCGATCCTTGATCAGGGAATGAAGCAACCAGGCTATATTTTTAATCTTGGTCATGGAGTATTTCCAGAAGTAAAACCTGAAACACTTAAGAAATTAGCTACATTTGTTCATGAATATACAACCAAATAATAGGCATGTTCATTTACAACCTCTAGTTAATAGATTAAAATAAATATTAAATAATAATTGTTATTATAATAAGAGGTGTTAACGAAATGACAAAGAAAAAAATGGGACTACTCGTAATGGCCTATGGAACTCCATATAAAGAAGAAGATGTGGAAAGATATTATACACATATTCGACATGGACGTGCTCCATCTAATGAAATGTTACAAGATTTAAAAGATCGATATCAAGCAATTGGTGGAATTTCACCCCTTGCAAAAATAACCGAAGAGCAAGCAAAAGCGCTAGAAACTCATTTAAATGAAATACAGGATGAAATAGAATTCAAAATGTATCTCGGCTTAAAACATATTGAACCATTTATTGAGGATGCAGTAAAACAAATGAATGAAAATGGATTGGAAGAAGCAGTAAGTATAGTCTTAGCACCTCATTTCTCTACCTTTAGTATCAAGTCATACAACGGACGTGCTAAAGAGGAAGCTGAGAAGCTAGGTGGTCCAACGATTTATTCAGTTGAAAGCTGGTATGACGAGCCTAAGTTTATCGACTATTGGGCAACTAAGGTAAGTGAGACGTTTGGAAATATGAGTGAAGAGGAACGTGAAAAGGCAGTTCTCATCGTATCTGCACATAGTTTACCTGAGAAAATTATTGCAGCAGGTGACCCTTATCCTGAACAGCTTAAAGAAACGGCGGAACTAATTGCAAAAGCAACTGGAATTGAGCATGTAGAAATTGGTTGGCAAAGTGCAGGGAATACACCTGAGCCTTGGATTGGACCAGATGTTCAAGACTTAACAAGAGAATTATATGAAACAAAAGGTTATACTTCCTTTGTTTATGTGCCAGCAGGTTTTGTTTCCGACCATTTAGAGGTTCTTTATGATAATGATTTTGAATGTAAAGTGGTCACAGATGAACTTGGTGCCAAGTACTATCGTCCAGAAATGCCCAATGTTCAACCTGAATTTATTAACTGTTTAGCCACAGTTGTCCTGAAACAAATCAAATAATTAATGTTACAATTAATTTTATAACAGGCTCTTCTCTGAAAAAATGTTGATAATTGAACTCATTTAAGAGTGGAAAAAATACTTCTCGGCTTAGAGGGAAATTGCCACTCCACAGGGTTCATAGGTTGTACTTCGACCATTCTAAACAACAGTTCAAAGAGGTAGCCTAGAATAATCAAGGCTGTTTTCTTAATGAGAAAACAGCCTTTAATAAACTGAAAAGAAGGCGATGTAAGTGAGTGGTGTTAACCAAAGGGTTGTCATCATTGGTGGTGGGATTACTGGTTTAACAGCAGCTTATTATTTACAAAAAGAAGCTAGAGTAA
This sequence comes from Litchfieldia alkalitelluris, assembly GCF_002019645.1. Lineage (GTDB taxonomy): Bacteria > Bacillota > Bacilli > Bacillales > Bacillaceae_L > Litchfieldia > Litchfieldia alkalitelluris. Next base: position 4,162,713 of record NZ_KV917374.1, on the reverse strand, counting down.
ATGGTATTAACTTAGAATGTCAGCTGCTTGAGGCGAGTCACAAACTTGGCGGAAAGATCCAAACAGTTGTAAAAGACGGATTTGTTATTGAAAAGGGGCCGGATTCCTTTTTAGCACGAAAAAAAAGCGCTGCAAGATTAGCTGAGGAAGTTGGTATTGCAGACAAACTAGTTCATAATTCCTCTGGGAAATCCTTCGTACTGGTTAGAGGTAAGCTTTATCCAATGCCTGGTGGATCTATCATGGGTATTCCTACAGAAGTAGGACCATTCATTACCACTGGTCTTTTTACCCCGATGGGCAAGCTTAGGGCGAGCCTAGACTTTCTTCTACCAAAGTCAGGTGTGACAACTGATCAATCTTTGGGTCAATTCTTTAGAAGGCGATTAGGGGATGAGGTTGTTGATAACTTAATTGAACCATTATTATCTGGTATTTATGCTGGAGACATTGATCATTTAAGTTTAATGTCTACATTTCCACAATTTTATCAAGTGGAGCAAAAGCATAGAAGTCTAGTACTTGGTATGAAGAAAATGTCTCCTCCAAAACCTAAAGATTCAAAAGCGAATGTAAGAAAAGAGGGGATGTTTTTAACAATTTCCACAGGATTACAATCGTTTGTAGAAAGAATTGAGTCCAAACTTATTCCAGGTACTGTGAAGGTTGGAGTCAAAGTTGAACATATCGAAAAAGACAACAATCAATATCAACTTTCTTTAAGTAACGGTGAACTGATGTGTGCTGACAGTGTGGTGATAGCGACTCCTCATCAAGCAACACAAGCAATGTTATCTCAATACTCATTCCTGGATTCGTATAAAGAGATGCCATCTACGTCTGTTGCAAATGTAGCAATGGCTTTTCCTAAATCAGCGATAAAAAAGGATATTGACGGAACCGGCTTTGTTGTCTCTAGAAATAATGATTATACACTTACAGCTTGTACTTGGACGCATAAAAAATGGAATCACTCTACGCCTGAAGGTAAAGTATTATTACGTTGTTATGTTGGTGGAGCGAATGATGAAGCTATTGTAGAACAATCAGATGATGAAATCATTAAGGTTGTATTAGATGATTTAAGTAAGACCATGGATATTACTGAGAAACCAGATTTTTCAATTATTACTCGTTGGAAGGAATCTATGCCACAATATGCCGTAGGTCATCTAGAAAGGCTAAACAAAATAAGAGTTTCATTGAAGGAGGAATTACCAGGTGTGTTTTTGGCTGGAGGTTCCTATAATGGACTTGGAATTCCAGATTGTATAGATCAAGGTGAAGCTGCTGTACAAAAAGTTTTAGATTATCTAAGAGTAAATCAGAGAGAACTAGTTTTGTAGTGATTATAAGAGACTTCAGGTAATCCCTGGAGTTTTTTATTTTATAAGAAAATATAATTTTTTGTCCTACCACCATTGTTATTCATCTTAGTTGATTTTTCGTGTAGGTATAGGACTCATAAGCGGAGAAATTCCCGCTAATGTATCTAGTGGGGGATTAAGAAGCAGATAAGTGGAGAAAATCCCGTTAACTTCACTAATATATGACTGAATTTAAAGATTAGGTTCATATAAGGAGAAAATCTCCCGTTATTTTTAGGGGAATGTTGATATTTCCCAATCTAAGTGGAATTTTTCCCTTTAAATTCAACAACACTGGGCTAAAATATTATAATATATTTTCATGTAAGAAGTGTGGTTGAGAAATGTACTGGCACAGCAACACTTTTCTTACAACCTATCTTTTTACTATAGATATGTAACAAATAAATGACTGAAAATCCCATTTTATGTTGATAAAATTGCCCAATGCTTTTATACTTAAATGAAAACGATTACATTTTAAGGGGTAATGTCATGGCTACAATTGAGGATGTTGCAAAACTGGCAGGGTTGTCGAGGACGACAGTATCTAGAGTGATCAATAATCATCCATATGTATCAATTGAAAAAAAACAACAAGTGTTACATGCGATGAATCAGCTAGGTTATGTACCAAATTCCGCTGCAAGAAGTCTTCGAAACCAGAAAACAGGGATGCTTGCTGTTTTAGTTCCACGAATTACCAATCCTTTTTTCAGTCAATTAATTGAATCGATGGAAATTGCAGCATCTGAACGTGGCTATCAATTGATTGTTTGTCAAACAAGGTATTCGAAGGAAAAGGAAATCACCTATTTAAATCTATTAAAAACGAAGCAGGTAGATGGGGTGATTTTGGCTTCAATTCATAATGAATGGGATAAAATTGAGGAGTATTTACAATATGGCCCTATTATTCTATGTAATGAAGAAGATGACCGCGCGACAGTACCTGTGGTTCATGTGAACCAGGAATATGGTGGTTATATTGCAACAAAGCATCTACTAGAGCTCGGCCATGAAAAAATAGCTTATTGCTGTCGAAGTAAAACTAGTAAGGTAGGAACAAGAAGAAAAGTAGGGTTTTTAAAGGCGCTTAAAGAACATCAACTTTCATTTGATGATCGCTTTTCATTCCGTGGTGCTAATATTCAAGAAGGCAGAGAGATTTTTCACCGAATCAAGGATATGCTTGATAAGCCTTCTGCTGTTTTTACAGGTGGGGATGAAGTGGCTGCTGGTATAATATCTGAGGCAAAACGATTTGGATGGAGAATTCCTGAAGACTTAGCAGTGATAGGTTTTGATAATCAGGTTATTGCTGAACTGATGCAACCTACCATAACCACTGTACATCAACCAACAAAACAAATGGCATCACTCGCCTTATACACTCTCGTTGAAAAGTTGCATAGTAAGAGTTATCAATCGCGACAAGAGCACATCCTTTCATTAGAATTAATTGTAAGAGAATCGACTGTGTCAAAAATGGTAGATGCTAATGTAAAGAATATTTATCTACAAGAGCAAGGGTAAAAAGACCTGCGCTTACAATAAATAAAAGTCCTTCGTCAATTTTATGATGAAGGACTAATTTTTTGAAAAAAATTTATGGAACTTTCATTTTCTTAGTTATCTAATCTTCATACATTGATCGCAGTTGTTACCATAGCACTCATGTTGTTCTGAGATTTCTTTTCCACATTCAGTACACTTTTTGGCGGGAAGATTCTTAAAAAATTCTGTGCTTTTCATTAACATTTAAAACCCTCCATTCCTTTTTATTATATACATTGTATTATAACAGTTTATTTTAAGTCAATACCTGTTTTGCAACAAATAAAAAATAATAAATCTGTCTATAAATGAGATAATTGATTGATTGTTAGGGGAAAATAAAGTGTAAAATAGATATTTAAGGATGTGACGAGGATATGAAAGTAACGATTATTGGTTATTGGGGCGGGTTTCCAGCAGCGAATGAAGCTAGTTCCGGCTATTTATTTGAGCATGATGGGTTTCGTTTATTAGTTGATTGTGGTAGCGGTGTTCTATCACAGCTTCAGAACTATGTCCAGCTTAAGGACATTGATGCCGTCATTCTATCCCATTATCACCATGACCATATTGCAGATATAGGTCCATTACAGTATGCGAGACTTATTTCAACCTACTTACATAAAGAAACTTCTGTATTACCGATTTATGGTCATCATGATGATGAAGGAGGGTTTGATCAATTACAATATAAAGATATTACAAAGGCAATCGTCTACCAGGCAGACGATACCCTTCAAATAGGACCGTTTTCACTTTCTTTCATGAAAACGAAGCATCCTGCTGTTTGTTATGCGATGAAAATTGAAGTAGGTAATTATTCAGTGGTTTACACTGCCGATTCAAGTTATATGGATGAATTTATTCACTTTTCTATGAACGCAGATCTTTTGCTTTGTGAGTGTAATTTATATGGTGATCAAGATGGTTCAAAAATGGGGCATATGACAAGTGTTGAGGCTGGTAAAATAGCTCATGAAGCTAATGTGAAACAACTAATACTAACACATCTTCCTCATTATGGTGAACATACAATTCTGAAAGACCAAGCATCAACACTTTTTAGTGGACCTATTGCTCTGGCTAGTTCAGGATTTACTTGGGAGAAATAAATTTAGATCTTTTAATATTTTTTTAGACATTGCTTGATACTTCGCTTTTAATTCAGATATAATAATAATAGATTGAAAGAAGCTAGTAAATGAACTCGTTTATGGCTTTTTTTCAACATTTGGGTAAGCGGTTTCAAAAAGGGGTTAAGGAACATAGTTAGTATAGGCTTTCTATGTTTTCTTTACATAAAAATTATGAATGAGTGGTCATTCATAATAATTAGGGGAGGGGAATGGGTTTGAATTTATCTTCACAATTAGCAGAAAGCGCAATAAAGTATCAGGAAAAGCCAGCTTATATTTTTAGTGATTATACTACTTCATATGCCGAGCTAGATGCAGCAGTTTCAAAATTTGCTAGTGGTTTGAGTCAAATGGGAATTTCAAAAGGTGATCATGTAGCATTATTGCTTCGCAATTCACCTCATTTTATCATTGGTTTATACGGTGCGCTTAGAGTTGGGGCAACGGTTATCCCGATTAATCCAATTTATACTCCTGATGAGATAGGTTATATCATCAATAATGGCGATGTGAAAGCTGTTATTGCACTTGATTTGCTTGTCCCACTCCTAGAAAAAATGGAAAGCCATCTTTCCATGGTTGAACATATTATTGCTTGTGAAACACCTAAAGGGGCAGAAGCATCACTAGATGTAACAAGGTTATCAATTTATCCTAAGTTGAAATCATTTGCAAGAGTAGTTGAACAAGGTGCGCTTAATTTTGAGGGCCCTGAACTTCAGGAAGACGATGTCGCAGTTATCTTATATACCTCAGGAACAACCGGTAAACCTAAGGGCGCGATGCTTACACATAAAAATCTGTATAGCAATGCGAACGATACTGCAAAGTATTTGAAAATAACCGACGCTGATCGTGTAATAACGACGCTTCCGATGTTTCATGTGTTTTGTTTAACGGTGGCTTTAAACGCACCACTTATGAATGGAGCTACACTACTTATCATTCCACAATTCAGCCCTGCCGAAGTATTTAGGGTTACAAAGGAATATGGTGGAACTGTGTTTGCTGGGGTACCAACAATGTATAACTTCCTGTTACAGTACCCAGAAGGAAATCCAGAGGACTTGAATAGCTTTCGATTATGCGTATCTGGTGGTGCTTCAATGCCGGTAGCGCTTCTAAATAATTTTGAGAAGAAATTCCGTGTTCGTATATCTGAAGGCTATGGTCTATCAGAAGCTTCGCCAGTGACATGTTTTAATCCGTTAAATAGACCAAGAAAACCTGGATCGATAGGTACGAGTATTAATAATGTTGAAAATAAAATAGTCGACCCGTTAGGTGTAGAAGTTCCTACTGGAGAAGTAGGAGAATTAATTGTTCGAGGTCCAAATGTCATGAAGGGGTATTATAAGATGCCAGAGGAAACAGAGCACACCATCAAAAATGGTTGGCTTTATACTGGAGACTTAGCGAAACAGGACGAAGAAGGGTATTTCTATATTGTTGATCGTAAAAAGGATATGATTATTGTTGGAGGATACAATGTATACCCTCGCGAGGTGGAAGAGGTATTCTATAATCATCCTGGAGTAGTGGAGGCAGCAGTTGTTGGGGTTCCTGATCCAAACCTAGGTGAAGCTGTAAGTAGCTATGTTGTTGCTAACGATCAAAGTCTGACAGAGGAAATCTTACTTAATTATTGTCAGGAACACCTAGCGAAATATAAAGTACCTAGTTCAATCACATTTTTAGAGGAATTACCAAAAAACACAACTGGAAAAATCCTTCGTCGTGCACTTAAAAATCAATTGAATGTGTAAAATTCAAACACCTACATCTCAAATGAGATGTAGGTGTTTTTTTAAAAGATTGGAAGGTATAAAATCTTGTGTTACCAGTTGTAAGGTAGATATTGTAACAGCTGTTCTGTTGAGAAAAGTGAATAGTAGAGTAGACTACTACTCACAGAAGATGTTTTCCAAGTTAATCATAGACATGTAATTTTTGGATGACATGATGTCTTCTTCCTACACCGACATCTTTCAAAAAATATTAATGGATGAGACTGTAGGAATCATGTAGATTTTTTAAAAGCATTTTTATTCATCTTGTTGATTTTTCGCGTTTTTATAGGAACTTATAGACGGAGAAATTCCGGTTAATGTATTTAGTAGGGGCATAAGAAGCACTATAAGCGGAGATATTCCGGTTAACTTCTCTAATATAGGACTAAATCTAAAGATTAGGTTCATATAAGCGGAAAAACTCCTGTTACTTTAAGGGAAATGTTGTTATTTCCCAATTTAAGCGGAATTTTCCCGTTTAAATTCAACCGCAGTGAAATCAATATCATCGGACACAGCCAATTATAAAGAAAGCAAAAGTAACTCCTAGAGTAATAGCTGGTCTACATACCTTTTGGTCTAGATACTACCACTCCATCTATGTTTTCGTGTAAGTAGTGTGGTGGAGAAATTTACCCCCTGTATGATAAAGGAGTAAAAGGCGAAGAGTACAAATTATCGGATTTTTACTAATTAAAAAAGGAACGGGATTTGCCCGGTATTTCTTAAATTTTTTATATTTTAGAAGATTTAACAGTCGAAGGAAGTAAGTATTAAAATCTTAAAAATAAAAATAACTCTTGAAGTCTGCTAAATTCTCTGTATAATTTACTACATAAAAGCATAAAAGCGTAAAAGTGCGTATAGGGGGAAATAGAATGAAAAATAAAAAATGGAAATCGTTAGTCGTAGGCTCAATAGCAAGTGCTCTTTTGTTAGCTGGTTGTGGAAATAGTGGGGGAGACGAAGATACATATAAAGTAGGCGTCACTCAGATTGTTGAACATCCGGCACTAGACGCGGCAGTTGATGGATTTCAAAAGGCATTGGAAGATAAAGGATTAAAGGTAGAGTACGATGTTCAAATTGCACAAGGAGATCCTAATAATAACCAATCGATTGCCACTAATTTTGTTGGAGACAATGTCGATCTTATTTTTGCTAACTCAACTCCAAGTGCACTAAGTGCATTAAATGCAACAAGCGAAATTCCAATCGTATTTACATCTGTTACAGATCCTGTTGGAGCTGCTCTTGTAGAAGCAATGGATAAGCCGGGTCCTAATATTACTGGAACAACTGATACTCATCCAGATGCGATTCCAAACACAGTAAAATTTATTACAGATAACTTTCCAGAAGCAAAAAAGCTAGGGATGGTCTATAATTCCGGTGAGCAAAATTCGGTTGCCCAAGTGGAGTTAGTTGAAAAAGCTTTAGAGGGAACTGGAATTACGACTGAATTGGTTTCTGTCTCAACGTCTGCAGAGGTAAAACAAGCAACCGAATCTTTAATTGGAAAAGCGGATGTATTTTATATCATTACTGATAATACAGTTGTTTCTGCACTTGAGTCTGTTATTCAGGTAGCTAATGATGAAGATATTCCTTTATTTGTCGGTGAATTAGATTCTGTTGCTCGTGGTGGTTTTGCAGCATATGGATTTGACTACTTTGATATCGGTTATGAAGCAGGAGAAATGGCTGCACAAATTCTTCTTGGTGAAAAGGAAGCAACTGAATTACCTGTTCAATATCCACAAAATCTGAAGCTTCAAATTAATAAACAAGCGGCTGAGGAAATGGGGATAACTCTAAAATCTGAATGGGATGACATTGCTGAATATGTAAACGAATGATGATAATTGCTTGACTCAGTTGGGTCTGACCACACTATATTCATAGAAACTATGATGAAGTGGGTCTGACCCTTCATTCATTTATACTATTTTAGAAATTTGACAATAGAAAGGGTCGAAAAGGATGCCAGTAGCAATTTTTGGATCGGTAGAAGCTGGAATTATTTATGCCATAATGGCGTTGGGTGTATATCTATCTTTTCGTATTTTAGATTTTCCAGACTTAACGGTAGACGGCAGTTTTGTTACAGGGGCTGCTGTTTCAGCGGTGTTAATAATTAATGGAGTAAACCCATTTCTTGCAACTCTAGCCTCCTTAGTAGCTGGTTTCATCGCAGGTTGTATGACAGGAATCTTGCACACTAAAGGAAAAATCAATGCACTTTTATCAGGGATTTTAATGATGATTGCATTATATTCTATTAATCTTAGAATTATGGGGAGATCTAATATCCCCCTTTTACAAGAATCAACTGTGATTACAAAGTTAACTGAATTCTGGAAAGGCCTAGGAATAGATGATACTATGAACGGGCTTTTAGGTTTCACGCCTAAGACATGGGGCATTATATTCTTTATGTTAATTTTAACCATTGCTATTAAATTAATTATGGATCGTTTTTTGAAAACAGAGGTAGGGTTAGCAATAAGAGCAACAGGTGACAACCAAACTATGATACGAAGTTTTTCAGCTAATACAGACCATTTAACTATTCTTGGGTTAGGTATCTCTAATGCGTTAGTCGCATTTGCTGGGGGATTAATTGCCCAATATAATGGCTTTAGTGATATTGGAATGGGCATTGGAATGATTATTATCGGCTTAGCTTCTGTTATTATTGGTGAAGCAGTCTTTGGTAAAAAGACGATTGCGCGTACAACTTTAGCAGTTATTGGTGGAGCAATTATATATCGTATTGTTGTCACAATTGCTCTACGTGTTCGTTTTCTTGAAACAAGTGATGTAAAGTTGATAACGGCATTAATTGTTATTGCTGCATTAGTATTACCAAAGGCAATTGATCGGCAAAAGGACAAGAAGCGAAAAAGCCTGAGGCTGAAAGCAAGGGCGTCTGGAGATCTTGTCATTGGTAAGGGGGGGAAATAAGATGCTGGAATTGAATCAAGTATTTAAGGTGTTTAACGAGGGTACCATGGATGAGAAGATTGCTTTGAATCACCTTTCTCTTTCCTTAAAGCCTGGTGACTTTGTGACAGTAATAGGAAGTAATGGAGCAGGAAAATCGACTGTTATGAATACAATTGCTGGGAGAATTATTCCGGATATTGGTCATGTCATCATTGATGGGAAAGATGTTACTTCATTACCTGAATATAAACGAGCAAGGTTAGTCGGACGAGTATTTCAGGATCCGATGGCTGGAACTGCACCAACAATGACGATTGAGGAAAATTTGGCAATTGCTTATTCTCGAACGAAAGCTAGAACCCTTCGATTAGGTGTTACAAAGAAACGGAAAGAGTTTTTCAAGGGGCAATTAGAAACATTACATCTTGGCTTGGAAAATCGACTTAACGCAAAGGTAGGGCTATTGTCAGGTGGAGAAAGACAGGCGTTATCTTTACTTATGGCCACATTTACAGAACCCAATATTTTATTATTGGATGAACATACAGCAGCTCTTGACCCATCACGTGCTGAGTTAATTACGAATTTAACCAAGGACATTGTTGAAAATCATCGATTAACAACACTAATGGTTACCCATAATATGCAACAAGCATTAGATTTAGGTAACAGATTAATCATGATGGATAAGGGTCAGATTATTTTTGAGGCAAATGAGGAAGAAAAGCAAAAGCTAACGATTGAACAATTATTAACTGAATTCCAAAGAATCCGCGGTGAAAAAATGACAAATGATCGCGCCATTTTAGGATGATAAATTTAAGATCGATCGGAGAGTAGTGAAATGCTACTGCCAGGTCGATCTTTTTTCATTCAAAAATATATATTCTTTCAAATAAATAATATAGTTTACAATGGGGATGAAAGTCTTTACAATCTTAAAAGAATTATATAGAGATAAAAGGGGAAAGAAGTATGTCAACAACTTTAATTTTAAAGAAACCTTCTGAATTTCGTCAAGGAATCCAGGCTGGGGTAGCAATCGCGCTAGGATACATGCCTATTGCACTTACATTTGGCCTTTTAGCAAAATCAACAGGCCTCACTGTTATGGAAACAGTATTAATGAGTTTGGTTGTTTTTGCAGGTGCGTCTCAGTATATAGCACTGAGTTTAATTGCCGTAGGGACAGGAGTGTTTGAAATTATCTTAGCAACATTTATTTTAAATATCCGTCATTTTTTAATGAGTGCTAGTTTAAATGAGAAGGTAGAGAACGAACATCCATTTAAAAAGGCTTTATATTCGTTTGGTATTACTGATGAAACTTTCTCGGTTTCAGCTATTAAGGAAGGAACAGTAACTACTGGCTATTTGTTTGGAGTAATCTCAGTTTCTTATGCAAGTTGGGTTGTCTTTTCAGGAGTAGGTCATATCATTGGGGCAAGCTTGCCATCAACGCTTCAAGAAGCTATGTCCGTTGCCTTATATGCTATGTTTGTTGGGCTACTTGTGCCATCTATGAAGAAGCATAAAAAGGTGATTATTTTAGCAGCACTTGCAGCTATTTTAAATTCGTTACTTGCTCAATTGATATCAATTGGTTGGGCAATAGTATGCTCTACATTGGTTTCAGCAATTGTAGTTGAGTTCTTTAGTGGGAAATTGGAAAGAAGGGAAGGAGAGCATCATGAACAGTAATATTATCTGGATGATTATCGGTATGGGAATCGTCACATACATTCCGAGGATGCTTCCTTTTGTTGCACTAAGTGGGATTAAGCTACCTTCCTTTTTACAAGGTGTTTTAAAGAATGTACCGTACGCTACATTAGGTGCACTCATTATACCAGGGATTTTTACCATTAATGAAGATGTGTGGTTTGGTATTATTGGAGCAACCGTAGCGTTTGCTGTAGCCTATTTGGGAGTGAATGTGATTATTGTGGTATTAAGTGCGATTGTTGCTTTGAGTGCTTATTCATTTCTATTTGTTTAAAAACCGTTAAAGATTAGAAATTAAATCATTTAAAAAAATGTCGATGAACATTTAAAGGTAACCGAAACAGTTTTATTAAAACACCATATTGGTGTTTTTTATTTCTGAATTTAATTGAAAGGCAATGTATAATATATTAAAAATAACAAAAATTAAAGAGAAATGATTATATTTGCTTTAACATTTTATGTATGCATGACAAATGATTGGAGAGAAGCTAATGGATGTTCAAAGCCATAATGTTAGGTTGACGGCTCCAGAATTATCAGCCCTCTGGACTCAATATCAAAGCGATAGTATGTCCATTTGTATTCTTTCACATGCTTTGGAGCATTCAAAAGATAAAGAGGTATCAGCAATACTTGAATATGCAATAGGTTTATCTGAATCACATTTAGCTAAGATTAAAGAAATGCTAACAAATGAAAGCTATCCACTTCCTAAAGGATTTTCCAAAGAAGATGTGAATATGAACGCTCCTCCTTTGTTCTCTGATACGTTTATGCTTCAATATCTTTATACGATGGCACTACATGGTATGAACGGTTATTCGTTATCAGTTGGTACCTCTGTACGAGCTGATCAAAGAAAATACTTTACTAAATGTAGTGCAGAAACAATGGAATTGTACGATCGCATTTTAGATGTAATGTTGCAAAAAGGAATTTTTAGTAGGCCACCCTTCATTAATGCACCACACGATGTAGACTTTGTTAATAAGCAAAGTTACTTAACAGGTTGGTTTGGTAAAAGAAGACCATTAAATGGAATAGAGATAGGAAATGTATATTATAACGCACAAAAAACAATAGTTAAAATTGATTTGGAAATTGGCTTTGCTCAGGTTGCTGGCTCAAAAGAGCTCCGAGAATATTTCCAAAGAGGTGCAAAGATTTGTACGAAGCATATCGAAATTTTCGGCTCGATTTTATCTGAAGACAATCTTCCTGCCCCTAGAAAGTGGACATCTGAGATATCAGATTCAATCGTGTCACCCTACTCTGATAAGCTAATGCTCTTTCATATATTATCTCTTATTTCAGTATCAGTGGGATATTACGGGAGTGCCTTGTCAGTTTGTCAAAGACGTGATTTAATGGTGCAATATACGCGTCTAATGGCCGAAATAGGTTTATATGCTGAGGATGGAACAAACATACTTATTAAAAATGGCTGGATGGAACAACCGCCTACGGCCGATGATAGAAATGCATTGTCTAGGAAAAAATAATTCAATGAAGTGTTTCCTCTTGGGGGAGGCACTTTTTGTCTTTAAGTATTTGAAGACCTGGATAGCCCCAGTATTTTTTGGATAGACGCCGATGCTACTTTAATTTCTCACCATGAAGTACGAAAAATGTCTTCGATAGTGTGGATCGCAGCTCATGGAACTCTCCATCCATAGGTATTTTCAGGGTAGACATCCATGCTAAATATGTATTTCGCACCATGGAGAATGAAAATAGGTACTTACTAAGTGTGGAATGAGCGGAGAGCCACTTGACTCCTGCGGGATCCAGTGGTCTCGTGAGACCCCGCAGGAGCTGAGCCCCTGGCGACGAGGAGGCTCACGGACCACCCCGCGGAAAGCAAGTGGATCGCAGCTCATGGAACTCCACAACCAAAGTTATTTTCAGGGTAGACTTCTATGCTAATTAAAATTAGCACCATGTAGGATGAAAAATTATACTTAGCTTAGTGTCTAGCTTCAGGCGCTATCGGCTCTCAGGTCTAAGTCAAGCCGGCAAGAAGTTTAAAAAGCAACCTTCTAGCCGTCTTGTCTTATGCCTGTCGCCGATGAACGAGCGCCTTCCGCATTTCTTTTTTCAGGGTAGACATCTATGCTAACAAAAATAGAAACTTGTATTTACAGTATAGTATCGGTGAAAAAAGTATAAAAAAAATCAGGCTATCGTAAATCCCGACGCCTGCTACTTATTTTAGCTTATTGATTTCATCCCGGTCAGCCGCATGTGGCGGTCTTTCCAACCACCCATTTTCTATATTAATATTTATTCCATCTTCAGCAAATTGTAATACCTCTCCGGATAATCGAATGTAATCTGCAGCAACATCTCTTCTTTTACTTAAAGAGATGGCAACTCCATAATTTCCAACACCTGCAGAGCTTAATAAGCCAATTTGGAACATCATCAATTTCTCAGAAAAAGGAGAGGTTGTTATGTTTTCTACTTCATGATCCCAGGTCATAGGGACAGGAAGGTCTTCTCGACTTAAATGCTTAGCAAAGATGTCAATATGCTTGCTTGAAATTTCGTTGCCACGGTTCATATATTTACTTATTTTCGGTGATTTTGACACTTGTCCAAACCCTAGAGTAATGGCTTTGCCTAGTGAGTTTGTTTGGATATTTGCAAATAAATGCATAATTTCCGTACCAGTTAAAGGTCTTTGTTCACCCAACCACCCTGCTAAAAAGCTTTGTTTTTCAATAAAATCGACTTTAGTATGATATGGAATATATGGAGGCCTAATTTCCAAGCCTTTTGACAATAAAAGTGATGTAGTTTCATTATATAGTTCCGTAGTAGATGCCAGACAACTAGAATAAAACTCTCGAATATCCTTCCGAGCAATATTAGGTAATACTGCTCCATACGTTGCTAGGCCACCTTTGGTCATGTTTTTTAGATAAGATAAAAACATCGGATCCTGAAATAATGGTGGGGCGCTAGGGTGGGTCTACATCTTCGTGAGTAAATCCGATCGGCACAGGAATTCCTTCTTCTTGAAATATATCCCTAATGATTTCAACATGCTGTCTAGAAACATTTATTGCATGCTGGAGGATTGGTTTAATTTCTAAATCTTTGACCTTTTCAAGAAAATATCTTAATACACATATTGACATACTGTCATTTACGTAAGTTGCCCAGAGACTTGAAAGCTCAGCTGATGTTAAGCGAATATTATGTTCTTTGTCCATAGTTTGACCTACCTTTTTAACTTATTACTGGGTATGTGGTCCAATTTCTTAATAAATATAAATAAAGTTTATGTGTGGAGTTAATGATCGTTTGAGGGGGCTATAATAGTACTTTGAGGGAAAAGGGAGTTCTAAGTGGCCCATATTTTTATTAGACTAGATATTAGGGATTGTACAAGAGGAGGGACAAAGCTTGAAAAAAGTAATTGGATCAGCAATCGTTATTTATGCAGTCTATGTTTTAGCAATGTTCTGGTATTTATTTTATGGAGCAGATACTCAAATTCCAGTTGTACTTCAAGGGACGGCTGCAGACCCAACAACGTTCTTAAATGACAGAGAATTAATGCTTAGTGAACAATATTCAAAAATACGGAATCTTCTATTCTTCATCAATTTGCCTTTTGATTGGTTACTCTATTTCTTAATTTTAGTATTAGGTGTTTCCGTGAAATTTGGATCATGGTCTAAAGCAGTTTCAAAATTTTCAATCGTACAAACTGCTATTTATTTATTCTATCTTACATTGGTAGTGGAAGTTTTGTCTTATCCATTAAGATGGATTTCTTATACACTATCAAAAAACTATGAAATTACTACACAGTCTTATTCAAGTTGGATGAAGGATGTTGTGATTGGATTTTGGGTTGATTATGCAATGATGTTCATCATTGTTACTGTCTTGTTTATGCTAATTAGAAGAACCGGTAAACGTTGGTGGTTTTATGCGTGGGTATGTTCTGTACCGTTTTCATTGTTTTTAATGTTCTTGCAACCAGTCGTTATTGATCCCCTTTATAATGATTTTTATCCTTTGAAAGATAAGGAGCTTGAGCAAAAAATCTTATCTTTAGCAGCACAAGCTGATATACCAGCTGAGCATGTTTATGAAGTCAATATGGCAGAAAAAACGAATGCCTTAAACGCCTATGTAACAGGAATTGGCTCTAATTCTAGAATTGTATTATGGGATACCACATTAAATCGACTAAATGATGAGGAAATTTTATACATTATGGCACACGAAATGGCTCATTATGTCATGAAACATATTTACATAGGAATTGCAGGGTATCTATTATTAACACTAGTTGGTTTATTTATCATCAGTAGATTAATTGACGGAATTCTCAACAGGTGGGGACACTTACTGAAGGTTGAGTCAGTTCGGGAAATCACCGTCTTACCTTTATTACTTTTACTAATATCTGTTCTTACCTTTGTTGCCTCTCCTGTTGAAAATGCGGTTTCTAGATATCAGGAACGAGCCGCAGATGAATATGCGATTGAATTAACACACGAGAAGGAACCTGCTATACGTACGTTTCAAGAGTTAACACGAGCAGGTTTAAGCCAAGTTAATCCACCATATTTAGTAAAATTATTCAGATATGGTCATCCAACTATGCTTGAACGGATTTCGTATTTAGAATCATATGAACCTTTGGAAAAAGACAATAGTAATTAAGAGTACATATTTCTATGGCTTCAGTACGAGGTTAAGCATAGGAAAAGATTTATGTCTAAGCGTTGATTCTCATGGGAATCAACGCTATTTTTATTAGACTTACTAAAGTGATAAGCGGAAAAAAACACTAATTCGGGTCTAATCTAGATAAAGAAGAGCAACGGACAGGTTCCACCCCAGTGGGAGCAACTGCTGTCTGAACCTTTGAACCTTATAGACTTCTAATTATAACAATGTGGAAGGGGATTAAAAACATGGAGACACACAAGCTGAATTTGCGAGTGAAAAATATGGTTATACAGCAACAAGACATCAACGAGAAGTGGGTACAGGATATTTTGATGAGGTTGCGCAGGTCATCACTGGTGGGACATCATCCACAACAGCATTGAAAGGGTCAACTGAAGAAGAGCAATTCACGAACGTTTAAATTGAAAAGAGGTTCCCACGTTTTAGCCGGTGGAAACCTCTTTTAGTTCTGGAATGGTACTCCCTCCAATGTAATTAATAAATTTGTTCATCTTTTATTTCATTACGTTTGATTGTTGTATAAACTCTACCACTAACCATCCAAAATCCAATACCTAGGGCTAATAGTAAATAAACAATATCTTTAGGTAATTTAAGATCGATTAAAAATATAGTCGCAAAAGCAGTAGTAGATAGACCAATTAAAAATAAAATTACTGGTAGTTTTTTTAGATTCATAACAGCTCTCCTTTGATAGATGTGAGTCACAAAATCATTCTGCCCCTTTATAAATAAAGTGTGGTTGAGTGTGATGAGGATGATCAAAGTTTCTTACATTCGATGTATCAAGAGGGAAATGAAAAGTTAAGAAAAGCCAAACAGAATTTGTTTGGCTGTGGTTTTTAATTTTTCTAAGATGCAAATGTTAACAATTGCTTATATTCAAGTGCTAATTTACAAAACAACGAACGGTCCCCTGAATCGATTGCCGCATTAATTTTTTCTTCCAGCAAATTCTTTTTTCTTTTAAAGATTGCCTCATCAATAATCATTTGGATGTAAATATCGAGGATGGATGGTTCTATATCTTTCTTTTTCATTCTACCGCGTGCCTTCATAATTTCGGTGTACGATTTTTCATTTTTCAAGAAAGATCACCTCTATTCCAGTTTTATTGACAAACCATTTACCATTAAAACAACAGAATTTTGTGACTTTTTAGAAACTTGATTTTGAAGGGAGTACTTAAATAATATGCAGTAGGTTTTGGTTTGATGCTTTAAGATTAAGAAAAAAATGCTAAAATGGACTTGGTATTTCAATAATGATAAAAAAAGGGAGATAAAACATGCTTTTTATTGATAATAACGGAATTACAGATCCAAGGCTGAATCTTGCTATTGAAGAGTTTGCTGTAAAAAATCTAGATATTAATGAAACCTATCTCTTGTTCTACATTAATGAACCCTCAATTATCATTGGGAAAAACCAAAACACGATAGAGGAAATTAATACTTCATATGTCGAAGAAAACGGTATTCATGTTGTTCGAAGACTATCAGGTGGTGGTGCCGTATATCATAATCTTGGGAATCTCAATTTTAGTTTTATTACAAAAGATGATGGTGAAAGCTTTCATAATTTTAGAAAATTCACAGAGCCTGTTGTAAATGCACTAAAGGCAATTGGTGTTAATGCTGAGTTAAGCGGTCGAAATGACCTTTTAGTGGAAGGTAGAAAGATTTCAGGAAATGCTCAATTTTCAACAAAAGGCAGAATGTTTAGTCATGGGACATTAATGTTTTCGTCAGAAATTGAACATGTGGTAGCAGCACTAAATGTTAAAAAAGAAAAAATTGAATCCAAGGGTATTAAATCGATTCGTAGTCGAGTAGCTAATATAAGTGAGTTTTTAGAAGAAAATATGACAATTGATCAATTTAAACATTTACTGCTTCAATATATTTATAATGAAGATGAACTAACTAATATTCAAAAATATGAGTTAACAGATTCTGATTGGGAAAAGATTAATGAAATTTCAAAGAATCATTATCAAAACTGGGAATGGAATTACGGAAAATCACCTACGTTTAATCTTCAACAATCACATCGTTTTCCAGGTGGTCATATAGATATACGACTCCAGGTACAGAAGGGAATAATTGAAAACTGTAAAATATATGGTGATTTTTTTGGTGTAGGAAACGTATCCGATATAGAGCAATTATTGATAGGTACACGATACCAAAAACAAGAAATTGAGGACAAACTGGGGACTATTTCAGTAAGTCATTATTTTGGTAATGTAACGAAAGAGGAGTTAGTTGGACTTATTTACTAAAGGTTATTTAGTTTTGTAATATACATCTACCCTGAAAAAAGAAATGCGGAAGGCGCTCGTTCATCGGCGACAGGCATAAGACAAGACGGCTAGAAGGTTGCTCTTTAACCTTCTAGGGGTGGATTAACTTAGACCTAAAGAGCCGATAGCGCCTGGAGCTAGACACTAAGCTAAGTATAATTTTTCATACTCCATGGTGCTAATTTTAATTAGCATGGGTGTCTACCCTTTTGCGATCCACTTGCTTTCCGCGGGGTGGTCCGTGAGCCTCCTCGTCGCCAGGAGCGGGCTCCTGTGGGGTCTCACGAGACCACTGGATCCCGCAGGAGTCAAGTGGCTCTCCGCTCATTCCACACTTAGTAAGTACCTATTTTCATACTCCATGGTGCGAAATACATATTTAGCATAAATGTCTACCCTGAAAAAAGAAATGCTGAAGGCGCTCGTTCATCGGCGACAGGCATAAGACGAGCCGGCTAGAAGGTTGCTTTTTAACCTTCTTGCCGGATTGACTTATGACCCCGAGCCGATAGCGCCTGAAGCTAGACACTAAGCTAAGTATAATTTTTCATACTCCATGGTGCTAATTTTAATTAGCATAGATGTCTACCCTGAAAATACCTAGGTTGGCGAGTTCCATTCCCTTACTAATGCCCAAAGTCTAAGAAAGGGAGTGAACGGAGTTGTTTGATTCCATTTCTCATGCCCAAAGCGCAACAAAGGGAATGAAAAGAGTTGTTTGATTCCATTTCTCATGCCCAAAGCCCAACAAAGGGAATGAAAAGCGTTGTTTCATCCCCTTTCTCATGACCAAAGCCCAACAAAGGGAATGAAAAGAGTTGTTTGATTCCCTTTCTCATGCCCGAAGCCCAACAAAGGGAATGAAAAGAGTTGTTTGATTCCCTTTCTCATGCCCAAAGCCCAACAAAGGGAATGAAAAGCATTGTTTGATTCCCTTTCTCATGCCCAGAGCCTATGAAAGGGAATGAATGATATTCGAGACCGAAAGATCAGTAGTTGTCTAGTTGCTCTCCCCTCCTCACTGAGTGAACAAAACATTTTCATTCTCCATAGTGCGAATATTAAATTTGCATGGGTGTCTACCCTGAAAATAACTTTGGTTATGGAGTTCCATGAGCTGCGATCCACTTGCTTTCCGCGGGGTGGTCCGTGAGCCTCCTCGTCGCCAGGGGCTCAGCTTCTGCGGGGTCTCACGAGACCACTGGATCCCGCAGGAGTCAAGTGGCTCTCCGCTCATTCCACACTGAGGAGGAAACACTTTTTCATACCCCATGGTGCTAATTTTAATTAGCATGGGTGTCTACCCTGAAAATACATAGGTGTAGATAACATTCGCTGCAGTTCAATCGCGGGAGACCATGGGCGTTCGTGGGAATCAAAGGCGTTCCCTTCCACTCTGCACATTCCATTTATTTAATTCGAAACAAAACTTTCAAAAAAACCAACTTTCCAGTTGTATCATTTAAACTTTGTTTACCCATGCTAGTAATGGAGGTGTTATAAAATGAGAAAAGATCCAGAAGTTAATGATATTCCTCAATCTACTCCGCTCAATCCTATGGTTGGTATGTCGACAGATCTTGACACAAACAATCCATTTGAATCGGAATCTACCTATGCTGGAGATTCTGTTGATGAGCATGTGACGCTTGAACAAGCAAATTCATACTTGGCTGAAAAAGATATCAAACAAGTTTATGACAATCAATAATTTATGCGCTAACCCACGATTAACACTTTTACATAATGTAAACATGTTAATCTTTCAAAGGGTTAGCTTTTTTAAATTAATTTCACTCTCTGAAGTTCGAAAACTTAGTATCTATAAGGGTGAGGGAATGGAAATATAAAATGGAATTTTGAACTTTTATATACTCGAAACAATCTTCGACAAAACATTATGAAAGCTTTGTGAAAATATGGATATTTTTGTCTTCTGGTGGTACTATTTGTAATTAAATGGAGGTTTTTTTAGTGAAGATTCGAAAGAACTTTTGGACTTCCCAAACTAATTTTAAAAATCATCTAATATTGAAGGAGTGAAAAATATGGAAAATAATCAAACGATGGAAATGAAAAGATGTGTAGAGGATTATGAGGTGAATCCTTACACAATGGCCATTGTTCCGTTACAAAGTGGTCGGAAAATCTATTCAATTGTGCTTGAAAAAGATGAGGAGATTATTGTGAAGATGAAACCTCTTGATATAGTAGACCGAAGCTGCAGATATTTCGGAAGTAGCTATAAAGGTAGGAAAGAGGGAACTCGGGAGCTAATGGGAATCACCCATAAACCGCCTATTATTGTAGAGCCTTCACACCAGATTTTCCTCTTTCCAACTGTTTCACCCACAAGTGCTGATTGTACTTGGCTATCACACTCTCATATTTATAGTCATTCCACTGCTGGTAACGGCACAACCAAGATTACCTTCCAGAATAAAAAATCGATGCATGTAAACATATCTAAAGGATCATTTGAAAATCAGTTTTTTCAAACTGCACAGCTTAGAACAATTATCACAAGTCGAATGGAGAATAAAGATTCAAACAAGGATTCTCGAAAGACTAATGGAGAAGAAGTCATCTTTGAATATTTGTTTGATGAAAAAAAGTATAGAATTGATGAGAAAACGCTGTTTTAAGACGTAATTATAGCGAGAAGTCCCCTTCAAAATCTTCAGGGATGAATCGCTTTTTTTGTCGGGAACGTACGTTTGTTTAATTTCCATAATTCGGTATAATCTATCTTAAGGAGGTGCGATGATATGTTGTTGAATTATAAGTATGAAATATTTCCAACCGAAGAACAAGCTAAAACATTAGATAAATGGATCTCTATTTGTCGAATGCACTATAACTCTGCGCTCCTTGATAAACAACGTCTTTATAAATCCTAATCACATAACTGTAGGTCGAGGTCCGCCCGAACAGTATAATCTAAGCCTGTGGAGATTATGTAAGTCCTTCCTTAGAAGAGGAAGGCAACAGTCTTAGAAGCAGGAAATGTCCTTTCGTTTTTTGAAGGGATGCTCCATCAAAATCTTTGATTTAGTTGGAGAGGTTCACTTGTCTGTTAAGGGATTTGTTAAATAGATTTCAAGTAACCTAGATACCTCACTTCGGATTCGGGGGTTGAAATAATTATGTTTTTCTTCCCACCCATCTAAAATAAATAAAAATAGTGTAAATGCCTCATCTCTTTCAAGTTGCACTGATTTCATTTTATTTTCCTTCATCTTTTGTTTAATTAAAAATAAGTCCTTCTGAACTCTGTTCATGGTTTCATCAATCAAATGAATATAAGGTTTTTTTAATTTAAAACCTGCAGTATTGAATATCTCTAAGTCACGATTTAAAATGGTTAAAACCATTGGCAAAAATATTGATTGTTCAAAAAGATTTCGATTTTCTTCAGAGATTCTCGTCATCTTCATCCCTCCTTTGTAGAACATGTGTTTGTATTTATAATAAAATAATTTAAAAAAAGATGCAATTAGTTTATAATATGAACAAGAGAAATTATTTCTAGTACCGAAATAATCATTATTAATATCAATACATACATCAATTTATTATTTTTTACTACTTATAAAAGGAAGGGATCTAATTGACGCAAATAAGAGGAATTCTTGCTGAAGATTTATATGAATTAAAATCTGTTGGTTCGGTTGAGATGTCTCCGAATGGTGACCGTTATGCATTTGTAGAGACAAAAATCAATAAAGACAAGCATGATTATATATCACATATTTTTATAGGTGATATTGAAAGTGGTCAAGTGACACAATGGACATTTGGTGATGTAAGGGATACATCCCCAAAATGGTCCCCTGATGGTAAGAACCTTGCGTTTGTGTCCAACCGCTCTGGGAAGTCACAAATTTACTTATTAAATGCTGATGGTGGAGAAGCCCAACAGTTAACAAACTGTAAACATGGTGCAAGAAACCTTGTTTGGTCTCCAAATAGCGATAGCATTTTGTTTGCGACTTCATTAGCCCTAAATGAAAAAGTTACAGATGAAGTTGAAACGAACAAGGAAGAAAAGAAACTACCTGAGCCGATGGTTGTTGAGCAAATTAGATATAAATCGGATGCGGTAGGCTTTTTAGATGATAAAAGTCAACATTTAGCTATGATTGATATTTCAACAAAAGAACTTACACAATTAACTGAGGGTGAAAGAGATTATACACCTGGTAGTTGGTCACCAGACGGCAAACAAATAACATTTACTGCTGATTTAACAGATGAGCCGGATTATAATCTAGTAACTGACGTGTTTGTTTTTTCGCTAGTAGATAAAAATATGAAAAAGCTTACTAATAGCAATGGATTCTATGGAAATCCAACATGGTCGCCTGATGGTAAACACATCGCAATGATTGGACATCAAAAAGAGTTTGATAGTGCAACACTATCAAGAATATGGATGTACAATATAGAAAATTCTGGTCTAACTTGCTTAACTTCTGAGTGGGATGTTCAAATTGGTGATGTAGCTATTGGTGATTTCCATTCTGGAAATAGTAATCCAGGTATTGTATGGACTGAAGATAGCATAGGGTTTTATTTCGTTATGAGTGACCGAGGAAACACCGGGATCTATTATGGATCATTGGCAGGTGAAATGTATCCATCCCTTCTTGAAGATCAACATATCTATAGCTTCTCTGTTGATCCGAAAAATCATAAAGCGGTTGTTGCGATTAGTACACCAACACACCCAGGAGACTTACATTTTATTGATTTGAGCACTGGAGAAATTAAGCAACTCACAAATAGTAATGATGCTTTTCTTGCTAATATTGAATTATCACTAGCAGAGTCATTTACATTTAAGGCTCCAGATGGATGGGATTTACATGGATGGGTAATGAAACCGTTTGGATTTAAAGAAGGCGAAAAATATCCTACAATCGTTGAAGTACATGGTGGTCCCCATGCAATGTATGCCAATAGCTATTTTCATGAGTTCCAAATGCTAACAGCAAAAGGATTTGTTGTTATTTTTACAAATCCGCGTGGTAGCCATGGTTATGGTCAACATTTTGTAGATGCAGTTCGCGGTGATTATGGTGGCAAGGATTATCTTGACGTGATGGCTGCTGCTGAGTATTCTGAAGAGAACTTTGACTTTGTCGATTCTGCTAGACTTGGAGTAACAGGGGGAAGTTATGGTGGATTTATGACAAACTGGATTGTTGGTCATACTAATAAATTTAAGGCTGCTGTAACTCAACGCTCAATTTCAAACTGGTTGAGTTTCTACGGTGTAAGTGATATTGGTTACTATTTCTCAGAATGGGAAGTTAAAGGTGATTTGGTGAACGATACTGAGAAGCTTTGGAATCATTCACCACTAAAATATGTTGCTAATATTGAAACACCTTTACTTATTCTACATGGTGAAAAAGATTATCGATGCCCAATTGAACAAGCGGAGCAACTCTTTATAGCATTAAAGAAGCAAAAGAAAACGACGAAATTTGTTCGTTTTCCGGGAGCTAACCATGAACTTTCAAGAAGTGGAAACCCTAAACTGAGAGTAGACAGACTAAACCATATCAAAGAGTGGTTTGTGGAGTATTTATAATTTAAATTTGTTGCCTGGGTCAACTAGATTTTTATCTATAGTTGCCCAGGCATTTTTAGTATAAGTATTAAAGATTTGTAAAAAAAGGGGTTAGTTTAGCCACTAATTATTAAAAAGATAAAATTTCATCAAACAATCTTCCTTCATTTTTTAAAAATTAGGCTAAAAGGTGTACAATATTAGTAAATGTGGTAAAAGCTATAAATAACTAGAAAAAAAGTCGCTAACTATACTCTGAGGTGTGTAGCATTTCTACTCAAGAAGAATAATGTTGGCGCTCACAGTTTATCGTATTGAGGAGATTGTACATGGAGTTTGAAACATTTAAGGAATTTTTTTCACTTGAAAATATTCAAAACCTATTAAGTCAATATCGCTCCTTTGGCCCCTTACCAGGAGTGCTTCTACCGATGTTAGAAGCTTTTTTACCAGTCCTCCCTTTATTTGTGTTTATTATGGCCAATGCTGCAGCTTTTGGACTTTGGGGTGGGTTCGTTTACTCATGGTTGGGGACATGTGGTGGTGCTCTTATTGTCTTTTTTTTAGTAAGAAAATATGGTCAAAAGCGTTTATTTTTGTTTATTAGCCGACATAAACGGATAAAAAAATTACTCGATTGGATTGAACGACATGGTTTTGGTCCATTATTTTTAATCCTTTGCTTTCCATTTACTCCTTCGTCAGCCATTAATGTAGTGGCAGGCCTTTCCAAAATTAAGACGAGTCAGTTCGTGTTGGCGGTGCTGTGTGGGAAATTAGTGATGGTTTTTATGGTAAGTTATATTGGATATGATGTACGAGCTCTTTTTCAGCAACCAGTTCGGACAGCCATTACTGGTGTGATTATTGTCATCCTTTGGTTTGTAGGGAAGCAGCTTGAGAAGAGGTTAACACAGGGTCTCTCCAAGAAAGTGAAGAGTAAATAAGAATATGTTGGCATGACTCTTATTTATTGTTAGAATATTTTTATAATGGTTTGGGGGACTAAAGTATGACTGAAAACGCCACAAAAAAGAAAAAAAGTCTTCTATTTATAGCATTTATAGGAATTCTGACAGTGGTTTTTCTTCGTGCTTATGTGTTTACGAACTATGAGGTTGAAGGTGAATCAATGATGCCAACCCTTCAAGATGGGAATTTTTTGCTTGTGAATAAGCTAGAGGCGCGTATCGGTGGACTTGAGCGGTTTGATATAATCGTTTTTAAGGGACAAAGCGATAATTATGTAAAAAGAATTATTGGTGTCCCAGGCGATGTTTTAGAATATAGAGATGACACTTTGTATATTAATGGAGTACAAATGGATGAACCCTTCTTAAAGCCATATAAACAAAGGTTAATAGGTGGCAATCTAACTGGAGATTTCACGCTTGTGGAAATTACTGGGCAACAAACTGTGCCAAATAATGCATTATTTGTTCTTGGTGATAATCGGTTAGGAAGCTGGGATAGTCGTCATTTTGGTTTGGTTGATTTGGATCAAGTTGTGGGCAAAGTGAGTGTCCGTTATTGGCCGGCTGGGCAATGGGTGGTTGATTTTTACTAGATGTTGTAGGGACTCGAGTTAATTCGAGTTCTTTTTTGTGATTAATATGATAGAATAGTAACAAAATTGTCACAAATTTATGTGCTACGGAAAAAGTATATAGAATGAATTTAGACACAAAAAAAATTATGAATCGCTGCAAATGAATGTATAAAATATCGTTAAATAGTCTTGTAGGATATTCTCGAAGGGCAGAAAAGAGTTATGTCATAAATTAAATATTTGTTAAAAAGGGTGTGATTTAAATGAGTGATCATTTAAGCATCGTAAAGACTAAAATCTCCCCACCAGATGTAAAAGAAAATGTCGTAAGACGAAGGTTGATATCTAAGAAAATGAAAGCGGTTACTGAATACCCGTTATCTATCATACATTCAGGGCCAGGCTATGGGAAAACAACAGCGATGGCATCTTATATTCATGATTCCGAAGCGCCCTTTTGTTGGTATAGTGTTGATGTGACAGATGATGAAATAATTCCTTTTTTAACTTATATGATTTATTCTGTCCGTTCACAACATGACAGTTTCGGAGCGGAAATACTGTCTTATCTAAGCACCATGGAACGTTTTATTCGCGCGGAAGAAATTCGGACATTATGTTCTTTATTTATAAACAGTGTGGTAGAGATTGCAGAGGATATAACATTAATTATTGATGATTATCATTTTGTACAAAACTCTCGAATCATAGATGAGTGGCTTCAATACTTTATTCAGCATATCCCTGAGAATCTTCATTTTGTCATTATAAGTCGGAATAAACCAACTTGGGACTTTTTACTATCATATAAGGTAAAAGGAAGTTTGCTAGAAATAATGCAAGAAGATTTGCAGTTTACGCCAGAAGAGATCGAAGTGCTTATAAGTGAAACGTATGGATATGAAGTTACTCAAGAGGACCTTCAGTCGATTTATCATCTAACAGAGGGCTGGGTTATTGCTATTGGCATGATTACAGGACAATTGGTGTCAGATGGGAACATTAGTAACATAGTCAAAAATGAATCACAATCATTGGATGAGTTATTCGGGTTTCTAGCCCTTGAGGTTTTTTTAAAACAACCGATTATCATTCAGCAATTTCTTGAAAACACCTGTATTTTTAAAGAACTTTCTGGCACGTTATGTGATGAGGTGCTTGGAATTAGGGGTTCCTCAGAGATTTTAAAGGATTTATCTACAAAAAATGTGTTCCTTCTATCACTAGGAAATGGTCGTTATCGCTATCATGCATTGTTCAGGGATTTCTTGATTGACCGTTTAGTATCAACAAATGAGAAGCAATATAACGACCTTAACTTAAGAAGCTCTGATTACTTTAAAAGTTTGAATGACTATAGTCTAGCTATCTATCATCTTGAAACCATTGGAGAGTATAAAAGACTTGCTGCAATTCTACATCATTATGGTCCAACCATGATTGAAAATGGTCAGTTAGAGAGTTTACTAGAAAAGATTAGTAAGATACCAGATGATTTAAAGGATTTTTACTATAAGCTTTGGATCTACTATGGTGAAATTATGAGATATCGTTGTACATACACACAAGCCGAAAGATGTTATCAAAAAGCTTATGAAAGAGCTAGGCAGGCCGATGACCCAATTGGTGAGAGTCAGGCACTTGAAGGGCAAGCGCGAATTTATTTAGACACCATTCAACCAGGAAAAGCAGAGCGAATATTACAACATGCAATAAATGTGTTAGAAAAAACTAAAGAATCATCAGAAATTGATAAATCAAGATTGTACAATTTAATGGCTGAAAATCTTGTGAATGCTGGGCAAGCAAAGAAAGCATATCGATGGTATGAAAAAGGAAAGTATTTATCAGGTGTTAAGCTAGATGGAAACCTGGAAGCACGATTGTATTTAAGAACTGGTAGATTAGTAGAAGCGAGAAAAATTTTAATGCAAAATAAACTGAACGAACAAAAACATTCGTCTACTGTGCATTTACAGCAATCTCATAGAGAAACAGTATTGCTTCTTTCTTTGATTGAATCCTTTATGGGAAATGGATATATTGCAAAAGAGCTTGCAGATGAAGGGATTAAGCAAGGGTTGAAATATAAAGCACCATTTGTTGAAGCCTGTGGTTGGATTCGAATGGGGCATGCGGTACAACTGATTGATAAATATGATTTAATGCTAGCAAAGCAATGTTATGAGACAGCACTTGAGATTATGGACACAATTAACGTTTCACGAGGAAAAGCAGAGCCTTTAATGGGCATATGCTTACTGTTAGCAAATAGAGATGCATATGAGCAAGCCATTGAGTACGGGGAGAAAGCACTGCTAGAAACAGAAAAAGTAAAAGATGCTTGGTTATCAGCGCTCATTTTATTAGGAATGGGAAGAGCCTCTGTTTATAATAAGCAACCGATAAAAGCTGAAGAATATCTGCGAAAATGTATCACATTATTTTCTGAGTGTGGCGATCAATTTGGCTTACTTATGTCAGAGCTATGGCTAGCCTTTCTATATTATGAAGAAAAAAAATCGGTAGAATTTATTGAAGCAATTACTTCATTTCTTAAGAATCTACAGGTTGGTGAATATGAATTTATTTTATCGAGAAAATCCACTTTTGGACCCCTAGACCCTAAAAATATTGTGCCATTGTTATTAGCTGCTCAGAAAGAAGGAATTCAAAAACAATACATAACACAACTTTTATATGAGCTTGGAGTTTTGAACATCACACAACATCCTGGCTACACACTTAAAATCCAGACTCTCGGAAAATTTCAGGTTTGGATTGGCCAAAAAAGAATTGAAGAAACGGATTGGCAACGGGGGAAGGCAAAGGAACTACTGCAGCTCTTTATCACTAGAAGACATAGCTTAATCTTAAAAACTGAGATACATTCATTGCTATGGCCAGAACATGACGAAAAGGCAGCAACAAGAGATTTTAAGGTTGCTCTTAATGCTTTAAATAATGCATTAGAACCCCACCGCCAGGCTCGTGGGACTCCATTTTTTATCCAAAGAGTCGGTTCGGCGTATGGATTGAATCCAGATGCTGGTTATGCTTTGGATATTATTCAATTCGAAAATTGGATTCAAAGTGGTTTAGAGGAAAAAGAAACAGATAAAGTAATTTTGTGTTTGGAGCGAGGTTTAGAACTATATGAAGGAGACCTATTACCAGAGAAACGTTATGAAGATTGGTGTTTAAATGAACGAGAGCGATTGCAAGTCTTATTTCTAAGAGGAGCTGAAAAGCTAGCACAATGTTATGTTCAAGTACAACAATATCAAAAAGCGATGAATTGGTGTGAACAGATTCTAATAAGGGATAAAACCTGGGAAGAAGCTTATCGGCTGTTAATGTACTGCTATTACCAAAGTAACAACCGACCACAAGCAATGAAATGGTATCGAAAATGTTGCGATATTTTAGAGAAAGAATTAGGGGTTGAACCGATGGAGCCTACAAAACAGATGTTTGAAATGATCGTAGGGTTGAACGTATATTAGGCGCCATGTTTATCATAGTCAAAATTTTCGAATCCAACATTTCTTTTTGTAACTCATTTGTAACCACTCCTCAGTACGATTATGGCAGTGATTGACCATGCACCAGAATAAGAATCTTAAGGGGGAAGAAAGAGTGGAAAAGAAATTTTTACTGCGATCATTATTTCTATGTATGTTAGCTGCCTTTTTAGTACTTGCAGGATGTAATTCTGATTCAGCAACAAAAGATACTGAAGAAACACCAAGTAATACTGATGGTGAAGCTGTAGAAGAGCCAGCAGAAGAAAAGGAACCAATTAAAATAGGCGTCCTTGCTTCATTAAGTGGTGGTTTAGAGGCATATGGGAAACAAACTGTAAACGGTTTCGAATTAGGTTTGGAGTATGCAACTGATGGAACCATGGAAGTAAATGGACAAAAGATTGAGTTCTTTATTGAGGATACAGAAACAAAACCAGATGTAGCGATTCAAAAGGCTACTAAACTTCTTGAAGAAGATGAAGTTGATTTCTTAGTCGGATCTTCTAGTTCTGGCGATACGTTAGCAGTTCTTCCTTTAGCAGAAGAATATGAAAAGGTAATGATTGTAGAACCAGCAGTAGCAGATAGTATCACAGGAGCAGACTGGAACAAGTATGTTTTTCGGACAGCACGAAATTCTTCACAGGATGCGGTTGCAGGAGCTGCTGCAATTGCTAAAGAGGGTGTGAAAATTGCAACACTTGCACCAGACTATGCATTTGGTCGTGATGGAGTGGCAGCCTTTAAAGAAGCAGCCGAGAACCTAGGAGCAGAAGTTATTCATGAAGAGTATGCTGATCCAGCTGCAACAGATTTTACATCTAATATTCAAAAGATTATTGATGCAGAACCTGATTACCTATTTGTGGTCTGGGCTGGAGCAAACTCTCCTTGGAATCAAATTGCAGATATGAAGGTTCAAGATAAAGGTATTAAGATTTCTACAGGTGCACCGGATATTGCTGCCCTTTCAACAATGGAGCCATTAATTGGGATGGAAGGATTCACAGTATACTACCACGACTTACCACAAAATCCAATCAATGATTGGCTTGTTGAACAACATAAGGCAAAGCATGATGGAGAAGTTCCTGACTTATTTACCCCAGGTGGAATGAGTGCAGCCATTGCCATAGTTGAAGCGATTAAAAAGACCGGTGGAAACACGGACGGAGATACTTTAATTGCTGCAATGGAAGGAATGAGCTTTGATACACCTAAAGGAACTATGACATTCCGTCCAGAAGATCACCAAGCTCTTCAAGCGCTATATGCGATTCGATTAGAAAAGGTGGAAGGTGTTGACCATCCTGTACCAGTATTAGTTCGTGAACTAACACCTGAAGAAACAGCTCCGCCAATTAGAAATTAATAGCAATTTACAAAATTATTCATAAGTAAGCAGATTGTGCCTAAAACCACTAATAGCGATACATCTTGTCGACTTACAGTCCGTTCGATCAGATATTGTAGAAGTGGATTTAGGCACTTTTTTGGGTAGACTTCGATGCTATAATATTCGAATCATAGAGAATGAAAACGCTTTTAATTAAAAGGTGTGGAATGAGCGGAGAGGCATGCCACTCCTGCGGGATATACGGTGTAGGGGAGACCACAGGAGCTTGCGACGAGGAGGCTCGCCACGCCGCCCGCGGAAAGGGCCTGAATCGCAGCAAATGGAACTCCGCCACCTAAGTTATTCAGACTAGATTTATATATTGGAAAAAGAGGTGACTATAAATGGCTTCAATTATTGAAACAAAGGATTTAACCATTATGTTCGGCGGGCATACAGCAGTAGATCATGTGAATTTTTCAGTTTCAGAGAATCAATTCACATCAATCATAGGCCCAAATGGAGCTGGAAAAACGACGTTTTTTAACTTATTAAGTGGTCAATTAAGACCAACAAGCGGGGAAGTATATTTTAAAGGAGAAAATATTACCAAGCTATCACCAACAGCTAGAACGAGAAAAGGAATTGGTCGATCTTTTCAAATTACAAATGTATTCCCAAATCTAACCGTTCTTGAAAATGTACGATTAGCTGTTCAATCACAAGCGGGAGTCCGTTATCAAATGCTTGCCCATTTTCGAAAACATAAGAAATTTGAGGAAAAAGCGTTGAACATTTTGGCTCTTGTTTTACTTGATAATAAGGCAGGTCAAATTGCAAAAAACTTAGCACATGGGGAAAAAAGAAAACTTGAAATTGCGATGTTGCTTGCATTAGAAACAGAAGTATTATTGCTAGATGAACCTACTGCTGGAATGTCCGTTGAAGAAGTTCCAGCCATTTTAGAGGTAATTAAACAAATTAAAGCAGAAGGTAATCGTACGATTGTTTTAATTGAGCACAAAATGGATATGATACTCGATTTATCTGACGAGGTCATGGTGTTATTTAACGGTGCGCTTTTAGCAACTGGAACACCTGATGAGATTATGAACAATGAAACGGTCCAATCTGCTTATCTAGGAGGACTACACAATGGAAATGCATCTTAAGTTGGAATCAGTAGAGACATATATCGATCAATTTCATATTCTTCATGGAATCTCTTTTGAAGTACCAAAGGGAGAGGTGACGGTTTTATTAGGAAGAAATGGGGCCGGAAAGACAACAACATTAAGAACAGTTATGGGATTGAATAGAGCTACAAAAGGCAAAGTCATTTTTAACGGAGAAGAAATTGGAGGGTTACCTACCTATACAATTG
Organism: Litchfieldia alkalitelluris; assembly: GCF_002019645.1. GTDB lineage: Bacteria > Bacillota > Bacilli > Bacillales > Bacillaceae_L > Litchfieldia > Litchfieldia alkalitelluris. The sequence continues at coordinate 4,131,791 of NZ_KV917374.1, read as the reverse complement.
CAGGAAAAGGTATTGGTTATGTTCCAGAGGATCAAGGGATTTTTGGGGAGTTAACGGTTGAAGAAAACATGAAGGTTGCGATGAGAGTTGAGAATGATAAAACGGTAGAACGGTTAGATTACATCCTTACTCTTTTTCCAGATTTAAAGAAATTTTGGAAACGAGCAGGTGGAAATCTCAGTGGAGGACAAAAACAAATGCTCTCGATTGCTAGGGCATATGTAAATAATAATGAAATCCTATTAATCGATGAACCTAGCAAAGGGCTTGCACCAATTGTAGTGGAAAAGGTGATGGAATCGATTCAAGAGATGAAAGAAAAGACGACAATTGTGTTGGTTGAACAAAACTTTATGATGGCAAGTACGATTGGAGATCAGTTTTATATTATTGATGATGGAAAAACAGTTCATCATGGAAAAATGAATGAATTAAAGGAAGACGAAAAACTACGGAAGAAATATCTAGGAATCGCTTAACCATAGCGAATTCCTTCGTAAAGGAGGATATTATCATTGGATGCTTTAATTACGCTTTCAATAAACGGCTTAGCAACAGGTATGCTCATTTTTCTTTTAGCAGCAGGACTCACACTTATATTTGGGTTAATGGATGTACTTAATTTTGCGCATGGTGGTTTGTTTGCCTGGGGGGCATACGCAGGGGTTTGGTTTTATATGACAACAGAAAGCTTCTTAGTTGGCATATTGTGTGCAATTATTACTGGTCTTGCTCTTGGTTTTTTAACGGAACGTTTTATTATCAAGCCTGTGTATGGTAATCATATACAACAAATTCTTATAACCTTAGGTCTCATGCTTGTGCTTTCAGAAATGTTAAAAGTCGTTTGGGGACCAAACCAATTATCGGCACAAACACCTAGTTATTTATCTGGGAGCTGGGAAATAGGAAATGTTATTCTCATCAAATATCGTTTATTTATTATCATAGTTGGATTTCTTGTTTTTTTCCTTGTTCACTATATCTTAAAAAATACGAAAATAGGTCTCATCGTTCGTGCTGGTGTTATGAATAAAGAAATGGTTCAAGCATTAGGAATAAATATCAAAAAGGTATTTATGTATGTTTTTATGGTTGGTTCTGCAATGGCCGCGCTTGGAGGAGTTTTACTCGGGCCGTACTCGGGTGTGATCTATGCTGAAATGGGGCTGGAGTTCGCGATTTTAGCGTTCATAGTGGTGGTTATTGGTGGAATGGGAAGTATAAAAGGTTCGTTATTTGCAGCTATTTTAGTAGGGTTATCAGGATCATTTATGGCTTATTATGTTCCAGCGTTATCCCTTGCGGTGAATATGCTATTAATGGCCATAGTGTTAATTTTTAGACCTCAAGGCCTATTTGGAGTAAAGGGGTGATTAGATGAAAATAGAAACGCAATCCAGAAGAGTGCTTTTTATATATGGAGCTGTCGCAGTATTTCTTTTATGCTTTCCTTTTATCAATGATTCTAGAAGTCTTTTAATCTTATTTACGCAGATTTTTATTTTTGCGGTGTTTGCGATGAGTTATGATATTTTACTTGGATATACTGGAATTGTCTCATTTGGACATGCGATGTTTTTCGGGATAGGTGCCTATTCGACGGGAGTGTTTTTGAAACAATTTGATCACACCATGGTTGTATTAATACTCTCTGTTTTATTTGGAATAGTATTTGCAGGGATTGTGAGTTACTTTGTTGGCTTATTGTCTCTTCGATTAAAAAGTCATTTTTATGCGATGCTTACCCTTGCATTTGCAGGTCTATTCTTAGTTGCAGCAGAAAAGTGGAGAACGATCACTTATGGGAACGATGGCTTCACGTTTCGAATTCCTGAATTATTAAAAGATCGGATGGTTCTTTATTTTATTACTTTAGCTGTTATGATCTTAGTCTTTATTGGGTTAAGGAGATTCACAGAATCCCCTGTTGGTAGAGTGTTACAGGCCATTCGTGAAAACGAGGCTCGAACAGAATCACTAGGTTATCAGGTGATTCATTATAAAATTATTGCGAGCATCGTGGCAGGTGTGATTGCTAGTATTTCAGGATCCATGTATGTATTAACACTTCGATTTGTGAATACATCGGTGTTTAAGATGGATGTAACCCTTGATGCGCTGCTAATGACGATCATCGGTGGTGTGGGAACATTAGTAGGTGCTATTATTGGTGCTGGTCTTATTGAATTTGCTCATCACTGGTTGACTGATCTTGCAAAGGTTCATTGGATTTTCGAACGGTGGATCATCTTTTTTGGAATTCTTTATATCTTAGTGGTTATGTTTTTCCCTGCTGGAATTGTTGGGACGACTAGAGGTTGGATGATTAAATACAAAGCTAAAAAAATAGAAAAAAAGCAAAAGAAAAAACATGAGATTGCAGGATAAAAGGAGTGGCCAGTATGAATGATCAGCCATTAATTACGTCCTTTATTGTGAGATGCAGTCTGCTTGAGACTGACCAAAGAACAAATGATAAAAAATGGAGAGTTAAAGTAAGTCATGTTCAAGGTGAAGAAGAAGTTGTGGTGAATGATTTAGAAGAAGCTTTATTTTATATGAAACGAAAAATTGAGGAGTGACTTCATTTGCAGCAAATTGGATTGTTAAGCACGGGTATTTATCTCCCGAGCTCGGAAATGACGAGTCAAGAAATTGCTGAACAAACGGGGGTACCTGAAGAAATCGTCAAAACGAAACTTGGAATAACGAAAAAGCCGGTACCCGGCGTGGATGACCATACGTGTGAAATGGGCATAAAAGCTGCGAAGTTAGCTATTGAAAAAGCAGCGATTAATCCATTAACGATAGATGTTGTCATCTATATTGGCGAAGAGCACAAGGAATATCCACTATGGACTGCGGGGATTAAGCTCCAACAGGAAGTGGGAGCATTAAATGCTTATGCATTTGATGTGGCAATGAGATGTGGTACGACTGTATTAGCCCTAAAGATGGCAAAAGATATGATGGTGGCAGATGAATCAGTAAGAACCGTGCTGCTAGCAGGTGGCTATCGAAATGTTGATTTTATTGATTATTCAAATCCGAGAACACGTTTTATGAATAATTTGAGTGCCGGTGGTGGAGCGATTGTTCTAAGAAAGGGAGAAACTAATAATCTAGTATTAGAAAGTCAAATAATCACGGATGGCTCTTTTTCCGAAGATGTGGTGGTTGTAGCTGGAGGGACAAAGCATCCAATTACCAAAGAGGCCATTGAGAAGGGTTTAAATCGGCTCGATGTATTAGATCCTGAAGGAATGAAACAACGTCTAGAACAAAAATCAATGGAAAACTTTTTAAAGGTCATTCGTCTTTCTCTTGAGAAGAGTGGATATACACAAGACGATATTTCTTATCTTGCAATTTTACACATGAAAAAGTCAGCACATGATTATGTATTAAACGAATTAGGGTTAACAGAGCAGCAATCAATTTATCTTCACGAATATGGACATATTGGACAAATTGATCAAATCCTGTCCTTACAATTAGCAGTGGAAGAAGGAAAGATAAAATCAGGGGATATCGTCGTTCTAGTTAGTGCTGGAATTGGATATGCATGGGGAGCGACTACTATCAAATGGGGGGAATACCATGAGTAAGGTTGAATTGAAAACTGTGAACCTAGTAAATGGCGAAACCTTAGGATATCGTGAACGTGAAGGTGGAGAAAAAGTCATTCTTCTTATTCACGGCAATATGACATCTTCGAAGCATTGGGATTTATTATTAGAAAATATGGATGAATCATACAAACTTTATGCGGTAGATATGAGGGGCTTTGGATTATCAAGCTATGTAAATCGAGTAAGCTCAATAAAAAATTTTTCGGATGATATTAAACTATTTGTAGATGAACTTGGTCTTGATGATTTTGCAATCATGGGTTGGTCAACAGGTGGTGCTGTTGGTATGCAGTTTGTTGCTGATTACCCAGGGTATTGTAATAAGTTAATCTTACTAGCATCTGCATCAACAAGGGGATACCCATTCTTTGGAACGGATGAAGCGGGGCAATTAGATCCAACCAAAAGACTTAAAACGATTGAGGATATTGAAGGAGATTTGGCCCGGACAATTCCTATTCAACAAGCCTATGACACAAAAAATAAAGAATATTTACAAGCAGTTTGGAATGCCTTAATTTATCGAGATAATCGGCCAAGTGAAGAGAGATATAATCAATATGTGGATGATATGATGACACAGCGTAATCTAAAGGATGTCTATTATTCTCTTAACACATTTAATATTAGTGAAGAATCAAATGGATTAGTTGAAGGAAACGGGCTTGTGAAAAACATTATGATTCCGGTTCTCGTATTAAGAGGTAATCAGGATTTGGTCATTACAGAGGGAATGGCAAGAGAAATTCTTCATGATTTAGAAGAGGTTGCTACATATCGAGAGCTAACAGGCTGTGGTCATTCACCGTTAGTTGATGATTTAAATCAGTTAATGGTTGCATGCTTTGAATTTTTAGAACAAAAGGAGCTATCACAATGAGATTAAAAGATAAAGTTGCCATTATTACAGGTGGAGCAAACGGTTTGGGACTAGAAGCAGCTATTACTTTTATTCGTGAAGGGGCGTATGTTGCTTTAGTCGATTATGATTCTAGTGGATCTGAACGGGCAGCTGAACTAACCGCACAGGGAGCTAATGTTGAGTTCTTTCAAGTTGATGTAGCTAGTAGAGAAAGTGTTAATGAGATGGTTACAGCAGTGTTGGAGCGCTTTGGTAAAGTTGATGTATTAATTAATAACGCTGGGATTACTAGAGATGGTATGCTAACTAAACTTTCAGAAGAAGATTTTCAAAAAGTGATTGATGTAAATATCAATGGTGTTTTTAATTGTACACAAGCTGTTGTTCCTCATATGATTACAGCTGGTAGTGGAAAAATCATTAATACCTCATCGGTTTCGGGTGTATATGGAAATGTCGGGCAAACCAATTATGCAGCCTCAAAAGCAGCTGTAGTAGGTATGACCAAAACATGGGCAAAGGAGCTTGGTCGAAAAGGGATTAATGTAAATGCAGTGGCACCTGGTTTTATTGAAACCAATATGGTGTTATCTGTCCCTGAAAAAGTAATTGAAAACTTAAAAAAACAAATCCCACTACAAAGATTAGGAAAACCATCAGACATTGCCAATGCCTACTTATTCTTATCATCAAATGAATCCGATTACATTAATGGAACCACAATTCATGTAGATGGTGGAATTGTTATGTGATGGCTCTTTTCTAAAAGAATGTTGCTAATTGACCTATTGGGAGTTAATACGATTTTACTTGATGTTATGGTTATGAAGTAAGAAGAAAAGTGGCCACTCTGCTTAATTTATAGTGATTATAAAAGACGTCAAAAACAACAAAGTTTACGAAAACAGTCTATGTGATTTAGGTATATTCACCTATGGCGCCAGGTAATATAGGTGAAAAGAACTACAGAGGAGTTGAACAGTAAATGAGAAATGTAGTGATTACTTCAGCAGTACGTTCACCGATTGGAACATTTGGCGGTGCGTTTAAGGATATGCTGCCTACTGATTTGGTTGTACCAGTATTGAAAGAGGCTATCTCAAGAAGTAATTTAGGTCAGGATGATGTTGACGAAGTTATTCTGGGTCATTGTATTCAACGAACCGATGAACCTAATACAGCAAGAACGGCTGCACTTTTAGCTGGTTTAGCTGATACCACAACAGGCTATACAGTTCAACGTCAATGTGCGTCAGGTATGCAAGCCATTATCTCTGCTGCTTTACAAATACAAACAGGAATGTCAGATATCGTCGTGGCAGGTGGAGTCGAGGTGATGAGTTCTAGCCCTTATGTGTTAAAACAACATCGTTGGGGAGCTAGAATGCAGCATAGTCAGGTAACGGACACAGTATGGGAGATCTTAGAGGATCCGATTCATCATATTATGATGGGTGAAACAGCAGAAAATCTCGCTGATCTTCATGAAATCAGAAGAGATGAACAAGATGAAATTGCTTTGCTTAGTCATGAAAGAGCTTTACATGCTATGGAATCAGGTTATTTCAATTCCCAAATTGTGCCTATTTCGGTGAAAACTAGAAAGGGTGAAGTTTTAGTTAGTAAGGATGAAAATCCACGTTCAGGTCTGACAAAAGAAAAACTCTCTAATTTAAAACCAATTTTTCGTGAAGATGGAACGGTAACTGCTGCCAATGCTTCAAGTATTAATGACGGAGCGGCCGTACTAGTCTTAATGAGTGAAGAAGAGGCTAAGGAAAGAGGGATAGCTCCACTTGCGAGAATTTCAGGATTTTCAGTTGCTGGTGTAGATCCTAAGGTTATGGGGAGAGGACCGGTTCCCGCCGTTCAAAAAGGATTAGCGAATGTTGGATGGACACTTGAGGATGCCGACTTAATTGAGGTTAATGAGGCTTTCGCAGCACAGTACCTTGCTGTCGAAAAGGAGTTAGGGTTAAATCGGGAAAAAGTTAATGTTAATGGAAGTGGTATTAGTCTAGGTCATCCAGTTGGTTGTACAGGCGCACGTATTGTTGTGAGCTTGATACATGAGCTGAATCGTAGGAAGCTAGAAAAAGGAATTGCTAGTCTTTGTGTGGGTGGAGGAATGGGAGCAACTGTCTTCTTAGAAATGGTGTAATAGTGTATTATAAAGAAAACACTATTTGGGAAGAAGTGGATGCAGATGAAAACAGCCGATGCAATTGTAAAAGCAATCATGATTGCAGATCAGCCCGAGAGCTTTGTAACTCGAAGACTAGAAGAGATTGAGCTTGAATTCGGTGGAATGAGAGGTGATCGTCATTTCGGGATAACAGCAAAATCTGATGTAAGACAGCCGATGTATAAAAAAGGGACAGAAATCTTAAATCGTAGGCAGCTTACAATGGTCTCTGAAGAACAATTAGCTATAATTGCAGAAGAACTTGGGGTAGAAAAGGTTTTACCTGAATGGCTCGGAGCTAATATGCTTCTTAGCGGATTTGAGGAATTAACGACATTACCGATTGGTTCAAGAATATTGTTTCCTGATGGAACGGGCTTAATTTGTATGGGAGAAAACAAACCATGTATTCACCCAGGTCAGATGATTCAAGTAAACTATCCTTCGCTTCCAAAGCTTGATACCCGATTTGTTAAGGCGGGATACAAAAGACGTGGAATTGTCTGTGCGGTGGAGAGACCGGGTATGATCCGAGTGAATGAAGAGGTAAGGATTTTAATTAATGATGTTGATAATCCGATGCAGTAATGGGAGAAGGCAAATTGCTTTCTCTTTTTATTTTGGTAGAAATAAAATGAGGTTAATGAAGTTCATCCGGCGAGAAAAGTGAATAATCGGGCGGGTGTGAGCTCGAATGCGGCGGGATCCAAAGAAAATCGGGCCAGTTCTGGAATCTGGGTCAAATCCGGGTCAATTATCCGGCGAGAAAAGTGAATAATCGGGCGGGTGTGAGCTCGAAGGCGGCGGGATCCAAAGAAAATCGGGCCAGTTCTGGAATCAGGGTCAAAGCCGGGTCAATTATCCGGCGAGAAAAGTGAATAATCGGGCGGGTATGAGCTTCGAATGCGGCGGGATCCAAAGAAAATCGGGCCAGTTCTGGAATCTGGGTCAAATCCGGGTCAATTATCCGGCGAGAAAAGTGAATAATCGGGCGGGTATGAGCTCGAATGCGGAGGGATCCAAAGAAAACCGGGCCAGTTCCGGAATCTGGGTCAAATCCGGGTCAATTATCCGGCGAGAAAAGTGAATAATCGGGCGGGTGTGAGCTCGAATGCGGCGGGAACCAAAGAAAATCGGGCCAGTTCTGGAATCCGGGTCAAATCCGGTCAATCATCCGGCGAGAAAAGTGAAAAATCGGGCGGGTGTGAGCGATCGAATCCTGGACTAAGCACATTCTTGATTTTCATCCTGTAACTGTGATGTAACTTTCTTTCTATATAGTCTAACTAACATTCAATAGACAGTTAGGAGAGATTGTAATGGGGTGGGAAATGGACTGGATCAACCATCGGGCACGAATATCACCTGATTCAACAGCTATCGTAGAATCAGAGAATCATGCTCGTTATACATATAATGAAATGAATGAACGTGCAAATAGATTAGCACAAGTTTTTTTATCGAACGGTATTCAAAAAGGAGACCGTGTGGCATTGTTATCTCCTAATCATATCTGCTATTTCGATTTACTTTTTGCTTGCGGTAAAATTGGTGCCATTTTTGTCCCATTAAATTGGCGGTTAGCAAAGTCGGAATTAAGCTATATTCTTACTGATTGTACACCAGCTCTGATTGCAGTACACTCAACGTTAACCAGTTTGATTGACACAACAGAACAATTAACAATGATTGTTGATTCATCCGAATATGAATATCATGTAAATCGTAATTTCACTTCCAATTTAACTAAAATTGAAGTGACTGAACTAGATCCTCTGGCAATCATCTATACCGGGGGAACAACAGGTAAGCCGAAAGGTGTGGTCCTTACCCATCAATCAATTCTGTGGAACGGCATAAACACAATTGTTAGTTGGAACTTAAAGTCTGAAGATATCACACTTACTTATTTACCAATGTTTCATACTGGGGGGTTAAATGCACTATCCATTCCAATCCTTATGATGGGTGGGAGTGTCATCATTGGATCACAATTCGATCCTAGAAAGGCCATGGATATTATTAACCAAGAAGGATGTACGATCGTATTAATGGTACCAACGATGTATCATATGATGATTAATGATCCTCTTTTTAATAACATTACCTTTCCATCAATGCATACGTTTTTATCTGGTGGAGCTCCTTGTCCTCTTGAAATATATAAAGCATTTGAGAAAAAGAAGATTGTTTTTAAAGAAGGCTATGGATTAACCGAAGCAGGACCAAATAACTTTTTTATGGATCCAATACATACCAAGGATAAAAGAGGGTCTGTTGGGAAGCCGATGATGTTTAATCAAATTAAGCTAATAAATGATGAAGGGCGCGAAACTTTTCCAGATGAAGTAGGAGAATTACTAATCAAAGGTAAACACGTATTCCTTGAATATTGGAACAACGAAGAGGCTAGTAAGAATGCAAAACAAAATCAGTGGCTGTATACAGGTGATTTAGCAAGGAAAGATTCTGAAGGTTTTCATTATATTGTAGGGCGAAAAAAAGAGATGATCATTACAGGTGGAGAAAATGTTTATCCTCTAGAAGTGGAGCAGTGTCTTAATCAGCATCCAGGAGTGGATGAAGTCGCTGTTATAGGTATAACAGATTCGAAGTGGGGTGAAGTTGTAACTGCTGTTTTATCACTGAAAGAAACTGCAAATATAACTACTGAAGAGCTAAAACAGTTTTGCGGGCGATCATTAGGAGGGTATAAGGTACCTAGGCACTTCATCATTATTGACTCTATTCCAAAAACTCATGTAGGTAAAATTGATAAAAATGCTTTAAAGGAAATATATAAATATTTAGAAAAAAATTAAAAAATAAGTTAGCACCAGTCAAACTGGTACTAACTTATTTTAATGTAAGGCTCTTTTCTGAAAGATTGTTGCTATCCGAACCATAGTAGAGAATAAATAGCTGTTATTGTACAATACTTGGTTTAGCATCACTTAAGAAAAGACGACACTTCACTTATTTCATAGTGTTAAATAGGACGGTTTAAAAGCAACAAAGTTTACGAAAATAGCCTAATGTAATAAATCATCACGAGCGTCAATATAAATTGATCCGTCTTTTTGAATCTCAGCATAAAAAACATCAGATACAGTTAATCCAGATTGTTTCACTTTTTCTTCCAGCCAGTCTTCAGTTAAATTAAGTTTTGAAAGATTCGAGGAAACGATCTTACCATCAGTTATAACCTCGGTGGAAGTAGGGTAAAGATTTACCTGATTTTTTTGAATACTCATGTCTGATTTTGTGACAGATTGTTTATCCTCTTTTTTCATTACTGAAAGTTTGCCATCTGTCTCAAGGATAGCATAGTTTACATCAGCCATAGAGAACACATTTTTTTGTCTTAATAATGCACTTAAGGCATCTACATCGAGCCTTAATCGCTTAAGAGCATCTTCCATAATTTTTCCGTCTTTTACAACAATAACTGGTTGTCCTTCTACCAGCGTTCTAATCTTTTTGGATTTAATATTAAGAAAGCCCATTGCAACGGTGAATATGGTCCAACCAGCTAATGCTATGATGCCATTACGAATACTAAAATTACTATTTGAAATTAAATTGGCAGAAATGGACCCAATCGTAATACCTGATACAAAGTTAAAAAAGGTTAATTGACTAAGTTCCTTTCTTCCCATAATCCTGGTGAGTGCTAGCAAGGTTATGAAAGTAAGGGCTACTCTAAGAATTAGTTCCATGATATCCATTAGGTTAAGTCACCTCCTAATGGTAGGGTTTCCTTTGGTGAAAGTCTTCATGCAATAAAAAGGCACGATGCCTTGCATTAACACATTTTTTTGATTGGTCTTGGAAGACGCCACTTTAACATTGTTCCATCAGATTTTATACCTTGCATTCCGAGTTTTTCTAGGACTCTAATGGAACCTATATTATCATTTCGGCATTCGGCTTTAATGGTTGTTACTGAATTACATGAAAATGCCCATTGAAGGAGCTCTTTTACAGATTCAGTAGCAAAACCTTGATTATGGAACTCTTGCTTAAAACCGTAACCAACTTCAATACATCCATTTAAATCTGGCTTACCCTTAAATCCAATATCCCCAATTACGTTGTTATTTTTATCAATAACAAACCATACACCCCAACCTAATAAAGTTGGATCTTGTTCAAGTTGATTCAAATAATCTAGGATGTGGTTGTGCACTTCCTGTCTGTCAATGTTTAATGATGATAAACTCTGGTGTGAGCATGGGATAATCGTTAATCTTTTTGTTTGAATTTCCATGATAGCTCCTAATGTATTTTTTAACATAGTGTAAATGAAAATAGTTAAATTTAAAATAGTTATTATTTGTTTTGGTTATTCCTCTCCTCAAAAAAGGTTTTATAAAAATCATGTCGAATACTTTTGGAGGTTACAAATTTTTCTAATTGGAGCTGTTTTTAAATTGAAATGGAAACAAAACAAAAAACTTCTTACAGTTCTCCTTTGTCTTGTCTCACTAGGTCTTTTATATGTTGTGTATTTGCAATTTAATATGTATATTGCCACAAAACAAGAAATCCCTAAGAATGCAGATTACATGATTATTTTAGGTGCGCGAGTGAAAGGAACTACGCCGTCTCTCTCCTTGCAATATCGCATTGATGCGGCTGAAAAGTACTTGAAAAATAATCCGAAAACCATTGCTGTCGCATCAGGTGGTCAGGGAAATGGGGAGGATATTTCAGAGGCAGAATCAATAAAAAGGGAACTTGTAAAAAGCGGAATTAATGAGTCAAGAATTCTTATCGAAGACCAATCAACATCAACGAACGAAAACATTATGTTTTCAAAAGATTTACTCACAGTTGGTATGAAAACAGGAGTAGTAGTAACAAATGATTACCATCTTTTTAGAGCAAAACTGATCGGAAGTGATTATGACTTAGAACTCGTCGGAATTCCTGCTAAAACTCCTAAAATTGCGATACCAAAATCATATATTCGAGAATATTTAGCTCTAACGAAATACTATTTATTAAAATATCTTACATAGAGGTGTAGCGTTGAACATTTCATTAGCAGCAATCACTAAAGATAATTGGGAAGAAGCGATTGAATTAAAAGTAAAGGAAGATCAACGATCATTTATGGCTAGTAATCTCTATTCAATTGCGGAGTCCAAATTTCTAGACAATTTTTATACGTTTGGTATTTATTTAGAAAAGCAAATGGTTGGTTTTTGCATGTTTGGCATTGACCCAGATGATGGAAACTATTGGGTTTATCGATTGATGATCGATGAAAATCACCAGGGGAATGGATTAGGTACTCAGTCCGTCCGTTTAATAATTGAACATATAAGAAAACATCATTCAAATAATATCCCTTTAATCATGATTGGGTATCACCCGAATAATATTGGTGCTAAATTCACCTATAAAAAGGCCGGTTTCACTGAAACCGAAATTGCTCCATGGGGAGAGCAGTTAGCTCAATTTACTTTATAACTCCTTAATAGGAGTTTTTTGCAAAAAATGATGTAAAGTTAACTTGACATTATGTATAGTTAACTTTACAATTGAGTTATTAGAAAATAATGGAAGGTTGCTATAAATGAATTTGACAAACCGAGTAAAAGAACTACGTGCAAAACATCATTTTACTCAAAATGACCTTGCTGAGAAGATTGGAGTAACAAGGCAAACAATCGTCGCCTTAGAAAAAGGAAGCTATGTACCTTCTTTACTACTGGCCATGAAGATCGCACAAACCTTTCATTTACCAATTGAAGAAATTTTTACAATGGAGGAGGTTGAATGAACATGTTTAGAAGTATACTGGGAACAACAGTGTTAATCATTTTGTTTGGCTGGGTGATGTCTGTGTTTTATTTAGCTTATGCGGATTTTGCTGATATTGTAAAAAGCCAACAGTCTTCATGGGAGGTAACAATTCCATTACTACCAATCTTCACATTTATTGTTATAGGCGGAATAATCTCAGTGTTTCTCCATTATGCAAAAAAACAAAAATTCCAATCTTGGAAAAAGGCATTGTTTTTACCGGTCGAACTAGAAGAAGCTGATGAACGAGAAAAGTATATTACAGCTCAAGCATGTAGAGCGTCCTACATTAGTTTATGGATCGCCTGTCCGGTTATTACGGGCTTATTGTGTATTTATCCGTTTATCTCTGAACAAATGCCTTATTATCCAATACTTCTCTTTCTTTTATTACCATTGATTCAAGTGTTTGCTTATGCAACATCTTGGCATCGACAATCTAGGATATAATACGTAAAAACTCTCACCTTGTTCTGTGAGGGTTTTTCTGTGGGAAATTATGATATAGTAAAAAAAACAAAACAAATGAATGGAGCTGTCCTAATGAAGCAACAAGTGATGTTTGATTTTTGGTATTTGAAATCAGAGGAAATCGAGTTGGATGGATCGGAGTCGACTGCGATTTCTTATGAAGTTGCGATTGGAGTGTTTGCTGACGAAGAGCTTTTCACGCAACTAGATGATATACGGATTACTGGTCTACTTAAAGATGAAATGCTTGCTTTCTCGATTGACCAACCCACACTTCTTTTTTCGAAACTAGAAGAAGAAGGACTGTTTAATATTATTGAGGATATAAAATCTGCTGGCTTTTATTTTGTTATGGGTGAGAAAAAACAACTTTTATAGGGAGTGTTATAGTTGAATATTCTTTGGGATTTTGATGGAACACTTTTTGATACATATCCCGTTTTTACCGATTTATTTAGTAAAATTCTTTCAGATGGTTATGCTCGAGAAGAAATTTATAAGGAATTGAAGGTTTCTTTTTCACATGCAACGAGGCATTTTAATTTCTCAGATGAACAAATCTCCTATTTTTACGAACTAGAAAAATCGGTAGGACTAGAAGAAATTAAGCCATTTGCAAATGTAGAGAAAGTCCTTTCATATGCGGAAAAGAATGTCATTATGACCCATAAACCAAGAAAAGCAGTGATAGATTTGTTGAATTATTATAATCTGGAAAAATACTTTGTAGAAATTGTAGCAGGAGATGATGGGTTTCCAAGAAAACCAGACCCAGCTTCTTATGCTTATCTTCACAAAAGGCATCATCTTGATTTAGCAATCGGTGATAGGATGCTTGATATTATCCCTGCTCAAAAGATTGGACTGAAGACATGTTTGTTTCAAAATCCCGGACAAGGTGCAGATTTCTACTTGAATCATTATAGTGAGTTTCATTCAAAAGTGAACGTTTAGGAAAGATCAGCATGATTTCAAAGATAGTGGGAGTCGCAGTGGTCCAAGCTAGGTTCAAGTCTAAAAAGGGGTGTATTAATGCTATCAGTGAGTTTTTTAGAAGGTGAACAAGTCAAATTAGATCGAGTTAGAGAGTTTGATAAAGAAGCGATTACTTCCTGGTATAAAGATTATGATTTCTTGCGTCATCTTGATGCCATTCCTGCTTTTCCAAAACGTGAAGAAGATTTCACAGCATGGGTGGAGCAGAAGAATGATAGAGACTTTACATTTGCAGTAAGAGAAATGAAAACAAACAAAATTCTAGGATTTATTGATTTGAATGGGGTTTTGTGGAACCATCGCACTGCATGGTTGGCTGTGGCGATTGGTGAAAAAGCAAACAGAGGCAAGGGATACGGAAGGGAAGCACTTAATCTAGCTCTTTGTTATGCTTTTCATGAGCTAAATCTTTATCGATTGCAGTTAACAGTGTTCGACTATAATCATCCAGCTATGGCTCTTTACGAAAAGCTAGGCTTTAAAAAAGAAGGTACATACCGTGAGTTTCTAGAACGCGATGGAAAGAGATATGATATGCATTTGTATGGAATACTAAGAACTGAATGGAACAAATAAACAGAAGTAGGCGCATATATCACTTAAGCGCCTACTTCATTTATTTCACAGGGGTTTCCATGTCTACCCTGAAAAAAGAAATGCGGAAGGCGCTCGTTCATCGGCGACAGGCATAAGGCAAGCCGGCTGGAAGGTTGCTCTTTAACCTTCTAGATGGATTAACTTATGACCCCGAGCCGATAGCGCCTGGAGCTAGACACTAAGCTAAGTATAGTTTTTCATACTCCATGGTGCTAATTTTAATTAGCATAGATGTCTACCCTGAAAATAACCAAGGTTAGTGAGTTCCATGAGCTGCGATCCACTTGCTTTCCGCGGGGTGGTCCGTGAGCTTCCCGTCGCTTTTTGCGCTCCTGCGGGGGCTCACGAGACCGCTAGATCCCGCAGGAGTCAGGTGACTCTCCGCTCATCCACACTAAGTGAACAACTTTTCATTCTCCATGGTACGAATTTTTTAGCATGGAAGTCTACCTTATTCTAACTTAAAGGCTAAATAGAGGTTGCATAAAAAGAATACTAGTAAAATAGTCATGACAGTTATAAACGTAAAGGTTGATGCGATGATTGGCCCAAAGCTTGCACCAACTAATAATGTAAATGAGTAAAGAGATGTTGCCGAACCTCGATTTTTTTTAGCAAGTTTCCCTATTAAAGAAATGACTACGGGTATAAGTAACGAAATGGACGCCACAAATGGAATTGAAACGAGAGTAAGTACTAATATATGCTTACTAAATAAAAGGAATAAAAGAATGCTAGATAGACCTAATAAAATTCCGATCACTAAGGTTCTTTTAAGACCGATCTTTTCGGTGATTTTTCCGGTGAAAATAGCAAGCACGGTACCAATTAGCCCAATACTTCGAATGATGATTAGGGTCTGATCATCGATCCCGATAGAGGACCCTAACGTACGACCTAAACTATCATAAAAAGCAATAAATGATAGTAGTAAGGTAAATGATATTGCATAACAATGTAGTAAATTTTTATTAAAAAATAATGAAGTAAAATCCTTGAGTATATTCTTTTTGGGGTTAGTTATAGCTGTTTTTATAGGAAAGATTTTATAACTGCATACAAATAAGAGGAGATAGACAACTGAAAAGAAATAAAAAACAGCTTCCCATCCATAAATAATGGTAGTAAGTGAACTTATTAGCTGACCCAAAATTCCTGCAACTAAGAAACCACAATTTATTAATGATAAAATTAAAGTTCTTTTTTTCTCATTCTCAAATAATTCAAATGTGTAAGCAAACGCTACGGGTGCAAAGCTCCCTAGAGAAAACCCTTGTATTCCCCGAAGCACAATTAAACTCCCACTGTTAAAAGAAAAACCAACACAAATTGTTGTTATGCAAGAGAAAAGTAGCCCGAAAACAATCACTTGTTTACGACCAATTTGTTCAGATAGTGGCCCGAAAAAAAGCAGTCCAACCGCATAAGAAATAGTAAATGTACTACTTCCCCAAACGATTTGCTCCTTTGATGAAGAAAGTCCTTGGGCAACCTCACTATAGATTGGTATCAAGGTGTAAATATTACTAGCTACGAAAATCCCAGTGATAATAAGTAAAATTCCCACAAAATTTAATCTAGCCATTCATTTTTCACCACCTAAGTTATTTCTATGTAATGATGATGGAGATTTTATGTTGTCTTAAAAACTTTTAGCCTAGGTTGGTCTTCTTTCCCAGTGTTTGTTGAATGGATTTCAAACGGCGGTTCCTGTAAAATAGATAAGCAAACACAAAGAACACGAAAAGATCTCGAGTGGCCGGGTGCTGCTAATGGGAGGTAGAAATATTGACATTACAATTTATCATTGGACGAGCGGGTACGGGAAAAACATCGTTTTGTCTTGAACAAATTCGAACTAAGTTATTTGAGCATCCAACAGGAGATCCAATTGTTTACTTAGTTCCAGATCAAATGACATTTCAATCAGAATACGACTTAATTAATACACCTAATTTGGGCGGAATGATGAGAGCTCAAGTATTTAGTTTTACAAGGCTTGCATGGCGTGTGCTTCAAGAAACAGGTGGAATGAGTCGATATCATTTAAATAATGTTGGAATTAATATGGTGATTCGCAAAATCATTGAGCAACGGAAACAGGATTTAAAGGTGTTTTCGAAAGCCGCTGATAAAAATGGATTTATCGGTCAGTTAGAGGAAATGGTTGCTGAGTTTAAGAGATATTGTGTGACACCTGAATTAATTGAAGATAAATCAAATTTATTATCGATAAATGATCAAGTCGTTTTATCAGAAAAGCTTCATGATTTACAAATGATTTATGACGATCTTGAGAACCATTTGTTTCAAAAATACGTAGATTCAGAGGATTATTTAAGGCTACTTGCTGAAAAAATCAGGCAGTCTGACTATATAAGAAATGCAGAAATCTTAATTGACGGATTTCATAGCTTTACACCACAGGAATTAGAAGTTGTCCGCGAGCTTATGAAATACTCAAGAAAGGTAACCTTAGCACTGACAGTCGATCGCTGCTATGACGAACAGGCACCGGATGAACTAAGTCTTTTTCGTATGACAGGAAATACGTATCAAAGCATAAAGCAGATGGCTCATGATGAAATGGTTTATCTAGAAGAGCCCATCATTTTATCAGAGCAAAAGAGATTCTTGAATTCCCCAGATTTAGCTCATTTAGAAACCTTTTACGATACTCGTCCAAATGTTACTTTTCATCATAAAACTGGTATTACAATTGGACAAGCAGTGAACCGTAGAGCTGAAATCGAGGGTGTGGCTAGAGAAATCCGCAAGATTGTGCGTGAAAATATCTATAGATATAGAGACATTGCGATTCTTGTAAGAAATGCCGGAGAGTATCATGAATTAATTGAAACGATTTTTGAAGATTACGAGCTTCCATTCTTTATCGATCAAAAGCGTTCGATGCTTAATCATCCGTTAATTGAATTGATTCGTTCTAGTCTTGAAATTCTGACAGGGAACTGGAGATATGAAGCTGTTTTTCGTTGTGTGAAAACTGATTTACTCTATCCATCAGACCTTCCTATTCATCAGCTTCGTGAAGACATGGATAAATTAGAAAACTATGTTCTTGAATATGGAATACAAGGTTATAAATGGACAGGGAAGGATCGCTTGGTTTACCGCAGAATCCGAGCACTTGAGGGTGAGGACTTACCACAATCTGACCTCGAAAAACAATATGAGAACCAAATTAATCAGCTAAGAGAAATGATTGTCACACCTCTAACAAAGCTTCATAAACGATTCATAAAAGCAAATAATGGACGGGAAATGTGTGAGGCACTTTATTTATTTCTGGAAGAGTTAGAGATTCCTGTGAAAATTGAGAATCTTAGAAGTATGGCTGAAGAAGAAGGTCGTCTGACTGAGGCAAGAGAACATGATCAGGTGTGGAATGCAGTTCTTGAACTGATGGATCAATTTGTAGAGATTATGGCCGATGAAAAAGTATCTCTTCAGCTGTTTACTAATATGCTTGAAACGGGAATGGAAAATATGCAATTTGCGCTAGTTCCACCGGCTATTGATCAAGTGCTTATTGCAAGTCTTGAGCGTTCAAGATTTTCCAATATAAAATGCACCTTTATTATAGGTGCCAATGATGGAGTGCTCCCAGCACGACCAACCGAAGAGGGAGTGTTTTCACAACAAGATCGTGAAAGATTAATAGAATCAGGGTTAAAGCTATCTCCATTAAGCCAAGAGCTGTTACTGGATGAAAACTTCTTAATTTACGGAGCATTAACGAGTGCGTCAGATAGATTATATGTAAGTTATCCACTCGCAAATGAGGAAGGGAAATCATTGCAGCCTTCTACCATCATTAAACGATTAAAACAAATGTTTCATGGAATCAATGAAAAGTTTCTTGTAAACGAACCTGCTGAATTAAGCTCGCAAGAACAGGTGGATTATCTTGTAAATCCAAATGTCTCACTATCCTACTTAACATCACAACTACAGGCTTGGAAATGGGCATACCCCATTCATGATATATGGTGGAGTACGTATAATCATTTAATAATGGATGAGAATTGGAAAGAAAGAAGTGCAAAGGTATTAAGTAGTTTATTTTACCGTAATGAAACAAAGAAGCTTTCAGTAGAGCTAACGAAAGAACTGTTTGGTGAAAACATACAGGCAAGTGTATCAAGAATGGAGAACTTCCAAAGCTGTCCATTCTCACATTTTGCGAACTATGGACTTAAATTAAAGGAGCGTCAAATCTTTCGTTTAGAGGCACCAGATATTGGGCAACTATTTCATGCTGCCTTGAAGCTAATTTCAGATCGTTTAAAGCAGCTTAAGATTGATTGGAGAGATTTAACAGCCGATCAATGTGAACAGCTTTCCTTTGAAGCGGTTGAAATGATTGCACCTAAGCTTCAGCGTGAAATCCTGCTTAGTTCTAATCGGTTTTATTATATAAAGCATAAGCTGCAAAAGGTAATCAGTCGTGCTTCGAAAATCTTGAGTGAGCATGCGAAGATAAGTGGATTTTCACCTGTTGGATTGGAAATTGATTTCGGGAAAAATGGTCCATTACCATCGATTCCTTTCGAGCTAAATAACGGCTTTAAAATGGAGCTTATTGGCCGTATTGATCGTGTTGATAAAGCTGAAAGTTCAAAAGGCCTACTTTTAAGGGTGATCGATTATAAATCGAGCCAAAAGTCGCTGAATTTAACCGAAGTGTATTATGGACTTGCATTGCAAATGATTACTTATTTAGATGTGATTATCACCCATTCGAAAGACTGGTTAGGAACATCAGCAACTCCTGCTGGGGTATTATATTTCCATGTCCATGATCCGATGGTTAACAGTAAATCAATATTATCAGATGAATCTATTGATGACGAAATATTTAAGAGTTTTAAAATGAAAGGTCTTTTATTAGGTGATGAAGAATCTGTTCGTTTAATGGATCAGAGCTTAGATGCCGGACATTCAAAGGTTGTGTCCGCAGCTTTAAAGAAGGATGGAAGCTTTTATACAAATTCGTCGATTGCTAGTGTTGAGGAATTAGGATACCTTAAAAATCATGTTCGAAAAGTATTCAAACAGATTGGTAACAATATTTCTGATGGTGTCATCGATATTTCTCCTTACAAGCTTAAAGATCGAACACCTTGTACGTTTTGTTCGTTTAAATCAGTTTGTCAATTTGATCAATCGATAGAAGAAAATGACTATCGTAATATCCAACATGAGAAAAAAGATGTGATTCTTGAAAAAATTCGAAAGGGGGCTGACATGTTTGAGCAAAGTCATAACTAAGCCTGCAGACAGTATATGGACAGATGACCAGTGGAAAGCGATTGTCTCAAGTGGTCAAGATATACTGGTTGCAGCAGCTGCTGGTTCTGGAAAAACAGCCGTCTTAGTGGAACGTATTATCAAAAAGGTGATTTCAAAAGAACATCCAGTTGATGTTGACCGTTTGTTAATTGTTACATTTACAAATGCATCTGCTGCTGAGATGAAGCATCGTATTGGTGAAGCGTTAGAAAAAGCCCTTAAAGAAAATCCAGAATCAACACATCTTAGAAGGCAATTAACATTGCTAAATAAGGCATCAATTTCCACACTTCACTCATTTTGTTTGAATGTTATTCGTAAATATTATTATCTGCTAGACATTGATCCCGGTTTTCGGATTGCAAATGATACCGAGGGTGAATTACTTCGTGATGAAGTCATGGAAAGCCTCCTTGAGGAGCAATACAGTATCAAAGAAAATGTAGGTTTCTTTGATTTAGTTGATCGTTATTCAAATGATCGAAGTGATGTTGAATTACAGAATATGATCCGTAAGTTATATGAATCTTCACGTGCTCACCCATTTCCTGATATGTGGTTGGACGAGATTGCGAATCAATATGATGTGGAAGGCAAGGCGTTAGAAGACACCGCTTTTATCCCGTATATTATGAAGGATATTAGTCTAACTTTAGAGGGGAGTAAGGAAAGTCTCTTTAAAGCGTTAGAGTTAACAAAAGAACCAGGTGGTCCAGCACCAAGAGCTGAGACGATTGAGGCAGATTTGGAACAGTTATTTCGAATCATGAAGGCAAAGGAGCTTTCGTGGCAAGAGCTCTATAACACGATGCAATCTATTAGCTTTAAAACAGCAAAATCCTGTAAAGGTGATGAATTCGATCCTCAGCTTTTAAAAACAGTGACAAAAATAAGAGACGATGCAAAAGCTCAAGTGAAGAAAATAAAAGAAGAATTCTTTGAGCGTAAACCAGAAGGCTATTTAAAGGACTTAGTTGAAATGAAATCCTCAATTGAGATGCTTATTTTTTTGGTAAAAGAATTCGGTCGAAAGTTTCAAGAGGTTAAAAAAGAAAAAGGGTTGGTTGATTTTTCAGATCTTGAACATTACTGCTTAGAGATTTTGCGTGATGCATCGTCAGTAGAAACAAAGCTTATAGCATCTTCTGCAGCTCGAGAATATCGTGAACAATTTGAAGAGGTGTTGGTGGATGAATACCAGGATACGAATATGGTCCAAGAATCCATCATCAAACTAGTAACAAAAGAAGACGAGGAGACGGGTAACTTATTCATGGTTGGCGATGTGAAGCAGTCTATTTATCGTTTCCGCTTAGCAGAGCCTTTCCTTTTCTTAAGTAAATATAAAAGATTTACAAAAGATGGCGAACAAAGTGGATTAAGAATCGATTTGTCGAAAAACTTCCGAAGCCGTGCAGAAGTACTTGATAGCACTAATTTCCTATTTAAACAAATTATGGGTGAGAATGTTGGAGAAATAGATTATGATGACGATGCTGAACTTAAGCTGGGAGCAGGGTATCCAGAAAGTGACTTGATGGCAACCGAGGTATTATTGATTGAGCGAAACGGTCATGAGGACGAACCAGATTATACTGAGAATGATGATGAAGAGGTCGTTATCTTTGATCAAGCAGAACTAGAAACTGCGCAGTTAGAAGCAAGGACAATAGCTAAAGAGATTAAACAAATGATTTCTTCAAATTTCCAGGTCTATGATCGAGGGATGAACAGAATGAGGAATCTCATGTATCGAGACATCGTCATTTTACTACGTTCAATGCCATGGGCACCCCAAATGATGGAAGAATTTAAACAAGAGGGAATTCCGGTTTATGCTAATCTTTCAACAGGTTATTTTGAGGCAACAGAAGTTGCAATCATGATGTCTCTCTTAAAAGTAATTGATAATCCATATCAAGATATTCCATTAGCGTCGGTCTTGCGATCTCCGATTGTTGGGTTAGATGAAAATCAGCTGGCTAAAATAAGAGCGCATCAGAAAAATGGTTATTTTTATGATGCATTAACCCAATTTATTAAGGAGAGTCCGGTTAATGATGAAACAGCCAGTTTACTTAAATCAATTTTGGTGCAACTTTCTTCCTGGCGGAAAAGCGCGCGTCAAGGTGGGTTATCTGACCTTATATGGCAGTTATACCGTGAAACACAGTTTTTTGACTTCGTTGGTGGCATGCCAGGTGGAAAACAGCGTCAGGCCAACTTAAGAGCTCTTTATGATCGCGCAAGACAGTATGAATCAACCGCGTTTCGTGGGTTATTCCGATTTTTACGTTTTATTGAGAGGATGCAGGACCGTGGGGATGATTTAGGAACTGCAAGAGCGCTTGGTGAGCAAGAGGATGTTGTTCGAATGATGACGATTCATAGCAGTAAAGGTCTTGAATTCCCTATCGTATTTGTAGCTGGGATGTCTAAGCAATTTAATATGATGGATTTAAATAAAAAGTATCTGCTTGATAAAGAGTTGGGGTTTGGATCAAAATATGTGAATCCCAAAAAACGAATCACATACCCAACTTTACCAATGCAAGCGATCAGAAAAAAAATGAAGCTAGAGCTCATATCAGAAGAAATGAGAGTTCTTTATGTTGCACTTACAAGAGCAAAAGAGAAATTATTTCTAGTAGGAACAATAAAAGATCTAGAAAAGAAACTGAGTAAATGGCAGGAAGAGCTATCTAATCACCAGTGGCTGCTTTCAGATGTTGGGCGTGCAAGTGCCAAAAGCTATATGGACTGGGTTGGACCTGCACTAATTAGACATCAACAATGCGAGGCTCTAAGAGGCGAGAACGACTTGAAGGACATTCCTTTTGAGATTAGTGAATATCCTGCTAAATGGAATATTCGAGTGATTTCTTCAAGTGATCTTATTGAACAAATGAAGGCCGAAGAATCATTGAATGATTCTTATATAAAAGCTTTAAGAGAACAACGACCAGTATCAGAAGTTAATTCAGAGTATGATCTAATAATCGAGAATCAATTAAATTGGTCATATCAATATAAATCTTCTTCAACACATCGTTCAAAACAAAGTGTCTCTGAAATTAAAAGACAACGAGAGAAATTGGATGAATATAGTGATGGTCTTTTTCAGAAAAAATTCAGAAAACCATTAGTGGATAGACCTCGTTTTATGCAACAAAAAGCATTAACTCCTGCTGAAATTGGAACTGCTATGCATATGGTTATGCAGCATGTTGATTTGAAAAAAGAAGTTAGTGTTGAGACTATTAACGAGCAGATTGCCAAGATGATTAATCATGAACTTCTTACGAATGAACAAGGAGAAGTCATTGATGTTAATCATGTTGTCGCTTTTTTCCAAACAGAATTAGGATTGCGGTTAAAGAATGCGTCTGAAGTAAGGCGTGAGGTTCCATTTAGTGTGGCCTTACCCGCACATTTAGCTTATTCAGATTGGGAAGGTAACGATGAGGAAAATGTGCTAATTCAAGGGGTTATAGACTGTATTTTTGAAGATGAAAATGGAATTGTATTAGTTGATTACAAAACAGATACAATTACTGGTCGATTTAAGGATTATGAGGCAGCGCTACCTGTTCTTGAAGAGCGATATAAAGTACAGCTAGAATTATATACAAAAGCGATTGAGCATATTTGGAAAAAGCCACTTAATGAAAGTTATCTTTATTTCTTTGATGGTGGGTATTTGGTAAAAATGTAAGACATATAGGCTGTCCTAGCGATGTGCTGTTTAGACGCGATCGTTAGGGGATTTTAGTTAGTTAGGAATTTTACGAGCTAGATTCAAGTCATTCTTTCTGGTCTGAGTTGTCTGAAGGAATGGGGAGTAGGTCAGATTTAGCGTTCTGAGCTTTGAAGTTGCTCAAGGTTCGGACAGCTTTTGCTTCCGGGCATTCGAAGTTGTCCGAAGTCACTCAAGGTTCGGACAGCTTTAGCAACTGGGCACTCGAAGTTGTCCGAAGTTGCTCAAGGTTCGGACAGCTTTAGCTTCCGGGCATTCGAAGTTGTCCGAAGTCGCTCAAGGTTCGGACAGCTTTAGCTTCCGGGCATTCGAAGTTGTCCGAAGTCGCTCAAGGTTCGGACAGCTTTTGCTTCCGGGCATTCGAAGTTGTCCGAAGTCGCTCAAGGTTCGGACAGCTTTTGCTTTCCGGACACTTGAAGTTGTCCGAAGTTGCTCAAGGTTCGGACAGCTTTTGCTTCCGGGCATTCGAAGTTGTCCGAAGTCGCTCAAGGTTCGGACAGCTTTAGCTTCCGGGCACTCGAAGTTGTCCGAAGTTGCTCAAGGTTCGGACAGCTTTAGCTTCCGGGTATTCGAAGTTGTCCGAAGTCACTCAAGGTTCGGACAGCTTTAGCTTCCGGGCACTCGAAGTTGTCCGAAGTCGCTCAAGGTTCGGACAGCTTTTGCTTCCGGGCACTCGAAGTTGTCCGAAGTCGCTCAAGGTTCGGACAGCTTTTGCTTTCCGGACACTTGAAGTTGTCCGAAGTTGCTCAAGGTTTGGACAGCTTTAGCTTCCGGGCACTCGAAGTTGTCCGAAGTCGCTCAAGGTTCGGACAGCTTTTGCTTCCGGGCATTCGAAGTTGTCCGAAGTCGCTCAAGGTTCGGACAGCTTTAGCTTCCGGGCATTCGAAGTTGTCCGAAGTCGCTCAAGGTTCGGACAGCTTTTGCTTCCGGGCATTCGAAGTTGTCCGAAGTCGCTCAAGGTTCGGACAGCTTTTGCTTTCCGGACACTTGAAGTTGTCCGAAGTTGCTCAAGGTTCGGACAGCTTTTGCTTCCGGGCATTCGAAGTTGTCCGAAGTCGCTCAAGGTTCGGACAGCTTTAGCTTCCGGGCACTCGAAGTTGTCCGAAGTTGCTCAAGGTTCGGACAGCTTTAGCTTCCGGGTATTCGAAGTTGTCCGAAGTTGCTCAAGGTTTGGACAGCTTTAGCTTCCGGGCATTCGAAGTTGTCCGAAGTCGCTCAAGGTTCGGACAGCTTTTGCTTCCGGGCACTCGAAGTTGTCCGAAGTCACTCAAGGTTCGGACAGCTTTTGCTTCCGGGCACTCGAAGTTGTCCGAAGTCACTCAAGGTTCGGACAGCTTTTGCTTTCCGGACACTTGAAGTTGTCCGAAGTCACTCAAGGTTCGGACAGCTTTTGCTTCGTGCCTCTCGAAGTTGTCCGAAGTCACTCAAGGTTCGGACAGTTTTCACTCCCTGGACTTTCAACCTGTCCAAAGCCAAAGTTGACTGAACTAAACAATAAGAGAATGCACAGCCCTCAGCAAAAAAGGAAGGTAACAAACCCTCCCTCTGGCCACAATATTTTTACTTCTCCAGCTTCTCAATCCAAGCAATTCCAACAGTCCCAATCCCAGTATGCACACCTGCAACAGGGATAAGGGGAACAAGTTCAACGCGCAATTCCTTATATTTTTCTTTTAACGTTGTAGCAACCTTCTCTGTGACAGAAATTTCTCCAGTATAAAGGACAGCTATATCATGGAGAATTCCATTCTCATAGCTTTCGTGGAATTTGGCTAAAAGCGTATTTTCAGCTTTATTATATGAACGTACCTTTTCAATCATATTGACTTTACCATCTTTAAACGCAAGAATTGGTTTAATTTGTAATAAGGTGCCAACAAAAGAACCGAAATTAGAAACCCTTCCGCTTTTCTTTAGTTGCTCCAAGCTAGATGGTAAAAGCACTAATCTACATTTTTCTCTTATTTTTACTAAATAGTCAATGATATCAGGTATATCAACACCCTGCTTGTATAATTCAATAGCTGATATAACCATTCTTTTTAATGGAAATGAGCCAATCCAAGAATCAACGCTATGTATAGGGAAGTCAACCATTTCTGCTGCTTGTACAGAAGTCGAATATGTGCCTGAAAGCTTTCCAGATACATGAATCACAACTGCTTCATCATAGGACTCTTTTAACTGTGTATATAAATCAATGAATTCTCCGAGAGTAGGCTGAGAGGTGGATGGAGAAATACTTGAAGTGCTCATTTTTTCATAAAACTCCTCAGTGGTGATCTCAATTCCTTCTCGGTATAATTGTTCACCAAAGATAACTGTTAAAGGAATGACATAAACATGATTATCTTTTAGCCAATCCTGATCTTCTTTTGAAAAGCTTGCTGTAGAATCAGTGACCCAAGCGATTTTTTTTTTCATAAAATTTGTTCTCTCCTATTCTATGCTCACTTACAATTAATCTATACAAGTATAAACTTTTTATGTCAAAAGCGAAAGAAAGAATATAAAGAAGATATAAAATTCCCGTTAATTTTTAAGGGAGATTGAGATGTGTTAAGATAATAAAAACTGACAAAGGAGAGTAAATAGTGGGACGTAAAAAACAAATCGGAGTTTGTGAACTTTGTGAACGTGAAGAGGTCGAAACAACGGTCCACCATTTAATTCCCAAGGAGATGGGGGGAGTATTTGGACCCGTATCTGTTCTTTGTATTCCTTGTCACAAACAAATTCATGCACTTTATAATAATATTGAGCTTGCTAAAAGGCTATCCTCCATTGAATTACTTAAACAAGATGAAAAAATTTCTTCATTTATAAACTGGGTTCGAAAACAGCCAGCAGGAAAATTACCAAAAACACGCAGGTCAAATCATAGAAAAAGGTGAGGAGAAATTCACCTCACCTTTTGAAAATCAAGTTATTAAATCCAGAATGCAGCACCAAGAGCTAATCCGCCGATAAAGGCTAATGGGACTGCGGCTGCAGCGCCGTATCCGTAACCCCATCCCCAGCCATAACCAAATCCACCTAAATTTCGGTTAGCTTGAGGCGCTAAATATACATGTGTTCTTGTTACATTAACGATATGCCCCTTATGAACTTTGCCTCTTTTATCTGTAATAGTTACATATCTGCCTTTGTATCTACAACATAAGTCATAGTAATTCATTACGATTTATTCCTCCTTTTTTCATTCATTCCCTAAATTGTATGAATGGAGGAGGAAAAAAGATTGTACACCTGTCCTTATTATAAATAACTAATCCTTCTTTTTTTTCCTATTTTAACTTTAGTGGTTTGAAGTAATAAAACAATTCCGGCTTGGCTAAAGTTAGGTAGCCTCTTTTATTATTAAAATTACTAGTGTCTGTTCATCCAATCAACAGGCTTCTTAAATTCCATGGTGTCTAGGCATTGCCAGCAACCTGTTGGTCGTTAATATCTGGATCTATTGTGTTTGTGGCATTAATTCCATTGTTTGTCATAATAAAATCACCCGTGTTAAAAGCCCCAGATCCAGCCATTGTCTTGGATGTGCTTTTTGGTGATAAGTAAAAAGCGTCCCCGAAATTCACAACGCCTCCGCCGACACTATTTATTTTAATTGGACCTACGATCGATGGCATAATTAAGCACCCTTTATTTTATCGTATTTGTATACTAGTATATGTACACATTTACCAAAACGTTCTCTTCTTAAGAGCATCATAAGTAAACAGTAAAAGCTAACCAATAAGAAATTTACCCTTATCAAATAATAAGGGAAATTAACGGATTGATTAGCTCAAAGTTTGAAACCTTAGGAATTAGCTGTAACTTGTTGATCATTACCATCGGGATCGGCAGTGTTCGTGGCATTCACAGCACTGTTTGTAGCAATGAAATCACCTGTGTTAAAAGCTCCTGATCCTGCAGCTGCTTTGCCTGCGCTTTTAGGCGAGAGATAGAAGGAATCGCCAAAGTTAACAACTCCGCCATCAATACTATTTATTTTACAAGGTCCAACAATGGATGGCATTTATTATCAGCCTCCTTCTTCTGTAGAGTCTATTGTTTGTTCACTTACTTCTTCAGGGTTAGCTGTATCTTCCATTGGTTCTGATAGCTGTGTCGATTCATCTCCTGGTTGGCGAAGGAGCTGCCTAATATGTTTTATCCTTGCTTCGGCATTGATTAAATTAGTAGATCCAATGTGCACAACTGAGGAAGAAGAAATCCCTGTTACTCGTATACTATTCACATTAATTGATGGTGCTTCATTTGATACAGTCATATTAAAAATTTCCTCTGTAGGAACTTGTGGTATTGGTCGTGTGAATACAGAGTATTCATTAAAATTTCCTTCATTTGAAAAGAATAAGGGGAATTCCCTTTTTACTGCTAATGCTCTCATGACAGGAGTGATGTATTTCGAATCACCAATTTCGAAAGTAGAACTAAATGACACAGAATTAACATAAATAGTATTAACCCTAGAAAGTCTTCTGAACATACTTAACCCACTTCAGGTGCTAAGGGCACAAATGGCCCGATTATTAATGATTCTGGTGGTGTATCAAAGGATGAGGAAAGAGTGATTGTCCTTGTATCCCCAACTAAAAAGACAGAAGATGAGGATACGGCAACAATATCAATATGTCCAACATTTAATTCGCGATTAACCACAGAAAAGTTCAATGGTCTTAACCACCTTTCATCTCATTTGGTATATTTGTGAAAAATGAAGAAATGGAATTTTGAATATCTATAATTACTTTTTTTATTGTGTTTTCCTTAATTTCTTGTAATCGTTCATTTGAGTTTAAAAGACCTTGCTGTTGTTGGATATAGACTTTAATGCGATCTGGTATTTGATGACTGATATCGTCAATAATGAATTCTCGGTAAGAGTCCTCAAGTGGATGATTTGTGTCTTGTTCAAGCTTTTTGATGAACTCAATACAATCATTATCAAGGTAATTTGTAATCTCAGACTGAATCGAATCAACTACTGGATGAACATGTTCTCCTGGATTGCTTTTACGTATGTCTGGGACATTCATTTTTCCTTGTGCTACACTAAAATCTTCTATTGTTTCTCCATCCATAGGATTTAGCCCGATATTAAGTGTACCTTCTAGAGTTTCTACTTTAAGTTGGTCAAATTTATACTCAATCCGTTCGATCGTTGTAGATGGCTTTTGTTGTAACTCAATAATCGATCTTTGGAATTGCTTAATTTGTTGTTCCAACGCTTCAATTCTTTTATTCTGAAATTCAACATACTTATGTAAGTCATTTAAGTATGCGATGATTTCGTAATAGGATCCGTACATTAAGACCACTCCCTAGCATTATCCACATCATATTAACCCCTAGCAAATATTTAGCTATAAATAAAAGAGTCTGTTATGTAATCCATATGCAGGGATAAGCAAACAATGATTAATTTTAGGGATTTAATTTGGCTAAGCTGTGGAAGGTGGTTGTAAGGGAACAACTGGACCTTCAATTGGTTCTGAAGTTTCGGGAGCTGCCTCTAAAAAACCACCTGTATTATAATTGTTTGATAGTGATTTAATCATCCCAGCACTACCAATTTGAAGAACTGATGAATTGCTTACACTACCTATTTTGAAATATTGTATTGAGATATTTTGATTGATGTAAAAATTCATAAAACATCCCCCAAAGGTATGATCTTATGCGTTCGCAACATTAACCTGATCGATTGTATCAGTATCATAAGTGTTTGTGACACTACGTTGATTATACACTTGCATGCCATCACCAGTATTAAAGGATCCAGCACCTGCAAAGGTCTTGGCCTGACTGTATGGGGCAATATTAAAGACATCCCCTATATTGAAAATGCTACTGTTCCCGATACTATTTACTTTTACGGCTCCCACAATAGCTGGCATACTAAAACATCCTTTTTTAGGTTTATATCTCTGTTATGATATTCTTTGGGATGAAATAGTGTGAAAAAATCATTTTATCGTTTAATATGAAAAATAGTTAACTAATTGGGATGTGATGTATTGAAGGAAACTAGTCTTACACCTATTGCTCCAATAGAACGAATACATGCGATAGATATAATTAGAGGTTTTTCAATATTTGGTATTTTCTTAGTAAATATGCTTTCATTTCATTCTCCGATGCTTTATATAAATCCGGAGAAATGGTGGACGGACAGCGTGGACATTTACACATTAGGTTTTATTGATCTGTTTGCTCAAGCTAATTTTTATACGCTATTTTCATTCTTGTTTGGTTTTGGTCTAGTGATCTTTCATCAACGAGTCAAGCAAAAGGGATATTCTTTTGCTCCCCTTATTTCAAGAAGATTAGCTGTGTTGTTACTTTTTGGCTGTATTCATGCATTTCTAATTTGGCATGGTGATATATTGATATCCTATGCGATTATAGGTGCGATATGTCTCTTCTTTCTACGTGTTAGGCCTATCACACTACTTGTGACTGCTTTACTATTGATTTTTGTTCCATCGTTTTTGTTTTTCAGTTTCTTGCTGTTAGCGTATATGTTAGAGCCTGAAATGATGTCAATACCACATTCACAGGATTTAGCACTTCAGACGACCGAAGTTTATCACGCAGGGTCATTTCTAGAGATTACCATTCAGAGAATGAACGATTGGTATTATGTAAATAATTTAGAAAATGGTGTCTTTTTAGTATTAACCTTATTACCGATGTTTCTATTAGGTGCCTTTATTGCTAAGAAAGACTGGTTTTCTAATAATGATCATCAGAAGGCCGTTCGTAGAATGTGGTTGATATCGGGAATGATCGCTATTGTATTTAAGATGGTTCCATATGTAGCAGATAAAAACTTGGCAACCGAGTATTTACAAGATAGTATCGGTGGCCCTGCCGTAGCCCTGTTTTATGCATCATCTATTGTCTTACTTGTCCGGAATAAGAAATGGAGGAAAGTATTAACTCCATTTGCCCATGTGGGTAAGTTATCATTAAGTAATTATTTACTTCAATCATTGATTTGTACGATGATATTTTATAGCTATGGATTGGGGTATTATGGTCAAATTACCCCGTTTGAAGGATTAATTATGACAATTGTAATCTACTTATTACAAGTCCTTCTTAGTAAGTGGTGGTTAAATAACTATCTGTATGGTCCTGTAGAATGGCTCTGGAGAACACTGACTTATGCTAAAAGGCAGCCGATGAAAAATAGGAGGACTAGTCCTAGTAGTCAATAAGAATTCAGTGACTTGCAGATTAGCGGATACCCTGAGATCTACCTGGCAAAAAAACGCTTCAATAGACGTAAATAAAAAAGAGGCATTTCAAACTGAATTCGTTTGGAATGCCTCTTTGATTAATTTGTCATTTCATATTGCTCAGTTTCCTGTATCGATGTTTGCTGATGGAGATTAATTAAACGATCCAATTCTTGGCTACAGCGGACTGTTACTTTTGCAGTAAACCCATGTTCCTTGGCTAGCAATATCATTTCCGTTCTTTTATTTTCAATTATAAATTTAAGGTTATACATGGGCATATCTCCAATTTCGATAAGTTCTGGACCACTGAATGAATTTTCTTTTAGAAAGTTAGTAATATTATACCTTCATTTTCATGAAAAAAAACATTTTCGCTAAAACAAGCTAGAATATTACAACTTGGACCATTTTTCAACAAAACTCCCTATGTAAATTGACCTACATCACCTATACGAAGTGAAAGTGTATTTTATGGGGGTCGAAAAATATGCCGATAATCGTGACTTTAGAAAGAAGTATATCAAATGACATAGGAAAAAGGATATAGATATCTAGGTTTTTATTTTCAAAAAAATTAAGTATTCTGACGGATATTGTAGATGCAAGAAATAATTTATCATAAAAATAAGAGTTCAGTCGAAATGAATAAAGCTGTTTCTCGATAAAGGCAAAACTGGCGAAAGCCAGTGACGCAAAGCTATAGGGGCTTAAGTGTTAAATACACAAAGCTAGCCAGTTACCGAAAGATCAGGGAGTATTATAATAGTTTTCTTTAAAGTGAAATTGAAGTTTCGAATGGAGCTTATAATCTTACTTTTTTAGCAAACTATTATGAAACTAGCTAACCCCCCTTTCGGTAAAGGCGGGGTTATTCTATTATGTTGGAGGTGAAACGTTGGAGCTGTATAACCTGAGTAATCAAACAGTAATAGCAGATAATGTTGGTAGAGCATATTCGTTCATTAAGAGATTAAAAGGCTTAATGTTTACGAAAACACTCAACTCAGGAACAGGATTACACATTAAACCCTGTCTATCCGTTCACACTTTTTTTATGAAGTATCCAATTGATATTCTTTATCTTAATCAAAACAATGAGATTGTTGCTTTGGATCAAGCAATGAGTCCAGGAAAAGTAGGCAAGGTATATCGAGATGTTCAATCTGTTATTGAATTGCCTGCTGGAACAATCGAACAAATGAAAATAGAAATCAATCAAATTATCAAGTTAACTTGATAATAAAAAAAGGGAGAGATTAAAGATGATGAACAAATTAAAAGCACTAGTAATTGAAGAACAAGGACAAGGGATGACAGAGTATGGATTAGTATTAGGTGTTCTTGCAGTAGGAGTGGTTGGACTTTTAGTTACTTTCCGCGGACAAATTGTAACATTGTTTACTAACGTGACAACAGCTATAACACAATCTTTAGGTGGAACAACAACACCATAAGAAGAGTAATAGTTAAAATGAGCTGATTCATTTCTGTGTTTATTAGTTTGGTAGTATGAACAAGCTATCCTAGCACATAGGTGGTCAGTTCTTTTTTATAACAAGACTAAGTGTCTAAGGAGGGCGTGAGCTAGAGTGATCAATTATTTATTGTTTGTTATCCTATGTGTCTGTGTGTTAACTGATCTAAAAAGTCGTAAAATCTATAATGTGGTGACCTTTCCAGCTTACATTCTTGCGCTAGTTTTAAATGCCCTACTTAATGGTTGGTCAGGAATTGCTTTTAGTTTAATGGGTTTTCTCTGTGGCTTTGCCCTACTTTTGATTCCATATCTGATGGGCGGCATGGGTGCTGGAGATGTGAAATTGTTGGCATTAATCGGTGCATTAAAGGGAGCGTCATTTGTATTAATCACTTCAATTTATATGGCAATTATTGGAGGGTTGATCGGACTACTCATTTTACTGTTTCGAAAAGGAGTATTTACGATGTTGAAGTCAATTTTTATCTCTATATGTGGCATCAGATATGGTTTGAAAATTCCGATTTGGATTGATAAAGACGGATTGCAAAAAACGTATCCTTATGGAGTAGCTATTGCGGGAGGAGCAGTTTTGACATTTATATTAGATGGAGTGATTTTGAAGTGAAAAGCAGTGAGTCAGGTCAGTCATTAGTAGAAATGGCATTAGTTGTTCCAGTTCTTCTCATTTTACTTGTGGGAATCTTTGATTTTGGTAGACTTCTTTATGCATATAGTTACCTTCATTTCACAACACAAGAAACGGTAAGGTTAGGTGGATTAGGAAATACCGATGATGAGATGATCCTGTTTGCAAAAAATCACTTTCGTGCAGGTGAGGCTTCAAACATGACTGTTGAAATTTCTCCGAATACTGTAGATAGGAAATCGGGTGATTATGTGACAGTCAAGTTAAGTTATCCAGTAGATATGAACGTTCCGTTTCTAGATACAATTATTCCATCTGGTTATGTGTTATCTGCTAATTCAACAATCAGGGTTGAGTGAGGTAATCATGAAAAAAATAGTAAAGAAGCAAG
This sequence comes from Litchfieldia alkalitelluris, assembly GCF_002019645.1. Lineage (GTDB taxonomy): Bacteria > Bacillota > Bacilli > Bacillales > Bacillaceae_L > Litchfieldia > Litchfieldia alkalitelluris. The sequence goes on along the minus strand of NZ_KV917374.1, from coordinate 4,098,382 downwards.
ATGGTAATGTATTAGTTCTAACTTCGTTATCTTTTATTGTTTTGCTCTTAATGACAGGATTAGTTATAGATGGCGGTATGTTATTTATGACAAAAAGTCATCTTCAAAAAGTAGCAAATGCTGCAGTACTTTCAGGTGGACAAGAATTGCCATATGAAGAAAATCAGGTACGGACAGTGATCAATCATATAATGACTGCACACAACGAAGCTGACTCGTTGGAAGAAGTCTACATAGAGCCGAATCATAAAATAAGAGTACAACTAGTGAAACCAGTGAAGCTGAACTTTTTAAGACTCCTAGGTATCGAACATATAGATGTAAGAGCAAAGGCGACAGCCAGACTAGGAGTAATGGGGAGAGCAGTAGGTGTCGCACCTCTAGGGATAGATGAATCCATTCCATTAGAGTTTGGGAAGTCCTATAGCTTAAAGGTTTCCTCTGATAGTGTGGACACAGGGAATTTTGGAATATTTGCATTAGAAGCACCTGGAGCAAGTACTTATGAAGATAACTTACGTAATGGTTATCAAGCTGAATTAAAGGTTGGAGATATTGTAGATACTCAAACTGGTAATGTAGCAGGGAAAACTCAAACAGTTATTAATGAGAAAGTGAATAGCTGTAGTGATATGTATCAGAGAGATTGTTCAAGAGTCATACTAGTTATCGTATATAAACCCTATAACCAGGTTACAAACCAATTAAAGCAGGTGGAAGTCACAGGGTTTGCTTATTTTTATGTAACTGAGCAGATGAGTAATAATGACACTTCCATTACTGGTGTTTTTATAAAAAAAGCGGATACTGGGTTTGAATTTTCAAATGCTCAAAATAAAGGAGCATACATCGTTAGATTATCTGAATAGGTAGGTGTAGCTGTTGAGATCAAAATTTATTTTACTATTGGCTTTAATAATGGGAATGATAACAACTCTATTATTTTTCGTATACATAAATCAACAAGATAAAGCTGTAGATGTTCAAACAGAACCACTTGTCACAGCTGTGATTGCTAAAGAAAAGATTAACATCAACCAAGTAATTACGAGGGACATGCTTTCAACTATAAACGTATCAGAAAAAGAGCTGCATCCTTTAACTGTGAGAGATGTAAAAGAAATTGAAGGGACTTTTGCAACAGCTAACATCGAGAAGGATGAAGTTCTTCTGAATCATCGCTTTAAAACTGAGAAAGAAGAGATTGATATCATTTCTAGAAAAATACAAGATGGCTATAGAGCTGTTTCAGTAGGGGTTAATTTTGTACAGTCTGTATCCAATTTAATCGAGCCTGAGGATTATGTGGACGTTGTTTTTAATGAGGCCGTCAAGCAAGGACAAGAAACAGTAATTAAAACTGAACAAATTATTACCAATGCTCGGGTTTTAGCGATCGGTAGAAAAATGGTTTCTAATGAAATAGAAGAAAGTGAATATGTTGAGTATAGCGCTGTGACCTTAGAATTGTCACCAAGTGATGGGCAAGTTTTGATAAATGCGTCAGAGAGAGGTACGATTTACTTAGTTTTAAATACTCGTCTGAAAACGAAGGAAGATGAAAAGCCATAATGTTTGAGATGTTTATGATTGGAGGTCAAGGTGATGGGCGAAGAGCAACTAACTGAAAAGAGAAAACGTGGAAAATTAATTGTAGTATGTAGTGCTAAGGGCGGAATAGGGAAGACACTATTAACTGTAAATCTATCAATTGCCATGTTTAAAAAAAATCTCTCACTCGCACTAGTTGATAGTGATCTCCAGTTTGGGGATATATCGCTAATGATGGACTTACACCCAACATTGACGATTAAAGATGTTATTGAAGAAATAGGTTCGGTAAATCCAGATTCAGTAATTACCTATCTTACAAGACATTCTTCAGGTGTTAAAGTATTGGTGGCACCTGATAGACCTGAGTATGCAGAATTAATAGACGCTAGCCACATGGGGAAAATAGTTGATTTATTACTTTATGAAAATGATTATGTCATGATTGATACAGGGGTAGGGTTAACAAATATCACCTTAGAATTAATTGAACAGGCTGATCAAGTAATCATTGTATCAAATTTAGAAATGACAACGTTAAAAAATACTAAATTAATGTTAGAAACACTAGATCAAATTGGGTTAAGAGAAAAAGTGAAACTTGTAATAAACCAAGTAAAAAATGACCATGTTATAAAACCTGAAGAAGCTATTAAGATGCTTGGTGCAGAGAGTTTATCGTTAATACCCCATAATGCTAAAGTTGCCACACAATCACTTAATTTAGGTGAACCGTTTGTTACCTGCCATTCTAAATCTGATCTTTCAAAGGCTGTCTTTAAACTTGCTGAAGAGCTAATCTCTGAACAAATTCTATATAAGCATAAACTGAAAAAAACTTCTTTTTTTCAAAGACTCTTAGGTAAGGAGAGTAAAAGTATATGAGTTTACTTAATAGGATTCAAGAAACAAAATCAAATAAACACCAAATAGATTCTCCTTCAAACGATACCGTTTTAGAAGCCAATTACCATCAACCTTTTAAAAAAGAGACTCAAGATCATTTAAAGAAGAAAGAAGTAAAGTCATTCTCAAATAGACATCGAGAACTAAAAGACAAGTTGCATAAAGTAATTCTACAAGAATTAAAGGAAAATCAAGCTGTAGAAGAAATCGTCCCGAAACTAGACGAACTAGCACAAGGAATTATTAATGAAAATGCAAGTATTTATGGAAACGTGAATCGAAAGCAGGTAGTTGACGAGCTAATCAATGACTTAACAGGATTTGGTCCAATTAATCCGTTGTTATTAGATGATGAAGTTTCTGAGGTCATGGTAAATGGTCCGAATCAAGTATATTGTGAAAGAAAAGGGAAACTGGTTTTAACAGATATCACTTTTCGTGATAATGAACATGTGATGAATGTGATTGAGAAAATTGTTGCGCCAATCGGAAGAAGGATTGATGAAAGTAGTCTGATGGTTGATGCAAGACTTCCTGATGGATCTCGAGTGAATGCAATTATTCCTCCACTTGCATTAAATGGTCCAACGATCACCATCCGTAAATTTTCAAAAGATCCTTTTCAAATTACTGACTTAATATCGTTTGGTACATTGTCTGAAGAAATGGCGGTATTTATCGATGCGTGTGTAAAGGCAAGATTAAACATTTTTGTTAGTGGAGGAACGGGTTCTGGTAAAACGACAACACTTAACGTGCTCTCTAATTTTATTCCAAACGACGAACGGATTGTAACGATTGAGGATGCAGCTGAACTACAACTTGGTCAGGAGCATGTTGTATCACTCGAATCTAGGCCAGCAAATATTGAGGGGAAAGGTGCCATTACGATAAGGGACCTTGTGAAAAACTCCCTGCGTATGAGGCCAGACCGAATTGTTATTGGGGAGGTTCGTGGATCAGAAGCACTTGATATGCTTCAAGCGATGAATACCGGTCATGATGGTTCATTAGCCACAGGACATTCAAATAGTCCTAGAGATATGATTGCTCGTTTAGAAACGATGGTCCTCCTTGCTGGTGTTGACTTGCCAGTAAAAGCGATTAGAGAACAAATCTCTGGGGCTATTGATTTAATTATCCAGCAAACCCGTTTAAAAGATGGTACAAGAAAAATTGTGAATATTACAGAGGTACAGGGACTAGAAGGGGATGTTATCGTTCTTCAAGATATTTTTTCTTTTAAGCAGGAATCAGTTACTAGTGAAGGAAAGGTCATTGGGAAACTCGCACCAACAGGAGTACGTCCTAAATTTTATGAACGTTTAGAAAATGCTGGGCAATACATACCACCAAGTGTATTTATTACTGAAGAGGGGTGGTAAGGGATGGAGTTGTTAATTGTCTGTTCCTTTTTTTGTTCTGCGGTTCTTTTTTTTACCTTTTTACTAAAAGTCTTGCACCAGAAAAAGGAAAAAGTCGAGAGAAGAGTTAAACGGTATTTAGAGCAATCCGAACCTGAAATACTTGAATCAAAAAAAAATAAATTTACACTACAATTCCGATTAGCAAAAGAGAATATCAGAAAACGACTTCAAAAGAAAAATAAAACAGCCAAGCTTGAGATCGAACTTTCTAGTGCTGGTTTACCTCTTAAGCCAGAAGAGTTTGTGATGTTTCAATGGATTGCTGGATCTCTTGGGGCAGGGATCTTGTATTTGGTGTTTAATCAAGTGTTTCTTGCACCCATAGGCGGAATTATTGGCATGTGTATTCCAAGAACCATTTTAAAAAGTAAACAGAAAAAACGCCTCCAAAAATTTAATGAAGTATTACCTGAAATGATTTCGACCATTGTTGGAGCTTTAAGAGCGGGATTTAGTTTCCCTCAAGCTCTAAAGTCAGTAATGGAAGAAGCTGAGTCTCCGCTAAAGGAAGAAATTGCAACAGTACTAAGAGAAATGCAGTACGGTACATCGATGGAAGATTCGTTAAATCACTTAAAAGAAAGAATGCCTAGTGAAGACTTGGATTTAATGATTGAAGCCATACTTATTCAACGACAAGTGGGAGGAAACTTAGCCACCATTTTAGAGAAAATTGTGGAGACTATTCGTGATCGAATAAAAATACAAGGGCAGATTCAAACGTTAACTGCACAGGGTAGGTTGTCAGGAATTGTGATCGGTCTTTTGCCGGTATTCTTAGGGGGGGCCTTATTTCTAATTGAACCTTCTTATATTGGTACTTTATTCACACATCCGATAGGAATCATATTAGTGATTATTGCGATTATTTCTTGTGCTATTGGATTTATGTTTATCCGAAAGCTTACCACAATTGAGGTGTAGGACAGTTGATTATATTTACTTATGTACTGATGATGTTATTAATAATACTAGGAAGCGTACGGTTTAGGAAAGAAAGGAAAAAGATAATAAATGATCGAATGGAGGCGATCTTTCAAACTACTCAATTAAATCACTCTGATGAGCTGACTAGAGAAAAGCCACCTTTTAGAAGTAGAGTGATAGAACCGCTTTTAAAAAAAATGCTACGAAGTTTCCAAAGAAAGATTACAGAAGAACAGGAAGCAGCTCTTGAAATAAAACTCCTAAGAGCAGGAAGTCCTTTTGGCTTAAAGCCAGTTGAATATAGAGTAGTTGAGATATTATTTATGATTGTTCTTCCTGTTTTATTTGGTGTTTATGGGTTATTAAATAGCTTTAGTTTTCTTGTTATTACAATCCTTATCGTATTTGGATTATTTGTTGGAAAGTGGTTTCCTAACTACTATTTGAACCTAAAATCAAAAACACGAGCAAAGCAGGCTATAAAGGAGCTTCCTGATTTTATGGACTTAGTAACTGTTAGTATTGAAGCTGGGCTAGGCTTTGATGCTGCCCTTTCAAAAGTGGTCCTTAAAAAGCAAGGTGTTCTTGCGACAGAATTTAATCGCTGCCTTGAGGAAATAAGATTAGGAAAAACAAGGAGAGAATCACTTTCTGGAGTGCGAAACCGACTTAATGTCGATGATATAAAATCATTGATAGGAAGTATTATTCAAGCAGAACAACTGGGTATAGGGATGGTTCAGATTTTGCGAGTACAATCAAATGAAATACGTCTAAGAAGAAAACAAAGAGCGGAAGAAGCAGCGATGAAGGCTCCTATTAAAATGTTATTCCCTTTAGTATTATTTATTTTTCCATGTTTATTTATTGTCCTTTTAGGTCCTGCTGTCATTCAAGTGATACAGACATTTAACAAATAGTTTCCTTGGTAAATAGTTGATCGTATCTTCATGAAGGGAATTCTACAACTTATAACGAATTAATATGGAATACTATACTTAGAGGTGATTCACGCATGAGATTTTTAACAGGATTAAAAGATAATCGGAGTTTTGTAGGGGTATTGAATGAACAATTATCAACAATTATAGATTTACAACTAGCTGAGAAAGCCTTACTTGGAACAAACACGATTCCAGACACACTCATTGAGTGCCTTAACCAAGAAATTCTTCTAGATACTGTGAAAGAGATTGATCGTTTGACAACCAATGATTCTAGTTACTGTTATCCACTTGATGAAGTGCAAATTCAAGCACCGATTCCGCGACCTGCTAAAAATATTTTTTGTGTAGGCAAAAATTATGCTGAGCATGCGATTGAAATGGGAAGTGAGGCAGATATACCAGAACATCTGATGTTATTTACAAAAGCTCCGACGTCTGTCATTGGACCGAATGGAACGATTTTATTGCATGAGGGGGTTACCTCTCAGCTGGATTATGAGGGAGAATTAGCAGTCGTTATTGGTAAAAAGGGAAGGGCTATTAAAAAAGAGGAAGCATTAGATTATGTATTCGGGTACACGATTTTAAACGATGTAACTGCTCGTGATCTTCAAAGTCGTCATAAACAATTTTTTATTGGGAAAAGTCTAGATGCATCTTGTCCAATGGGTCCATTTATTGCACATAAATCACTTATTGCTAATCCAAATCAGTTGAATTTGCAAACGAAGGTAAATGATGAGATAAGGCAAACAGGAAACACGTCGCAGTTTATATTTGATATAGAAACGGTTATTTCCACAATTTCTGCGGGAATGACACTTGAACCTGGTGATATCATTGCAACAGGAACTCCAGCGGGTGTAGGGAAGGGCTTTAAGCCACCACGATTCTTGAAAAATGGTGATGTGATTGAAATTACGATTGAAGGTTTAGGAACGTTGACAAATAAAGTTGGGGTTAACTAGAATGGCATCTTGACCCACTTCCAGTAAACACAAAGTCATATCCTTAATTGAGTAAGTAGCGATAAAAATAAGTGGAGATTTTTCCGTTAATTGCAGATTAGAACTCGTTTTGGGATAAATAGAGGGAGTTTTTCCGCCTATACATAGAAAAATTAATTATATTCACGTTTTTAAGTGTAATAAAGGGAATTTTTTCCTCTATTCCAGCTTATTTTCCGTGCAATTTTCTATTAAGGGAAATTACTTCCTTTATTTCTTAGATCAAAGTCCTAGCTTGATCCCCTAACCGATAAGAGCGAACTCTTACTGTCCTAGATTCAGGGACTGTAGTTTTTTATTACCCAGATAATAAAGGTCAATAAAGTTGGTACTCAAAACGGCACCACTACAAATGACAGCAGTTTTGACCCTCTCTTATGAATTGTGAAATATTGTCCTTCATAATAATAATTTCGATTGCTAAGTCAAAGTTAATTAGATTTTCGTAGAAACCTTGATAAATAAAGAAAAGGCGCTTGTCAGTGCATACGCCTTTTCTTGTGTCTTTTAATTAACGAACCCCTGTTACTTATAGAACAATCTCACTTCGTTTAGGCTTTAAGAAAAAATCTCAGTCAGCGCTCGTCATACGCTTGTCGCTGATAGGAGGGCGCATCAACACTTTTCTTATGATAAAACTTCTTTTACTTTATCAATGGCCCAGTCTAGATCTTCTTTAGAAATCACAAGTGGTGGGGCGAAACGTATAACCGTTTCATGTGTTTCTTTGCATAAAAGTCCTACTTCTTTTAATCTCTCGCAGTATGGGCGAGCCGCTTCTGTTAATTCAACACCGATAAACAGGCCACGTCCTCTCACTTCTTTGATGATTGGGTTAGGAATTTCACGAAGCTTTTCTTGCATATAGTTTCCAAGTTCATTAGAACGCTCAGCTAATTTTTCATCAATTAATACATCTAATGCAGCAATTGAAACAGCACAAGCAAGCGGATTTCCACCGAATGTTGAGCCATGCGATCCAGGATTAAATACGCCTAATACGTCTTTGTTTGCTGCTACACATGAGATTGGAAATACTCCGCCTCCAAGTGCTTTTCCTAAAATAAACATATCTGGATCAATATTTTCCCAATCACAAGCAAACATTTTACCAGAACGTCCTAGTCCTGCTTGGATTTCATCGGCAATATACAAAACATTTTCTTGCTTACATAAGTTGTATGCTTCAGTTAAATATCCTTCTCTAGGTATGTTAATTCCTGCTTCTCCTTGAATAGGTTCAAATATAAAGGCAGCAGTGTTTGGTGTAATCGCAGCTTTTAGTGCCTCAATATCACCGTATGGAATAACTTTGATTCCAGGAAGCATTGGCCCGAAACCACGCTTATATTCTTCACTGGAAGACATAGAAACAGCAGTCATTGTTCTCCCGTGAAAGTTGTCTTCACAGACAATAATTTCTGCCATATTATCTGCTACGCCTTTCACATCATAAGCCCAACGGCGAGCTGTCTTAACAGCTGTTTCTACAGCTTCTGCACCAGTATTCATTGGTAAGACCATATCTTTTTTAGTGAGCTTTGATACTTTTTCGTACCATGGGCCCAATTGGTCATTGTGAAATGCACGTGATGTTAATGTAATCTTATCTGCTTGGTCTTTTAAAGCTTGGATAATCTTAGGGTGACGGTGCCCTTGATTTACAGCAGAATAGGCACTAAGCATGTCCATATATTTATTTCCTTCTGGATCCTCTACCCAAACACCCTCTGCTTTTGAGATTACTATAGGAAGTGGGTGATAATTTTTTGCTCCAAATTGATCTGTTAAAGAAATAATTTCTTCGGTTTTATTCATATAAATGACCTCCGGTTACTGTTTTACCTATCATTTTGAAACATAAGTATGTATTGTTATATTATTAACAATAGCCTACAGTTGATTTTGAATCAACTCCTTAAATCCACCTAGGAGTATGCTCTAAAACATGTTTATACATTATTGTTGTAATTTTATAATTGAAAAAGTTAATAATGGTGTTAGAGTGGTCCAATCGATGTATATTCATTCATTAAGCAAAAGATAAAAATATTTGTTGCAGGATGGACAAGAATCATTTTTACGTTTTTTATCGAAACATGTTATGATAAGCGTAGTTTAGAAAATTTTGAGGAGGAAGTTTAGAATGACCCATGCACATATTACATCTTGGGCACTAGCACTAATTTTATTCTTTGTAGCTTTATATTTACAAAAAAGTGGCAAAGAGAAAGGTGCTAAAATCGTACAAATGGTTTTACGAGTGTTCTACATTTTAATTTTAATCACTGGTATTCAATTAATAATGGGACTAGCATCACTTCCGTTTTCTTACATAGCCAAAATTGTCTTTGGAATTTTGTCTATCGGATTTGTGGAAATGGTTCTTGTACGAGGCAAAAAAGGAAAGTCTACGACTCTGTTTTGGGTATTACTTTTAGTGTCATTAGCTATAACAATCTATCTAGGATTTTCTCTTCCTGTGTAATATTAAAAAAGCTGTCAAAGATGACAGCTTTTTTATATGCGTTTTTATTGACTAATAAACACAGATCTTCGACCATTCGATAAGGTCAATTCAAACCGATCTTTCTTGGTCTTACCTCTTTCAAAGTGATGATGAACAGCTGCTATAGAATCTGTATTGTCATAAGTAATGAAATTAACTCCTTTATACTGTGTGTTAGCTGGAATATATAACATAACGTTATGACAATAAATACAATCATAAAGCGAAACTGCATGCTTATTTAAAAATTTGGTGTATTCCTGAAATATGGAATCGGGCAATTGATTTAATAGCTCACTATAGGCATAGGGAAGAGTCTTTGGAACTCGAATGCAATCACCGTGCTGTATTTTATAAAAGTAATCATTAAGCTTAACTAATCCATCACTCGTAAATAAACCTCTTTGCCATGAATTCATCGTATATATTTCAATCTCTCGATCATATAATTCATCTAATAATGAAGCTTCCTCGTTTTCATCATCAAAAAATATCCATTGATCATTTATATACTCTACGGTTCCTAACGTATAGGAGCGTTTTTGCTCACTCATTGTGCGTAAACGATGCTGCAAATTCAAGTAAAGTCCTCCAATCTTATATGTAAAAAAGTTCGAACTACTTATATTTCAGTTTTCAAGGCTGTTTTCGTAAATATTGTTGCTTTTAAATGGTCTTAAAGTCACTATGTACTCAGTAAAGTGGCGTCTTTTCTTCCGAAACTAAAACAGGTGTTTCATATTTTAAAGTAGATCTAATTTGCAACGATGTTTCAGAAAAGAGCCTTAAAAACATGACTTATATTTTCTTTTTAACCAAAAAAGTATTAATTTATAACTTGTAAGGGCTTGCATTTTATTGGACAATTCATTGTATAAGCTATACTTGCATACAATGTAATCAGCTTGCTAGCCGTTACTTTTAAAAGTAACGGTAGAAAGGGTGAATTTACATGTGTGGGATAACAGGATGGATTGATTTTCGTTCAGACCTAAGAAAAGAACAGAATACAGTTTCGAAAATGGCGGAAACACTATCAAAACGCGGACCTGATGATACTAACATATGGCTTACTACTCATGCCGCATTTGGCCACAAACGTCTTGTTGTTGTCGATCCAGAAGGCGGAAAGCAGCCGATGGCTCGATCAAAGGAAGATAAAACATATACCATTTGTTATAACGGTGAGTTATATAATACAGAAGATATTCGTAAAGAGCTTTTAAAAAGAGGTTATACATTCAACGGACATTCGGATACAGAGGTGTTATTAACCTCCTACATTGAATGGGGAGAACAATGTGTTGATTACTTAAATGGAATATTTGCCTTTGCTGTTTGGGATGAAGAGAAACAAAAGTTATTTATAGGCCGAGACCGATTAGGGGTAAAACCACTGTTTTATAAAGAAACAAATGGCCAACTACTCTTTGCTTCAGAGCTGAAAGCAATTTTAGCGCATCCATCGGTAAAGACTGAAATAGGGTCTGATGGGCTGGCAGAGGTATTTGGGTTAGGACCATCCAGATCACCTGGTCATGGAGTCTTTAAAGGTGTAAAGGAGCTTAGACCTGCACATGCTTTAACTTTCGATAAGAATGGTTTAAAAATTTGGCGTTATTGGAATGTCAAAAGTGCAAAGCACGAAGATTCATTGGATGAAACGACTGACAAAGTACGTCACTTATTTACAGATGCTGTGACACGGCAACTCGTTTCAGATGTGCCTGTATGTACGTTTCTTTCAGGTGGTGTCGATTCCAGTGCAATAACTGCCATTGCATCTAATGCTTTTGAGAAAGAAGGGAAAGGTCCACTTCATACGTTTTCAATTGATTATGAAGATAATGATAAGTACTTTGAGGCAAATGAGTTTCAACCTAATTCAGATGGACCATGGATTAAAAAGATGTCCGAAACATTCGGAACCACTCATCACAGCCGTGTAATTTCTCAGCAACAGTTAGTGGATGAATTGTATGAATCTGTCTTAGTTCGAGATTTACCAGGAATGGCCGATGTAGATTCATCTCTTTTGTGGTTCTGTAAGGAAATAAAACAAGAGTTTGTGGTGGGACTTTCGGGTGAATGTGCAGATGAGATCTTCGGTGGGTATCCTTGGTTCCATCGCCCAGAGGATTTAGCGTCATCTGCGTTTCCTTGGATGAGATCTACAGAAGAACGTATGAATCTACTGCAGCCTAAATGGAGTAAGAAACTAAAACTAAATGAATATGTTCAAGCTCGTTTTGACGAGACAGTGAGGGAAACACCTGCTTTAGAAGGAGAGAGTAAGGAAGATGCAAGAAGACGAGAGCTATTCTATTTAAATATGATTTGGTTTATGACAACTCTATTGGATCGTAAGGACAGAATGAGTATGGGGGCAAGTCTTGAGGTAAGGGTTCCGTTTGCGGATCATCGTCTTGTTGAATATGTATGGAATATTCCATGGGAGATGAAGATGCACGGAAATCGTGAAAAAGGGATACTAAGACGGGCGCTAGAAGGTATTTTGCCAGATGAGGTTTTATACCGTAAAAAGAGCCCCTATCCGAAAACACACAATCCTCATTATACAATGGCTGTGAAAAAGTGGCTAAATGGAATTCTAGATGATAAGAATTCTGCTCTTTATGAGTTCTTTGATGCGAAAAAATTAAGAGAAATCGTTGATACGAATGGAGAAGCCTTTAAAGTTCCTTGGTTTGGGCAGTTAATGACGGGTCCTCAGCTTTTAGCTTATTTAGCGCAAGTCCATGTGTGGTTTGAAGAGTATAATATCAATATTGTAGATTAATAGTAATATAATATGCTTGCTACTTATCTTAATTTTAGGTAATGGCGAGCATTTTTTTATGGTGTTGAAATGGACTATATGTTTTTTCTAAGGTTGTTTTTCATCTTTTAAATTCACTGTGAATGAGGTGTAGTAACGTCTCTTTCCTTCCTAAACTAAACCATGTTCATTTAAAAAAAGGCCTTTTGTAAAAAAAAGCCCCTGTAACTGGAATACAGGGGGATGTACATACCTTTTTACTGGAGTCCAAGGCAGTACTTGTATAGTAAAAACTCTTAGGGGAATTGAAGAGTTCTATACACTTATTAAAAGTGATTTTTAAAACAGGAAACCTATTTATTAATAGCGCGAAATTTCGCGAAACTAAACATTGTTAGTTTTAGAGCTTAAGCTATCCAATCTTTTAATTAATCCATTTCCGAATTCTGTTGAACCGGTAGAAGGAGGAGATTCGGTAAGAATACTATCTCGGAACTCATAAGCCGAAGATCCATGCTCTGCAAAATCGAGTCCTGAGATTTCTTCTTCACGTGATACACGGATTGGAGTAACTTTCATCATAATAAAGATTGATAACGAAACAGTAGCAACTGTCCAAACGATAACTGCTAAAACACCGATAGCCTGCACTCCTAATAGAGTAGCTCCACCACCATAAAATAGCCCACCACTAGTAGCGAACAGGCCGACTGCTAGGGTACCCCAAATTCCACAAACACCGTGTACGGCGATAGCGCCAACTGGATCATCTAGTTTTAAGCCTCTATCGAGGAATGAAACTGCTTCAATAAGAATAATACCTGCAATTAAACCAATAATCATTGAACCAACAAATGAAACTGCTGCAGTGCCTGCAGTAATACCCACAAGACCTGCTAATGCGCCATTTAGTGTTAACGAAGCATCAATTCGCTTGTAACGGAACAAAGAATAAAAGGCAGAACCGATAACTCCACAAGATGCTGATAAAAGTGTTGTAGCGATAACGTGTGGAACTAATTCTGGATCAGCAGCTAAGGTGCTTCCTCCATTAAATCCAAACCAACCAAACCAAAGTATAAATACACCAAGTGCACCTAAAGGAATATTACTTCCTGGGATGACATTCACTTTACCATTTGAGTATTTCCCGATTCTAGCTCCTAAAAACTTCACTGCAACGATAGCACCTAATGCACCAGTCAAGTGAACGACAGTAGAACCAGCGAAATCAACAAAGCCTAAATTTGTTAACCAACCTTCACCTTGCCATACCCAGTGTCCGACAACAGGGTAGATAAAACCAGTCATCAATATTGTTAAAAACATATAGCTTCCTAATTTCATTCTTTCAGCTACGGCCCCAGAGATGATGGTTGCGCATGTTGCCGCAAAGACTGCTTGGAAAACGAAGAATCCGATATCTTCCACCCCAGCTAAAGCAAAACCATTAACTCCGATAAACCCACCTGCCGTTGAACCAAACATAAATCCATAACCTATTAAGAAGTATAAGACCGAGGCAATTGATACAGTTAAGATATTTTTCATTAGAATATTAAGAGTGTTTTTTGATCTAGTAAACCCTGATTCTACCATCGCAAATCCCGCATGCATAAAGAAAACAAGAAACGCAGCAAGCATAATCCAGGTAGAGTCTAGTGATGCACTAACCGACGCTGCGGTGGGATCCTCTGCATAGGCAGCAGACCCAATTAGGAAGCTTGTGATAAGTAATGAGGCAATTTTCTTTTTCATTTCAATTCATCCCTTCTTAGTTGGAGTTTAGACAATTGCTTTATTCCCATCTTCACCAGTTCGGATTCTAATTGCATTTTCAATTGGAATGATAAAGATTTTTCCATCACCTACAGTATTTGTACTGCAAGTAGATTGGATGATTTGAACAATTTCATCTACATATTCTGCTTCAACAACCATTTCAACTTTGACTTTAGGGAGTAGTCTTATTTCAAATGTATTTCCTCTAAAAAGCCCTTGTTGGCCTTTTTGTTGGCCACACCCAGCAACCTCCGAAACGGTTAAACCATTAATTCCAACTTCTTCAAGTTTATCTCGGAGAGCTTGAAAGTTTTCAGGTCGAATAATCGCCTCGACTTTTTTCATGTGTAAAATCCCCCTTTATCAAAATGTTATATTTTCTAACACGTTACGTTATGTTAGTTATCATATGTTAAAATCAAGGATAAATCAAGTGAATTTTGAGAAAATTTTTAAAAAACAAACAAAAAAGTTAACTTAATATAGATGAAACGTTTACATTCCACGCTTGGATGTGAGGAAATCTAACGCGAAAAAACTAACCAATAATAAAGGTTAGTTTTTTGTGTTAGTTATAGTTCTTATTTGCGCATCCATACTACTATTAAGCTATGTTGCTGAAACCGCCACAGCTTTTTCTTTTGCTCGAATAAAGGATTTCTTTTCCCATGCTTTTGTTCTCCATCTCCAAAGCATGATAAGCCCTCGTATCCATTCATCAAGAATAAAGGCGATCCATATACCGACAAGACCAAATCCTAAATGAATTCCTAAAAAGTAGGAGACAGGCACAGCGATTCCCCACATAGAAAGAATGCCCATATAAACTGGTAGTTTTACATCTCCAGCGGCTCGCAGTGAACTTATTATTACTAAATTAAATGCTCGGCCAGGCTCGAGAATAATGGCATAGAGTAGCAGTGTACCACCTAATGTGATGATCGTTTGATTAGATGTAAAGATTGATAGTAATGAGTTTGAAAAAGCAGAAAAAATAATAGCCATTAAAAAACTGATAACGAGTGCCATGTATAAGCTTTTTAAACAAGTCGAATATGCTTTCTTAAGCTTTTGCGCCCCGACCATTTGTCCAATCATGATTTGTGTTCCTTGGGCAATGCTGATGCTGAAAAGAGAAATAAGCATCATTAAATTATGCGCATATACTTTTGTTGTTAGTGCTTCTGTTCCTAGCATGGTTATAAATATCGTGATAACCATTTGTGAACCACTGTATGAAAGGTTTTCTCCAGCGGAAGGAACACCAATTCCTAGTAAATTCTTTAGATGCTGAATTGGAAGAGAGAACAATCTTTTGAAAGGAAGATCTTGGTTGATACGTCTAAACAATAAATAGCTAATCGCAATTAGACCTATAAATTTACTAATAGTAGTAGATAATGCTACACCGAACACACCCAATACAGGAATTCCTAATGGTCCGAAAATAAAGAGGTAATTACCAATGACATTGATAATATTCATACCAATGGTTACATACATAGAGTCTTTTGTGTATCCATAACTTCTAATAATCGCACCAATTGTCATGATTAAAGCCTGTAAAAAGGCAGTTCCTCCTACGAGCTTTAAGTATGAGTTTGCTTCACCCATTAATTCCTCAGGTAAATCCATGAACTCTAGCATGTTTACGCTAAAGGTCAAAACAATTCCGCTAAGTATTAAACCAAATACAAGGTTTGCTGCAATTGAAACAACAGATATTTCTCCGGCTTCTTTGAATTGCTTTGCACCAAAATGCTGCGCCACAAGCACAGAAGTACCTGCTGCAATGAAACCAAACATCACAATAAAAACATAAAAAATCTGATTTGCCACGCCTACGGCTGCTACAGAGTTATCTGAGTATTGACTCAACATAAGTGTGTCCGCATTTCCCATTAACATATGTAGAAGCAATTCTATAAAAATTGGCCATGTTAGCGCAAATAGGGTTAACTTTTTTGTGGTTGATTGTCCTTTCATGCTGTCACTCCCTTTGACGATTCCGATATGAAAAACAATTCCTAGTTTATACGGAATACGCTATAATAAAAAGAGATGAAATCGACTGATTTTGGATTATACCGACATAAAAAGGTGGTCTTACGATGACAGTTATCCACATACATATTCCGCCGTTTCCATCTTTTATAAAAATGGGGGAAGCAACGCTAAGTATTGGTAAAAAGCACTTTAAAAGAACTTTTCATATCTTTGATTTGATTTATGTGACGGAGGGTGTAGTCTATATTTCTGAAAATGGTTTTAAATATGAAATTCGGTGTGGAGAATATTTGATTTTAGCTCCAGGTTTCGAACATTTTGGATTTAAAGGTTGTGAAGTGGAATCTAAATATTTTTGGATTCATTTTAATGTAGAGGGCGAGTATTATCTTAAGAAAACAAAAGAAATTAATTGGGGGAACATAAAGATTAAAGAAGGAGACTTTATTTCACCACATCATTTTTTACTTCAAATACCGCAATTCGGGAAAATAACTCAAACCAAATTTGTTGAGAACATTTTTATGAACATGTTAGATGAAGGTGTAACCACATCACCAGATTTCCCGTTAAGGCAGCAAATTTATTTCCAAGAATTAATGATTCAGCTTCAAAAGGAAGCAATGACCATTCCATCAGCAACTGAAAGTGTCACTGATAAAACGTTACAGTTTATTCAGATGCATTATAAAGAAGATATCAAGATGGAGGACATTGCGGGAGAGCTTCACTTTCATACAGATTATATTACTAGATGTATGCAAAAGACGATTGGAGTGAGTCCGATTCATTATTTAAATCAATATCGAATTGCTCAAGCAAAGAAATTATTAACATCAACAAACGATAAAGTGATGGTGATTTCTAAAAGTGTCGGGATCCAAGATCATACTTATTTTTCAAAACTTTTCAAAAAAATTGAGGGTGTTAGTCCTTCAGAATTCAGACAATTTTCACAGAGAGATAGCTAAGTTATGGCACTTTTATTGATTAAAAATTTTAAATAAGGTAATGTAGGAATGCTAGAAAATGTACAATTAGGAGGAGCAAATGAAGAAAGTTATACTAATATGTTTGATTCCCTTTTTCTTTTTAAGCGTATGCCCCAACTTGGTAAGTGCTCAAGAAGAATATAATTTAAGGAATGAAATCTTCTACTCAATAATGGTTGACCGATTTAATAATGGTGACCCGACAAATGATATTAATGTGAATTCATCAGACCCATATGCGTTTCACGGGGGAGATTTTGAAGGAATAACCCAGAGGTTAGACTATATAAAGGATATGGGGTTTACTACAATTTTACTAAGCCCCATCTTCAAAAATGAACAAGCTGTTGTAGAGACTGAACCATTTGACTACTTTCAAGTAGAAGATCACTTTGGAACAATCGAGGATTTCAAACAACTTTTAAGTGCTGCTCACGAAAAAGAGCTGAAGGTTTTTATTGAATTTGCTGTAGATTCAACTGTGGAAGAAGAAGTGTTACTTGAGGCAGGGACTATGTGGGCGAACGAAACCAACCTGGATGGTTATCTTTTGTCGGGAATGGATAAACACTCGACTTCATTTTGGGAGAATTTTCATAAAGAAATAACTACTCTAAATGAACAGTTTATCTTTTTAGTAGATGATGATAACGACCAAAAAGGATACAGTGATATTGGATATCCGTTCTTTGTGGAGACTCAAAATGAAGAGATCCAGTCATTTACTGAACCAAATAAGACCATCGATTTGACAATCAGTGACATGGCGGCTGCGCAATCTCTGGATAATCGACATACTCCACGATTTACACGATATTCATTAGAAAATAATGAACATCCTGTTACTCGTCTAAAGCTTGCATTATCTTATTTGTACTTAACTCCTGCGGCACCTATTGTTTATTACGGTACGGAGATTGTTCAGGATGGTGCAGAACCACCTGCAAATAGTCCTTTAATGAACTTTCGAACAGATGACGAGTTAGTCAAATATATGACAAAACTTAGTCAAATAAGAAAAGGGGTTCCATCACTTACAAAAGGAGAAACAGAGATAATTCACCAAACAAAGGATGGAATGCTTGTTATAAAAAATAGCTTTGAACAAAATATTGATTTGGTAGTTATTAATAATTCAACTGTTACCCAAAAAGTGACGATAAATGCGGAAGATATAGTCGAAAATAAGCAATTAAGAGGTTTGCTTGAGGATGATGTCATCGTTGAACTGGATGGTGCTTATACAATTATCC
Source organism: Litchfieldia alkalitelluris (assembly GCF_002019645.1). Classification (GTDB taxonomy): domain Bacteria; phylum Bacillota; class Bacilli; order Bacillales; family Bacillaceae_L; genus Litchfieldia; species Litchfieldia alkalitelluris. Next base: position 4,080,295 of record NZ_KV917374.1, on the reverse strand, counting down.
TTGACCGTGAAAAGGCAGAAATTTATCATGTGGAGGATGTAAAGGGAATTAATTTATCTATTGTCTTTGCAATTATTTTGGTACCATTATTAATGCTTCTGTTCTTTTATATAAATAAGAAAAAACATAAACGAACTTAAACGGTTGGTTCTTATCTCGAATTGAACATTTGAACTACCGATTCCTTAAAACACCAATTCGCATTCGAAATTGGTGTTTTTTTATGGCTATTTTCGTAAACTTTGTTGCTTATAAGAGTTTTAAACCTGTTGAACTAACGTCCTTCATTATTCTGAGGCTTACTCAACCTTAAAGGAGCAGATCCGTAGGCGGGGATTTGGTCCGCAAAATAAGCGGAGAAATTTCCCTTAATTAGAGAATATCATTTCAACTAGCTTTAATAGACGGAAAGATTCCGGCTATTGGCTCAAAAAACGTCAAAATGGGGAATTTTTCTTTACTTAACCGGAGAACCTCCGCTTATATCCCCAAAAAGGAGCTCTATTGGGTCGTTTAACCGTATATCTCCGCTTAATTTTTGTAAGGTATTTTAAGTGCCCTCTTTAATTATCGAAATTTAATTTTAACCACTTTATTACTTAATGAAAAAAGCTGCTATCGAGCTAGCCAATGCTTCCTTCTTAAGTAGAATGGTAGTCGTTTATCATTTGCTCCGACAGATAAGGCGTTTGAAAAATTACTAAAAAAGCTAGGTATAACAACTGATGAATTATTGGCAAGAGAAGACTTAAAGGATATTGAAGTTTTTCTATATAGGACAAAGCTGAATACTTATTAGGTAAAGTAGGAATCGGCCTTGACTTCTTATAATACGAAAATAGTCTTATAGAGACTTAACTATCATAACAGTATAAAACTATTTATCAATCAACTCTCCTTAGAAATAATCAATAGTTTACCTTTTGTATTCTCTGTGATCCGATTTACGGCATGTTGACTCACATTGTCGCTGTTTAATTCGTTTAGGTATCATATTTCATGGTGGTCATGTATCTGACGTTGATGTGAAAAATAGAAAACCCAATTTACCTCATAATTATGAAGTGAACTGGGTTCCTTTTTGTAAGTTACAAAAACTATATATTGATTCTTATTGTTTTTTAGCCATTAACAACTGTTCCACCATTAACATGAATCATTTGACCTGTGATGTAAGAAGCATCATCACTTGCTAAAAATACATAACTAGGTGCAACTTCTTCTGGTTGACCTGCACGTTTCATAGGTGTTGTGGTTCCAAATTTCGCAACTTGATCACTAGAGAAGGTTGAAGGTATCAGAGGTGTCCAAATTGGACCTGGTGCAACTCCATTGACTCGAATTCCTTGACCAACTAATTGTTGAGACAGTGATCGTGTAAATGTAACAATTGCTCCCTTAGTTGAGGAATAATCAAGTAACTGTTCATTCCCTTTGTAAGCAGTGATTGAAGACGTGTTAATAATTGAACTACCTTTTTTAAGGTGAGGAAGAGCAGCTTTGGTTAAATAAAAGAAAGAAAAAATATTTGTTCTAAATGTTTTTTCGAGCTGTTCAGAAGTAATATCTGAGATGCTTTTTTGTGGATGTTGTTCAGCTGCATTATTGACAAGGATATCAATTTTTCCAAATGTTTCAATCGTTTGCTTAACGATATCCTTACAAAAACTCTCATCTCCAATATCACCAGAAAGTAATAAGCATTTTCGTCCTTCTTCTTCTACCTGACGCTTTGTTTCTTTGGCATCGGTGTCTTCATTCAGATAAACAATAACAACGTCTGCTCCTTCTTTTGCATAATAAATGGAGACCGCTTTCCCGATTCCGCTGTCACCGCCAGTGATGATTGCCACTTTATTAGTTAATTTACCGCTTCCTTTGTAACTTGCATCCTCAGATACAGGTTTTGGATTCATCTCCGTTTCGAGACCCGGCTGTTGATTTTGATGTTGGGCAGGCTGCCCTTTTGCTTGATTACTCATAAAAAACCTCCTAATATGTAAAATATGGAAAAATAAATTTTAATACCTTTATTAATCTTGAAAAAACAGAGGAGAATTATACATGGATTTAAAAATTCGTAAAGCTGAAACTAATGATGCAGTATCTCTCATTAACCATACATTAATTGTTTTAAAGGAATCGACCTATATGTTAACTACCCCGGAAGAGTTTTCTACAAACGTTGAAAAACAGGTGAAAAGGATTGAAAGCTATCAACAGGAAGGAAATTTATTACTCGTAGCTGAAGTAGATGGCAGGATTATCGGAACTCTCGATTTTGAACTTTGTAGTAAAAAACGGATTTCTCATATTGGTTACCTGAGTATTAGCATTCAAGAAGAATATTGTAACAGTGGAATTGGTCGTAAATTAATGGAGGAGCTCATCAATTTTGCAAAGAAACACCCAAAAATTGAAAAAGTTTGCTTAGAAGTATTCTCTCATAATGAAAGGGCAATTCACTTTTATAAAAAATTAGGCTTTAAAGAAGAAGGAAGAAAGATTAAATTCGTGAAATTTGACGATGGAGTTTATTCAGATGAAATTGAGATGTACTTGTTTGTGTAGCGTATATATAGATTATAAGAAATAAAGAGTCTTGGGACTTAGCTAGTCTCAAGACTCTTATTTAAATTGGATTATGAAAAAGTTCTCGGACAAAATCACGAACAGAAATAATTTAAATGTCTGTGATCTAAGCCTCACGACTGACCCATGGTATCGGGGCGTGCGGGTTGCCTGATGGAACTCGCTAGCCTAAGTGATTTTTAGGACTTCAATGCAAATAAAATATTCGCACGATGGAGATTATCACTTACTGACCATTAACAGAGCAGCGGGGTTTGCGATAGATAGAAGTTCATTTATACCGAGACATTTAAAAAATTACAAAAAAAGCGATAAAAAGAATTTAGTATCGTCTAATAGAAATATAAGATTTAAAAAGGAGAGAGGCAATGAATCGACAACAGATAATCTCTGAGTGGTTTCATCAATACAGTGATGATATTTATCATTATTTAATTTATCGTATTGGTGCGACCGATGTGGAGGATTTAGTACAGGAGGTATTCATCAAAGCGATTAAGGGATTTCATTCTTTTGAAGGAAACTCTAGTCCAAAAACCTGGTTGTTTAGTATTGCTAGAAACATTGCAATTGATGAAATCCGAAGGAGAAGTAGGCAGAGATGGAAAGAAAAAATATTTATTCAACAGCAAACTCATCTGGAGAATGAAAGTTCCCCTATAATGATTATAGCCTGGAAGGAAGAGGCGAAAGAGCTCTTTAATATGATTCAAAGTCTTAAACCACATCATCGAGATGCAATTATTTAACGTACTATAGCGATTCATCCCCTTCAAAATCTTCGATTTAGTGGGGATGAATCGCTTTTTGTTTGGAACGTACGTTTGCTTGCGAGTCCTCCATTTGGTATAATATTCCTTAAGGAGGTGCGATAATATGTTGTTGAATTATAAGTATGAAATTTTTCCAACCGAAGAACAAGCTACAACTTTAGATAGGTGGATTTCTATTTGTCGCATGCAGTATAACTCTGCACTCCTTGATAAACAACGTATCTACCAAAATGAAAACCGCAATTACAAGCGTACAGATATGCAAAAACAACAAACATCTGATAAGAAAGTAACTCAGTTACTTAAAGAGGTGCCTTCTCAACCCTTGCAAGAGGTCTTTTTTCGCTTAGAAAAAGCATTTGAGAAGTTCTTTCGTAAGGAAGCGAAGTACCCTAAATTCAAGAAATATAAAGATTATAACTCTATCACTTTTACTCAATTTGGAATGTCTAGACAATCCAGTACGAATAAGAAAACAGGAGTTGTAAAAAGACAATTAGTTCGAAGGGCAGCTTCACTTGGGAAAGGTGGAAAATTGCAGATTTCAGCTATCGGATTGATTGATATTCATTTCCACCGTAAATTAGATGGCAAGGTAAAACAAGTAGTTATTAAACGTCAAGGGAATCGTTGGTATGCGATATTTAGTGTTGCAAGACACGCGAACCAACCAGTAACCTCGGTTGCACACAAAACGATAGGAATTGACCTTGGCATTAAGAAATTTGCGGTTCTATCTGATGGTACAGAAATTAATAACCCGAAATTTCTTCGTAAGAAAGAGAAGCAGCTAAAGAAAGCGCAACAAAAACTTTCCAAGATGAAGAAAGGTTCTTCAAATTGGAAAAAACAATGTAAAAAACTAAACCTAATTCACTCGAAAGTCTCGAATCAACGAAAGGATTTCTTACATAAGGTAAGTTACCGGATTAGCAACACCTACGGTGTTGTTTGTGTCGAGAACTTACAAGTGAAGAACATGGTAAAGAACCGTCATCTTGCAAAGTCCATTCATGATGCCGGATGGGGACTGTTCCGTTCCTTTCTCGCTTACAAGTGTGAAAAGAATGGTGGTCTGCTCGTAAAGGTAAATCCACACTTCACAAGTCAGGATTGCTCTGGTTGCGGAAACAAAGTCAACAAGTCACTTTCTATACGTACTCATGTGTGTCATAAGTGTGGTCTTGTACTAGACCGCGATTTCAATGCAGCCGTTAATATTAAAAAAGTCGGACTTGAGCAGATTCGTAATCAAGTAGCCTAACCATATAAAACTGTAGGTCGAGGTCCCGTCCGAACAGTATAATCTAAGCCTGTGGAGATTATGTAAGTCCATCCTCGTAAAGGGTGGCAACGGTCTAAGAATCAGGAAATGTCCCTATGTATTTTAGAGGGATACTCCATCAAAATCTATGAGTTGGAGAGGTTCACTGGGACGACCCAGATATTTACGTGGATTGAAGATGATACGACTTTTAACCTTTACGTTTATGTAGAGAATGAAGAAAATGAAGAGTTTTTTGAAAGGGAAGAGATATTAAAGATTGTTAGATCCTTTAGGGATTATTAATACTATGAAAAAGGCTTGGATTATATGAAATCCAAGCCTTTAACCTATTATAAAACGTTGAAATATCTTGCTTCAGGATGAGCAAATACCATCGCGGTTACTGATGCTTCAGGTTCCATCATAAAACCATCTGTAAGCTCAATGCCAATTTGTTCTGGGCCAATGAGATTAAAGAGTTTTTCTTGATCCTCAAGGTCAGGACAAGCCGGATAACCAAAACTGAAGCGTTGGCCTTGATATTTAGCGGCAAACCGCTCCTTCATCGTAAAGTCAGGACTATCCGAGAAGCCCCATTTATCACGCATTAATTGATGAACTCGTTCTGCAAGTCCTTCAGCAGTTTCAAGTGCAAGTGCTTGGATCGCATGACTCTTTAAGAAGTCGCCTTCTTCTTTATATTTTTGAGCAAGTTTTCGAATTCCATTGCCTGCTGTTACAGCAAAGAAGCCGACATAATCCATCACTCCGCTGTTAACTGGTTTTAGAAAATCAGCTAAACAAAGGAATGCTCCCTTGTCTTGACGAGGGAAGGTGAATGTTTTAATAATCGTTTTTTCGTCATTAGGGTCATAAATTAGAACATTATTTCCATCACTTTGAGCAGGGAAAAACTGATAAAGTGCTGCTGGGTTAATAAGAGACTCTGACTTTGCTTTTTGAATTAGCTCATCAATCATCTCCTTGAGTGCAACTGCTTTTTCATCACGTTGTTCTAATAATTGCTCCACTTTGCCTTTTAAGCCAAGATGATGTCCAATAAGCATTTGCATATTAATATATGGCTCTATTTGAGCTAGGCTAAATTGCTTTAATACGTGCAATTTAGTGTCCTGTGGAGTAAAAACAGGAACATCTATAGATACATTTGAACGAGTTAAAACAGCTGTTGCTGCTGTTTTTGTCTCTGTTCCTTTTTCAGCTATTAGGGCTCTTTGTTTCGATCGTCTTTCTTCAAGCTCATTTAACAGTTCTAGATGCTGTTCTTTATTTTGCAATCGATTAGCAAGAGATAGTCCATCCATTGCATCCTTGGCATAAAGAACTGGTCCTGTATATTCAGGTGATATTTTATTATCAGTGAATTTTCTTGAAAGTGCTGCACCACCGACTAAAATCGGAACAGATACTCCAGCATTGTGTAGGTCTTGGGCAGTAATAACCATTTGTTGAGCAGATTTAACTAATAATCCAGATAGACCAATAATATCCGGTTTTTCTTTTTTCGTAGCTTCTATTAGCGTCTGTGGTGTAACCTTGATTCCTAAATCAACTACTTTGAATCCATTATTACTAAGGATAATATCTACAAGGTTTTTCCCAATATCATGAACATCACCTTTAACAGTTGCTAGTAGAACTTTTCCTTTACCGCTATCATCTCTTTTTTCCATGAATTGCTCTAAAAATGCAACAGATGTTTTCATGACTTCAGCACTTTGCAACACCTCTGCAACAATTAGCTCGTTGTTATTAAATAGCTTTCCAACGGTTGCCATTCCTTCCATTAATGGTCCATTAATGATATCGAGTGGTGTTGGGTATTTTTTAAGAGCTAATTCAAGGTCTGGGATTAATCCTTCTTTTGTTCCCTCAATGATATAAAAAGCCAATCTTTCTTCAAGGTTTAAGTTAGTTGTTGTTGTTTTTGCTTCTTTCTTTTTCCCACGGTAAAACTCAGTGAATTTTTCTAAAGTTTGATCAGTAGTAGAAAATAATAAATCCTGAGCCAGTTTGATTTCATCTTTTGGAATGGAAGCAAATCGTTCAAGTTTTTCAGTATTAACAATCGCGTAATCTAGTCCAGCCTGTGTGCAATGGTAAAGATATACGGCATTTAACACCTCACGGCCAACAGGAGGGAGGCCAAATGAGACATTGCTTACTCCAAGAATCGTTAAACACTCTGGCAGATGTTCTTTTATCAGTTTTATTCCTTTAACAGTTTCTTCAGCTGAACCAATATATTGCTCATCACCAGTTCCTACCGGGAACACAAGTGGGTCGAAGATGAGATCCTTTGGATTAAGACCATATTTATTTACTAACAAATCATGTGAACGCTGTGCAATTTCAAGTTTTCGCTCTGCTGATACAGCCATTCCAACTTCATCAATTGTTCCAACAACGACAGCGCCACCATACTGCTTGAGGAGGGGCACAACGGCCTCAAACCGTTCTTCTCCATCTTCTAAGTTTATCGAATTAATGATCGCTTTACCTTGAGAAAAAGATAGTGCTCGTTCGATTACTTTTTCATCAGTAGAATCAATTACTAGAGGAACTTTTACCTTTTTTGTTACATATTGAATAAAGTTTTCCATATCCTCAAGTTCGTCTCTGTCAGGATCGGCTAAACAAATATCGATTACATGTGCTCCGTTCTTAACTTGAGCACGTGCAATTTCAGATGCTTCTTCGTATTTTTCTTCGGCAATTAGTCTCTTAAACTTTCTTGAGCCGATTACATTTGTACGTTCACCAACGAATAGAGGTCTCATGCTATCATCATAGATTAATGGTTCGATCCCAGAAACAGCATGTGGATGAGAGATAGCAGGTACTTCACGTGGCTTCACATCTTTTACCATGTCAGCCATTGCACGAACATGGGCAGGAGTGGTGCCACAACATCCTCCAACAATATTTAACCAGCCTTTATCAACAAATCCCTTTAACTTTTGTGCTAATGATTCAGGTGATTCATGATACTGACCTTCTTCATCAGGTAAACCAGCATTTGGGTAACAGCTAACTGCTGTATTTGCAAGATCTGACAATGAACGAATATGGTCAGTCATAAATTCTGGGCCGGTTGCACAATTTAACCCTACAGCTAAAGGTTTCATATGTTCTAAAGATAAATAAAAGGACTCAATGTTTTGCCCGGCTAGAGTTGTTCCCATTGGTTCGATTGTTCCTGATACGATTAAAGGGAGGGTAATTCCCGTGTTTTTGAAAGCTTCTTCTATACCAATAAATCCTGCTTTTACATTCAGCATATCTTGGCTCGTTTCTAGTAGTAAAAGATCGACTCCGCCTAAAATGAGACCCCGAGCCTGTTCCTCATAATTCTGTATAAGCTCATCAAAGGTTGTTCCACCTGTAACTGATAAGGTTTTCGTTGTTGGTCCCATGGATCCAGCGACATAACGAGGCCACTCTAGTGTAGAGAACTTCTGAACAGCTTCTTTTGCTAGCTTTGCAGATTGAATATTAATTTCTAAAGCAAGCGAACCTAATTCATATTCATCCAAAACTAAGGCAGTTGCACCAAACGTATTCGTTTCAATGATATCAGCACCAGCCTCTAAGTAGGCTTCATGAATCTGTTGAATGGTTTTTGGGGAGGTAAGGGTTAGGTATTCATTACAACCCTCATATGCTTCACCACCAAAATCCTCAGCGGTAAGATTAGCATCCTGAATCATCGTCCCCATAGCTCCATCGATGACAAGGATTCTTTTTTCTAGTTGATCTTGTATATTTGTAGTCATTAACGCACCTTCCTTTCAACTCCTGCGAGTTCTTTGCTTTTGATGTAGTTTGTTAATTCCACTGTCATTTCATAACGGAGGAAAGGTGTTATTAAATAAATTCCATTAAATAAATCGTAAGCCACATCAATTAATGATTTAGCTATCGCAATTCCTTCTTCTTGTGCTTTTACTGGGTCATGATCCGCTTGATCCATACGATCCCTTATTGTCTGCGAAAGGGTAATCCCAGGAATTTCGTGATGAATGAAGTTTGCATTACGAGCACTAGTTAACGGCATGATTCCGATAAAAACTGGTGCAGCTAAGTGTTTTGTGTGCTCATACACATCGATAATTTGTTGTTCACTATAAAGTGGCTGTGTGATAAAATAATCCGCTCCACATGAAATTTTCTTTTCTAACCGTTTAACAGCTTTATCTAAGTGGCGAACATTTGGATTAAATGCTCCAGCAATTGAAAAGTTTGTCTTGTGACCAAGAGACTTACCTGAATAAGAGATTCCTTCATTAAATTGCTTGATTAAGCTTATAAGATCTAATGATGATAAGTCATAAACTGATGTAGCTCCAGGGAAATCTCCAATCTTTGAAGGGTCGCCTGTTACTGCAAGGATTTCGTTTAAACCAAGGGTATGTAACCCCATTAAGTGTGATTGCAAACCTATAAGGTTTCTGTCCCGACACGTGATATGAATTAATGGATTTATCTTATATTGCTGTTTTAGAATTGTACCACAAGCTGCATTGCTGATTCTTGGACTAGCTAATGAGTTATCTGCAAGTGTAACAGAATCCACGCCTGCCTCATGTAACGCTCTTGCACCAGTAATAAATTTATCGATTCCAAGTTTTTTAGGTGGATCTAATTCAACGATTACTGAACGCCTTTTCTTGACAATCTCATGAAGTGGTGGTGTTTCAGTATTAAGGACTGCTGCTTTAGGTGCAGCTTCATATTTTCGATGTTTTACTGTTTTTGTCGTAACTGGTCCCAAGCCTTTTAGGGCAGACGACATTGCCTCGATATGCTTTGGTGTAGTGCCGCAGCATCCACCGATTAATCTTACACCCTGGTCACGGAATAAAAGGGCACTTTCTTTAAAATAATTTTCGTGTGTTTCATAAACAAGTCGACCCTCTACATAATCAGGCAAACTAGCATTGGGGTATGCAGAAAGAAAGGCTTTTTTAGGAATAGGCACTTCTTCCAATGATCGAATCATATGGTATGGGCCAAGACGACAGTTTAAACCAATAACATCTGCCCCAAGCTCTTCTAGCTCAAGTAATGCATCTGCTAAAGGTGTTCCATCCTGAAGAACACCAATTTCGTGTAGGGAGACATTTGTAATAATTGGTTTTGTCGTTTCTTTTCTAGCAATTTTTAATACAGTTTTTAATTCTTCGAAATCATAGTAAGTTTCGAAGATAATCCCGTCGACATCTTGAGAGAGTAAGAAAAATAATTGTTCTCTTACACTTCTCTTTATTTCCTCGATGGTAACCGTGGTTTTCTTGAAGCTGCGAATACCAGCAATTGTTCCGACAACAAATGCTTGATCGCCGGCTGCTTCTTTTGCGATTTTTACGGCAGCAACATTGATGTCCTTTACGGAGTCTTCCAATCCATAGCGTGAAAGCTTGTGATAATTAGCTCCGTACGTATTTGTTTGGATGACATTTGCACCAGCTTCAATATAAGCTGTATGTATGAGCTTTATTTGTTCAGGCTTTGAAAGATTTAACTCTTCAAAGCAACTATCTACACCATGCGTATATAAAAGTGTACCAATGGCACCATCGGCTATTAAAATATTACTTTTAAGTTGATCCAGAAGTCCCATCTTATTTCCCCCTTAAGTCATTGTAAGAATTTTTAACATGAAAAAACCTTCTTGTAAGAAGAAGGTCTAATGAGTTTGAGGTCGCTTCTTCTTATCTGCCGAATTGAGTTGTTATCAATTCGCTGGATTTAGCACCTGGTCAATGGAGGGGGAGAACGGATGCCGTGAATGGTTGTGAATAATTAATGGTACTCCATTAATTATTCACAACTTGGATCTCGTTAAGGTCATTGGGTAGCGTGATTGACTGAAGATGTTGATTTTGAATGAGCAAAGCTCATTCATTCCATCTTCTTATCTAAAATCAACATCTTCTGGGCTAGTGGAATGACTTTCCCTCGATTGACTGGTTGCTGAAACTTCATTGGGCCAGTCCCTCGGTTTCTCTTGATAAGATAGGTTATTAAATTGATTTACGTTTACTTAAATGCTTTACCTTAGAAAAGTTATTATTATAAATTTATCGAATTGTTGAACATAAATCAATAACATTTTTTGGAGTTTATCACTTTTTGATGGTTTTATTAGAGGAAATATTGTTTTTTTTAGAGTAAGGGCTAGACAATAGTTCTAGCCCTTAGTTATTAACGGTAGTTTAAAAATTGTACGTCAATTGGTAAATCAGCTTCGCGGATTGCAGAAATAATTTGTTGTAGATCATCTCTATTTTTGCCAGTTACACGGATTTGGTCATCCTGAATTTGACTTTTTACTTTCAGTCCACTGTTTTTAATGATTGTATTAATCTTTTTTGCATTATCCTTATCAATACCTTGAACGAGACTAGCTTTTTGGCGAACAGTTCCACCGGAAGCATTTTCCACTTTTCCATATTGAATGTTCTTTGTGGCAACACCGCGTTTAATTAATTTAGTCACAAGAACATCTTTTAGTTGTTCAAGCTTATAGTCATCATCGGAAACAAGTACAAGCTCTTCTTTTTCTAAAGAAATATCACTTTTACTTCCTTTAAAATCATATCGAGTTTTAATTTCCTTCAATGCAATATTAATGGCATTTGCGACTTCTGGTAAATCTACTTTTGAGACAACATCAAATGAGCTTTCTTTAGACATGGTAAGACCTCCGGAATAGTTTTCTTGGGCTATTTTTTTGTAAAGTCATTCTTAATGATCAATCGATACGTCATTTTTAACTCCAAGACGTTCAGTTGAACAAAAATCTTTCAAAAAATGCCGTTTCTTATGTCTGATTATAGTAAAATAATGCAGGAAGAACAACTTATTCCAATATCATGTTATAATAGCTTGTTATTTAGGTAACGATTTTAATAAGAATAATACTAATGTTTAACAAGATTCATTAGTCAAACCGTGTGGAATGAGCGGAGAGCCACTGACTCCTGCGGGAACCAGTGGTCTCGTGAGACCCCACAGGAGCTCATTCGAATGAGAATTTGCACCTTGAAGAATGAAAATGTGTAAATAGCCAAGTAAATTAAGAAAGAAGGATTATAATTATATGGAAGAATTACAAGCAGGAACAGTAGTTAGCTTAATGGTGGATCGGGATGCACCGTTTGGCTACTTTTTAACAAACGGTGAAGAAGATGTGTTATTACATAGTAAAGAAATCAATGATGAGTTTAATGAGGATGACAGGAATACAGTATTCTTGTATCAAGACCATCAGGGCAGACTCGCTGCCACAATGAAAATTCCTACTGTTCAACAGGGAGCCTATGATTGGGTAGAAGTAGTAGAGGTGAAACCTAGCCTTGGTGTTTTTGTTGATATCGGAATTAGTAAGGATATTTTGGTGTCAAAGGATGATTTGCCAGGTGTTGAGCATATATGGCCAGCGAAAGGGGACAAGCTTTATTGTTCGTTAAAGCTAGATAAACGAGGTCGCCTTTTTGGTAAGTTAGCAACAGAAGATGTGATTAGAGACATTGCGAAACCTGCTACTAAAAAGGACTTTAATCGAAATATTAAGGGTCATGTGTATCGTTTATTACTTGTGGGGTCATTCGTTGTAACTGAAGAGGGCTTTATTGGTTTTATACATGAATCTGAAAGAAGAAGAGAGCCACGTTTAGGGGAGTTGGTGGAGGGTAGAGTCATTGACGTAAAAGAAGATGGTTCAGTCAACCTCTCTTTACTAGGCCGAACTCATGAACTACTTGATGACGATGCTAGTGAGATATACTCTTATATGGAAGCACGCGGCGGAGCTATGCCATTTGGGGATAAAAGTGATGCAGAGGATATTGCTGAAAGATTTAAAATGAGTAAAGGAGCCTTTAAACGAGCTCTTGGTCGGTTAATGAAGGAAGGAAAGGTGTATCAAGAAGAGGGATGGACTTATTTTAAAAAGGAAGAGTAACACGGACAAAGCGGCGGTTTGTTCTGTGAATTCAACTTTTCCTAGTGTATAGGTGATTATTGTCCTTTCAAATGTGAAAAAAGTAAAGAGTATCATATTCGAGGGCTTCTAAATTGATACTAAAGCAAAAAGAGACTGGGACAAATAGTCTCTATAAAGTGAAAAAAAGTGAAATCGCGTCGTCGATTTAACTTTTTTCACTTTATTTTAGACGTTTATTATGCAAGAGCTTACGCTCTTGCTACATATTTTCGTATATTCACTGCCATTAAAGCAAGACCTGTTTCGTTATCGACTTTTGATTTCCCACGAACCGAAAATCGTGTGAAACCTAAATTAGCCTTCAAGAATCCAAAAACTGGCTCCACGTCTGTTTTTCGTTGACGGTAAATCGTTGCCGTTTCTTCTTCTGAAAGCTTCGTTTTCACATATTCTTTTTGTTGTTCCCATTGCTCATTGATCATGAGCTTACGATTTGTACCTTCTTCCGCTTTCGTACATAACGATCTTACCGGACAGCCTGTACAGTCTTCGCATTCATACATTTTGAATTGGCGTTGGAATCCTGTTTTATCCGTACGTTTTGAATGGTACCGGAACGTTACCTTTTGTTCATTCGGACAAGTAAACGAATCACTTTCTTCATCGTATGCCCAGTTACTTGTTTTGAACGGGTCTTTTTGGTGTTTTTTCTTTTGTTCGTTTAAGTAGTGATTATACGTTATGAGTGGTATGCGTTTGCGTTTTGTCAGAATATCATCGTAATTTTGTTCGCTTCCATAACCGGCATCTGCAACAATATATTTAGGTAACGAAAAGAACTCCTTTTCAATTCGATCAAGGAATGGGATTAGTGTTTTGGTATCCGTTGGGTTTGGAAATACATCGTAAGCCAGTGTGAATTGTCCTTCTGTTGCAATTTGAACAGTGTAGCCAGCCTTTAGTTGTCCATTTTGCATATAGTCATCCTTCATTCGCATGAAGGTTGCTTCGCGGTCTGTTTTCGAGTAGCTATTGCGTGTGCCCAGTATATCAAAATCCTTTTCATACTTCTGTTTACGCGTGATCCAATCGTATATTTGTTTTACCATTTGTTTTGGTGACTTTCGTTCACTTCTTAGCTGTTTACGCTCCATTACATCGTCAGATGTTTCAATCTTTTGTGTATATCCATCAACAACTTCATCTAATTTTTCAGCGATTTGAGTTAACTCCTCAATGGACAGCTGCTCGTCATTTTCTTTTTGTATTTCAGGAATGATCTCATTTTCAAGCAGTTCATTATAAAACTGATTCGACTTTTCTACGAGACTTGAATGAAACTTTTCAATGGCCTTTTTCCATACAAACGTGAATTTATTGGCATTGGCTTCGATTTTGGTGCCATCAATAAAAATCGCTTCTTGATCAATGAGTTTCTCCTGTACTAATTGGCATCGAAACTGCACGAAACACTGACGTATTAATTCCTTCATTTCGGAATTGACACGGAAACGGTTTATTGTGCGATAACATGGCGTATAACCTTGTGCAAGCCACATCATACGGATACTATCGCCCAAAAGTCCTGCTATTTTTCGACCAGAGAAAGTTGATTGCGTATAACCACATAAAATAATTTTCAGCATCATACGTGGGTGATAAGGTGGACAACCGGTATGACGAGTAAATGAATCGAAGGCTTTTTGCGGTATACTTTCGACTAAATGGTGGATAGGAAAGGCAATATCATTATCTTGTAATTTCATTTCTAAATCTAAAGGCAAAACCATTTGATTCATGTTATAATTTTTAAACATAAGGATCCTTCTTTCAGATAGAATTTGGTGTGGTAACTTTATTTTATCAGAAGTGGTCCTTATTTTTTACTCCAAAATAATCAAAGCCGATGAAATTTTACTCTCGTAAAATTTCATCGGCTTTTTCATTTCAGAGATGGGTTTTGTCCCAGCCTCTTTTTAACTACTTATTACAAATGATCAGTTTTCTTCGAGTATTGATGTTTTCCCATTTCACGATTTTTTTCAGCAAGCATATTTTTCTCGTGATTTTTTGCGTTATTATCTTTGGCTTTTTTATCATTATCACTCGTTCTAGACATCTCATACACTCCTTTGATACAAATCATTTAAATTAATATCATTTCCAGTCGAGTGCAAAGTATGAGGTTAAGAGCGGTTTGTGTTCAAGAAAAAGATGGCAATTGTTCCTGGACCTGCGTGTGAGCCAATAGATGCACCAATCATATTTATATATACTGATTTACATCCGAACTTTTCCTCAAATAATTGCTTATATTCTTCCGCAGCTTCAAGATCATCACCATGACTTATGCCGATTGTTTGTTCAGAAAGATTTGTACCTCTTTCCTCCATTATTTCTAAAATCCGTTTGGCAACTTTCTTCTTCCCGCGAATTTTTTCTAAAGGTATCAGCTTTCCATCTTCAACATTAAGAATAGGTTTGATATTCAATAATCCACCCACGAATGCTGCTGTTTTGGTTACTCTTCCACCACGAGCCAAATAATCTAAGTCGTCTACTGTAAAGATGTGTTCCATATGTTTTACTTGAGTCCTTACCTCAGCAATAATTTCCTCTTTCGTTGCACCAGCTGCTGCTAATTCCACAGCTTTTTTAACAACTAATCCTAATCCAAGAGAAGCACATTTTGTATCTATTATCGTGAGATCGAAGTCCGGGAATTCTTCTTGCACTTCGGCTTTAATCATCACAGAAGTTTGATATGTTCCAGAAAGTTCCGATGAAAAAGCAATATAGATAGCACTTTGCTTTTCCTTTGCAAGCTTCGTAAACTCCTCTTTAAATAAATGTGGAGAAACTTGAGATGTTTTAGGAGCAGACCCATTTCTCATTCTTTTAAAAACCTCGGATGGATTTAACGTTGCCAAATCCAAGTAATCATCGCCATCTAAATGGACGCCAAGAGGAAATAGTGTAACACCTGATTCTTTGAAAAAATCCAACGGCAAATCACTAGCACTATCTGCAAGTATTTTAATACTCATTACTTCACCTCTTTTTTATATTCGAACAATAAATTATAAATAATATAAGTCCTTGATTTTAGTGTAGCGAGTCTTGTATGAAAAAACAATCATTGTCTTCTAGTATTAGCAAATAAAGGGTAAAAGATGAATATTATGAGCAAACTATCATTAACACTAGGTGAGGAGTGATAGCTTGGTACTATTACAATTGAAAAAAAGCATCGTTGTGATATTCGGTGCATTTTTAAATGCCATTGCACTTAATCTATTCTTAATTCCAGCAGATGTGTATGCTAGTGGTTTTACGGGTATATCTCAATTAATATCAAGAACACTTGAAGAATATACACCATTTTATATTTCAACAGGGATTGTTTTACTTCTTCTGAATATTCCTGTTGCGATTATAGGGTGGAAAAAAATCGGGAAGTCATTTACGCTTTACAGCTTCTTATCAGTTGCTGCAACAACATTTTTTCTTTCAATTTTACCAATCTACAAACTATCGGATGATATTATCTTAAATGCCGTATTTGGAGGGGTAATCATAGCTGTAGGTGTCGGGTTTACCCTAAAGTGGGGTGCTTCAACAGGAGGATTAGATATTGTTGCTATGCTTTTATCTCGAATGAAAGATAAGCCCGTGGGAACTTACTTTTTTATATTAAATTCAGTTATTATTTTGACAGCAGGGCTTCTTTACGGATGGGAAAAAGCATTATATACACTCGTTACTCTTTATGTATCGACGAGAATCATAGATGCAATTCATACACGCCATGAAAAACTTACTGCCATGATTGTAACTAAAAAAGCAGATGAACTGAAAAAGGCAATAAATGAAAAACTTGTAAGAGGAATTACAATGGTGCCAGCTAAAGGAGCCTTTACAAATGATAGTAAAGACTTGATGATCATAGTAATAACACGCTATGAACTATTCGATTTAGAACAAGTGTTAAAAGCAGTTGACCCACATGCGTTTACAAATATTATTGAAACTGCAGGGATATTTGGATTCTTTCGAAAAGAGCAGTAACCTTTTCTTAAATTATACGACTATATAAGTAAAAGGAGGTTAATAAACATGTTAAGATATCTTTTATTAAGCATAGTATCACTATTAATCATTTCTGGTTGTGGAACTAGTGGGAATACGAATGCGAGTCAAGGGGAGGATGCAGAAAATCCTGAAACACCAGTCAACGGAACACCAATCGTCGAGAAACCAGATGATAGAAATGAAGATACTGTGTCAGGAGACGTTCAAGAATTGCTAGAACTGGTAGAGGTCGAATTAGAGACTTCTGCAACTGCTGGTGATGCAGCCTTTACGATTACTTTAAAAAATACAAGTGATCAAGATGTTACTCTAACATTTACATCAGGCCAGAAATATGAGATTTATGTCAAGAACAAAGCTGGATTGGAAGTATATCGCTATTCAATTGATAAATCTTTTATTATGGCATTACAGGATGTTGAAATCAAAGCGGGAGAAGAAGTATCATGGACAGAAGTGTGGAACTACAATCAAACGGGGGAGCGTATTGCTAGTGGAGAATATACGGCAACTGTTGAAATTGTAGCAACGCAAGTGAATGGTGTGGATGTAGCTGTTGCAGAAACATTAAGAGCTGATGCTAAAGTAACTGTTCCCGAAGAAAACACAGCTTTTCGTAATATCCATGTTATGGGCAGTGATGGAGAGTATACAGTAACAGGTGAAGCAAGGGTTTTTGAAGCGAGCTTTTTCTATTCGGTTGAAGATGGTCATGATTACTTAGTTAAAGAAACCGTATTTCAGGCTGATGAGGGTGCTCCAAGCTGGTCTCCTTTTGAGATCAACATTTCAATCCCTAGTGATAAGCTACCATCAAATGGGACTGCAACACTTGTTTTATACGAAAGAAGCGCGAAAGATGGGGAAATCGTAAATCGTTATCATACGGTTCTTGAGCAATTTAGTGGAAAATAAAGTTTATTGGGTGCCTAATTGGTGCCCTTTTTCTATTTGTGAAGTGGAGTGATTTTAATTAGTTGTTCACCCTAAAAAAATCGGGCGAGAACAGTGAGAAAAGCGGCGGGTTAGTGCCCGAATGCGGCGGGATGTGAAGAAAATCGGGCCAGAGCGAGAAAACACAGGAGTGCAGTACACAAAATCGGGCGAGAACAGTGAGAAAAGCGGCGGGTTAGCGTCCGAATACGGCGGGATGTGAAGAAAATCGGGCCAGAGCGCGAAAACAAAGGAATGCAGAACACATAATTGGGCGAGAACAGTGAGAAAAGTGGCGGGTTAGTGCCCGAATCGGGCGGGATAAGGAGAAAATCCGGACAAATCTAAAATTCAGCAGCGAAGTACAGAATCCAGAATTCACAATCCGGCGTGAGATGAAGAAAGATGCTAATCCCAATAAAAAGGACTGCCGTTAAACCGACAGTCCAGTGTGTAATATAACCTAATCGTTATTCAACTTGATCTAATCGATCCTGAAGATCATGAAGCTGTTCTTTCTCAGCCACCGTCGAGTTTGCAAACGCAGAAGACAAAGCGTTTCTGGCAACTTGTTTTGCTTCTATTGGACAAAGATCGATTTGGGCTGCTTGTGCTTGTTCAGCTAAAGCAACCGTTTCACGAGCTTTTTGAAATAGAGCGTTACCCATAGTTATATCCCTCCATATGAGGATTTTTCAACATTTTCTCGCTTCTTTTCTTCAGCTTCTGCTAATGTCGAGCGGTAAGGGAATCTTTCTGAGTACTTTTGCAAAGAATCTACGCCTTGTTGAACAAATCGCTTTGACTTATTGCTACCCATATATATTCCTCCCTATTGCTAAGATTAGCTTCAGACACACTCATATGCGCGTCTAACTTAGTGTATGATATTACGCAATTTTTATAAAAGGAAATTACTGTACTATAATTTTAAATGTTCCTTTAAGTAAACTGCAATGCCATCTTCTTCATTAGTTAGGGTAATACTATTAGCTAAGTTTTTTAATTGCTTAATCCCATTTCCCATTGCAACACCATGCCCCGCATATTCAATCATTTCGAAATCGTTATCTTCATCCCCAAAGGCAATTATTCGGTCTTTAGGAATGTTAAAATATTCAGCGATTCTTTGTAATCCGACAGCTTTATTTAAACCTGATTTTACAATCTCAATCACATGCCAAGGAGCACCCCATTTTCGATGATCAATGACTTCTGCATGAACATCTGATAAATGTTTCCGAACAGAATCTACATGGTCCTCTTTTGGGTGGATTAAAAGGGCTGTAGGATCATGATGGAGGATTTGGCGTAAATCTCCTGTTTGAATTGTTGGATCCCCTAGACTAAAGATATCCAGCAACTTTTCATCATGGTAGTGAAAATATACATCATCTATAACTTCAGCTAATATATTATGTACTCTAAATTCTTCACTTGCTTCAACAATTTCTTTTACGGTCTTAAGATCCATTGGCTGATGGTATACACCCCAAGCATTACTTAAGGGATGGTGGACAAATGCGCCGTTGAAATTAACAATTGGTGTATCTAGACCTAGTTCTTTATAATACATAGAACTGGATCTAAATGGTCGCCCGGTTGCGATTACAACAATATGGCCTTCTTCTCTTGCTTTTTTTAAAACGGATTTTGAAAAAGATGATATGGTTTTATCATCTTTCAAGAGAGTCCCATCTAAATCAAGTGCAATTAAATGTGGTTTTGTCATAATATCCCCTTTTTTTGGATTGTATTTTTACTACTACAATAAGCAATAATGTACATAAACGTCAAATTTGTGTGGATTCATATATTTTCCAAAAAATATTTGTCCATGATACACTATATATATGTTTTGTCGAAATGAATTATTTCCTAAAAGGAGCATGTATATGGTTATCATCGAAAATCGAATAGTTGGTCAAATACCAACCTTACATATTGTAAAAGAAGAAAGTAAAGACCATTCATTACCATTGATTATCTTTTTTCATGGCTTTACAAGTGCAAAGGAACATAATTTGCACTTTGCTTACTTATTGGCTGAAGAAGGATATCGTGTTATTCTCCCTGATTCATTGTACCATGGTGAGAGGGCTACTCAATTCAAAGGGATAAACTTAAGTCTTAAATTTTGGGACATTGTTCTTACTAATATTAAAGAATTATCTTTATTAAAGGATGAATTGATTTCTCTTAATTTAGTTGATAGAGAACGGATAGGCGTTGCGGGGACCTCCATGGGAGCCATTACTATGTTAGGAGCCCTTACTCAATATGAGTGGATAAAAACAGCTGTGAGTCTAATGGGAAGTCCCCATTACGAAGGGTTTTGTCGAGGCTTAATTGCTGGATTCAGGAAACAAGGAACTAAGCTACCATTAACAGATGAACAAATTGAACAGCAAATTGCATTACTGAAGAAGTTTGACCTAGGTCACCAACCTGAAAAGTTAAATGGAAGACCGATATTGTTTTGGCATGGTAAAAATGATGAGGTTGTTCCATTTCAATTTACTTATGAATTCTATAAACAAATCCAACCCTTTTATAAGGGAAATGAAGAAAACTTGAAGTTCTTAGAAGATCCAACCCGTGGACATAAAGTATCAAGGGAAGCCTTACTTGAAACCGTAGAATGGTTTAGGAAGCATCTGTAGAGAAGAGAATAAGTCACATTATTTTCATTGAAGCAATGTTTTCGTTATACTGTAAATAACTAAAACTTACGTAAGGGGCGATAAGGATGGATAAAGCTTTAGAAGAAAATATTATGGGTGCATTAGAAACTGTAAATGATCCAGAGCTTGGTGTAGATATCGTCAATCTTGGTTTAGTATATGGTGCCCAGCTCGATGACGCAGGAGTAGCTACAGTTACAATGACATTAACTTCAATGGGATGCCCTTTAGCTGGGACAATTGCTGAAGATGTAAAACGAGCGTTAATTGATTTGCCTGAAATCAAAGAAGTTGAGGTTAACATTGTGTGGAATCCACCATGGACTAAGGACAAAATGTCCAGATATGCAAAAATTGCACTAGGTGTTCGTGACTAATAAGGCTAATGAAAATTAGGAAGGGGTTTCTCTGAAGGGAATCTCTTCTTTTTTCATTTATAAAACCAATTAAATCTAAAAGGAAGATTTGATCATGGAAAAAAATGAACAGATTGTTGGAATTTTACTAGCTGGAGGGGTGTCACGGCGTTTTGGAAGTCAAAAGGCGTTTGCGAATTTGCTCGATAAACCAATGTTTATGTACTCCTTGGAAGTGTTAAAACAAACTTCTGACAAAGTGATTGTTACGAGTCATCCAAAAATCAGCTCCCAGCTTGCTAGATTTTGTCATGAAAAAATAATCGAGGATGTAGCTGCCTATAGAGGGCTTGGGCCTTTAGCTGGATTGTACTCAGGCATGATTGAAGAAACAGGAGATTGGTATACTGTTTTACCCTGTGATACGCCAAAAGTAAGTGGGAAATTAATGAATCGTATATTAAGCTACAGAAGTAAAGACATAGATGCAATCATCCCAAAAATAAAGGGGAAAATTCAACCGTTGATAGGGGTTTATTCGGCCCGTATGACGCCAATGATTAAAGAGCTTTTAGACAAAGAAAACCTAAGAATGACTTCTTTATTAGAGCTGGGAAGGATAAGGTACTTAACTGATGTCGAGTTGAATTCAATGGAGGAAGAGTTTAATAACGTGAATTATCCATCAGATTTATAAAGGCTCTTTTCTGAGAGGTTGTTGCTAGTGGCCTTATACTAAAGTTTACGATAAAACAGTCTTTATGAAAGATAATGTTTAATTAGTGATTTGCTTCACATATTCCTAAAACGAGACATGTTAAAATCATTCTATCAAGGCATAACAAGGGAGGACAATCTATGTTTGATAGAGATTTTAACAAAGATCCTTTTATTGTCATTTGGGAATTAACACGCGCTTGTCAATTAAATTGCTTGCATTGTCGTGCAGAAGCACAATATAAAAGAAATCCATTTGAACTGTCATTTGAAGAAGGAAAAAAGCTTATTGATGATATTTACTCGATGAATAATCCTATGCTGGTTTTTACAGGTGGAGATCCATTGATGCGACCAGATGTCTATGATATCGCTGAATATGCGATAAAAAAGGGCGTACGAGTATCAATGACTCCTAGTGCTACCCCCAATGTAACAAAAGAAGCAATTCAAAAAGCGAAGCAAGTGGGGCTTGCTAGGTGGGCATTTAGCTTGGATGGTCCTACAGCTGAAATCCATGATCATTTTCGGGGAACAGCGGGTTCATTCGAGTTAACAATGAATTCAATTAACTATTTACATGAGTTAGAAATACCAGTCCAAATAAATACGGTGATATCAAATTATAATATAAATGTTCTAGAGGAAATGGCAGCATTAGTAGAAAAGTTGGATTGTGTTTTATGGAGCGTGTTTTTCCTCGTGCCAACAGGTCGTGGTAAGGATGAAGATATGATTACTCCAGCACAACATGAACATGTATTCCGTTGGCTGTACGAGCTTAGTAAAAAAGTACCGTTTGATATAAAAACAACCGCTGCTCAGCACTATCGTAGAGTAGTTATTCAATCAAAAATGAGAGAATCAAAAGTTGAAAAAGAGATTGTTAAATATAAAGATGCATTAATGGAAGGTAAAACAGGATCTTTTGATGGCTTAGGAAGAGCACCAAAGGGAGTTAATGATGGGAATGGTTTTGTGTTTATCTCGCATATTGGGGATGTTTATCCCAGTGGGTTGCTTCCTGTTAAAGCGGGAAATGTGAGAGAAACTTCTTTACCTGAAATTTATCGTGAGTCTCCAATTTTTAAAGATTTAAGAAACCCAGATATGTATAAGGGCAAATGTGGAGTATGCGAATTTCGTTTTGTTTGCGGTGGTTCAAGATCCCGTGCATACGCTGCAACTGGAGATTATCTTGAAAGTGAGCCTTATTGTGTGTATATTCCGGAAAGCTTGAGAAAGAAGAAAGAGCCAACTAAAAGCTGACTAAAAGTCAGCTTTAAAAGTTGATTATTCGATACTACAAAAAACAGCGGGACACTCTTCACAATTAATTTCCTTTTTTATAAAGTTCAAATCATGAATGGTAATTTTTCCTTTTTTGATCGAAAGGATATTTTTTCCTCTAAGATCATTAAGCATTCTGTTTACACTTTCTCTTGTTGTCGCACAAAAATTGGCAAGCTCTTGATTCGTTAACGGTAAATCAATTAAAATTCCGTCCTCTGTTTTTACTCCATAACTATTTGTCATTCGTACTAATGTGGAGTATAAGGCTCCTTTTTTCCCATAAAGAACTAAGTCTCGAAATTTTGTTTGTGTTTTTCTGAAATGATCGCTCATCCATTTCATGAATTCAAACGCTAGTTTGTTGTTTTCAAATAATTTTCTCTCGAGTTCATTCTTATTAATCACAGCGACTTCGCCACTTTCTACAACCACTGCGTTAAAGATATACTTAGCTTCTTCAGTAAATAAGGTTAATTCGCCTACTATTTCATCACAAGTACAAATTCGGAGTGAGAGTTCTCTTCCATCAGAAGAGAGTTTACTAATTTTAATGCGTCCCGAGCGGATCACATATAATTCTGTTGCAGGCATTCCCTCTTGAAATAAAAAGGTTCCCTTTTTAATAGGTAATGTATGCTCTGCTGATTTTAACAATTCATTTAATTCAACAGATAGAGTTGGTCGAGCATGACTTTTCAGTTTAACCATTAGTTTTCATCCTTTTCTTAGATTTATTTTGTGCTAAGAAAGATTATTGTGTATATGCATAGGTTCATGCGAATGATATGACGGAGCTTTGTTTTCTTATAATTAGATTTAACGGGAAAAAGTAAGTACAGTCAATGTGATGTACCGCACAGTCATGTGAACAAAAAGTGCGAGTACGCTCTTAACGCTGTTATAATAGGCTTAAGAGATTTGTGAAGACTTTTCAACAATTGGGGTATATTGCTATGGAAGAATTATTTTGGTCACCAATTAAATTATCAATCAGTATTGCACTTATATCCGGACTTATTGTTTTATGTTCTGGGATTATTATCGCAAGATTAATGGTCGTGAAAAATTTTAAAGGTAAAATTATAGTTGAAACGGTTTTAATGTTACCCATTGTGCTGCCACCTACTGTGATTGGTTTTTTTCTCATCGTTATATTCGGGAATAACGGGCCTATAGGACGGCTCATTCTTGCTTTGTTTGATCAATCTTTAATGTTTACATGGGGGGCGGCAGTGATAGCTTCAACAGTTGTGGCCTTTCCTCTTATGTATCAAACAGCTAAAGCAGGATTTCACTCCATTGATAAAGCGATTGAAGAAGCTTCTGCAGTTGATGGTGCAACTGGAGTGCAAACCTTTTTCTTTATTTCAATTCCACTTGCTTTAAAGACAATTATTGCGGGGTTTGTATTGAGTTTTGCTAGAGCTTTAGGGGAGTTTGGAGCAACCTTAATGTTTGCTGGTATTATTCCTGGTAAAACACTTACTCTACCTACAGGGATCTATGTGGCAATTGATTCAGGGAATATGACATTGGCATGGGCTTGGGTGATAACCACGGTTATTATTTCGTTTATCATGCTTCTTATTACATATTTAATTAAGTAAGATCATTTTAAATTATGTTAATAGGGTGGATATAGCTTCTACCAAACATGAAAGGGTTGAATTTGGAAGAATAACTTTGAAATGGGAATCAGAATGATTGGTAATAAAATAAGCGGAGAAATTTCTCTTAAATAGGAAATATCACTTAAAATGGCTTAAATAGACGGAAAAATTCCGACTATTGACTCCAAAAACGGTCAAAATAGGTAATTGTGCTTAGTTTAGTCGGAAAATCTCCGCTTATATACCCAGAACGGAGCTCTATTCAGCCTGCTAACCGGAATAAGTCAGCTTATTTTAGACAACAGCCAGCCATTGTACCCCTAATTTTTTGGGGGGCATTTTCCTATACAAATTTTTGTTATTTCTCGACCCAAATAGCTATGGTGTCAATTTTATATGGAAATTGGCACTCATTTTACTTCACTTTAATGTTTGTGATAGAACCCGTTATATAGATTCTCTTCTGTTGCTTATTTAGGAAAGTATAAAGAGTTGAACTTTGTTTTGGTGTATAGTTCCCCCGAGAGCTTCAGCCCCCTTCTCTTCTCTTATAATAAGTAATGATAACTTGGGTGATAGACCAAGTGTGATATTTATCAATTTCTTTTCACCCCAAAAACTGTTATAAATAAAAGAATAAAAGAAATAGTAGGTGAAGATATGGTTGAAAGGCGAAAACCAATACCAGTAGAAGAAGCAGTCAGAAACGTAATGAACTTTGCGGCACCAGGTTTAGTAGAAGAGATTTCAATTAATGAATGTTATGGTCGTTTTCTGGCAGAAGATTTAACTGCCACTCATGATGTCCCGCCGTTTAACCGATCTCCTTATGACGGATTTGCTATACGATCAATCGATTCAAAAAATGCGAACCAAAATCATCCTATCGAATTTGAAGTTATTGATGAAATCGGTGCGGGATATGTGACTAAAAAGAAAGTTGAAGCTTTTCAGGCAATAAGAATCATGACAGGGGCACAAATGCCAAGTGATTGTGATGCAGTAGTTATGCTAGAACTTACAAAAGAGTATAAAAGAAACGGTATAGATTATATGAGTATTAAGAGATCCTTTAAAGAAGGAGATAATATTTCATTTCAAGGAGAAGATACAACCAAAGATACCGTTCTTGTAAAAAAAGGATCATTTATAAATCCAGGTGTGAAAGCCCTACTTGCAACATTCGGATATGACAAAGTGAAAGTTGCGAAGAAACCTATTGTTGGAGTGTTTGCGACAGGGACAGAATTACTAGATGTGCATGAATCATTAGTACCTGGGAAAATAAGAAATAGTAATTCCCATATGATTATGGCGCAAATTGAACGCGCAGGAGCTATACCGACTTATTTAGGAAAGCTTCCTGACGATTTTGAGCTGTGTTATAAAGCAATCGAGGATGCTATCTCAGAGGTGGATTTGTTTATTACAACTGGTGGGGTTTCAGTAGGGGACTATGATTATCTACCAGCTATTTATGAAAAACTTGGAGCACAGGTTTTATTTAATAAAATAGCCATGCGGCCTGGAAGTGTCACAACAATTGCTGTTTTAAACGGAAAGTTGTTATTTGGATTGTCAGGAAATCCATCTGCATGTTATGTAGGATTTGAATTGTATACACGGCCAGTTATAAGAACTTACTTATATTCAGACTCACCCCATCTACAAAAAATAACTGCACAACTAGCAACTGACTTTTTGAAACCGAATCCGTTTACTAGATTTGTTCGTAGTAAATTATCTTTTGAAAAAGGGTCCGTTCTGGTTGCACCTAGTGGGTTAGACAAGTCTAATGTTGTTTCGTCAACTGCAGGTGCCAATGCATTAATGGTTTTACCAGGTGGAACACGGGGGTATGAGAAAGGCAGTTTTGTAGAAGTTTTGCTCTTAGAAGATCAAGAGGGAAGTCAATGGCCGTGGAAATAACAACCCCACCTATTCTTCAAGTGGTTGGTTATCAAAATAGTGGAAAAACCACGGTTGTTGAAAAAATAGTTAAATCTTTGACTAGTAAAGATTTAAGGATAGGAACAATTAAGCATCATGGCCATGGAGGGGAACCTGAATCATCTGATAAAGGAAAAGATACTGAACGTCATCGTTTAGCTGGTGCAGCAGTAAGCTCTGTTGAAGGCGAAGGGGTTCTTCAAATTCAAATGAAAAAAAAGTCTTGGAAATTAGATGAAATTATCACATTATATTCTCAGGTTCAGCTAGATTTAATCATTATTGAGGGATATAAAAAAGAGCGATATCCGAAATTAGTCATTCTACGTAACCAGGAAGATATGGAACTTTTGAATAAAACACAACATGTGGTAGCAGTTATTTCATGGCTACCCAATGAACATCATCGTTTAATTAAACAACCGGTTTTTTCTATCAATGCACAAGAAGAGTTGTTGGAATGGATCGAACAGTTTGTGAGGGATTACAATGGATAACAATTTATTTTTAATAACAAAAGCACCTTTAAGTATTGAAGAAGTAACAGCAAAAGTGGTTCGACGTGAGGCTGGTGCAGTCACAACCTTTATTGGAACGGTTAGGGAATTAACGAAAGGGAAGCGAACATTATATTTAGAATATGATGCATATGTTCCTATGGCAGAAAAACAACTCAGTCGTATTGGTGAGGAGATCAAGGAAAAATGGCCAGATGCAACAACGGCAATCAGCCACAGAATTGGTCGCTTAGAAATATCCGATATTGCTGTAATTATTGCAGTATCAACACCTCATCGAAAAGATGCATATCAAGCGAATGAATATGCAATTGAGCGCATAAAGCAAATTGTACCAATTTGGAAAAAGGAACATTGGGAAAATGGAGAAATGTGGATGGGGAATCAGCTAGAAACAATTGAATACCCTGAAGGTCATCCACAAAAGGAGGAGTTAGAATGATTACAGTTTTACTTTTTGCACACCTCCAGGAAGTGTTAGGAAAAGAAAAAATTGAGATTGATTGTGCTCCGTTGACTGTTGCTGAGTTAAAACAATATTTAAAAGAGTCATTTGGCTTTGAGCAAATCAGTCAAGTGATGATTGCAATTAATGAGGAATATGGGGTTGATGAGGATGTTATTCAACCTGGAGATATTGTTGCACTTATCCCTCCAGTAAGTGGCGGTTAAATATAAATGTCAGGCACTAGGTATAGTTCTAGTGCCTTTTTTAATGTGAACTGTATCACACCAAAGATTGTTCTTACACGATATACTTAAGGAGAAAAAGTAACCAGAGGTGAGTGTATGAAAATATTATTACCAAAACAGCATGGAGCATGGGCAATGCTTGTGATTCCGTTTTTATTAGGAATATTCTTAGGATCACCAACGTGGCTTCATATACCATTATTCATTGGCTGGCTATTTCTTTATTTAGCAACCTATCCACTTTTAATGGTGATAAAGAATAAGAATAGAGAGTTACATGTTAAATGGACCGTTATTTATTTAGTTCCAGTCGTTTTTTCATTAGTGATTGTTGTCATTTCAAATGTTCACTTCATATTTTTTGGCTTAATCATGTTACCGTTCTTCTTGGTAAATATCTACTATGCTAAAAGAAAAAATGAACGAGCCTTAATCAATGATTTTAGTGCGATAATCGCTTTTTCAATTGGTGGATTAGCAAGCTACTATGCTGGAGTAGGAGTCATTGATCAGATTGCGTTAATGATATTTACTTTATCTAGTCTCTTTTTTATCGGAAGTACCTTTTTTGTGAAAACAATGATTCGAGAGAAAAAAAACGTAACCTACAAATGGATTTCATGGGGATACCATGCAGGCTTAGTTATGCTTTTAATTGTAGTTGGATATCCCCTCCTAGTTATCGGTTATTTACCAAGTTTGATTAGAGCCATTTATTTATACGGTAAGAATCTATCAATCATGAAAATTGGTATATTAGAAATCATTAATTCTGTCATATTTTTTCTAGCTACTTTGATTTTTGTTTCGTAAAAATATACAGGCAAATACCTATTCTGAATTTTCTAAGCAATATTTAATAAGAAGGGCATATGGTGAAGAAGGATGATTGATTCATTCTTCTTTTTTATTGTTTAATGGCAAAACCTTGTAAGAAGTCCTCACACAAAAGAGAAGTTAAATAATTTCGCCTTTTTATAAAAATACAATTGATTTTATGTTTATGCAGTATTATAATTGAGACTAATTTAAAGGCTAAGCTTTCAAAGAGGAAAACTATAATCTTAGCTTTTTAGGAGGAACAAATGAAGGCTGCAATCATTGGTGTGACTGGATATAGTGGAATTGAATTAGTTAGACTTTTAGAAAATCATCCATATGTGACCATTCATTCTGTACATTCATCATCACAAGTAGGCGCATTATTAAAGGAAAGTTATCCGCATTTAGTGAATCTTATAAATCATCAGTTAGAAGAAATTAATACTGAGAAGATAGCTCAAGAAGTAGATGTAGTTTTTCTTGCGACACCAGCAGGAATTGCTTCAAAGCTTGCCATCGAATTCTTAAATCAAAATGTAAAGGTAATTGATTTATCAGGAGATTTTAGATTGAAGGATCCTCAAGTTTATGAAGCATGGTATAAAAAATCAGCAGCTTCAACTGATCATCTACAAAAAGCTGTATACGGATTGTCAGAATGGAATCGTGAGAAAATCACTTCAGCAAGTTTCATATCAAATCCAGGTTGTTACCCAACAGCCACACTTTTAGGATTGGCTCCTCTTGTGAAAAATAAGATGATTGATGAGAAATCTATCATTATTGATGCAAAGTCTGGAGTTTCTGGTGCAGGAAGAAATGCTTCATTGGCAACACATTACGCTGAAATTAACGATAACCTTAAAATATATAAAGTAAATCAACATCAACATATTCCTGAGATTGAGCAGATCTTAAAATCATGGAATGAGGAAGTAAATACAATTACATTCAGTACCCATCTTGTTCCGATGACACGAGGGATTATGGCAACTATTTATGCGAATGCAAACAATGACTCGTTCACAACTGATAGTTTACTTGATTTGTATAAAACTAGTTATGAAAACAAACCTTTTGTAAGGATTAGAGAAAAAGGTGTGTATCCATCCACTAAAGAAGTACATGGCTCGAATTTTTGCGATATTTCCGTCACTTATGATGAGAGGACTGGGCGAGTTACAATTGTTTCAGTGATTGATAACCTCGTAAAGGGTGCGGCAGGTCAAGCGATTCAAAATTTAAATATAATGATGAACATCGATGAAAAAACTGGATTACATCGAATTCCAATGTTTCCGTAAATGTAGGGGGAGATTTTTTTGCAATTAACAACTGATAAAGTAAAGATAAATAAACTAGATAACGGGTCAATTGTAACACCTAGAGGATTTACGTCTGCAGGAATCCATGCAGGACTCAGGTATGCAAAGAAAGACATAGGGGTTATTGTGTGCGAGGTACCAGCAAGCAGTGGGGCCGTTTATACACAAAGTCACTTTCAAGCTGCTCCATTAAAGGTAACACAGCAGAGTATAGCTACAGAACAAAAGCTACAAGCAATTATTGTTAATAGTGCATGTGCAAATGCATGTACGGGTGAACAAGGCATGATTGATGCTTTTAAAATGAGAGAGCTTTGTGCAGAACATTTAGGCTTGAATGAAAATCATGTCGCTGTTTGCTCGACAGGTGTAATTGGTGAATTACTACAAATGGATAAAATTGCAGCTGGAATTAAGTTGTTACAACCTGATCAAACGAAAGATGCAGCAGAGGACTTTCAAACAGCCATCTTAACTACTGATATTGTGATGAAAAAAGCATGTTATCAAATTGAAGTTGATGGGAAAACCATTACATTTGGTGGTGCGGCAAAAGGATCAGGAATGATTCATCCAAACATGGCGACAATGCTTGCATTTATAACAACAGATGCAAACATAGAATCAAGTCACCTACAAGCGGCGATAAGTGAAATGACTGATATCACATTCAATCAGATTACTGTTGATGGAGAAACATCAACAAATGACACGGTTCTTGTGATGGCAAGTGGGTTGGCTGAAAACGATTCTTTATCACCAACTCATCCTGAGTGGAATAAATTTAAATCAGGATTACATCTTATTTTTCAAGATTTGGCTAAACAGATTGCTAGAGATGGCGAAGGGGCAACAAAGCTGGTTGAAGTAAAAGTAGCCGGAGCAAAGACGAATGAAGATGCTAGAATTATTGCAAAGAAAATTGTTGGTTCAAATTTGGTTAAGACAGCAATTTATGGAACAGACGCAAACTGGGGTAGAATTATCGGGGCAATTGGTCACAGTAATGCAGTCGTTAATCCAGAAACGGTGGATGTTTCAATCGGAACAATAACGATGTTAAAAGCTAGTCAGCCTGTATCATTTTTAGAAGAAGCTGCTAAAGATTATTTGAATCAGAATGAAGTACTAATTAATGTGAACTTAAACATTGGTGAAGGTGAAGGTACTGCTTGGGGCTGTGACCTAACCTATGATTATGTCAAAATAAATGCTAGTTATCGTACTTAAGGAGGAATCGTAGATGGATAATACAATCGTTGTTAAATGCGGAGGAAGTATTTTAGCCGAATTAACAGATTCCTTTTTTCAGAGTATAAAAGAATTACAAAAACAAGGAAACAAAGTAGTCATTGTTCATGGTGGAGGACCAGAGATTGAAAGTATGTTAACCTCTCTTGCAATCGAAAGTGAATTCGTAAATGGACTAAGAAAAACAACGCCTGAAGTAATGGAAGTAGTAGAAATGGTACTTTCTGGGAATGTAAATAAAAAGCTTGTGTCAACTTTAACAAATCATGGAATGAAGGCAGTCGGTTTGTCAGGTGTTGATGGTGACTTACTTAAAGCAACATCAATTGATGAGCAAACGCTGGGGTTGGTTGGGAAAGTACAACAGATTGATATAAAATTGATTGATATGTTATTACAGGTGGACTATATCCCAGTTATTTCTCCAATTGCTGTGAATGTGTCCGGTGGTAAACTTAATATCAATGCAGATACTGCTGCAGCAAGCATAGCAGAGGCACTACATGCAAAACATTTATTATTTGTAACCAATGTTCCTGGCATTTTAAAAGATGGAAGCTTAATAGAAGAGGTATCAACTGAAGGTGTGAAAAATTTAATCGCTGATGGCACGATATTTGGTGGGATGATTCCAAAGGTGGACGCTGCATTATCGGCTTTGTCAGCAGGGCTTAATGAAGTTATGATCGTAAGTGGGAAAGAATCACTTGTCAGTTTGAATGGGAACTTAGCCGGGACTAAATTGACAAAAGAATTGGAGGCGGTATAATGAATAGCTTATTTCCAACCTATAATCGCTGGAATATAAATGTTGCTTCTGCTGATGGATCTAAGGTCATAGATGAACAAGGGAAGGAATATTTAGATTTTGTTTCAGGGATAGCAGTAAATAACTTAGGCAATTGTCATGAGTCGGTAAAAAAGTCAATTCTTGAACAACTTGATAAATATTGGCATATGTCTAATTTATATCATCAGCAACCGCAACAAGAAGTGGGTAAGATGTTAGTCGACTTTAGTGATGGAGATGCTGTGTTTTTCTGTAATAGTGGAGCAGAAGCGAATGAGGCTGCTATTAAGCTTGCTAGAAGGCATACTGGAAAGTCTAAAATAATCACGTTTAAACAGTCTTTTCATGGCAGAACATTCGCAACAATGTCAGCAACAGGGCAAGAGAAAATTCATTCTGGATTTGGTCCTTTATTACAAGAATTTACTTACTTACCCTATAATGATAGTGAAAGTTTAGAAAAGGAAATGGATGATTCTGTTGCAGCAATTCTGCTTGAAGTGATACAAGGTGAGGGTGGAGTTGTACCAGCGATACCAGAATTTCTTAAAAAAGCTGAGCAGCTTTGTAAGCAGTTTGGGGCTTTGTTAATTATTGATGAAGTACAAACAGGTATTGGTCGAACTGGAAAGCCATTTGGATATCAACATTTTAATATTAGTCCAGATATCATTACCTCTGCAAAGGGTCTTGGAAGTGGTCTTCCGATTGGAGCAATGATTGGTAAAGCAAAGCTTGTGGAATCATTTGGACCAGGATCACACGGATCAACGTTTGGTGGTAATCCAATCTCAATTTCAGCAGCGAAAGCAACTTTAGAGATTATTTTTAAGGAAGAATTTTTACTAGATGTTTCTAAGAAAGGTGAGTATCTTCTTTCAGAGCTTAAAAAGGTTCTCAATTCTACTGGTTTGATAAAGGAAATTAGAGGTAAAGGGCTAATGGTTGGAATTGAATGTCATCAGGATGTTTCGGCAATTATTACGAAATTACGAGAAAATGGATTACTAGTTTTAAATGCTGGACCAAATGTAATTCGCTTACTGCCTCCGTTAACAATCACAATGGAAGAAATGAATAAGGCGATTGAGTTGATAAAAACAACACTCGTCGATATGGATATTTTACATCCAGTATAAATTTTTTTACACAACAATGCATAAAAATACCTAAATGCAAATATTTATACGAGGTGGATAAATTGAAGGGTTATTTATATTTAGAAAATGGCGAGAAGTATCAAGGTGAATTATTTACTACTTCATCAGAAACAACATTTAATGGTGAAGTCGTTTTTTATACAGGAATGACAGGATACCAAGAAGTTTTGACAGATCCTTCTTATAAAAACCAAATTGTTGTTTTTACTTATCCGTTGATTGGTAATTACGGGATCAATGATTTCGATTTTGAAAGTAAAAAGCCACATGTAGCTGGTGTGATTGTTCTTGAATGCAAAGATACAGTGTATCACTATGAGGCAAAGCATTCTCTAAAGCAATACCTCGCAAAATGGAATATTCCTTTATTATCTCATGCAGATACAAGGGCAATCGTAAAGCAAATTAGGAAGTCTGGAACAATGCACGGAAGCTTGACTTGTGAAGAGAATGTCGTTCAAACGCCTTCGACTGAAAAATTCCCAGTCGCTGACGTTTCGGTTAAACAAAAGGTAACCTATGGGGAGGGTCCTACACATATCGTTCTTGTAGATTTTGGCTGTAAAAAATCAATTATCGAATCTCTTGTGGAGCGGGACTGTACAGTGACAGTTGTACCATACTCAACACCTTACGAAAAGATCTTGGAACTAAAGCCAGATGGAATTGTGTTATCAAATGGACCTGGAGATCCAAAACAATTGAAATCATATCTTCCAAATATCAAAAAAACCATTGAGAATTTCCCGACTCTGGCAATATGTCTTGGTCATCAGCTCGTTGCATTAGCATTTGGTGCAGATACGCAAAAGTTAAGATTTGGTCATAGGGGAGCAAACCAACCGGTAATCGATGTTTTCAATAAAAAAGTGTACATCACATCACAAAATCACAGTTATGTGGTTGATGCTAAAAGTTTGAAAAATACAAGTTTATCAGTCCGATTTAAAAATGTAAATGATAACTCTATCGAGGGAATTGCTCATAAATCATTACCAATTGTCTCTGTACAATTTCATCCAGAAGCACATCCAGGGCCAATCGATAGTGGTTTTATATTCAACGAATTTACTGAAAGCTTGTCTAATGTTAGGAGAGAAAAGCAGTATGCCTAAAGATACAACGATACAATCAATTCTAGTTATCGGATCTGGCCCGATTGTTATCGGTCAGGCAGCTGAATTTGATTACTCAGGAACACAAGGATGTCGTGCATTAAAAGAAGAAGGATATAAAGTTATTTTAGTGAATAATAACCCGGCAACGATTATGACTGATGAAGTTAATGCTGATGTAGTCTATTTTGAACCATTAACTGTTAAAGCACTAGAAAAAATTATTCAAAAAGAAAGACCTGATGGACTAATTGGAACACTAGGTGGTCAAACAGGATTAAATCTTACGTTTCAATTAAATGAAGCCGGTGTATTAGAGAAATATCAGGTTAAGTTGCTTGGTACACCCATTGAATCTATTAAAAAAGGGGAAGACCGCGAAGAATTTAGACAATTAATGAATGACTTAGCTGAACCAGTCCCAGAAAGTCAAATTGTTCATACAGTTCAAGAAGCTGTTGACTTCGCAAATGAAATTGGATTTCCGTTAATTATAAGACCGGCATACACTCTCGGTGGTACTGGTGGAGGCATAGCAGATTCTATTGAAGAGTTTAAAGAAATTGTTAAAGGTGGATTAGAGGAAAGTCCGATCACCCAGTGCTTAATTGAGCGAAGTATTGCTGGTTTTAAAGAAATTGAATACGAAGTGATGAGAGATCAAAATGATACTTGTATCACCATTTGTAACATGGAAAACATTGACCCTGTTGGTGTTCACACAGGGGATTCAATTGTTGTTGCGCCATCTCAAACATTGACAGATGTTGAATATCAAATGCTACGCAGTGCTTCTATTAAAATTATATCTGCACTTGGAATCATTGGAGGCTGTAATATCCAGTTTGCTCTTGATCCTTATAGTAAGAAGTACTACTTAATTGAGGTAAATCCACGCGTAAGTCGTTCTTCGGCTTTAGCATCAAAAGCAACAGGTTATCCTATTGCAAAAATCGCAGCAAAGTTAGCGGTTGGTTATACATTAGATGAACTACTAAACCCTGTAACAGGGGGAACATTTGCAAGTTTCGAACCTGCATTAGATTATGTAGTCGTAAAGTTTCCACGGTTCCCTTTTGATAAGTTCCAAACGGTCGAGAATACCCTTGGAACTCAAATGAAGGCAACCGGGGAAGTGATGGCAATCGATACGAGCCTGGAAAGAGCCATTCAAAAAGCAGTTTCATCATTAGAAAGTGAGAATTTTGGTATCACTTTAAAAAAATTGACAGTAAAACAAGATGATGAATTACTAACTTTATTGAAAAAAGGAAATGAAGATCGATTTTTTGCCATTATCGAATTGTTAAGAAGAGGTATATCCATTCATACCATCCATGAACAATCTTTAATTGATTTATTCTTTCTAGAAAGCTTTCAGTCGATTGTTGAGATGGAAAAACAAATCTTAGCTGCTAAACAGATTGAATTAATAGATTTAGAGTTAATGAAATCAATAAAAGAAAAGGGCTTTTCTGATGGATATATTGCAAGCCTATTAAATATATCAGAGTTAGTTGTTCGTGCGAGAAGAAAAGAGCTAGGCGTACTACCTAGTTATCGTATGGTTGATACTTGTGCAGCTGAGTTCGAGTCACAAACAGCTTACTTTTATTCTAGCTATTTCGGGAAATCAGAAATAGAGCCAACGTCAAATCAAAAGGTTTTAATCGTTGGATCAGGTCCAATTCGAATTGGGCAAGGGATAGAATTTGATTATAGTTCAGTTCACGGTATCTTAGCACTTCAAGAAGAAGGCTATGAAACGATTTTAATAAATAATAATCCAGAAACAGTTAGTACGGATTTTGAAGTAGCTGATCGACTTTATTTTGAACCTCTTACATTGGAAGATGTTCTTAATGTCATTGAAGCTGAAAATGTTTCAAAGGTATTAGTGCAATATGGTGGCCAGACAGCAATTAACCTTGCAAAAGACTTAGAGGCAGCGGGAGTAACCTTACTTGGTATTACCAATGATATCATCGATCAGTTAGAAGACCGGGACCGTTTTTATCAATTACTTGAAGATATTGATGTACCCCATCTACCAGGGAAAATGGCTTTTAATCACGGAGAACTACTAACGATGGCAAAAGAGCTTGGCTATCCTATTCTTATCAGACCTTCCTATGTCATTGGAGGCAAAGGGATGGTTGTAATGAATAATGAATCAGAGCTACAAGCCTATCTGACGAGCCAAAGAGAAATTGGCTATCCTATTTTACTTGATAAATATGCCCCTGGGAAAGAATTTGAGGTTGATTTAATCGCTGATGGTGTTGATATTCTTATTCCAACAATTGTAGAGCATGTAGAAAAAGCGGGTGTTCACTCCGGTGATAGCCATGCGATTTTACCTGCTGTATCACTTTTAGATGAACAAAAGAAGCTAGTGGAAGAGTATTCACAAAAAATTGTCTCAAAGCTTCAATTTATTGGTTTAATGAATATTCAATTTGTTCTATATAATCAAGAGGTTTATGTTCTTGAGGTCAATCCACGTGCTAGTAGAACGGTACCTGTTGTAAGTAAGGTTACCGGGATCTCCATGGTACAACTAGCTACGAAGCTTTTGGTAGGAAGCAAGTTAACAGATATCGTATCAAAGACGGGACTCCTAAGTGATCAACCCTTTTATACAGCTAAATACCCAGTTTTTTCGACCCACAAGCTTGGTGGGGATCCACTAGTTGGGCCTGAAATGAAATCTACTGGTGAAGGAATTAGCATTGCCGCAACACTAGATGAAGCCTTTGTAAAAGTGTTTCATAGCTATTTAGAAAGTAAATTAAAAGCAAAAGAAATTTATATTTATAGCAGTGACACCCAAGCTGAAGAAGTTATTTCACTTGTTCAGGAAGTAGGATTAATTCCAATCGTAAGTGAAGATGTATCAAGTTGGGTTAGAACAGAAAATGCTCTTGCATTTTTCGATTTGACAGGAAAACAAGACTCCGAAAATTACCGTGTGTTAGCATGCAAAAATCGTATTCAAGTATTTACTAATCGAGAATTGATGACACTTTTCCTAAATGTAGTAAATAAAAAGGAATTCACTGTTCGGTCTGTTCAAGAGTGGAAAAATAAAGATTACTTAAAGAAAGAAGTGATTGTGTAATGTCTGTTGTTTATAATATAAAGAAAGATTTAAATATTAAGGGCAAGGATTTCTTAACCCTCATCGACTTCTCAAAGGAGGAAATACTTTCTCTACTAGATCTCGCTGTAGACCTAAAAAAGAAACATCTAAATGGCCAACAATCAAAGGTATTACAAGGGAAGACTCTTGCAATGATCTTTGAAAAGCCATCAACTAGAACTCGTGTGTCATTTGAGGCGGGGATGTTGCAATTAGGTGGTAATGCAATTTATCTTAACAGCAATGATTTACAATTAGGTAGAGGTGAAACCATTGCAGATACTGCAGGAGTTTTATCAGAATATGTGGATGCCATTATGATTCGAACATTTGAACACGAAAAAATTGAAGAACTAGCAAAGACTGCATCAATTCCAGTTATAAATGGGTTAACTGAAGACTTTCACCCATGCCAAGCACTAGCTGATTTACTAACAATTTATGAGGTGAAGAAAAAGCTTCAAGGACTAAAGCTTGTTTATGTTGGTGATGGAAATAATGTTGCACATTCTTTAATGATTGCTGCAGCAAAGGTTGGAATGGATTGCACAATTGCTTGTCCTGAAAATTATAAGCCAAAGCAACAAATCGTTGAAATTGCAGAAAACTTTGCACTTCAAACAAACGCAAAAATCGAAATCAGTCATAATCCGGTCGAAGCAGTTAAAGATGCTGATGTTATTTATACAGATGTATGGGCGAGTATGGGGCAGGAAAGTGAGCAGCAGGAACGGATTGAACAATTCAAAGACTATCAAGTGAATGCGGATCTTGTGAGTGGAGCTAAAGAAAATTATCAATTTTTACATTGTTTACCTGCACATCGTGGTGAAGAGGTAACAAGTGAAGTTATCGATGGTCCTAATTCCTTTATCTTCCAACAAGCAGGAAATCGAATGCATGTTCAAAAAGCTTTGTTACAAGCAATATTAGGATAGATATTATAATACAAAACAAAAAAAAGGGATGTCCTAGACTTGGTAAGAAGTTCAGTTTAGTTTAGTTGTACAAACGAAGAAAAAACAATACTTTTAGCATACGGAATCGCAACATATTTCGTATGCTATTTTTTTGATACAATAACGATTGATTCATTTTAAATGTTATTTTCACACCTAAGGTTTGTCATTCTTTTCCCACTGTCTCTAAATAAACAGCCATGTCCTCACCTAGCGGAATAATAAGCGTAGATTTTTCCGCTATTTGCAGATTAAGGCTGTTTTTGAGGTAAATAGGGGGAGTTTTTCCACTTATAAATAAAAAAACCACCTATTTTCAAGTATTTCTAGTCAAATAAGGGAGATTTCTCCCTCTATTTATGCTATTTTCAATGCTATTTATGGATTAAGGGGAATTTTTCCCTCTATTTTTATTTACTGCGTAGTAAAGGTCAAATACGAAAAACGATTACTTCAAAAGTGACCGTGATTAAAAATATACCTAGTATCCAATATATATCTACTATGCATCTCGGACTTGCTTATCGCACATTATGATCCATTGAATAAGCTTTGTATAGAATAACATTTTTACAGAATAATCTTAAAAAATGGCATTTACGAAAAGCCTGCAATTTTAATAGTGAATATATCTATGATTACACAATAAAATAGCAGTCCGTTGACTGCTATTTTCGAGTTTGTACTCCAAAACGGAACTACTTATAGACTTAGGGACATCCTTTTTCCTTTAAGCGTTCCCGTTATCAGAGTGAGCATGAAGCCACTTCTTTTCTTCTACCCCAAGATAATCGCTAGAGCACCTGCAATAAAACAGTAAAATGAGAAATATTTTAAATTTCCGCGGGCCATAATTCCCATAAACCATTTCAATGAAAAATATGAGGCAACTAATGATCCGATAAAGGCTACGATGTAAGGGACTAATAATGAATTGAAATTGGGATCACTTAAAATATCAGAAAAACTTAAAATCATTCCACCAAAGCTGATTGGAATAAATAATAGAAATGAAAAACGCAAGGCAGTTTCTTGTTTCATTCCTAATCCCATTGCAGCAACAATGGTAGCTCCTGATCGGCTAATACCTGGAATAAGTGCAATAGCTTGTGCTAAACCAATAATAATAGCATCTCTTAGTGTTAGCTGTGCATCATTTTTTCGACCTCTTAGGTTTCGGATAAACCAAAGTGCGATACCAGTAATAATTAAGGTGATTCCAATTAACTTAGTACCTTCTTTAAATACCCCAGCAATGGCATCATCAAAAAGAACACCAATAACTCCAGCAGGGATTGTCGCAATGATTAAATAAATAATAAACCGGAAATCCGCTTTTGCTTTTTCTTCACGAGTAGTTATGTATCTAATTCCATTGAATGTTAATCGAGCTAAATCCTCTCGATAAATTAGAAGAACAGCAAATAATGAGGCTGTATTGACGAATAACTCAAAACTCATACCTTCTATGTTAATATTAAGAAAATGTTGTGCCAATACTAAATGTCCACTAGATGAAATTGGTATAGGTTCAGTAAAGCCCTGAAATAGTCCTAAAAATAAATACTTAATGATGTCATACAATTTGTCCATTTTCCTAATATCCTCCAGTTCTAATTTTTACACCATTTCATTTAACTATATTACCAGTAAACTGTAAAGATAATATTTTCTGAATAAATGAAGAAAATACATATAAATTAAGGCTTAATGTGTTCCGATTATTGGCTATTGTCCATGTTATGCTTGTTTTCCTTTATAGTATTCAAAGTTGTTCTAATATATGAAAAAAGCCTGCATTGTAAGTGATTCTTTAAGATAGACATCCATTCTAATTAAAATTAGCACAATGGAGTATGAAAATTTATACTTAGCTTAGTGTCTAGCTCCAGGCGCCATCGGTTCGAGGTCATAAGTCAGCCTCTTCGGAAGGCAAAGAGCGCCTTCTGTCAGCGCCTGTCTTATGCTTGCCGCCGATAAGCGGGCGCCTTCCGCTTTTCTTTTTTCAGGGTAGAAAGAAAATAAAATGGGAATAGTAATAACGCTTGAGAAAGAACTGTTTGGAAGGAGGGAGAATATGGGACAAAGCCATCAATTTAGATCTGGACAAAAAGCCCCCAATAATGGAATTTATGTTGAGATCGGTGATACAGGAGATCCTGTTCAAAATCCAAAAAGGATTAAACTTAAAGCAGGGGACCCATTTCCTGAGAATTCTAATCACGAAAGAAAGTGGTCATATAAGACTAAACCACGTGATAGCTAGAAGGTAATGATTGAAAAAGTAAAAGCCCCATTTCTGGGGCTTTTTTCTAGAAAATTAATGATTTTCTACAGGCTCGCTTGGTAATAATTCTGCAATAATTGTTATGCAAACGAAAGCTGCAATAGCAATAATGCTAGATACTCCAAAATTATATGCAACACCCTGCATCGAGGATACTACATAAGATACCATTTGAACTAAAAGGAATGTCCAAAAGAATGTCCAAAAATAACGCATACATTTCACCTCATTTGAAACCCGAAATCCCAGATTATTAATTTCATTTTACCATATTATTATATCAATAAAAAAGAAATTTTTATACGAGAAAATATCAACGGGTTTATAGATGGAATTCTCCTATAAATCGTTAGATATTCGTCCACTTTCAAAAGGTTTAGGCATCTCCCCTCTCAAAGTGAAAAGTTAGACATACATTAGAGAAGAAAGCTTTTTTGAGGAAAGGGAGGAAAATGAGTATGTA
The DNA here is from genome assembly GCF_002019645.1 of Litchfieldia alkalitelluris. Taxonomy (GTDB): domain Bacteria; phylum Bacillota; class Bacilli; order Bacillales; family Bacillaceae_L; genus Litchfieldia; species Litchfieldia alkalitelluris. The sequence continues at coordinate 4,039,531 of NZ_KV917374.1, read as the reverse complement.
TTCTCGTTTTTTTCAACAAGATGAAGAGTGGTGTGCTTTTCATATACCTCACAAACCAAATGGTTTTGCTGTTTTTATACTAGGTGATAAAAATTCTTATGTGGATAACCAAAGTAGTTTTTGGCTACAGAATTATGGTCGATATCAAATGATTAAATATCTGCTGGATGATGGTTATACAGTTTTCTATTCGAATCTATATGGTCGAAATTGGGGAAGTCAGAAAGCAGTATCTTTAGCATTAACGGTTTATCATTTGATTATGAAAGAAGAAATCTTAAATAAAAAGGTTCATATATTAGCAGAAGGAATGGGAACACTAATAGCATTTGAATTAATGAACCAACATAGTGAAATTATCCGCTCAGTCGCATTAATGAATCCGTGTATTAGTTTGGAAAGACATCTAGTTGATGAAAAACAGCATAAATTTTTTTATAAAAACTTGGTCCAAGAAATAATAAAAGCATACCAATTACCGAATGATTTAAAACAAGATTCAGTGGAGCAGTACCTTCCAATAAGATCGTTACCGAAGACTCACTCAGTGAAGATATGGCAAACTACTACTAATTCTCTTTATAATCCAGCTCGACATAGCCGATATTTCGAAGATTACCGAAAACAATATTACCCGATTTTACTCAATTATTATTTAGCAGAAAAAAGATTCAGTATTGGTCAATCAGTTTGTAACTTTTATCGAAAAAATGAACAAATCCTATAACAAGTCCTAGAAGGCCAGTTTAAGAAACTTGGGGACTATTATTACGGTCATATGCATAACATACAGTAACAAAAGGATACTGGAGAGATGTTGATGAAAAGTTCAATCGTTATCGGAGCACTAGAGTTTGTCGGATATGGGCTTTGTTGTCAATTAATAGAAGATGAAATAAAAGTATATGCTGTTGACCAAATCCCTAAAGAAGAAAGTTTAAAAGAAGAAAAACTAAATTTAGTTGGACGGAACGCGTATTGGCAATTCGTTGATAGTAGTACACATGTTAATTATGATGATTTCAATGAAATAGATGTGGTATTCTATTCTGCTTTAGAATTGAATGGGGATAAAGACCAGTTTTCTTATAAAATAAAGGAATTAGATAAAGTCATCAAGTTTTGTCAAAGATCAGGAAGTAGATTGATTCTTCTTTCCAACCATTGTCCGAAGGTTAATGAAAAGGAAAACGAACTCATGAAGTGTAATCTAAAGATTGAGAGTCATGTCAAAAAGATGATGCAAGATAACGACTTTAACTATTTAATAATAAGAATTCCGATGGTCTATGGCCCATGGCAGCCTTATAACATGCCATTTCAACAAGCGATCAATGTACGGATAAGAAATGATGAAGATTTTCAGTTTGATTTAGATAACAATCACGTTAGCCGCGATTTAATTTATATTGATGATGTAGTTAGAGGAATATTATTTACTATTAACGATGAGACTCAAAACAATACAATTTATCTTACAACCGGACAAAAGGATCAGCTTATTGAAGGTCTGAAAATCATTCTAGAAGATGACTTCGAAAGCATTAAAATAGATATGCAAAATAAACCAGAATTAGAAGCAACTCAAAGTATAAAATGTATAAATATTGAAGAGAAAACTAACTTAAAAGAAGGTATAACAAAGCAGTTAGAGTTTGGAAAATGGGTTAATCAAAGATTTAGTTAACCCATTTTCCCACTTTTTCTTTTACTTTCATAGATTAGGAGGTTAAAATATAAGTGGATACATATGTGCATTTTTAGGTTACCTATGTTTAGGGATAGTTTTTTAGTGGTGCTAAGTTATTGAATATTTGAACTCAATTCCAAATCTAAGGGACTACTAATCCCATTGGGGTTATTGCTATTACAGTCCTTAAGCAGTCACAATAATTATGGAAAGCTTCACAGGATTGACCCGGAGTTCGTGCTTTCCTAAAGGAGTTGATGGTCATGTACAGGCCTTTTGCTATTATTATAATTATTTTTTTAGTATTGAATACGTTGGTTGGTTGTAGTCAGTCTAATTCATCTGGTCAGCTACAAAAAGTAGGATTACTTGTCTATGATTCAATTAATGACCAAGTATGGGGAACAAAAGGTTATCAAGGAATGTTAAAGATCCAATCAGAAATGGATGTTGACGTATTCTATAAAGAAGGAATTAATACCATAGAAGCAACTGAAAGAACTGTGAATGAATTCGTAGAAAATGGTGTAAACCTTATTTTTGGACATGGTAGTGAGTTTGCTCCTATTTTTAATACAATAGCAGACCAATATCCTGACGTACACTTTATATCATTTAATGGTGAGGCTAAAAAAGACAATACGACTTCTCTCAATTTTGAGGCTCATGCAATGGGCTTTTTTGGTGGTATGGTAGCAGGAGAAATGACCAAGACTAATACAGTAGGTGTATTGGCCTCATTTGAGTGGCAACCTGAAGTAAATGGATTTTTTGAAGGTGCATTATTCCAAAATGAAGAAGTTGAAGTGAAGATTCAATTTGTTGAGAGTTGGGATGATAAAGAAACTGCACTTCTTCTTTTAGATAAATTTATTAATGATGGAGTAGATGTAGTGTACCCAGCTGGTGATGGCTATAATGTTCCAGTAATAGAAAAGCTAAGAGAGGAAGGCTTGTATGCGATTGGTTTTGTTTCAGACCAGTCGGATTTAGGAGAAGGAACAGTGTTAACGAGTACGGTTCAACATGTTGATGTATTATACGAGTTAGTGGCAGAGTTATATAATGATGGAAAATTAGAATCTGGGAATTTGTCCTTTGATTTTAAAGATGGTGTTATATCTATGGGACAATATAGTTCCAGTGTTGATCTAAAGTTCCAAACAGAGCTTGAGGAGTACATAAAAGAATATACTGAAAGTGGATTGCTCCCAAACCAAATTCAGTAAATCTAAAACTAAAATGTGAACAGGAGAGAACGATATGAATCAAGAAAAGTCCATGCAATTTATGCAGATAGCAATGAAATACCTTCCGGAAGCAAAAGAAATGCTCGATGAAGTTGGCGTTGAAATGACAATGGACAAACTTCAACCATTTATGGCATTACTAACAAAAGTGATGAATGATGCCTATGAGTTGGGGAAAAATGAAGCAAATGAGTAATTAATTCTAAAAGGGTAAGAGCAGAAATAGACAAATAGAAAGAGGATGTCCGATAAGTTGCCTGTTTACTATCAAGCTTATTGGGCTCCTCTTTAAAATTTTGCTCATTTTCAACAGCTATTTCCACTTCTTTATAAAGTTTAACAAAGGAGATAGTTCCTTTATGACAGGTTTAATTCGGTTATAAGAACCAAGAATATCATCAACCTGTTCCATTAGAGTGTAATATTGAGTAAAGTCCATATTTTGGTCATCAGTAGTAGACTTGCTTACTTCCTCTGTTTTTGTTACATCCTCAAAACTTCTTGGGCGTTTCCCTCCAAACATGAGTCTTGTAAAGGGATCAACTGTTTCAGTATTTTCATTACGCTCAGATTGTTCTTGAGTTCCTGACTGTTCTAATGGTTCGTCTGCTTTTTTATCTATTTGGTTAGATACTTCGCCCTTTCCCTTTTCCATTTAACGTACCTCCTTGATTCCAAAATTACCGAATAGCTTTTACTGGCTCCTATAATAATCTATGTTATAAGAATGAATTAGCAATAGACATGTATCACTATATAAATTCTTTAGGCTCTTCTTTTTATGATGGCCTGTTGTTTCTTCCGCAAATAAAAACACTGTTTGCTTTTAAATGTTGAACGTTAAAATGTTGCTTATAAATGCAAAATAGATTAAAATTAGTACCAAGTCATAATAATTGATAACAATTACTTTAGAAAATAATCATATACTCTGAAATTAGAAAGCCTAACATTATTTCTTTTAAAATTACATTGTCTTTTAAGACCATTAATAATTTAAATAATTGAATTAAGGAGATGCGAATATGAATGCAGGGATCATAGGGATAGGACGTTATGTACCTGAAAAGGTAGTAACAAACCACGATTTAGAAAAAATAGTTGATACTTCAGACGAATGGATACGAACACGAACAGGGATTGAGGAGAGAAGAATTGCTGGAGATGATGTAGATACATCAGATATGGCCTTTCATGCAAGTACCTCAGCAATCGAAAATGCCGGGATTTCTCCTGAAGAGATAGATTTAATCCTTGTTGCAACAGTTACTCCTGATCGACCGTTTCCTTCAGTATCTTGTATGATTCAGGAAAGACTAGGAGCATGGAATGCTGCTGCAATGGATGTAAGTGCTGCATGTGCTGGCTTTATGTATGGGATGGCAACAGCAAAACAATTTATCGAATCTGGTAGTTACAAGCATATTTTAGTTGTTGGCGTTGAAAAACTATCGAAAGTAACTAACTGGGATGATCGTAATACAGCTGTCCTATTTGGAGATGGCGCTGGAGCAGTTGTTATGGGGCCTGTTTCAAAGGGTAAAGGTATTCTAGCATTTGAATTAGGTGCAGACGGTACTGGTGGTAAGCATCTTTACCAGGACGAGTATATTATTATGAATGGTAGAGAAGTATTCAAATTTGCGGTAAGGCAAATGGGTGAATCAAGTGTTCGTGTCCTTGAAAAAGCAGGTCTTACTCAAGAGGATGTGGACTTTTTAATTCCACATCAAGCAAATATTAGAATCATGGAAGCTGCAAGGCAAAGGTTAAATTTACCTGAAGAGAAAATGTCTAAGACCGTTCACAAATATGGCAATACATCTGCTGCGTCAATTCCACTTTCACTTTATGAGGAAATTGAAGCTGGAAAGATAAAGGATAATGATGTTATTGTAATGGTTGGTTTTGGTGGTGGCCTTACATGGGGTGCGGTTGCTATTAGATGGGGTAAATAATAATCAAAAGGTTTAGTTTTTAAAGAATTTAATCCCCCTAATGAAATAATAATTATATTTCTAAAGAAAATTCTAGTATAGGAGATGACATCACATTGGATAAAAAAAGAGTCGTTGTAACCGGATTAGGAGCATTAACGCCAATAGGAAATGATACTGCAACATCATGGAAAAATGCCTTAGATGGTGTATCAGGAATAGGCCCATTAACACGAGTGAATATTGAAGGGTTACCTGCAAAAGTAGCTGCAGAGCTTAAAGATTTCAACCCAGAGAATTTTATGGATAAAAAAGATGCTCGCAGAATGGATCGTTTTACACAATATGCTCTAGCAGCTTCATTTATGGCTGTGAAAGACGCTGAGTTAGAAATAACTGAAGAAATTGCGCCACGCGTAGGTGTGTGGATTGGTTCAGGTATTGGTGGTATGGAAACACATGAACAACAGCATAGTATTTTCCTTGAAAAAGGTTATCGTCGAGTAAGTCCATTTTATGTGCCGATGATGATTCCTGATATGGCAGCCGGTCAGGTGTCTATTGCTCTTGGTGCAAAGGGTATTAATACTTGTACAGTGACAGCATGTGCTACTGGAACAAACTCAATTGGTGATGCATTCAAGGTTATTCAACGTGGTGACGCAGATGTTATGATCACTGGTGGAACTGAAGCTCCATTAACAAACATGTCATTTGCAGGCTTCTGTTCTGCAAAGGCATTATCTTTTAATCCTGATCCTAAAACAGCCAGTCGTCCATTTGATAAAAATCGTGATGGTTTTGTTATGGGTGAAGGGGCAGGAATAATAGTGATTGAAGAGCTTGAGCATGCATTAGCACGTGGAGCAAAAATTTATGCAGAGATAGTTGGATATGGGGCAACAGGTGACGCATATCATATTACACAACCAGCACCAAATGGTGAAGGTGGCGTAAGAGCAATGAGACAAGCGATTCAAGATGCTGGTCTTGAACCAAATGAAATTGATTATGTAAATGCTCATGGAACAAGTACAGAATATAATGATAAATTTGAAACTCTCGCAATCAAGGAAGTTTTTGGTGACCACGCACAAAAACTCGCGATAAGTTCTACAAAATCGATGACAGGTCATTTATTGGGTGCAGCAGGAGGAGTTGAGGCAATCTTCTCAGTTTTAGCCATAAATGAGGATATTGTTCCACCGACAATTAATTATGAGACTCCAGATCCTGAATGTGATTTAGACTATGTACCGAATAAAGCTAGAAAGCAGACAGTACGTGCAGCCTTAAGTAATTCACTTGGTTTTGGTGGTCACAATGCAACCATTATCTTTAAAAAATATCAGTAAAATTTAAAAGTACCTAACCCCATGATTATTACTTGAGAGGGGTTAGGTACTTTTTTGTACATCAATAAGAACGAAAAAATGACTGAAGCATACTTTGTTAAAAATGCATGAAGAGGTGTCACAATTGATTGTTACTTTAACAAAGGAATGGCTTAATGATTCATATGATAATCCCATTTTATTGTGTGAAAAACTACAACCTTACTTTAAAGAGTCTGTAACTGCACAAGAAATTTATCAATTTTTAAACATGAATGGTATGTATCGACCAAATAAAGAAGATGAAAGTAGATTAAAAGCCTTTGTCGAAAAAAAACCTTGGAAAATCGTCCAGGACCAAGAAGCAAAACTTAAGAAAGATTGGAAAGTTCCCAATATCCCGATATTTATCTTTCCATCTGATCAAACAAATAGAACTATTTATAAAGAATTTAATGGGAAATCAGGAATTGCTTTTCATGATAAGCTATTTTTGTTTTTATCAGAGGAAAATACAGATTCAGAAATAAGAGCTGTTTTTACACATGAATTTAATCATGTTTATAGGTTATCAAAATACAAAAAACAAGAAGGTGAGTACCATTTGCTCGATACAATGATCCTAGAAGGTCTCGCAGAGCATTCAGTTCGTGAGCGGTTAGGAGAAGATTATACTGCAAAATGGACGCATTACTATACTAAAAGTCAATTAGAAAGGTTATGGGCTAGGTACTATAAGAATCATCAAGATATAACAAAAGACCATCCTCATTTTCAACGGCTTTTGTATGGATTTTCTCCCCTTCCCAAAATGCTTGGATACTCTATGGGCTATGAACTAGTAGGTAATTATCTAACTAAGAATCAAAAAACAACAAGTCAAGTGATGGAACTACCATCAGAGAATTTTATTGATGAGGCTCTTTAGTGCCATTAGTGAAGAATAGCAATTTTTGCTATTCTTTTTATTTCGGCAAAATACAAGAAACTTCGGAAGTCCCAGCAAAAAAATTCTTTATTAGTATAAGAAGTTGTAAGATTTTCTCACATTATCTGTTATAGTAAGCGTTTTCAAATCATATTTTTTTGTAAAAAATAATACTTTTATAATCATTGAATAAAAGTATCTTAAAAAACTACGGATGATGAAATAAAAATATAAAACTCCCATTATAATAGCGAATTTTTTGTTTAACACTAAAAGATTCTACATTAAAAATGATATTAAAATAACACTGTCTAAATATTGTTATAATAAAAAATATAATGAAGATAGAAAAAATTAATAATTTTATAAAAATTTACTTGAATTTGTAATCTTACTGTAATATTATAAATTTAGAAATTGGGACATTTCAGAACATTCAATATTGCAAATCAAATTATTATATTTTCATAGATTAAAAACGATAAATTTTGCAAATGTCGGTTAATAAGGGATGGTGAGGGATTTATAATGTCTACGTTATTAGAAGTTAAAAATCTAAAAACTCATTTTTTTAAGAAGAAGACAGTCATTCCAGCAGTAGATGGGGTTGACATCGCAATTAATAAGGGTGAGACGGTTGCTCTTGTTGGTGAATCTGGATCCGGGAAAAGTATTACATCGTTGTCAATTATGGGATTAGTTCCAAGTCCTGCTGGGAAAATTGTTGACGGTGAAATCTTATTAGATGGAAAAAATTTAGTGAATCTTTCTGAGAAAGAATTATGCAAGGTTCGAGGGAACGATATTTCAATGATCTTTCAAGAACCGATGACATCATTAAATCCAGTTTTAACGATTGGTGAGCAAATAACAGAAGTGCTTACTTATCACCAAAAAATGTCTAAAAATGAAGCAGTAAAAAAAGCAATCGAATTATTGGAAATGGTTGGATTTTCAAGAGCGGCAGAAATCATTAACGACTATCCACACCGACTTTCCGGTGGTATGAGACAGCGTGTCATGATTGCTATAGCGATGAGTTGTAATCCCAAACTATTAATAGCTGACGAGCCAACAACCGCATTGGATGTAACGATACAAGCACAAATTTTAGATTTAATGAAAGAAGTAAGTAGAAAGTTTGATACATCTATCCTGTTAATTACGCATGATTTGGGTGTTGTTTCAGAGATAGCTGAACGAGTGGTGGTTATGTATGGAGGACAGGTGGTTGAAGAGGCTTCAACTGATGACTTGTTTGAAGAACCATTACATCCTTATACTCTAGGATTAATGAATTCAGTTCCTTCAATAGATGGTGAGATTAGTAGATTACAATCAATTGAAGGAAATGTTCCATCACCCGAAAATATGCCTACTGGGTGTAGATTTGCACCACGCTGTTCTGAAGCGTTTGATCGATGTCTCTCAGAACAACCTCAACTAAAGGTATTGAATGGTAGTCGCTCCGTGCGCTGTTTCCTATACGAAGAGAAGGAGGGGCTACAATGATATCAGTAAACGAAGAAGTGGCAAATCAGTCAGAATCAACTGAAGAAACTAGCACATTATTAGAATTAATAGATGTGAAAAAATACTTTCCTATAAAAGCTGGATTGCTGCAAAAACAAGTAGGAAATGTAAAAGCAGTTGATGGGCTGAACTTGAAAATCAAAAAAGGTGAAACCGTTGGTATCGTTGGTGAATCAGGATGTGGTAAATCAACCGCAGGTAGAACGATTATTCGTTTGTATGAGCCAACTGATGGAAAAATAATCTTTAAGGGTAGAGACATTTCTCATCTCTCTGAAAATAATTTAAGGAAAACAGTTCGTAAGGATATTCAAATGATATTCCAGGATCCGTTTGCAACATTAAATCCGCGGAAAACGTTGAGGTCCATTATTAAAGAGCCATTGAACACTCATAATCTATATTTACCAAAAGAAAGAGATGAAAAGGTTAAGGAATTACTAGAAACCGTTGGTTTAAACTCATCCTTTATCAATCGTTATCCACATGAGTTTTCAGGTGGACAAAGACAAAGGATTGGAATTGCAAGAGCCTTGGCATTAAAGCCTGAATTAATTATTGCTGACGAAGCAGTATCAGCGCTTGATGTATCTATTCAAGCTCAAATTATTAACTTAATGCAAGATTTACAAGAAGATTTCGGTCTTACTTATATCTTTATATCACATGACTTAAGCGTAGTAAGGCACATAAGTGATCGAGTAGCTGTTATGTATCTTGGAAAAATGATGGAATTGGCACCAAAGAATAAATTATATGCTGATCCGCTTCATCCTTATACACAAGCTCTTTTATCTGCAGTACCAACACCAAGATCAAAAAATGCAGTTAGACGAGAACGAATTGTATTAAAAGGTGAGTTGCCTAGCCCATCAAATCCACCTAGTGGCTGTGTATTTCATACTAGATGTCCAGCAGCAACTGAAATTTGTAAACAAGTTGTTCCTGAATTTAGGGAAGTTCAAGAAGAACATTTTGTTGCATGTCATCTATATGAATAAGTTAGGCTAACAGTTTTTTTAACTACTTGAAGGGGGGCGATAGAAGAAAAGTAGACTAAGGTTAGTAACAATGTAACTCAAGATATTATTTTTAAAACTATGATAGGGGGAAAATTAGAATGAAATTTAAAAAATCGTTATGGTTAATGCTTTGCTTAACTATTGCAATGTCACTATTTTTAGCGGCTTGCTCTGGTGGCAATAATGCAGAGAGCCCAGCAGAAGAAACACCAGCAGAAGAAAAGCCAGAAGAGGAAGCTCCAAGTGGTGAGCCAGTAGTTGGTGGAGACATCATCGTAGGATCTATCGGTGAGCCTACATTATTTAACCCGTACTACTCAACTGACGTTCCAAGTTCTAACATTGAAGGTTTCATTTACAATGGTCTTGTAACTTCAAACGAAAAGTTTGAAACAGAAATGGATTTAGCTGAAAGTGTGGACTCATCTGATGATGGTCTTACACATGTTGTAAAATTAAAGCAAGGAATTAAGTTCCATGACGGTGAAGAAGTGACTGCAGATGATGTAGTATTCTCTTTCAGCATTCCTCTTCATGAAGATTATGTTGGTGAGCGTGGATCAAGCTTTGAAGCACTTGAAAGTGTAACAAAAATTGATGACTACACTGTAGAATTCAAATTAAGCTCTGTTGACGTTACATTCGTTCCAATTACACTAAGCTTTGCAGTACTTCCTGAGCACATCCTAAAAGATGTACCAATGGGTGACTTAGGTGAAAATGAATTCAATACTAAATCTCCTGTAGGTACTGGTCCATTTAAATTTGATTCATGGGCTGATGGAGAATATGTAAAAGTTGTTGCTAACGATGATTATTATGAAGGTCGTCCTTACTTAGATTCAATCACTTACAAAATCGTTCCTGACCAAAACGCATTATTAGCTCAATTCCAAGCTGGTGACGTTGATTTCATCACAGTTCCTGGTACTGATCTTGAAACTGCAAAAGCATTCCCAGGTATTAAAATTGAGTCTGGTTTAGGATTATCTTACACATATCTTGGATTCAACCAACAACAAGAGCGTTTCCAAGATCCTAAAGTACGTCAAGCTTTAACACATGCTATTAACAGAGAAGAAATTGTTAGTGCTGTAATGAATGGAGATGGAGAAGTAGCACACGTTCCTGAATCTCCATTATCATGGGCTTATAACTCAGATGTACCACAATTCAATTATGACCCTGAACAAGCAAAATCTCTACTAGCTGAAGCTGGATGGGAAGACACAGATGGTGATGGTTGGTTAGATAAAGACGGAGAGAAGTTCTCATTCGTAATGAAGACTAACCAAGGTAATAAAATCCGCGAAGATATCGTTGTAGTTTTACAACAGCAATTTAAAGAAGTTGGTATCGAAGCGACTCCTGAAATCGTTGAGTGGAGTGCATATATCGAGCAAATTTCAGCACCTAACTGGGATTACGATGCTTTAGTATTAGGATGGAGTTTAGCAACATTCCCTGAGTTATCAGACATTTTCCATACGAACCAAAGAGAAGAAGGCTTAAACTTTGTTTGGTATTCTAATGAAGAAGCTGATAAGTTAATGGAGCAAGCGAAACAAACAGTTGACCAAGAAGCTTACAAAGAGCTTTATGGACAAATCTACAAAATCATTGCTGAAGATCAAGCATACACATTCTTGTACTATCCAAACGTACACCGTGCAATGCCTGAAAACTTAAATGGCTATGTATTCCACGCAAAGAGCGACTTCTATGATATTCATAAATGGTGGTTCGCTGAGCAAGAGTAATAGTTAATTAGACCTTTTTTAAAAAGAGGGAAGGGATTCTCCCTTCCTTTTTTATGTATTGAAAACAGGACGAGTAGAAGTAAGAATCTCGCTAGATATAGATGAAAAATTTTTAGTAAAGGAGAATAACCGATGGTAACTTATATTATTCGACGAGTTTTAATGGCTATTCCCTTATTAATTGGTATTACCATCATTTCGTTTGCAATCGTAAAAATGGCACCAGGTGGTCCTACCGCATTAATGATGGATCCTAATATAAAACCAGAAAATCGAGAAAAGTTTATTCAGAAATATGGTTTAGATCAACCTGTTCATGTTCAATATGTTAAATGGTTAGGGAATATGGCAAAAGGGGATTTTGGTACTTCTCTTGTTAGGAAAGGTACACCGGTTGGTGAAATGATTATGAACCGATTACCAAATACTTTATTGCTTATGGTTGTATCTACATTACTTGCAGTAGTTATATCCATACCGTTTGGAATATTGTCAGCGGCACGGCCCTATTCAAAACTCGATTATAGTGTTACCATCACTTCCTTTTTAGGATTAGCCACACCAAATTTCTGGCTAGGGCTTATCTTAATCATGTTCCTCTCTGTTAACTTAGGATGGTTCCCTACAGGTGGAACACATACATTAAACGAACCTTTTAGCATATGGAATAGAATTCATCATTTAATGTTACCGGCATTTGTACTGGCTACGGCAGATATGGCCGGTCTAACTCGATATACCCGAACAAGTATGTTAGAAGTATTAGGTCAAGACTATATGAGGACTGCTAGAGCAAAGGGATTTAGACAGAACAAAGTAATTTACAAGCATGGACTGAGAAATGGTCTTATTCCAGTAATTACGATTTTCGGTTTAATGCTTCCAACATTTATCGGTGGTTCAGTTATTGTTGAACAAGTGTTTGCTTGGCCTGGGATTGGAAAGTTGTTCTTTGATTCTGCTTTTCAACGTGATTATCCAGTAATTATGGCATTGACAGTTATTTCTGCAGTGTTTGTTGTTATTGGTAATTTACTTGCTGATATTTTATATGCGGTTTTTGATCCGCGAATTGAGTATTAAGAATAGGAGGAAGTTAATATGGCACAACCAAACTTATCTCCTGGAACAGATGTTTCTTTGACTCAGGGGATTAATCAAAAACCAGATACGATGACAAAAATAGTGATCACTAAGTTTATGAAAAATAAGTTGGCGGTTATTGGATCTGCGATACTTTCATTAATTATCCTTGCTGCTGTATTTGCACCACTTCTTGCACCATATTCTTTTGAAGAACAAAGATTACTAGATAAACTTAAACCACCAAGTGCCGAATTTTTATTAGGAACAGATAAATTCGGTCGTGATTTGCTTACAAGATTGCTGTTTGGAGCAAGAATATCATTACTTGTTGGATTCGCCTCAGTGGTGGGGGCAATAACAATCGGAACTTTAGTTGGTTCAGTAGCAGGGTATTTTGGTGGGAAGATTGATGCGATATTAATGCGATTTGTAGATGTGTTACTATCAATTCCAAGTATTTTCTTATTAATAACTTTAGTTACTATTTTTCAACCAGGCGTGGATAAGCTAATCTTAATCTTTGCTTTAACAGGTTGGATGAGTACGGCAAGATTAGTAAGAGGTGAGTTTTTAACGCTACGGACTCGTGAATTTGTTTTAGCATCAAAAACGATAGGAACGAGAAGTTATAAAATTATTTTCTCGCATATCCTTCCAAATGCAATGGGACCGATTATAGTAGCAGCTACTCTACAAGTTGGCGGAGTAATACTTGCAGAATCAGCATTAAGTTACCTAGGACTTGGAATTCAACCTCCAACACCTAGCTGGGGTAATATGTTGCAGGATGCACAGAATTTTACAATTATGTTAAAAGCATGGTGGTATCCTTTATTCCCAGGTTTGCTGATATTAACAACAGTACTTTGTTTTAACTTTGTCGGAGATGGTTTACGAGATGCGTTAGATCCAAAAATAAATAACTAAAAAAAGCCAATTTCGGCTTTTTTTTTATGGAAAAAACTGTTGAATCTATTCGGAACATTTGACGTTAATTTAGCTTCCAATTAAATTGTAATGAAGACTAATGTTGAATAAATGATTATATGTACGTTCCGCTAAAGCCAGTCGTGTTACTGGGGGGCAGTTGATTCCATCCGAGCCAATTGATCCCACAAGAACAGGGATTTCTCCGTACGATCTAAAGTTACTTCATAGAACCGTGTTGGAAATAAAAACATATACTTTGTTGGAATAATAATAATATTTTTAAAATTTAAAACAGTTTGTAAAAATAAATTCAAGAATAAAATATTTCTATGATTACCAAAAACTTATTGCTGTTGGAACGGTGTAACTGTGTTAATCTAAGATAGTAATTAGTTATATCGAAAAACGTTTTTTTATTAGTTTCACTAAATATAATAAGGTAAAATAAGAGTTTTTTTTATTTCAAAAAACAACTTGCAATTTCAGAATAATTTAATTAAAATAACATAAGAGTGAATTGTTGAAAAATTCGTTATTCATAAATATTTTAAAATTAACTTGAATTTATATTTTATATATAATAAAATACTAGTATTGTTATTTTCAGATAATTTTGTTTAGTGTAAAACTAATACGATAAAAAGTAATAGATTTGTAAACAGATAGAATTGGAAATAAGAAATGGACGATTTATATTTTAAATTTTCGGAATTGTGTTAGTTTAATGATTTTTCGTTGATGAGGGGTGGAAGTGGATATGTCTACATTATTAGAAATAAAAAATCTTAAGACCCATTTCTTTAAAAAGAAGACAGTAATTCCAGCTGTTGATGGTGTTGATATTAAGATAAATAAAGGTGAAACAGTCGCATTAGTTGGTGAGTCAGGATCAGGTAAAAGTATTACGTCATTATCTATTATGGGATTAGTACCAAGTCCTGCAGGTAAAATTGTAGATGGTGAAATTCTTTTAGAAGGTAAGAATCTTGTAACCCTATCTGAAGCGCAACTATGTAAAGTTCGTGGTAACGAAATCTCGATGATTTTCCAAGAACCAATGACCTCATTGAACCCAGTTTTAACAATCGGGGAACAGATTACTGAGGTCTTAACTTATCATCAAAAAATGTCGAAAAATGAAGCAACTAAAAAAGCGATTGAATTACTTGAGCTTGTTGGTTTTTCACGCGCGGCAGAATTGATTGGTGAGTTTCCACACCGACTATCAGGCGGTATGAGACAAAGGGTTATGATAGCTATTGCAATGAGCTGTAATCCAAAGCTTTTAATAGCAGATGAACCAACAACTGCATTAGATGTGACAATCCAAGCACAAATATTGGATTTAATGAAGGAAGTAAGTAAGAAATTTGATACTTCAATTCTTCTAATAACACATGACCTTGGTGTTGTATCTGAAATCGCTGAAAGAGTCGTTGTTATGTATGGTGGACAAGTTGTAGAAGAAGCTGCGGTAGATGCGCTTTTTGAAGAACCATTACATCCATACACAGAAGGACTAATGAATTCTGTTCCATCTATTGATGGTGAAATATCTCGACTACAGTCAATTGAAGGAAATGTTCCATCGCCTGAAAATATGCCTAAAGGTTGCCGCTTCGCACCTCGTTGTTCAAAGGCATTTGATCGTTGTTTTGCAGAACAGCCTCAATTAAAAGTGACTAAAGGTAGAGCAGTACGCTGCTTTCTACACGAGTAAGAAGGAGGTAACTACATGATTGAATCTACTAATCTTGAAAAAAATCTTCAGGCTAATGAAGAAACATCAACATTACTTGAACTACAAGATATGAAAAAATATTTTCCAATCAAAGCTGGGTTACTTCAAAAAACAGTAGGGAATGTTAAAGCTGTTGATGGAATAACTCTAAAGGTTAAAAAAGGTGAAACATTAGGTATTGTTGGTGAATCAGGCTGTGGTAAATCTACTGCTGGTAGAACGATCATCCGCTTATATGAACCAACAGAAGGTAAAATTATTTTCAAGGGCCAAGACATTACGCATATGAGCGAAAGTCAATTAAGAAAATCAGTACGTAAAGATATACAAATGATTTTCCAAGATCCTTTTGCTACATTAAACCCTCGTAAAACATTGCGTTCTATTATAAAGGAACCATTAAATACACATAATCTTTATGCTCCTAAAGAACGCGATGAGAAAGTAAAAGAACTATTAGAAACTGTTGGATTAAATTCATCCTTCATTAATAGATACCCACATGAGTTTTCAGGTGGACAGCGACAAAGGATTGGAATTGCAAGAGCATTAGCGTTGAAACCAGACCTTATCATCGCTGATGAAGCAGTTTCAGCACTTGACGTTTCAATTCAAGCTCAAATTATTAACTTAATGCAAGATCTTCAAAAAGATTTTGGATTAACATATATTTTCATATCACATGACCTAAGTGTTGTTCGTCATATTAGTGACAGAGTCGCCGTTTTATATTTAGGAAACATGATGGAGTTGGCTAGTAAGGAAGACTTATATGCAAACCCATTACATCCTTACACACAAGCTCTACTTTCTGCAGTTCCTGTACCAAGAGGGAAAAATGCAGTGAAACGTGAGCGCATTGTTTTAAAAGGAGAACTACCAAGTCCCGCAAATCCACCAACTGGTTGTGTATTCCACACTAGATGTCCAGCTGCTACTGAGATTTGTAAGCAAGTAGTACCTCAATTTAAAGAAGTGGAAAAAGATCACTTTGTTGCTTGTCATTTATATGAATAAGTGAAAGTAACATAAAGGTCTTTATCCTTGGGAGCGAGGTTTAAAACCTATATCCCAAGATATATATAAATTAATAGGGGAGGAATTACAATGAAGTTAAGAAAGTCTGCGTGGTTATTGTTAGTTCTAACATTAGCTATGTCAATGTTTCTAGCGGCTTGTGGTGGAGATTCTACTACTGAAGAGCCTGCTGGTGGAAATGAAGGAACAGAGGAAACTGATGCTCCAACTGGTGAACCACAAGTTGGTGGAGATATCATCGTAGGATCGATTGGTGAGCCTACACTATTTAACCCATTATATTCAACTGATACTGCTAGTTCAGATATCGAAGGGTTCATTTACAACGGATTAGTTGGTGGCGACACTAAGTTTGATCCGGTTAACAGCTTAGCTGAAGATGTTCAAATGTCTGAAGATGGTTTAACATTTACAGTTAAATTACGTCAAGATGTAACTTTCCATGATGGCGAGCCATTCAATGCTGATGATGTTGTTTTCACTTACAATATTCCACTTAACCCAGATTATGCTGGTGAGCGTGGGTCTCAATTCGAAACACTTGAAAGTGTTGAAAAAGTTGATGACTATACTGTAGTTTTCAATCTTAAACAAGTAGATGCTACATTCCATTCAATTGGTTTAAGCTATGGTATCTTACCAGAACATATTCTTGCTGATGTGCCAGTTGGTGATTTAGGTGAGCATGAATTTAACACAAAATCTCCAGTAGGTACTGGTCCATTCAAATTTGACACATGGGCTGATGGAGAATACGTTAAAGTTGTAGCAAACGAAGATTACTTTGAGGGTCGTCCTTACTTAGACTCTATCACTTACAAAGTTGTTCCAGATCAAAACTCATTATTAGCGCAATTCCAAGCTGGTGATGTTGACTTTATCGAAGTACCAGGAACAGATTTAGAAACAGTTCAATCATTCCCTGGAATCCAAATTGAATCTGGTTTAGGTTTATCTTACACTTACCTTGGATTCAACATGCAACAAGAGCGTTTCCAAAGTAAAGAAGTTCGTCAAGCACTTACACATGCAATTAACCGTGAAGAAATCGTACAAGCAGTTATGAATGGAGACGGTGAAGTAGCACACGTTCCTGAATCTCCACTTTCATGGGCTTACAATGATGAAGTACCAACTTTCGGATATGATCCAGAAAAAGCGAAAGAATTGTTAGCTGCAGCTGGTTGGACTGATACTGATGGTGACGGAATCCTTGACAAAGATGGAGAAAAATTCTCTTTCTCAATCAAGACTAACCAAGGTAACAAGATTCGTGAAGACATCGTTGTAGTATTACAACAACAATTAAAAGAAGTTGGAATCGAAGCAACTCCTGAAATCGTTGAGTGGAGTGCATATATCGAGCAAATTTCTGCTCCAAATTGGGATTACGATGCATTAGTATTAGGGTGGAGCATGTCTACTTTCCCTGATCAATATGATATCTTCCATTCTAGCCAAGCGGCAGAAGGTTTAAACTTTGTTTGGTATAAAAACGAAGAAGCTGATAAGTTAATGGAAGAAGCAAAACAAATCTTAGATCGTGATGAGTACAAAGCTATTTATGGTGATATCTACAAGATTCTTGCTGAAGACCAAGCTTACACGTTCCTTTACTATCCGAACGTACACCGTGCAATGCCTGAGAACTTAGAAGGTTATGAGTTCCATGCAAAGAGTGAATTCTACAACATTCATAAATGGTGGTTTAACCAACAATAATTAACAATTTACTAGACAAGCATTTACATTGCATGGGGGAGGGAATCCTCCCCTTTGTAATAAAATGCTTGCCTAAATCATGGGCATTTATCGTCCGCCAAACTTTTAAAATCTATTAAAGAAGGAGAATAAGCTATGGCATCTTATATCATTCGACGAATTTTAATGGCTATTCCCTTATTAATTGGAATCACCATCATTTCATTTGCAATTGTAAAAATGGCACCAGGTGGGCCAACAGCATTAATGATGGATCCAAATATTAAGCCGGAAAACAGAGAAAAATTTATTCAAAAGTATGGTTTAGACCAGCCTGTACATGTTCAATATGTAAAGTGGCTTGGAAACATGGCTCAAGGTGATTTTGGTACATCATTAGTACGTAAAGGTACTCCAGTAAGTGAAATGATTGCTAATCGTCTTCCTAACACACTATTATTAATGGTTGTTTCAACATTACTGGCTGTTATTATTTCCATTCCTTTTGGTATATTATCAGCCACGAAACCGTATTCAAAGCTCGATTACTCGGTCACAATCACCTCGTTTTTAGGACTGGCCACACCGAACTTTTGGCTCGGACTTATTTTAATTATGTTCTTATCTGTAAATTTAGGCTGGTTCCCAACAGGGGGCACTCACACACTTAACGCTCCGTTTAGTTTGTGGGATAGAATCCACCATCTAATTTTACCAGCACTTGTATTAGCAACTGCCGATATGGCTGGATTAACAAGATATACTCGTACAAGTATGCTTGAAGTAATCAGACAGGATTATATGAGAACTGCAAGAGCAAAAGGATTTAGAGAAACTAAAGTAATCTACAAGCACGGATTACGTAATGGGTTAATTCCTGTTATCACTATTTTCGGGTTAATGTTACCAACATTTATTGGTGGTTCTGTTATTGTTGAACAGGTTTTTGCATGGCCAGGGATCGGAAAGTTATTCTTTGATTCAGCTTTCCAACGTGATTATCCAGTTATTATGGCATTAACAGTTATTTCAGCTGTATTTGTTGTAATCGGAAATCTAATTGCAGACATTTTATATGCTGTGTTTGATCCGCGGATTGAGTACTAAGAAGGGGGAAGCATGATGGCACAACCAAACTTAACACCAAATACCCCTACTAATGATACTTTGGCCCAGGGGTTAAATAAAAAGCCAGATACAATGACGAAAATCATTGTAAGAAAATTCGTAAAAAATAAATTAGCTGTAATAGGTGGATCAATCTTATCTCTTATTATCTTAGCAGCAATTTTTGCACCACTTATTGCGCCATATTCGTTTGAGGAACAACGTTTATTAGATAAGTTAAAACCACCAAGCGCTGAGTTCTTGCTTGGTACAGATAAATTTGGTCGTGACTTACTAACTCGTCTACTTTACGGTGCTAGAATTTCTCTGCTAGTTGGATTTGCATCCGTATTTGGAGCAATTACAATTGGAACGCTTGTTGGTTCTTTAGCTGGATATTTCGGTGGTAAATTAGATGCAATATTAATGCGTTTTGTTGATATCTTACTATCTATTCCAAGTATTTTCTTATTAATTACGTTAGTAACAATCTTCTCTCCTGGTGTTGATAAGCTTATCTTAATCTTTGCTTTAACAGGATGGATGGGAACGGCACGTTTAGTACGTGGTGAATTCTTATCTTTAAGAACTCGTGAGTTTGTACTTGCGTCTAAGACAATAGGTACTAGAAGTTATAAAATCATTTTCTCGCACATCTTGCCTAATGCAATGGGACCGATTATCGTTGCAGCTTCATTACAAATTGGTGGAGTTATTTTAGCAGAGTCAGCACTTAGTTATTTAGGATTAGGAATTCAGCCGCCAACTCCAAGTTGGGGGAACATGCTTCAGGATGCTCAGAACTTTACGATTATGTTAAATGCATGGTGGTATCCATTATTCCCTGGATTAATGATTCTATTAACAGTATTATGCTTTAACTTTGTTGGTGATGGTTTACGCGATGCGCTTGATCCAAAGGTAAATGAGTAATTAACTTTATATTATTAAAAAAAGCCAAGTGTGAATCTTGGCTTTTTTTGTTTTTATAGAAAAAAAGAGTGTTTTATTCATAATCCTCACTGAGATACATATTATGAAAATATAGAGGTGGACAAGTTAGGAGAGAAAAATCCCTATGAAAAAAGCTAACAATCATTCTCAAGTTATGGACAAGTTACTATGATATTTAGATTATTTATTTTTCTTATAGGGTTTGGTTTAGCTATTTCTGGTGGAATAAGTATCATTGCCTATTTAAATATCCTTGCTACTGGTAGGGATGTAATAGAATATCTTGACTTCATAATAACAAAAGTTGAATGTTGGCTCTTCCCTATGGGTTTGATTATTATATGGCTGAGTGTTTACTTTCCATCATTATCAATAGGTGAAGATGAAAAATGAAGTTTTCAAATAACATTATATGAATAATTTGGAATAAATTTTAATAGGACTGCCTATACTGTTGACAAACGGTTGAAGTGAGGGGTAGAAAATGTTGTATCTTCATGATATTTGGGTAAATTGGTTTGAGGGAGAAGAGAATGGCTACAACGTGTGTCAATTTCATGAATGGCGCAAGGACGATAGTGTAGAGCTCTTAGATCAGGTCCCTTTACTAAAAATTGATCCATTGCTTTTTAACTATATCGAAAATGATCTTACAGAACTCCCGGAACAGTTATTGAAAGATGTATATCAAAAGGCATATGTACGTAAGAACCATGAACGTATTCAACTGGATTATTGTTTTGTAGTGACAGATGGTCAAGGAATAATTGCGGTTGATACAATAGGTTACAGTCTGCCGATAAGGAAGAGTAGATTGATACCAAGACAAGAACAGTTAGTTTATGATATGGTGAGTGATCAGGACATCATAGAGTATACATATGATATTACTAGTTCTTCTAGTGATAAAGAATACCACATTCTGTCACCATCCCCGATTGAAATGGCAGGATTAACCCGTAAGGAACGACAACTAAAACAATTATTATTCATGGCTCTAGACCAACTACAATCAACAAAAAACGTGTCAGAAGTTCGGTATTGGTACACAGAATGGGATCCAATGAAATATGAAACCATTCAGAATAAAGATTTTGATGAAATTTGGGAGCAACTGTACCATGAAACAAGAGTTGGATGGACAAGTAAGCATGAAATTTTATGTGAAAATTTAATAAAGGGTCAGCCTTTTTTCGAGAAATTATGGGAAATTGAACATGAGCCAAAAGTAAACTAGGGGTGAATAAAATCACCCCTAGTTATTTTTATTTTACTGTTAAGGTTTTTCTATAGCTCAAACAGTGAGTAAAAGGCATCTCGAATTACGGATTTTTTATCTTCTTTTGCGTCCAAGACCCATTGCGGTTTCCATTTTCTTTAAAGTCTTACCTGCGACAACGTTGGCTTTTTCTGCTCCTAGATCAAGAATTCGATCTAGTTCTTCAGAATTGATATAGTAATTATATTTGTCCTGTATTGGCTTTAACGCATTTACAACTACTTCAGCAAGGTCAGCTTTAAATTCCCCGTATCCTTTACCTTTATAGTTATCAACTATTTTTTCGATAGGTTGGTTTGTGATAACAGAATAGATGCTTAATAAATTTGAAACACCGGGTTTTTCTGTACGGTTATATTCAACAATTCCATCAGAGTCAGTTACCGCACTTTTAATTTTTTTCTCAATTTGTTTCGGATCATCTAATAAAGTAATGTAAGATTTTACATTTGGATCTGATTTACTCATCTTTTTGGTAGGTTCAGTGAGAGACATGATTCTTGCGCCATCTTTTGGAATACGAGGCTCAGGAATGGTAAGTATATCATTAAACTTTTTATTAAATCTTTCCGCTAGATCTCTTGTTAATTCAATATGTTGTTTTTGATCCTCTCCAACAGGGACAACATCTGTATTATATAATAATATATCTGCAGCCATTAATGGTGGATATGTTAATAGACCAGCAGAAACTGCTTCTTTCCCAGCTGATTTGTCTTTGTATTGTGTCATTCGCTCCAGTTCACCAATATATGCAACACATTGCAACATCCATCCGGCTTGTGCATGTGCAGGAACCTCTGATTGAATGAAAAGTGTAGATTTTGATGGATCAATGCCAATTGCTAAGTATAAGGCTGCAAGGCTACGAATATTCTTTCTAAGTTCTAGACGGTCTTGTGGGACGGTAATTGAATGTTGGTCAACGATACAAAAATAACAGTTGTTATCTTCTTGTAGCTCAATAAATTGCTTCATTGCGCCAATGTAATTGCCTAAAGTTACTGAACCACTTGGTTGAATTCCTGAAAATATAGTCTTCATTAATAATCACTCTCCGGTATTATTTAAAAGTTTATCTTAAAAGTAAAAAAACTATGTAGTACCTAATATTCAGCAGTTTGAGTACGGATGTCTACCCTGAAAAAAGAAATGCTGAAGGCGCTCGTTCATCGGCGACAGGCATAAGACGAGCCGGCAAGAAGGTTGTGCTTTTTAACCTTCTTGCCGGATTGACTTATGACCCCGAGCCGATAGCGCCTGAAGCTAGACACTAAGCTAAGTATAATTTTTCATACTCCATGGTGCGAATTAAATTAGCATAGGTGTCTACCCTGAAAATACCTAATGATGTAGAGTTCCATGAGCTGCGATCCACTTGCCTTCCGCGGGGTGGTCCGTGAGCCTCCTCGTCGCCAGGAGCGGGCTCCTGCGGGGACTTAGACCTGAGAGCCGATAGCGCCTGGAGCTTGACACTACGCTAAGTATAAAGTTTTTTCATCCCCCATGGTGCGAAATACTTATTTAGCATAGATGTCTACCCTGGAAATACCTAGGTCAGAGAGTTTCAATTCCCTTACTAATGCCCAAAGCCCTACAAAGGGAATGAAAAGCGCGTTGTTTGATTCCCTTTCTCATGCCAAAAGCCATCCAAAGGGAATGAAAAGCATTGTTTCATTCCCTTTCTCATGCAAAAGCCATCCAAAGGGAATGAAAAGCATTGTTTGATTCCCTTTCTCATGCCAAAAGCCATCCAAAGGGAATGAAAAGCATTGTTTCATTCCCTTTCTCATGCAAAAGCCATCCAAAGGGAATGAAAAGCATTGTTTGATTCCCTTTCTTATGCCAAAAGCTCAACAAAGGGAATGAAAAGCATTGTTTGATTCCCTTTCTCATGCCAAAAGCCATCCAAAGGGAATGAAAAGCGTTGTTTGATTCCCTTTCTCATGCACAAAGCCTATGAAAGGGAATGAAAGATATTCGAGACCGAAAGATCAGTAGTTGTCTAGTTGCTCTCCCTCCACACTGAATGAACAAAACATTTTCATTCTCCATGGTGCGAATTTTTATTAGCATTGGGTTCTACCTTGAAGATAACTAAGGTTAGAGTTCCATGAGCTGTGATCCACTTGCTTTCCGCGGGGTGGTCCGTGAGCCTCCTCGTCGCCAGGGGCGGGCTCCTGCGGGGTCTCACGAGACCACTGGATCCCGCAGGAGTCAAGTGGCTCTTCGTTCATTCCATAGACTGCTTTTTTCTTATTTAGAATTTTTTGGCAAATAAAAAAACCACTCCTCCCCTTTGGAATAGGGACGAATGGTTACCGCGTTGCCACCCTAGTTATTTCTGTTAAAGAAATCACTTAGTACCGATTAGATCGGAAACCTTATAACGTTAGGTTAAACGTCTATATCTACTATATTTCAATATAGATGCTAAAAAGTCCATTCCACATTTTTCATTACTTGTTCTCACCAGCCACAAGCTCTCTTTAAATGGGTAAAATGTGTACTATTCTTCATCGTTGCATTTGAATATAAATAATTATTTATTATATCTAAATCTCTATAAAGATGCAATCTTTTGAAATAATCTGGACTAATAAAGTAAGAGAGCAATGATCATTATAAATAGTAAAGATACACCCGTTATTAAGAAAATGAAGGGAATGTTATTTATAGTTTCTGATGGCATTCTCATTTCATCTAAATCCTCGATAACCTGATATCTTGTCGTGTGTTTATAAAGTTTTCGAAAAGAATATGTAATACCATCAAAAAAACCTTTTTTCGTTATAAAAGTAAGCAAACCGAACAGAATAAAAATTGAGGAAAAACCAAAAGTTATATTTATAAAGTGTAATAATGAAAATTCTTTATAGAAAATGAGTGATATGAGTACAACAAGAACGAGTGAAGTCAGTGTAAAAATAATTGAGTTATATATATATTTAGGCATTTTCATATTTTCGCTCCAGTATTTTTTCAAGTAGTATAACAAAAACAGCTATTAATTCGCAAAAATAAATAATTTATTAGAATAATATTAATTTTAAAATAACAATATTTAAATATAATATTTTACATATTAAATCTAGAAAATAGGGATAATATTACAAAAAACCAGTGAATTTAAACAGAGGTTATACATAGGTAAAAATACCTATTTTTTATATTTTTAGTGCTTTTAAATCAAGGTTTATGTTGTTTTATCCAATAAAAACCAATGCACGAAATTTTTTAACTATGTATAATAGTTTCTGCAACCCAAAAAACGAACATGCTTTTTTGGAATAATATTATAGGGGGACATAAGATGAAAAAGTCAAAATACTTATTAGTTCTGATTCTGATCATTAGTACGGTTCTTGCTGCATGTGGTGGTACAGATAATGCAGGGGACAATGCTGATACTGGATCAGAGAAGGTAGAACAAGTACTTAATATTTTAGAGACTGCCGAAATTCCTACAATGGATACTGTTATGGGTACAGATGCAGTTGCGTTCAATGTGATGAACCAAGTATTTGAGGGGTTATATCGTTTAGATGAAAATAACAAGCCAGTACCTGGTGTTGCTATTGACCACACTGTAAGTGAAGACGGTACAGTATATACATTCAATCTCCGTGATGATGCTGTATGGTCAAATGGTGAAAAGGTAACAGCTAATGACTTTGTGTTTGCGTGGAGACGAGCTGTTAACCCAGAAACTGCGTCTGAATATGGACCTTATATGATGTCAGGTGTAATTACCAATGCTACAGAGATTGCTAACGGTGAGTTAGGTATTGAAGAATTGGGTGTTAAGGCAGTGGACGATACAACGTTTGAAGTTACATTAGAGCGTCCAGTACCTTATTTTGATACTTTAATGACATTCCCTACATTCTTTCCTCAAAACGAAGCATTTGTTACAGAACAAGGCGATAAATATGCACTTGAGGTGGAACAAATGATTTTCAATGGTCCATTTGTGCTTTCGAATTGGGAGCATGAAGTAGGTTGGACGATGGATAAGAACAATGACTATTGGGAAGCTGATGTTGTTTCTTTAGATTCTATTGAGGTAAAAGTTGTAAAAGATCCAGCTACATCTGTTGGACTTTATGATACAAATAAAATTGACATGTCAGGTGCACTTTCATCAGAGTTCGTTGATAAATACCGAAGCCATGCTGATTTTATGAGCTATGGAGAGCCTACAATTTTCTGGTTTAAATTTAACCAAACTAAAAATGAAGCATTAGCAAATGTTGATGTTAGAAAAGCGATTTCGATGGCGATCGACAAACAAGGGATGTCAGATGTTATTTTAAATAACGGGTCAGTACCAGCTAATTATGCTGTTCCTGCTGATTTTGTAAAGCATCCTGAAACAAATGAAGACTTCCGTGCTGCAAATGGTGATTTTAATGTTTATGATGTTGATAAAGCTCAAGAACACTGGACTGCTGGTTTAGCTGCATTAGGCACTGATGCAGTTACAATTGAAGTTCTTGGTGGAGATACTGAAACTGCAGTAAAGATGCAAGAATTTATTAAAAACCAGCTTGAAACAAATTTACCTGGATTAACAATCAATCTTAAAAATGTGCCATTTAAGCAACGTCTTGATCTTGACACGAACATGGATTACGATATCCAACTTGCTGGATGGGGTCCTGATTATTTAGATCCAATGACATTTGCTGACCTTTGGGTTACAGATGGTGGTAATAATAAAATGGGTTATTCAAATCCAGAGTATGACCGCTTAATTAATGAAGCGAAAACAACTCTAGCGGCTGATCCAGTTGCTCGTTTTGAAGCAATGCAAGAAGCAGAAAGAATTCTGCTAGAAGAAGATGCTGCAATTGCACCGTTATACCAACGAGGTACTTCTCAATTATTAAGACCATATGTTAAAAATCTTTATATCCATTCGTTTGGACCAGATTATTCATTTAAATGGACAAGCATTGAAAAATAAAGGTTAAGGTAGTTAAAACTTTATATAAAAGAGGATGACTTGTGTGCGGGGAGGTGTGATTATCATTTCAAAGAATTTTCTTTAATGATAACTCGTCTCCACGCAAGTTATCCTCTTTTTCAATATATGAGAAGTTTTAGAAAATTTACTCAACAACCGACTCTATTAGTTACATGTTCAGATTAGTTTCCAGCCCTGCTGGAAGATTGCCAAATAGAAATGAACATGAAACTAATCTTTTTTCATACCACTCATTTCTATTTGGCAGTATTATCATTTGAAAAACTCGTAAGAAATTATAGGAGGTGTCGTTAAATGGCTAAGTACTTGATTCAAAGAATATTTTATATGTTTATTACCCTATTTATCATTGCATCAGCCACATTCTTTTTAATGAAGCTAATGCCGGGTACTCCATTTACAGCCGAGGACAAAATGACAGAACAACAGCAAGCTGTCGTTAAAGAAAAGTATGGATTAAATGATCCTGTACCGATACAGTACCTAAAATATATGGGGAATCTAATGCAAGGTGATTTAGGTGTTTCCTTCCAGTTTGACGGTAGAGATGTAACAGGGTTGATTTTAGATCGTATTGGCCCATCAGCTTATTTAGGATTTCAATCAATGATCTTCGGTACAATTATTGGAGTGCTTTTTGGGATTTTAGCTGCATTAAAACAAAATACTATATATGATTATGGATCTACAATTTTAGCTGTTTCAGGAAAAGCAATCCCTTCATTCGTTTTTGCTGGACTTCTCCAGTATTTTATCGCGGTAGAACTAGAATGGTTACCTGTCGCATTCTGGGATGGATTTGAATATACGATTCTACCTACCATTGCACTAGCAATGTTTCCATTAGCAACAACTGCAAGATTCATGAGAACTGAAATGATAGAAGTTTTAAACTCAGACTATATTTTATTAGCGAGAGCTAAAGGAGTCCGTCCATTTACAATTGCTTTTAAACATGCGATGAGAAATGCATTAATACCGATTATTACAGTACTAGGGCCTCTAGCAGTTAGTTTGATGACGGGATCTTTAGTAATAGAAAAAATATTCTCAATCCCAGGACTAGGTGAGCAGTTTGTTCGCTCAATTACATCAAATGATTACCCAGTAATTATGGGAACAACATTATTCTTTGCAGGATTATTTATCTTCATTGTTTTAGTTGTAGATATTTTATATGGAATTATTGATCCTCGTATAAGATTGGCTGGAGGTAAAAAATAATGAAACAAAACTTAGAGAATTTACCAAAAGAATTATTTAAACCAGCTCAATTAGATACCCATAAAGGGGAAGAAATTACTAAACCAAGTTTAACTTATTGGCAGGATGCTTGGAGAAGTTTAAGAAAAAATAAAGCAGCTATATTTGGTCTAATTCTTATCATCGTGGTTGCATTTCTTGCTATTTTTGGACCGATGATGAATAATCATGGATTTGATGATCAAGATTTATCTCGTGCAAAGCTACCTCCGAAAGTGCCTGTGTTAGAACATGTAAGCTGGTTAGGATTAGACGGTACTATGGAAGCGCCTGATGGTAGTGGTGTAGTAGATGTATATGAACAAAAAGGAATAACGGATTATTTTTGGTTTGGAACTGATGGTTTGGGACGTGATTTATGGACTCGTGTATGGTCTGGAACACGTATTTCTTTATATATTGCTCTTTTAGCAGCAGTCATTGATATGATCATTGGAGTTGCCTATGGCGGAATCTCTGCTTATTATGGTGGTCGAACTGATAATGTTATGCAAAGGATTATTGAAGTATTAGTTGGAATTCCTAACTTGGTAGTTGTAATATTAATGATCCTTGTACTAGAACCAGGTATTATTTCGATAACTGTTGCATTAACAATTACAGGTTGGGTAGGGATGGCCCGGATTGTCCGTGGTCAAATCTTAAAGTTGAAAAACCAGGAATTTGTCTTAGCATCAAAGACCTTAGGTTCTAAGGATTCAAAAATTATTACGAAACATCTCATACCTAATGTGGCCGGCGTTATTATTATTAATACAATGTTTACAATTCCTAGTGCGATCTTCTTTGAAGCATTTTTAAGCTTTATTGGATTAGGATTACAACCACCGACAGCTTCACTCGGAACATTGATTGAAGATGGTTATAAATCAATTCAAATCTTCCCTCACATTATGATCTTTCCTGCAATTGTGATCAGTGCGCTTATGATTGCATTTAACTTAATGGCAGATGGATTACGTGATGCCTTAGATCCAAAAATGCGCGACTAAAAAAGGTAGGTGAATACAGATGGCAAAAATATTGGAAGTGAATGATTTACATGTATCATTTGAAACCTTTGCAGGTGAAGTACAGGCAATTAGAGGAGTTAACTTTGATTTGAATAAAGGTGAGACACTAGCAATCGTTGGAGAATCTGGTTCAGGTAAATCTGTTACTACAAAGTCTATAATGGGGCTTTTACCTAACGGAATTGGGAAAGTTAAACAAGGTGAAATTATTTTTAATGGAAAAGATTTAGCAAAAGCTAGTGAGAGAGAAATGCAGAAAATCAGAGGGAAAGAAATTTCGATGATTTTCCAGGATCCGATGACCTCACTTAATCCGACCATGAAAATCGGTGTTCAAATCATGGAAGGTTTGATTATCCATCAAAAACATAGCAAGGGTGCTGCGAAGGAAAAGGCGATTGATTTATTGAAACTTGTAGGTATACCGAATCCTGAAGCGAGATTCAATCAGTACCCACATCAGTTTTCTGGTGGAATGAGACAACGCGTGGTCATTGCGATTGCATTGGCTTGTAATCCTAAAGTACTTATTGCTGACGAACCTACAACGGCCCTTGATGTAACGATTCAAGCACAAATATTAGAATTAATGAAAGATATCCAAAAGAAGATAGATACGTCAATTATCTTTATTACCCATGATTTAGGTGTGGTAGCCAATGTCGCTGACCGGGTGGCGGTAATGTATGGCGGTAAAATTTGTGAAATTGGTACTGTAGATGAAGTCTTCTATAATCCTCAGCACCCCTACACATGGGGATTACTTAGCTCTATGCCAAGCTTGGATTCAGACGGAGAATTATATGCGATTCCTGGAACACCTCCAGATTTATTATATCCTCCAAAAGGAGACGCGTTTGCACCACGAAATGAATTTGCTTTGCAAATTGATTTTGAGATGGAGCCACCGATGTTCAAGGTATCAGAGACACATTATGCAGCAACTTGGCTGCTTCATCCAGATGCACCAAAGGTAGTGCCGCCAGTTGCAATTCAGGAACGTAGAGCAAAATATTCCTCTAATCAAAAGGCAGAGCAAAAGGGGGATGAGTAAGGATGGCTAATAAAGAAAAATTAGTGGAGATAAAAAATCTAAAGCAATACTTTAATGTTGGAAAACCAAATCTTGTTAAAGCTGTAGATGGGATTTCGTTTGATATATATAAAGGAGAAACATTAGGTCTTGTTGGTGAGTCAGGTTGTGGAAAATCGACTACTGGACGCACGATTATTCGACTTTATGATGCAACAGATGGACAGGTACTATTTGAAGGGAAAAATGTTCACGGAAAAAAGTCGAAAGCCGAATTAAAAGAATTTAACCGTAAGATGCAAATGATTTTCCAAGATCCTTATGCAAGTTTAAATCCTCGATTAACTGTTGCAGATATTGTAGCAGAAGGTATTGATATTCATGGACTGGCTTCTGACAAAAAAGATCGTATGAGTAAAGTGTACGAATTGTTAGAAACGGTTGGATTAAATCGAGAGCATGCGAATCGCTACCCACATGAATTTAGTGGTGGTCAGAGACAACGAATTGGGATTGCCAGGGCATTAGCCGTTGAGCCTGAATTTATAATTGCTGACGAACCCATTTCGGCTCTTGACGTTTCAATTCAAGCTCAAGTAGTAAACTTATTGAAAAAACTTCAAGAGGAAAAAGGTTTAACGTATTTATTTATTGCACATGACCTTTCAATGGTTAAATATATCAGTGATCGTATTGGTGTAATGTATTTTGGTAATATTGTTGAATTAGCAGATAGTGATGAATTATACAATAATCCAATTCATCCATACACCAAAGCGTTGTTATCTGCAATTCCTTTACCAGATCCTCAGTCAGAACGAACAAGACAAAGATTGATCTATGACCCTAAGGATCATAATTATGGATCGAATGATAATGTGAAGCTAAGAGAAATCAAGCCGGGTCATTATGTTTCGTGTTCTGAACAAGAATTTGAAGAGTACAAAAGACAAAACAATATCTAAAAAATAAAGGTTACCCATAAATGTACTTCACGTAATTAAATTCTGTGAATTATCATTAGGGTAACCTTTTTTTGGTTATTTTTGATAAAGAAAGAGCATATGGAATAACTAACAGAAAGAAGTAATCATGAAATACATAAAGAATGAAAAAACTAATGGTATATAGAAATTGATCTACTTGTTTTTTAGTAAGACCACCATTTAAATAAATGGCTCTGTTATTTATTAAGTTATTGTGGTGGGACGTTTGATTCCTGGTTCTTAAGGGAAGGAGAAACCCGATACCTCCAAGCTTAAATGCACAGGAGAATCCGGACTACTACTACTGCTTTGTGTGTTCAATTGCCAGGGCAAACACTATCATTTACGTAACAGAGCTGAAAATAAAAACTGGAGGTTGTTACATGTGGAAAAGAAGTACGTTACTAATTTCTGTAATATTCATCACATTAATGATGTCGCAAAACGTCTTTGCTGAACCAGTTCAACTAGGTGCAGATAATCATCCGTTTAAACAGCTGAATCGAGAAACAAGGGTTATCCCTGAAAAGCCTGCAAGATTTAAGTTTGATTCTGGTCTTTCATTTGAATATCCTGAAGCTGTGAGAGGGATTTACGTGACCGGCCATTCTGCTGGTGGGAGTAGGTTTAAAGAACTTCTTTCACTAATTGAAAAGACTGATCTTAATTCAATGGTCATTGACATTAAAGATGATCATGGCTTTTTAACCTATAAACCAAAAAAGGATTCAACCTATTCTGAAATTGGACAAAACTATATCAAAGACCCACGAAAACTTTTAGAAAATCTTTCAGAAAGAGATATTTATCCGATTGCTCGAGTAGTTGTTTTTAAGGATACTGTTTTAGCGAAAAAGAAACCTGAGCTCTCATTTCGGGAAAACGGAAAAGTTTGGGCCAATAATAGAGGAGAATCTTTTGTTAATCCTTATTTAAAAGAAGTTTGGGATTATAATGTAGGAATTGCAATAGAAGCAGCAAAATTAGGCTTTAAAGAAATTCAGTTTGATTATGTTCGTTTCCCAGAGGGATTTGAGAAACGAGATAAACAGTTGAAATATGGATTGGGCGAGTATGAAAAAGATAACAATGGTGAGCTGCCAAGTAGAGTACATGCTGTAACAGATTTTGTTGAATATGCAAAAAAAAGTTTGGAGCCATACGATGTTAAGGTTTCTGTAGACATATTTGGATATTCTGCTACTTTACCTGAAGCACCCGGAATTGGACAAAATTTTTCGGAAATATCCGAGCATGTCGATATAATATCATCGATGATTTATCCTAGCCACTGGACTAGTTATTTTGGAATTGCCAAGCCTGATCTTGAGCCATACCGACTAATTAGTGAATATGCAAAATTTGAAAAGAAAAAACTTAATGAATTAGATCAAAAACCGATATCAAGGCCATGGATTCAGGATTTTACTGCTAGTTGGCTTGGAAGTGGGAACTATATAGTATATGGTAAAGATGAGGTAGAAGCCCAGATTAAAGCATTAAATGATAATGGAATAACTGAGTTTCTTTTATGGAATGCGGGAAATACCTATACAAAAGGAGTCGATTATACTCCATAATTTAATGAGTGTAGAAATTAGAGAAGCGATTGGTAATCCAATCGCTTCTAATAAAACCTGTCTATCTTCGTACGTCGTCTGAAGAGTAGTTGGAACCTTTGTTTTCCATTAATACAATATTTAAGATCGAAAACTTATTTTTTAATTCCTGTTCCGCCAACTTTTTTCCAGCCAGATTGCATTCTGTCTGATTTATCAACAAATTCTGATTTGGTTTTACCACCGAAAACAGAAATGCCTAATCCGTTTGTGACTACACCCATAATTGCCGTGATACCGATTACAAGTACTGCAACAATAGAAAAATCGATGATGTAACTAATCATATGTATCCCTCCAATTATTAACTTCTTCTTTTATTTTATGTTAAAAAGGAGATTAATTAAAGAGTAAATCTTTAATTAGTGGACAAGGTCTTGAAAATTTCTCACGTTTTCATTTAGGAAGGACTATAAATATAATGAAAGGAGAATAAAATGAATTGGTATGATAAATTAAATCAATATTTTCCGATTGAAGAAATGAAGTCAAAAGAACACATAGAAGCCCTTCTAACTGAGAAATCCGATATTTATCATAAGGATGAAGGAAAATATCATGTTTTAATGTATGTAGAGCTTCATGACTTTATTTTCATTGATTATTTATTTGTATCGAAAGAGTCAAGAGGTCAAGGTTTAGGGCATAAGTTAATTGAAAAATTAAAGGCTAAGGGGAAGCCGATACTTCTTGAGGTCGAACCGATTGATTATAATGATTCTGATACAGAAAAAAGGCTAAAGTTTTATAAAAGAGAGGGTTTTCAACACGCACATTCTATTGGTTATCGAAGAAGGTCTTTAGCTACTAAAAAAGTAAATGAGTTAGAAATTCTTTATTGGTCACCTAATTCTGAATCAGAAGATGAAATTTATAATGCAATGAAAAGAACGTATAAGCTTGTACACACATATAAAGACAAAGAAATGTACGGAGAATCGTATGAGAAAGTAGATAAAGTATTAACTTATAAACAAGATCAATCGAAGGATATTTTTCGTGAATTAGATTAAGTGAGCGTATAAGGGGGTAAATCAAATTATATTTGGTTTACTTCCTATTTTTTTAGATTTAAAATAATAAAAGAGCATTATCATACATATCACGCTATTTGAGAAAATTGTCGTATCATTTTTGTATAACTTTTATAGTATTTTTATTAATTTATATATCTTTCTATATATATTTGATGTATAATAATTAAGAGAAATTACTTAATTAAATTAATTTTAATTTAAAGATGGTATTAAACTCAAGATGCTAATCATTGTAGGTTAGTTAGACTAACTAGTACCATATATCAATTAATCCAAAGGAGTGATATTAATGGTTACTCTTTATACATCACCAAGCTGTACGTCTTGTAGAAAAGCTAAATCATGGCTAGAAGAGCATCATATTTCATATGTTGAAAGGAATATTTTCTCTGAATCTCTTTCTATTGAAGAAATTAAGGAAATTCTTCGTATGACTGAAGATGGAACTGATGAGATCATTTCTACTCGTTCAAAAATATTCCAAAAACTAAACATCAATCTAGAGGCAATGCCATTACAGGATTTATATGAGCTTATTCAAAAAAATCCAGGCTTACTTAGACGTCCAATTATTATTGATGAAAAGAGATTACAGGTTGGGTACAACGAAGATGAAATTCGTCGTTTCTTACCTAGGAAAGTACGTACTTACCAATTACGTGAAGCACAGCGTCTAGTTAACTAGTATGTTAACCGAGGATATTCCATTAAGTGATGCACACTTATGGGACATCCTCGTTTTTTGTTTTATAAAAGTTATTTCGGGTAGACCTCCATGTAATTAGATTTGCACCATGGAGGATGAAAAATTTTTTCACTCAGTGTGGAATGAGCGAAGAGCCACCTGACTCCTGCGGGATTTAGCGGTCTCGTGAGACCCCACAGGAGCCAAAAGTAACGAGGAGGCTCACGGACCACCCCGCGGAAAGCAGTGGATCGCAGCTCATGGAACTCCACAACCAAAGTTATTTTCAGGTAAGACTTTCATGCTAATTTAATTCGTACCATGGAGAATGCAAATGTTTTGTTCACTCAGTGTGGAGGTAGAGCAACTAGACAACTACTGATCTTTCGGTCTCGAATATCTTTCATTCCCTTTCATAGGCTTTGTGCATGAGAAAGGGAATCAAACAACGCTTTTCATTCCCTTTGGATAGCTTTTGGCATGAGAAAAGGAATGAAACAATGCTTTTCATTCCCTTTGGATAGCTTTTGGCATGAGAAAGGGAATCAAACAACGCTTTTCATTCCCTTTGGATAGCTTTTGGCATGAGAAAAGGAATGAAACAATGCTTTTCATTACCTTTGGATAGCTTTTGGCATGAGAAAAGGAATGAAACAATGCTTTTCATTCCCTTTGTTGAGCTTTGTGCATGAGAAAGGGAATGAAACAACGCTTTTTATTCCCTTTGTAGGGCTTTGGGCATTAGTAAGGGAATTGAAACTCTCTGACCTAGGTATTTTCAGGGTAGACACCTTTAAAAGAGGTCTCAAATCTACTATGCCGTTGAAGCATTAAATTTGTTTGAAAAATAACCAGCTACTATAACCAGAATAATCGTGATAAAAGGAACTAGTTGGATAACCTGTACATGTTGATCATAAAGATATTGTAATTTTTCTTCATGAATCATCATTTTCCCCGCAGTATAAGCTAAAATAGCTGCTCCAACATAAATAAAGATCGGGAAGCGTTCCATTATAAATAGAATTAACTTACTACCCCATATAATAATTGGGATTGAAAAAATCAGTCCCAATACTACTAGTTGGAAGTTACCATGAGCAGCTCCAGCAACCGCAATAACGTTATCAAGCCCCATTACCAAATCGGCAATAACAATTGTTTTAACGGCACTACTTAAACTTATTCCTCCCTTAATAGAAGAATGGTCCTCCTGCTTATCTGTTAATAGTTTATAAGCAATGAGAATGAGGAAGAATCCGCCAACAAATTGTAAAAATGGGATATCAAGAAGAAAAACAGCAAGAATTGTACAAATAATCCTCAATCCGATCGCCATCACTGCTCCAAGAACGATAGCTTTGTTACGCTGCTTTTCAGGGAGGTTTTTACAGGCGAGGGCAATAACAATTGCATTATCACCACCAAGGATGATATCTATACCGATAATTATTAGTACTGAAGTGATCAATTCTAAATCCATATGTCTCCTCCCTTAAACGCTGTACTTATATATATATAGCAATGGTTGTACTAAGATATGACTATTCTATTTTCTTTGTGGACTTATTTCTTTCAATAAAATAGGCAATATATTATAATATAACTAAACAATCTAGACTTTAGGTCAAATGATTGTTTTTTTAAAATTGGTTATTTTCATTTCCATTCTCCTTATTTGTATCATAAAATAAAGTACAAGATAATATATCATTAAACAATGATTACCTAACATCATTTTTGGATAAGGTGAATAAGAGCACAAT
Source organism: Litchfieldia alkalitelluris (assembly GCF_002019645.1). GTDB lineage: Bacteria > Bacillota > Bacilli > Bacillales > Bacillaceae_L > Litchfieldia > Litchfieldia alkalitelluris. Next base: position 4,003,849 of record NZ_KV917374.1, on the reverse strand, counting down.
TGCTCGGGGGTTATGGTCCCTTCAAATTAGAGCTGGAAGGGAGAGACTAAGGATGGAGATAGAACGTATTAATGAACATACGGTAAAATTTTATATATCGTATATAGATATAGAAGAGCGTGGATTTGACCGAGATGAAATTTGGTATAATCGTGAGAGAAGTGAAGAACTTTTTTGGGAAATGATGGATGAAGTTCACCAAGAGGAAGAATTCACTGTGGAGGGTCCGCTATGGATCCAAATTCAAGCACTCGAGAAAGGACTAGAAGTCTTAGTCACTCGAGCCCAAATATCTAAGGATGGGCATAAATTTGATTTACCTGTAGATGATAAATTTCCTGTAGATGAAAAGATTGAATCGCTACTCGACCAACAATTTAATTCTAAATCTATGAATAATGATGATGATAATATATCTGAATTGGATGAAGAAAGCTTTCAATTTTTAATCCACTTTAGAGATTTTGAGGATGTTATTTCTCTCGCTCATCGTACAGAATTAAAAGATTTAAACAATAGCTTATATGTGTATAAAGATAAGTACTATCTATATATCGAATTTAATGAAGACTTTTATACTGAGGAAGAACTAGAAAATATGTTAAGCATTGTACTTGAATATGGAGATGAATCCACCCTAACTATTCATAGACTGATTGAATATGGGAAGGAAATTGTTCAAGCTAATGCTCTAAAAGAATTAACAACATATTTCCCTCCAAAATAAGACCGATTTCAATCTTGAAATCGGCCTTATTTATATCGAGCTTTGACAATAAAAATCAAGAATACATTTTTTAGTTGTCATATTAAAGAAGGTGAATGATTGAAAAATACATTGCAAGTCCTGATATTTTTAATTTCAATTTTTCTACTATTATTTTTTACTAAAAGCTTGTGGGAAGGCTGGCTTTTAGGCGTATTAAGTATTTTAACCACCTTATCAGTTATCTTTATTAGCTTTGTTATATTTTTAGAAAATCGTCGACCAACACAAACATTAACATGGCTTGTGGTACTTGGAAGTTTTCCTTTGTTGGGTTTTTTCTTTTATTTATTATTCGGTAGAAATTATCGTAAAAAAAAGCTATTTAGACAAAAGGCGTTGTTTGACGAAGAAGCTTATTTAAGAGTAGAAGGAAATATTGATCAATTAGAAGATAAAATTGAACATATGGAAGAAAACAAGCTTCTTTTTCGCTTAGCACATAAATTAGCCAAAAGCCCGATTACCTTTTCAACGGACACTCGGGTTTTAACAAATGGAGAAGAAACGTTTAATGAGATTTTTGCTCAATTAGAAAAAGCTTCACACCACATACACCTAGAATACTATATCGTTAGAGATGATGAAGTTGGTCAAAAATTAAAAAATATATTAATTGATCGTGCAAAGAAAGGTGTACAAGTAAGATTTTTATATGATGCTGTTGGTAGTTGGAAATTATCTAAAAAATACATTTCTGATTTGAAAGAAGCAGGGGTAGAAATCGTAGCCTTTTCTCCAGTAAAGCTTCCATTTCTTAATAATAAAATCAACTTTAGAAATCATCGGAAAATCATTGTAATTGATGGAACAATTGGATTTGTTGGAGGACTCAATATTGGAGACGAATACTTAGGAAGAGACAAGTATTTTGGATTTTGGAGGGACACTCATCTAGTTGTAAAAGGTGAAGCAGTAAGGTCATTACAATTAATCTTTCTCCAAGATTGGCATTATATGACTGGGAAAGCATATTTATCTCAAGACTATCTCTCACCACAACTGTTAGAAGGTGATCAATTTGGTGGTGGTGTCCAAATGATTGCTGGAGGACCCGATAGTGAATGGGAGATAATTAAGAATTTATTTTTTGCAATGATTATTTCTGCAAAGAGGAGTATATGGATTTCTTCTCCCTACTTTATTCCTGACGATGATATTCTATCTGCTCTGAAAATTGCAGCTTTAAGCGGTATTGATGTAAGGATATTAGTTCCACAAAGACCTGATAAGAAAATTGTCTTTTATGCTTCACGATCTTATTTCCCTATTCTACTGGAGGCTGGAGCAAAAATATATGAATATAAAGATGGTTTTATGCATAACAAAATCATCATAGTGGATGGTCAATTGGCTTCTATTGGTACGGCTAATATGGATATGAGGAGTTTTCATCTTAATTTTGAAATCAATGCGTTCCTTTATAAGACAAGCAGTACGACAAAGCTTGTAAGTGACTTTTTAGAAGATTTTGATCGCTCCAGTTTAATCATATTAGAAGAGTTTAATAAGCGTTCGTTAAAGCAACGAATTATTGAGTCTACCTCAAGATTATTATCACCACTTCTATAAAAGAAGGTTATTCTCTTAGTATCCTGGCTGTTATACAGCTAGAAAATACTTTAGGAATAACCTTTTTTGCAGGAGATTTCGGTTTTGGTATCGAATAAACAAAAGATGAAGGGCTCTTTTCTGAAAGATCATTGCTAATTGACCTAATTTAAACTGAAATACCCTATATTTTCCTATAATAGGAAGTAAAGGTCGACTCTTGGCAGTTAAAGTTAACTTAGACGCCCTTTTTAAAAGTAACAAAGTATATGAAAATAACCAATATCAAAAAGGAGTGATAGAATTTTGTTAGTTGCATTAAGAGAAAAGGGTGGATACATTTCATTATTGGACTTACGGGATAAGGAAGAGCTTAGACAGTTAAGAAGGAATGAAATCTTTCTCTGCCCAGTATGTAAGGTTAAATTGATGTTGAAAATTGGCGATAAAAAAGCTGTACACTTCTCACACCAAAAAGAGATGAAGTGCCATGTTCAAACAGAAGCAGAGTCAGTCAATCACCTACAAGGTAAACAGCAATTGTTTCATTGGATCATAAACCAATATCCCCAAGCTCAATTAGAACCATATATAGGAGAAATTTTACAAAGACCGGATATTTCCTTTTACGTAGAAAAGAAATTATTTGTCATTGAATATCAATGTTCGAGGATTTCGGAGGAATTGTTTCGGAAAAGAACATTATCATACCTTAAATTAAACATTGAACCGCTTTGGATTATCGATTCTAGTTGGATCAAACAAGTCTCAGTACACAAATTTACTTTGTCCCCTTTTCTATGGCAATTTGCAACAAGCCATGAAGCATTACCAATAAAGTTGATCTTTTATTCTCCAGAGGACCAAACCTTCAAGATATTAACCTCGATTATCCCTTATTCAGAATCGATTATTTATGGCTCAGTCAGTAACTTCCATTCATCGGAAATTAGCTTAACACAGCTTATCAGTTCTCCAATTACCAATTATCAATTCAGAAATTATAAAAAGGATTGGCTTTTTCAAAAAATTAACTTCCGTATGCATTTCTCTATTCATCCTCCTAGAAAATATAACCAACTTCTTAATAAGCTTTATTCTTTATATATCCCACCTGGACATATACCAGCAGAAACAGGATTACCATGTACTAAAATGTATTGGATTCAGACAAACTCAGTGATATGGCAGTTATGGATTCTTCTGGATTCAATTCATCTTATTAAGATCGGAGAAAATATAACCTATAAAAGTGTTTACAGTAATTTTATGAAGAGGGTAGATGAAGGTCATATCAATTTAAGGGTTCTTCCTTTAGTTCGTTCACAATCACATGTTTCTCATGCCATAATGGAGTATCTTCAAACACTACAATACCTTGGAATACTTAAGCGAACATCAACTACAAGTTTTAAAAAAATCTCACAAATTCTTATTCCAAATAATCATGAAACTGCTTCAAACCTTGATTTGAAAGTCATTGAAATAATAGCAAAAATGATAAAATAAATTTAATTTAGCTATGGGGAAGAACAGCATATATTTAGTAAAAAGAGGAATTTATAGTTATAATAACGAATAGAATCGTTATAGTATTTGGATAGCGAGTGAAATAATTAGGAGGTATTATTTTTATATGGCTGAAGCAACAGTAAAAAAATTACAAAGTAGAAACGAAGTACCTAAAGAAGATACTTGGCGTTTAGAGGATATTTTTGAATCTGATATTGACTGGGAAAAGGAATTTCAAGAAATTAAAGAGATGATCCCACAAATTCAAGAGTTTAAGGGTAAACTAGGTGAGTCGGCCGACGTATTATATGATGCCCTACAATATCAAGACACGATATCACTGAGACTAGGAAAACTTTATACATATTCACATATGCGCTATGACCAGGATACGGGCAATTCTTATTATCAAGGATTAAATGATCGTGCAACCAATTTATACACACAAGTTGGAAGTGCTCTTTCTTATATCGTACCAGAGATTCTTTCAATCGAGGAGAGAAAGATTAAAGCTTTTTTAGATGAGAAAGAAGAGCTAAAAGTTTATGCACATGCGTTAGATGAAATTAACAAACAACGTCCACACGTATTATCTGAGAAAGAGGAAGCTTTATTAGCAGAAGCTTCAGAAGTTATGGCAACTTCAAGTAATACATTCGGAATGCTTAATAATGCCGACCTTTCATTTCCCACGATTACGGATGAAAACGGGGAAGAAGTAGAAATTACCCATGGAAGATATATTCGCTTTTTAGAAAGTGATGATCAACGAGTACGAAGGGATGCTTTTAATGCGGTATATGAAACGTATGGTAAGTATAAAAATACGTTCGGTAGCACGCTAAATGGAACGGTTAAAAAGGATAATTTTAATGCGAGAATTAGAAATTATTCCTCCGCTCGTGAAGCTGCTTTAAGTGCAAACAATATACCTGAGGCTGTTTATGATAATTTAGTTAATACGATTAATGAAAATCTTCACTTATTACATCGTTATGTGGCACTTAGAAAGAAAGTATTAGGTGTTAATGAGCTTCATATGTATGATTTATATACACCTTTGGTAAAAGATGTGAAGATGGAAGTAAAATATGAAGAAGCAAAGGATTATTTATTAAATGGTTTAAAGCCACTTGGTGAGGACTATTTGAAGGTAGTACAAGAAGGATTTGAAAATCGCTGGGTTGATGTTCAAGAGAATAAAGGAAAGCGTAGTGGTGCTTATTCTTCTGGTGCATACGGAACTAATCCATACATTCTTATGAACTGGCAGGATAATGTAAATAATTTATTTACGCTTGCTCATGAGTTTGGACACTCTGTCCATAGCTATTATACTCGTCAGAACCAACCATATACCTACGGGAATTACTCTATCTTTGTGGCGGAAGTAGCTTCTACTTGTAATGAAGCATTATTAAATGATTATTTATTAAAAACCATTGATGACGACCAGAAGCGCTTATATTTATTAAATCATTTTCTAGAGGGCTTTAGAGGTACTGTTTTCCGTCAAACAATGTTTGCAGAATTTGAACATTCTATTCATAAAAAGGCGCAAGAGGGAGAAGCTTTAACACCTGATCTGTTAACATCGACGTATTATGAGTTAAATAAGAAGTACTTCGGTGATGACATTGTTATTGATGAAGAAATTGGGTTAGAATGGGCTCGTATACCTCATTTCTACTATAATTATTATGTATATCAATATGCAACAGGATATAGTGCTGCAACTGCGCTAAGTAAGCAAATCCTTGAAGAAGGAGAGCCTGCTGTAACGAGGTATATTAACAACTTCTTAAAAGCGGGTAGTTCAAATTATCCAATTGAAGTTTTAAAAAGTGCAGGAGTAGATATGACGTCAGCTGATCCAATTAGGGATGCTTGTAAAGTATTTGAAGAGAAATTAAATGAAATGGAAAAACTATTATCGTAAAATAGTTTAGTTAGAAAAAGTACCTGTATCCCATCAATTGGGCAGGTACTTTTTGTTTTTAGGCCGTCTGGGCCTTTTCTTACGTGCTCCATCCAGTTAGAAATGTCTAAGAGGCTTAAAAAAGATATAATTAAATCTACCATGAAAATAACTAAGTTAGCGGAGTTCCATGAGCTGCGATCCACCTGCTTTCCGCGGGGCGGTCCATGAGCCTCCCTCGTCGCTTTTGGAGCTCCTGCGGGGTCTCACGAGACCGCCAGATCCCGCAGGAGTCAGGTGGATCTTCGCTCATTCCACACTAAGTGAACAACATTTTCATCCTCCATGGTGCAAATTTCTCATTCGCATGAAGGTCTACTTAGTATTTAAATTCAGTCTTGGGAAAAATAAGGTCAGACCCTTCAATAAAAGCCTCTAAATCTTTTTCTGTTATTAATTAAGTAAAGTGTAACTAATAGTGATAAAAATAACGGTGGAGCTGTTATATAAAGTGGAATCAAACCCATCAAGCCTAAGATGTTAAAGAAGAAAGAAAGTATGATGCATATGCATCCCATTAAGATGCCTATCTTTTTCACTAGGAAAACCCTCCTTTTTACACTTACTTATACTTATTCGCAAATTGGCTAAATAGTGCAACTTTTTACGATTATATGTACGAGCCAATCTGTAAATTAATAGATTTTGACAATATTGTGAAATAATATACAAGGGTATTGTTTTTATTCGACAAGAAGTGATATATTGTATTCATGAAGTTAATCACAAACCAAACATTATACCCCTTTGTTTGACCGTGAAAAATTTCTCCCATCCCCTTTATTGTCTTAGATGACAAAAAGTAAAAAGACTTGGTCCTATAACCAAGTCTTTTTACTTTCTACTTTTTTTAATTCGTTCATTCATCTTCATCATTATAACGCCAGAAGGTCCCATACTTTACAGGAACTTGCTCTACCTTTTGTTTTAACAATAGTTTTTTCATTTCTCGATTGACTTCACTTAAACTTAAATTATAAACCTCTGCAATTTCATTAGACCCTACGAATCTAAAGTGTCGTAAAAACTCTTCTAAATCAGGAGGTGGTGATGGGTACTGCTCTTCTCCTAACATTTCGTGGAGAATTTGAACATACATTTCATAAGGATAATAACCCGTTATTTTTATCCCTTCTTCATCTATATTTTCGTTGAAAAATACAAGTGTTGGGATCCGATCAACTTCCATCTCGGAAGTAATCGTTAAATCACATTGAAATGCTTTTGTTGAACTAGAAGAATGTAAATCCCGATAAAATTCATCAACATCAAGTCCAACATTTTCTGCGCATTCCAGTAACACTCTTTCTTTAGAGATATTCTGTTTCTCTAAAAAAAGAAGTTCTTGAAGCTTGCGAAGGTATCGAGAGCCTTGGCGCTTACCTTGTAATTCTGCTGCTTTCACTGCAATGGAAACGGAATAAGGAGTTTCTATTGGATTTTCAAGCCATAGAGATCCATCACATGACATTCCTGTTCTACTAGCTGTTCGTTCCCAAACTTGAGCAATATCTTCGACTTTCTGACGACCAAGGTTTAAAGATGCTAATCGACCACTTAATACATAACGAATTGTAAAAAAACGACCATACTCAATGTACAATTTTTTTAAAACGGGCTCCAATGCCCAGCATTCCGGACAAAGTGGGTCAATGAACATGTATATTTCTAACGGTCTTTTTCCACTCGTACAGCCCTGGGCTGCTAGCCAATCTGGAATATTTTTTGAACTCAAAATAAAACTCCTTTCTCAGAATGCTCATCAGGAGTATTAATCATATGTTGTGCAGTAAGGATTAATCGGTGGAAGAAATCGTCTCTTACTGGACCCTCCAAACCTATTTCATCCATTGCTTCTTTCATACATGAAAGCCATGCGTTAGCACGAGTTGGTGTAATTTCAAAAGGCATATGTCGTGCGCGAAGCATAGGGTGTCCATGCTCAGTTGTATAAAGTGAAGGACCACCTAAATACTGAGTTAAGAATTGCTTTTGTACACGTGCTGTTTCACTAAGATCTTTTGGGAATATAGGAGATAATTCTGGATGCTGTCCGACTCGCTTATAAAAAGCGTCAACGAGTTTTGAAATGATCATTTCTCCCCCAATTGCTTCGTAAGGTGTTGTAAAAGACTCGGACATATTATTTACCCCTTTTAATAAAGATTTATATTCTTATTGTACCAATATTTCCTTGTGGTTATTTTTAATCAATCATTGATTGTACTTTTCTTTATTTTAGCAATGGTTTTGAGATATCTCAAATAATGCGCATTTTTAGAAAGTGGAAATTTATAGTATTTCCATGAGGAGGGCTTACTGACCAGCCAATTCGGGACCTCCCACGGGAGCAGTAGGCGACGATGGTCCCTGGGCCGAAAGCTAGTGAACTGTAGCGAATGGAATTTTGAGACTGAGAATTTTCATGGTAGTCCTCCATGCAATAAAATTCGCACCATGGAGGATGATATAGTTTATCACCTAGTGTGGAATGAGCGGAGAGACACTTGACTCCTGCGGGCGGGATCCAGTGGTCTCGTGAGACCCCGCAAAGCCCGCCCCTGGCGACGAGGAGGCTCACGGACCACCCCGCGGTATCCCGCAAGTGGATCGCAGCTCATGGAACTCCACTACCTAGGTTATTTTCAGGGTAGACTTTCATGCTAATTAAAATTAGCACCATGGAGTATGAAAAATTATACTTAGCTTAGTGTCTAGCTCCAGGCGCTATCGGCTCTCAGGTCTAAGTCAATCCTACTAGAAGGTTAAAGAACAACCTTCTAGCAGTCTCGCCTTATGCCTGTCGCCGATGATCGCGCGCCTTCCGCATTTCTTTTTTCAGGGTAGACATCTATGCTAAATAAGTATTTCGCACCATGGTGAATGAAAATGTTTCCTCCTCAGTGTGGAATGAGCGGAGAGCCACTTGACTCCTGCGGGATCGAGTGGTCTCGTGAGACCCCACAGGAGCTGAGCCCCTGGCGACGAGGAGGCTCACGGACCACCCCGCGGAAAGCAAGTGGATCGCAGCTCATGGAACTCTCCAACCTAAGTTATTTTCAGGGTAGACATCTATGCTAATTAAAATTAGCACCATGGAGTATGAAAAATTATATTTAGCTTAGTGTCTAGCTTCAGGCGCTATCGGCTCTCAGGTCTAAGTCAATCCTACTAGAAGGTTAAAAAGCAACCTTCTAGCCGGCTCGTCTTATGCCTGTCGCCGATGAACGAGCGCCTTCAGCATTTCTTTTTTCAGGGTAGATAATAAGAAAAAAGAACCTACCAATTGACAAAATAATGAGACTGCCTCATTATCATTCAATCCAAGGTGGGTTCCCTTAACTTACTTCAGGTTATTTAACTATAATAGCTAGATGTAACTTTCTGTACATAGTGTTGAGTCTCTTTAAAAGGAGGAATACCACCATACTTATCAACGTTTCCAAGCCCAGCATTATATGCAGCAAGTGCAAGCGAAACGTCACCATTATATCGATCAAGCATTTGGCGTAAATATTTAGTTCCAGCTTCAATATTTTGTTTAGGATCATAAATATCTGTAACCCCTAGACCTCTCGCTGTACCTGGCATCAATTGCATCAAACCAGTAGCACCTGCATGACTCTTCGCAGAAGGATTAAAATTGGACTCATGCTTTATTACAGAAGATATTAGTTTTGAGTCGACATTAAATTTCTCAGATGCAATATGAATATACTCTTGGATTGAGTTGCTTGGTTCTGATACAGATTTAGTCACTGGCTGTATGTAACTATGTAGTTGCTGCCCAGGTAACTGTAAGCCTACACTTTTAGTTGGCTCGCTAGTTGAAATATCCTTTGATAGTAATTGCTCAAAAAGTTCTCTAAATAATGAGTTGTTTTGGTCATCAAGTAGAACATGTTCTTTATTTAAATTTCTAATTGCTTGCAATTCCATCATTACTTTTAAATCGATTTTCATTTGTGGTCTCCATGATAATATAGTTTATTGTAAAACCGTTGGATCTTATTTTCTGTCTTTCTTTGCGGTATGTTAAGTGATGTTAGAAGGTTTTTAAAGTTTTCAAAGCCTTCTATTTCATCCGTTACTTCATATTCTAATTCAAAATCCTCTACATTTAAATACAAACTATGGTCTAACACCAAAATTCCATTTTTGTATGGGACTTCTGAACGATATGTTTTTAATGTACCAAAATACTTCAACAATTCATGTTGTATACCCATTTCAGAAATGAGTTCACTAATTTTACCATCAATGACGGATTTTCCTTCTATTAGCTGTTTTACGGATTGACTAGTTAATGATTGATGTGTTTCAAGTAATCCAACTTGTTGTGGTTGTTTCAAAGTCAAGATATGGTTATTTTCTTTTAACCGAATCCTTAGGGCTGAACTGTTTTCCTTTAATGAAAAATCCTCTGTATCAAAATAGTGGTTTTCTTGCACGATAAAGGAGGATTCGGAGAGATTAAAGAAGTTTCTAATGGTTTCAAATTCATTTTTCATTAATAAATTTTTAAATTCTATTTCTAATTCCTGATTCACGAATAATCGTCCTCTCCCTGAGCATGTATATATTTTATATTAGCAGAGAAATATTAATTTGTCCTTAAGTGGTCAAACGCATTTTATACATTTAACATCTTATTATGATAAAATGTAAATGGATTATTTGGAAGGGAGTTTACCATGCAAAATAGAATAGAAGTATCAACATCAACACTTAAAGATAATACACTTGAATTCCAGCTAGTTGATAACAATATTGAGATTTCCTCAATGAAAGTTACAGGTCAAATGTTAGTTGACTCTGATAATCTTTCGTTCATTTACATAGTAGAAACTAATGATGAGTATGTTTATTTAAGTTTCCCTACATCTGTATGGGGATCATTAAGAAAGCTTATTGAAGATAAACTTATACCTGTACTTCGTCAAAATGGGCAGGAAATTGTCCTAGAAGGTATTGCTGAGGAATTAACTTATCTTGTGCAAAATATTGAAGGAAATGCCAATTATGGGGAAGAAATGGTTTCAATGGTCGAAGAGACTTTTATAAAATAAGTCTCTTTTCTGAAAGATTGTTGCTAATTGACCTTTTTTAGGTAGGATACACTATTTCACTTGATGTTATAGTTATCATTTAGGAAGAAAAGATGTCACTCTACCAAGTTCATAGTGATTATAAACGGCCTTTAAAAGCAACAAAGTTTACGAAACTAGCCTAAAATAAAGTGATTTTGAATTAGAGCCAATTGAGAGTTGTTTCTATAGCAAAAATGATTTATAGATAAAAGGGTGGCGTTTTCAATGATTAAACATTGGGACCATTTTCTTGCTCCCTATGAGCAAGCTGTAGATGAGTTAAAGGTTAAGTTTAAAGGAATGAGAACTCAATTTGAGATGCAAGGAGTCCATTCACCTATTGAGTTTGTAACTGGAAGAGTAAAACCTATAGCAAGTATATTGGATAAAGCAAATAAAAAGAATATTGAATTAGATAAGCTTTCTGAAGAAATGCAGGACATTGCAGGATTGAGAATGATGTGTCAGTTTGTAGATGATATTAGAAAAGTAGTAGAGATGTTAAGAAACCGGAATGATTTTGAAATTATTGAAGAAAAAGACTATGTATCCCAAAAGAAAAAAAGCGGTTATCGGTCGTATCATCTTGTCATTTGCTATCCTGTGCAAGCAATAGATGGAGAGAAGAAAATATTAGTAGAAATCCAAATCCGAACATTGGCAATGAACTTTTGGGCTACAATCGAACACTCATTAAATTATAAATATCGAGGGCGCTTTCCTAAAGATATCGAGCTTCGTCTTCAAAGAGCAGCAGAGGCCGCATTTCAATTAGATGAGGAAATGTCAAAAATTCGAGTGGAAATCCAAGAAGCACAAGTGGTATTCTCTCGAAAAAAAGAAGCTGAGGATTCAGACTAGAGATGGGGTGGGTTGAATGAGATTTGCTGTAACATCAAAAGGTGACTCAACATCTAATACCTTAATGCAAAAAGTAAGAACTTATTTATCAGATTTTGAATTAATATATGATGAAGATAAGCCGGATATTGTAATTTCAATAGGGGGCGATGGCACATTACTTTATGCTTTCCATCGATATAAGAACCGTTTGAGCCAAACTGCTTTTGTAGGGGTTCATACAGGTCATCTTGGTTTTTATGCTGACTGGGTTCCTGCGGAAGTAGAAAAGTTGGTCATTGCGATTGCAAAAACTCCATATAAAATTGTTGAATATCCTTTATTAGAAGTCATTATTCGTTACATAAATGGCAGCAAGGAAGCTAGATATTTAGCCTTAAATGAATGCACAGTAAAAGCCCTTGAAGGATCGCTTGTAATGGATTTGGAAATTAAAGGTCAATTGTTTGAAACATTCAGAGGCGATGGACTTTGTATATCTACTCCTTCAGGAAGTACTGCTTATAATAAAGCATTAGGTGGAGCGATTTTGCATCCTTCTATTGAAGCAATTCAAGTTGCTGAAATGGCCTCCATTAATAATCGAGTCTTTCGAACAATTGGCTCACCATTGATATTACCTAATCATCATACATCTATGTTAAAGCCTGTTAATGACGTTGATTTCCAAATTACGATCGATCACCTCACATTGTTACATAAGGACGTAAAATCAATACAATGCCGGGTTGCTACTGAGAAAATTAGATTTGCTCGATATAGACCATTTCCTTTTTGGAAGAGAGTGCGTGATTCATTTGTTTCAGATTAGAGAGAAAACATCTTGAAGCAGTTTAATCTGGAATGGATTATTGATGAACAAGATGAAAATAAACTAATTAAGCAATTCCTAAAAGAGCAACATATTTCGAAAACTGCATTAACAGATATTAAATTTGATGGTGGAGCGATTTTATTGAATGGAGAGCATGTAAATGTTAGACATGTTCTTCACATTGGTGATCATTTAAAAGTGATTTTTCCTAAAGAAAAGCCAAGTGTAGATATGGTTCCAAAAGAAATACCAATCAATATCGTTTATGAAGATTCATTTTTAATGTTGATCAATAAGCAACCATTTTTACCTACAATTCCCTCAAGGGAACATCCAACCAATAGTTTGGCAAACGGTGTAATGAGTTATTATCAAAAGATTGGTTTGGAGTCAACTAGCCATATCGTTAATCGCTTAGATCGTGATACATCTGGATTATTAATAGTCGCTAAGTTTCGCCATATCCATCATTTACTAACAGAACAACAAAAAAAGGGCTTACTTAAGAGAAGTTATGAAGCCTTAACACATGGTTTAGTGCTTGAGGAAATGGGTACTATTAATGCTCCAATAGGAAGGAAAAGTGACAGTATCATTGAACGTATGGTTAGACAAGATGGCCAAGATGCAGTTACGCATTTTAAAGTCTTAAAATATGATGAAGAAAACAATTTCTCGCATTTATTGATCCAACTTGAGACAGGGAGGACGCACCAAATTCGTGTTCATCTTTCTTATAAGGGCAATCCTCTACTTGGTGACGATCTTTATGGTGGTTCGAAAAAACGAATCAATCGGCAAGCATTACACTGTAGCAAGGTTTCTTTTTCTCATCCAATCACACTTGAGAGCATGAATTTTGCAATCGATCTTCCTGAGGATATGAAGAGTCTCTTTTATAATAAAAATGAATCAGAGCAAGGTTAGAAGATAATCTTATGTAAGGTAATAGGATAGGCCCCTTAAGGTGTCGAAAAACGTTTATTGATAGGTCGAGAAGTAAAGGTACGAGCGAATGCTCGTACCTTACCTGTAAGTGTTGAAAAATCGGTCACCAGTCAATTGGAATTGAGTAAAAAATCTTTGACTAGCCGTGCTAAATTTCGGCTCATATAATTAATCAAAATTTCTAAACTTCTCATCGACAAAAGGCATCGTAGAAGGCACGGATAACGTTTCCTTTTCTGGATAACGAAAGGCTGTTAATTTCCCACCAAATACTGCTCCAGTATCAATATTGACTGTATTCCCAATGATCCTTTTTTCTTTCACTGGTGTGTGTCCGTAAACGATTAATGCGCTTCCGTGGTAATGTTTAGCCCAATCCCGGCGTTCGGGAGTACCATCAGGGTTAGATTTACCAGTGATATCGCCATAAAGTACGAAGGTCTGGACACGTTTATCTTGTTTTCCGATAAAGTCTTCTCTAATTCCTGCATGGGCAATGATTAGTTTTTTATCATCTAAAACATGATAAAGAGGAGAGGCTTCATATAACCAAATAAACTTATTCTTTATCTCTAATTGTTCGTTTTTTGACAATGCCTCGAATTCTTCTACAGTTGTTTCAAGTCCATGGGTAACCTGAACTTTTCTTCCTAAAAAAAAGCGATAAAGCTTGTTACAGTGATTACCTGGAACATAATAAGCTAAGTTGTTTTTTACAAGGTCATAAACAATATTAATAACAGATATAGAATCTGGACCACGATCTGTTAAATCACCAACAAAGCCAAGCAACCTCCCATCAGGATGTCTGGGTAACCCTGAGTCCCACGAATAATCAAGTTTTTTTGTAAGGCTTATAAATTCCTGATAACACCCATGTATATCACCGATTATATCTATTTTCATATCTTTCAACCTTTCAATTGAATAATAAAAAGTCAACAAAAAAAGCCATCTTCCTTATTATTAGGAAAATAGCTTAATTCTACAAGGCTCTTTCTGAAATTTTGGTGCTGATCGAAATAATTTTAGAGTATAAATAGCTGTTATTATACATTAAGGGTTAGGATTGCGAGGAAAACACGCAACTCCAATTATTTATTGTAACAATCTATGACCTTTTAAAAGCAGAAAAGGTCAAAACAAAATATCCAGCTACAACTCAATCGAACATAAACTTTTTCGTTCGCGACCTTACATTTAAAACAATTCCGATAGCAATCATATAGGTTGCTAAGGAGCTTCCACCATAACTAATAAAAGGTAATGGTAACCCTGTAATCGGCAGTAATCCAACGGTCATTCCAATATTTTGAAAAACCTGGAAGGTCATCATCCCAATAACACCAGCACACAAGTAGCTACCATAAGGATCATGGCTTTCTAACGCAGTATGAATCATTCGATAAATTAGTAAAAAGAAAAGAGAAATAACAATACTTGCTCCGATGAATCCAAATTGTTCAGATAGGACTGCAAAGATAAAATCAGTATGTCCCTCTGGTAATGAAACTTCTGAATTATGATAACCTTTTCCTTTTAGTTCTCCTGACCCAATTGCAAGGAGTGACCGAACTAGCTGAAAACCTTGTCCACTGGAGTATTCCTCAGGCTTTAACCAACCATAAAAGCGATTTAATTGGTATTCTTGTAAAAAATACTTGTGAAAAAAATCTGGAAAGGCAAAATAAATATATACAACAGTCGATATCGTAATTAGACCTGCTGAAAGGAAACCAAGTATAATTCTCCATTTTATTCCAGAGACAATAAGTAATGAGGCGATAATTGCTGTAAAGACCATGATCATCCCCATATCGGGTTGTTCTTTCAGTAGATAAATCGGAGGAGCCGATGTTAATAGGACTTTTCCGATTAAGATGAAATCATCTTTCACAGTGTTCACTGGATATTTTTCACGATGATCTACAATAATTTTGCTTAGCACAATAATCATAAAAATCTTCATCAATTCGGATGGTTGAAATGTCCCAAATCCTGGCAATGTATACCAACTTGTCGCCCCTTTAGTTGTAGTTGTTCCGGGCACTTCAAAATAAAGTCCTAGTAATAATACCATCCCAAAACCATATAAATACCATGAAATCATTTTAAATCGATCAAAATCTAAAACCATTGTCCCTGCAACAGCAATGATTCCGATAATATACCACCTAATTTGCAAACCAACAAAGTTTACATTTTGTAACTTCTCAGGCAAGGTTGGTTGAGCACTTTTAATTGCAATACAGCTTACAATAGCCATTAAAAAAAGTATAAATACCATAGTGTAATCAAATTTTTGCTGACGATTTGTTTCCTTTTCCATACATAGTCCTTTCTATATAAAGCTCTTTTCTAAAAAGATTGTTGCTGATGACCTAGTTTAAAGTAAACCTACTGTTTCTTTAAGGATTCTTGTTGTTAGTCTCTGAATAAAAGATGCCACGCTACTAATTTATAGTGAATGTAAGTGACTTTCAATAGCAATAAAGTTTATAAAAAAACTACTATAATTAACTCATAGTTTGAGTTAACAAGTTAAAAAAATGCACCTTTTCATCTTAGCTTATTTTTAGCAGTTTGCAAATCTGAATAATAATACCACCTATTTTATATCTCTTTTAAGCGACAAATTTCTACATTTTTGATACCATAATTTAATAATAATTTTGAAGGGGGGATTAAGTACATGACTGAAATTAATAACAGGGATTTACAAATCATCGAGGAAGAGCAGATGCTAAAGGCGATTGAAGAAGATAATATGGATGTGTTGAGAGATTATCTGCTAGAATTACATCCCTATGATCAAGCCAAGTTTTTTACAAAGCTTTCAAAGCAAGCCCGACAACAGATATATCATTATTTTTCACCAGAAGAAATGGGTGAGATCTTTGAGAATATTGAAATCGGTGAAAATCAGTATGAGGAATTCCTTTCTGAAATGCATCCCTCCTTTGTCGCTACAATGCTCTCAAAAATGTATGCGGATGATGCCGTTGATGTCCTTAATGAGTTAAACAAAGATCAAGTAGCAAGTTATTTAACGATAATGGACGATGAAGCTGCCCAAGAAATTAAAGATCTGCTACACTATGAAGAATATACTGCTGGTAGTATTATGACTACTGGATTTATTGCAATTAAAGAATATCAAACGGTTCGTTCTGCAATGCAAATTTTAAAGTCAGAGGCACCTCGAGCAGAGACTATTTATTATGTGTATGTAGTTGATGAAGATAAACGGCTAGTTGGAGTGATCTCTTTGAGAGACTTGATTGTAACAGATGATGATACGTTTATATCAGAAATAATGTACGACCGTGTCGTGTCCGTATCTGTTGGAGAAGATCAAGAGGGAGCTGCAAGGAAAATGAAGGACTATAATTTATTAGCCCTTCCAGTTGTAGATTTTCAAGATCATTTACTGGGAATAATTACAGTAGATGATATTATTGATGTAATGGATGAAGAGGCTTCAGACGATTACTCGAAGTTAGCGGGTGTATCTGATATGGATGGAATTGATAAGAATCCATTATCAGCAGCAAAAAAAAGATTACCTTGGTTAATCATTTTATTATTTTTAGGAATGCTAACAGCGAATATTATTGGGCGTTTTGAGGAGACACTGGAACAGTTAGCTATTTTGGCTGTGTTTATTCCACTTATTGCTGGTATGGCTGGAAATACTGGGACTCAAGCCCTTGCGGTTGCAGTCAGAGGTATTGCAACAGGAGATCATGAAAAAGAAACAAAGAAAAAACTCATCTTACGTGAAGCTGGTACAGGTTTAATTACTGGTACTTTGTGTGGCTTTCTTGTTATGATAATTGTATATGTGTGGAAAGGTGACTTTTTCTTAGGAATATTAGTTGGAATTTCTATATTAATTACTTTAATTGTTGCTACATTAGCTGGAGCCATTGTCCCACTTTTAATGCATAAATTAAATATTGATCCTGCTGTAGCTTCAGGTCCTTTCATAACGACAATTAATGATTTGATTAGTATATTAATTTACTTTGGTTTAGCCACAGCATTCATGAGTTATTTAGTTCAATAATTTAAATAGTAATTTTCTTATTAAATGGGAGGTATTTATGGAACATGGTCCATCAGTAACATCTTTGGTTATCGTATTGATTGTTGCATTTTTAACTCCAATTCTTTTGCATAGATTACGATTAAACATTATTCCAGTGGTTGTTGCAGAAATTATTATGGGGTTAATTATCGGGAAAAGCGGTTTTAATATCGTCCATCAGGATGTGTGGCTTGAAACTTTATCGATGCTAGGATTTATCTTCTTGATGTTTTTAAGTGGGTTGGAAATTGATTTCACTGCTTTTTCAAATAAAAAGAAAAAGGAAAAATTGCCAAGTGGTAAAGAGGCACCAAATGCATTCCTCGTTTCAAGTATTATTTTTGTAGGCATTTTCATTCTTTCTTTGTTATTATCATATCTATTTGTTCTTCTAGGCTTTATTGATAACGTCTTTTTAATGACTTTAATTATTTCAACCATTTCATTAGGAGTGGTAGTTCCTACATTAAAAGATGCACAAATAATGAAATCTAATATAGGACAGATTATTCTGTTAGTGGCAGTTATTGCAGATTTGGTCACAATGATTTTACTTGCTGTTTTTGCTTCAATTTACAGTGAGCATGGAAGCAATATGTGGCTTCTGTTACTTTTGTTTGCTGCGGGAGTATTATTGTATTTACTCGGAAGATATTTCAAGCATCAAACGTTTTTGGAGGCTATGTCAAAAGGGACGATCCAAATTGGTACTAGAGCCGTATTTACTTTGATAATAGTGTTGGTTGCATTATCTGAGTCAGTGGGTGCAGAAAATATATTAGGCGCATTCTTAGCAGGAGTATTAGTTTCTTTGTTAGCACCTAATTCAGATTTGGTTCATAAATTAGATTCATTTGGTTATGGCTTTTTAATTCCTATATTCTTCGTAATGGTTGGGGTACAACTCGATATTTGGCAATTATTTGAGGATCCGAAAATTTTGATCTTAATCCCACTGTTATTTATAGCATTGGTTTTATCAAAATTGATACCAGTAATGTATTTGAAAAAATGGTATGACTGGAAGAGAATCATTGCAGCAGGTTCGTTGTTAACCTCTACCCTCTCACTTGTTATTGCAGCTGCAACAATTGGTGAAAGAATGGGCGTAATTGATTCAAGAATGTCAGGTGCTCTAATTTTAGTAGCAGTTATCACCAGTATCGTTACACCAATAGGATTTAAGAAACTCTATCCTAAACCGGAGCCAGATGAGATGAAGATTAAGGTAGCGTTTATCGGTGCAAACCAAATGACACTACCGGTCACACGAGAATTAAATCCAGGATTATATGAAACAACTTTAATTCATACAACACAGGAAAAAAATGATAAAGTGATTGCTAATACAGTTTTCAATATTGTTGAAGTTAGAGATTATGAGGTTGAAACCTTAAAACATGAAAATATATTTGATGTTGATTTACTCGTAATTACAACAGGTGATGATAAAAGAAATGCTGATTTAGCAATTTTTGCTAAAGAATATGGAGTCAATCGTGTAATCGCCAGAATTGAATCTCCTGAGTTAGGTGATTCATTGAAGGAACTACAGATTGAAGTTTTCTCAGTTATGTTATCAACACAAACCTTATTAAGAGCATTTATAGAGTCTCCAAGCTTAATTCATATTTTAACGAACCAAGAAACATCGTTGTATCAAATTAACATGAATAACTTCGCTTACGATGGAGTAATGCTAAGAAACTTCCCATTCACTGGTGATGTTATTTTCGTAAGGATTTTCCGAGGAAAAGATTCCATTGTTCCGCATGGTGATACAGAGTTGAAAATGGGTGACCGATTAGTAGTAACAGGTACACGTGAGTATGTTGATGAATTGCGTCGAGAGTTGGAGTTCGTCACAGGTACAAACCTATAAAATTTAATTAGGTACTAAAGAAGTCGGGTGTAAATCTAATTATTTATACCCGACTTTTTTTGGGCAAACTTATGCAATGAGATTCACAATGGAGAATGAATTTGTTCTGTTCCCTCAGTGTGGAGGGAGAGCAACTAAACAACTACTGATCTTTCGGTCTTGAATATCTCTAATTCCCTTGTATAGGCTTTTAACATGAGAAAGGGAATGAAACACTGCTTTTCATTCCTTTTGTTGGGCTTTGGGCATGAGAAAGGGAATCAAACAATGCTTTTCATTCCCTTTGTTGGGCTTTCGGCATGAGAAAGGGAATGAAACACTGCTTTTCATTCCTTTTGTTGGGCTTTGGGCATGAGAAAGGGAATGAAACAACTCTTTTCATTCCCTTTGTTGAGCTTTTGGCATGAGAAAGGGAACGAAACAATGCTTTTCATTCCCTTTGTTGGGCTTTTGGCATGAGAAAGGGAACGAACCAACGCTTTTCATTCCCTTTGTTGGGCTTTGGGCATGAGAAAGGGAATGAAACAACTCTTTTCATTCCCTTTGTTGGGCTTTGGGCATGAGAAAGGGAATGAAACAACTCTTTTCATTCCCTTTGTTCGGCTATCGGCATTAGTAAGGGAATTGGAAATCTTCAACCTATGTATGTTCAGGGTAGACACCAATGCTAATTAAAATTAGCACCATGGAGTATGAAAATGGTGCATTCACCTAGTGTGGAATGTTGCGGGATCCAGTGGTCTCGTGAGACCCCGCAGGAGCCCGTCCATGGCGACGAGCAGGCTCACGGACCACCCCGCGGAAAGCAAGTGGATCGCAGCTCATGGAACTCTACATCATTAGGGATTTTCAGGCTAGACTTACACTAATATTTCAAAAACTTTTTTACGCGCAGTTTCTTTCTTTAAAAGTTAGATTGTTATAAAGTTATATGCTATAATTAATTTATGACTAGGTACTAATAACTTGTAATAATAATAGTAGGAGGACATAAACATGTCATTATCATTAAAAGGTCGTACATATGTTGTAATGGGTGTTGCTAATAAACGTAGTATTGCTTGGGGAATTGCTCGTGCACTTCATGATGCAGGTGCTAATTTGATTTTTACTTATGCAGGAGAAAGATTAGAAAAAAGTGTACGTGATCTTGCAGAATCACTAGAAGGTGGAGATTATCCTGTTCTTCCGTGTGATGTAACAAGTGATGAAGATGTTCAAAAATGCTTTGCGGAGATTAAGGAAAAAGCAGGAGTTCTTCACGGAATTGCACATTGTATTGCATTTGCAAACAAAGAGGAACTCGAAGGCGATTACATGAATACGACAAGAGAGGGCTTTTTATTAGCTCACAATATTAGTTCATATTCATTAACAGCTGTTGCAAAAGCAAGTAAAGATTTAATGTCAGAAGGCGGAAGTATTGTAACATTAACATATCTTGGAGGAGAAAGAGTTCTTCCAAATTACAATGTTATGGGTGTGGCAAAAGCTTCGCTTGAGGCTAGTGTAAGGTATTTAGCAAGTGATTTAGGTAAGCATGGTATCCGTGTGAACTCTATCTCTGCCGGACCAATTAGAACATTATCAGCTAAAGGAATCAGTGACTTTAACAGCATCCTAAAAGAAATCGAAGAGCGTTCACCTTTACGTCGTACAACTACACCTGAGGAAGTTGGCGATACAGCAGCATTCTTGTTCAGTGATTTATCACGTGGAATTACAGGTGAAAATATTCATGTTGATTCTGGGTACCATATTTTAGCTTAATCAATATAATGACCACTTTGCTAACGCAGAGTGGTTTTTTTGCCCCTTTCTACCTATTTCTATCTATAACCATGATAAATAGGAAAAAGGAGTTGTAGAGATGAAGATTGTACTTGATGCAGGACATGGCTATCATACACCGGGAAAAAGGACACCTGACGGAATGAGAGAGTTTGAATTTAATTCCCGGGTCACAGAGGGTGCTAGGGAATTACTTATGGAGTATGAAAATGTAGACGTGTTTTTTACCCATTCAAGTAAAAGAGATGTTCCATTAAAGGAAAGAGTGAATCTGGCTAATCGGTTAAATGCTAATCTTTTTATCTCGATTCACGCGAATGCATTTGGAGATGAAGGGTGGACCCAAGCGAACGGAATTGAAACTTATATTCATACATCAAGGCCAAAGGAAGCTGCTGAACTAGCCAAGATTGTTCAAGCAAATTTAATAACTAAAACCAACTTGAAAGACCGCGGAGTAAAAGTAGCCGATTTTTTTATCCTTAAAGAGACTAAGATGACTGCGCTACTATGCGAATGCGGTTTTATGACGAATATCAAGGAGGCAAAATTACTTCATTCAATAGGGTATCAAAGAACATGCGCTGATGCGATTGTCCAAGGAGTCGTATCTTATTTTAATCTTAAAAAGAAGTTAAAAGAGATTGTTACTTTGTATACTGTTCAAGTTGGAGCATTTCAAACAAAAGAAAGTGCAGATGCTTTTAAAAAGGCACTTATAGCGAAAGGCTATCCAGCCTTTATCACGGAGAAAGAGGATGAACGTTAATACTAGGTGCACACCCAGTCATTTCTTGCATAAACTAATACCGGTATAGGAAAGAAGGAGGTATTTTTTATGGGGAATAAAAGAAGATCATCAGAAAAGCCTTTATTGTTTATTAATCAAGTGAAAAATGATAAGAATTTTTCACAACAATCATATGTTATTAAAAAAGCAGAACCGACACCTAAGGTTACAGAACAAAAAACTAAGATAGAAGAAAGAGAAACTCAAAAGGTAGAACTAAAGAGGACTGATATACAATCTGATAAAAAAAGATTAAAAGATAAAACCATTGAAGAAAAAATCATTCACTTATGTAATCTTCCAAAAAATATGCCTAAAATATTATGTGAGATTATCACTGATTCTGATAGCTATAAAGGCGTAATTGTTGAAAGTGAAGATGGCCTTATTACATTTAGACCTTTATCAGGCTTGAAATTAGTAAAGATTGAGATAAGGGATATTGTTAAAATAAACTTATTAGGATTTTAAATAGAGAGCAAACACCATTTATGGTGTTTATGCTCTCTATTTTTTTTACATCCCGCTCTATAAAGGATACTTAATGTTTTCATAGGCGTGCAATGTTTACGCCTAGTCACCTAGGGGAGTATCCGTGTTAGTTAGTTACAAGACGTGGGCTTAGACATTGAATTGCACAGAAGCAAGTAAGATCTACTTCGATACAGAAATCAGTTTTTTCAAGTGCTGTTACATCACATACATCATCTTTGCAATCAAAATCTCCGTTTCCAGTTGGTCTTAATAGCGAAAGTGTAGCACAGCAATCATTTCTAATTTTTTCTACTCTGAAGAAAACTGTTTCAAAGCAATCTCCTGCTTCTAGTCCACCAACATTTCCAAATGCTTTAAATAAGTCACCACTCTTATCAAATAACATAAATGGAATTGTATCACCTAAGAATTGTGTTGGAGCTAGAAGATTTTCGTAACAGCTTGTAGGACAGTGGTCTTCTACAGCATCTTGTAAGTCGGCAATATTTTGTACTGCATCACATACGCAGTTTAAGTCTTTACTCATTTGTTTGTCACTCCTGTTCATTTGTTTTAGTATTATGACCTATCGTCCCTAATAGAGTATTGGGGTACAAGTTAATTAGTGTTAGGTATTCGTCCCAACTTTGATAAAATAGGCTCTACAGCTGGCTATTTTCTTTCGGAAAGTGCTTAATAGTTATATGTACTGGTTATCTCTTTGGTTTAATAGGGAGAGCGCATAAAAAAATAATGAAATATGAACTCATCACTTTGTGTGGAATGACAGGGTATTTCACTACAGTTGTTTGGGGAGCGAATGGAATCCTAGAAAAAAGAGCCCAATAACCTGGGCTCTATTAAGAGCCAGTTATTGGGCTTCTTGCCATTAGTGATTAATAATGACGTTTTTTACGACGATCTTGAACATCTAATACACGATCAACTAGAGTTGGTGATAAGCATTGAATTGCACAGAAGCAATCTAAGTCTACTTCAATACAGAAGTCTGTTCTTTCAAGTCCGAATAAATCATCATCACATGGCTCACAAACGTTAAGAGTGTCGCCAGTAGCATCATATGGTCTTAGTAATGATAATGTTGCACAGCAGCCTCTTAGCTTTTCAACACGGAAGAAAATTGTTTTGAAGCAAAGATTGTCGTCTTCAAATCCACCAACATTACCGAATGCTTTGAATAGGTCACCTTTCTTTCCAGTTAATACGAATGGAATCGTATCACCTAAATTTGCTACAGGTGATAATAGGTTTTCAAAACAACTAGTAGGACATCTATCTTCTACAGCTTCTTGTTGATCTAAAATGTTTTTAACTGCATCACATACACAACTTCCAAATTTACCTTTTCCACAGCCCATGAATTTCATCTCCTTATAAATAATTTGACTTTTTTAAGTCACTAATAGAGTATGAAAATTTAGCATGTTGGTGTGGGTGTTTGTACATAGCTATCATATATTAGGCTAAAATATGTGTTTGTGGAAAAGCTTATCCACTATATGTAATTTAAATTAAAGGTCCATAATAAGAAAAGAGCCTATACGTCTTATGGATTCATGCATACAATAGACCGATTAAACTTTTATCCATAGGAGGTTCTTACAAATGGCAAAGCGTAAACC
This sequence comes from Litchfieldia alkalitelluris, assembly GCF_002019645.1. Classification (GTDB taxonomy): domain Bacteria; phylum Bacillota; class Bacilli; order Bacillales; family Bacillaceae_L; genus Litchfieldia; species Litchfieldia alkalitelluris. The sequence continues at coordinate 3,979,659 of NZ_KV917374.1, read as the reverse complement.
AAAAGAGATTCATGTTGATAAGATTATTATTCATGCCAATGAAGTAATCATTGCTGATGAGGGGAAAACAAAAGGTCGCTGGGACCCTTGGTTAGGTAGAGTTCAACAAGAAGACGACATTGATGTAGATGTTGAAGTAAATACGGTGGCTGGTGACGATGCAACTGTTGAAGTAGATGTAGATGTGGATTCAGATGATGATACACCACCACGTCGACCATTTTCATGGATCTAAACAAAAGAACCGTTGAATTATGTATTCAGGTGGAGAAACATACGTAATAACACACTAATGAAGAGTCCAAATCCCAGATGATTTGGTCTCTTTTTTCTCCAAGATAATAGGATAATAGCATATAAAAAAGCAGCTTAACTAAAATAATGACAACAGTTATTATCAAGTGTTAAATGTATTTTATGTTAAAATAATGATGGAATGCGTGAGAGGTATATATTAATCTAACAGAGTATAAGAAAGAATGTTGATATTCTTAATAATCTACATAGAGATCGGCACATTATCTCCAGTAGGCAAAAATTTTATATGATTGATTTTACTTGAGAGAGAGAAGGGGTAATAGATGAAAAAATATCTGGGTTAATCTCATTGTTATTGATAATTACTTTTATAATTTTAAGTTTTATTACTCCACAAGTTTTAAATCCGTTACCAGACTCCTTTGACTTATTGTTATTATTATTTCTCTTACTCGGTTCGTTTTTAACAGCACTTATTAGTGTGAAAGGGCGGTTAAAAACAATCACTTTATCTATTTCTTCTCTAGGTATGTTAGTTTTGTTTGTCGTTTGTATTTTCGTTATTGGAATGATGATGTTTGGTAATTTTGGGACATAAAAAAGTTTGTTCATAGAAGAATTTTTACTCAGACAGGAAGGTATTGACTTGGTTCATTAAAATCGGTTTAAGTAAACAAGATAATAACAATGAAAAAACGCTTGGATCTTAAAGTCTAAACGTCTAAACGTTTTTTCATTTCCTTCACGTGATCGGAGCTACTTAATAATCGTTCAACTGCCTGTTGATTCGTATAATCAGAATGAAATTTGATAAAGAGTTCTCGTAAATGAAATTATAAAATAATAAAAAATGAGAGTGTTAGACCTTATCAGATCAACACTCTCATGCTTTATAGTAGTTATGCAACTTCAACTTGAGCAACAAGTGCTACTAGTAGTTGAAGAAGTAATTGTAATGATACAGAAATATCGGTATCAGTAGTCTTTACTTTAACGTCACGTGAATTCTTAATGACTAATTCCTGGAAGTTTGATTGTTTTGTTTTAGAAGATTGAAGTAAGTCTTGTGTAATTGTGTCTGCTGTAATATCGTTTGCAATCGTCAATCGAATAACAATTGCAATCGCTACCTGTAGTGCTGCCTGTAATGAAACAGCCACCTGTGTGTCAGTTGTATCAACCTCAATATTGCAAGAGTCTTTAATGATAATTACCTCTTCAGAACCTTGGAATATTTTGTTTTCTTGTGTTGCTTCTTGTTCTACAAGCGCATCAACTTCATTATCCTCGAATCTCTCTTGTGGTTCAAAGTTTTCTGCATCAACTGTTGGATGATCACATGATTCATCAAGTGCTTGCCATTTATATTGTTTAGGTTTGTCTGCCATTATTTAGTTCCTCCTTTCAGTTATACTTTATTAGATGTTAGTTGCTTGGATTTTGTATAGTGTATTTGTCCTCGGTAATATGCACATTTTTTAGTGTTATTGGTCATTGAGTTTATTTTTAAACTTGTCTCGTAATGTGCTTCTTTTCGCTGTTGGTTCGATCTCTTGTTCAAGCTCTTCAATCTTTTCTTCAGAAACCTCTTTATTTACATTACCAGCAAGAAATTCGTCAACTTGCTTTTGTAAATCTGCAACCACTTCTTGCAGTTTTTGCTTTTGTTCGGGAGAGACTTTTTTAGTATTTTCTTTCGAAATATTGTTCTTTTTAAGAACATCTGAAACAAAAACTTCCATTAATTTTGAGGATATCCCTGTTAATTGATCTTTATTTTTACTCATAAACTCACCTCTTTGCTAAAGTATCACTATACCCTATGCAAAATTGCATTTTTAGTAAGGGGCAATTTCCCCATAAAAGAAAAAACAATTTGAAAAATTAAAGAGCACCTAGCAAATTACTAAGGTGCCCGTTGATATCACTCAATGTCAATTTGTGCAACTAAAGCTACTAGAACTTGTAACAGTACTTGAATTGATACAGCGACATCAGTATCAGATGTTTTAACTTTTACTTTTCTTGAATTATCAATGACTAATTTTTGCTTATTTGACTGTTTAATTTTAGAAGTTTGTAATAATTCTTGTGTAATAGCATCTGCTTTAACGTCATCTCCAATCGCAATACTAATAACAAGAGCAATTGCCACCTGTAATGCAGCTTGAAGAGAAACAGCCACCTTAGTATCAGTTGTGTCTACAGTAATATCACAAGAGTCGTAAATATGAATGGATTCGAATGATTGTTGAACTGTCTTGTTTACTTGGTCTGCTGATTGAAGCACAGTTTCTTCATCTTTTTTGTTACAGCAAGAGTCTAAAGCACTAACTTTATCTTTACTCATTGAAAAATCCTCCTTTCTGTTTATACTCCTATTAAATGCATCTACCCCAGAATTTGGTAGGGGCATTCAACCTTGGTCAAACACACATTTTCAGGGTAATAATTATATTTACTTAAAACTCTGATCTTTGAGTTCCTCCATTAATTTATTTAACTCAGCTTTTAAAGACTTTTTCTTCTCGGTTTGTTTTTTCTTTCCTAGAAGATCATTTACAGATTGTTCTAGTACCTTATTTGAAATCGATTCAAGTAATTTTTTATCCATCATACACCTCACCTCCCTACGATACTTTATTCAAGGTTAGTACAAAGGGAATGGGACGTCCTCCCAACTAGTAAAAAACAAACGAATTCATTAGAGTGAATTAAGGACTAATATAGGTTTCTCTAAATATAATAAATAAAGGCTTTTAACAATAATAGAGTTCTATAAACAAGAGGGAACTTGATTTCTATTAGTAGCCTAATAGATGGAGAGTTTAAAGGAGAGAGACAAATTGGTGTATAGCTGGTTAGACTTTTTTATGCTTGGTTTAGCTTCCTTTAGGCTAACACGGTTAATTGTGTTTGACCGGATTACTGAGTTCATTAGGCGACCATTTCACCACGAAGTTGAGGAAGAGAACGAAAATGGTGAATTAGTCACGTTTATTGAAATAAAAGGTACAGGATTGCGAGCATGGATAGGTGAACTATTAAGTTGTTATTGGTGTACTGGAATTTGGTGTACTGTAGTCTTATATGGTTTGTGGTTTATACTAAATCCGTTTACTTCATTTGTGATTGTTGTCTTAGCAGTTGCAGGCCTTTCTTCAATTATAGAAGTTTTCGTAAGTAAACATCTTGATTAATGTCTAATCTAGTCCAAAAATGGAACCGCTCATTCAGAGGTAACATAGAATATGGTAACAATAATTATGGAGGATTGAATATGGAGAAAAAAGAAAATAAGGTTTCCTCTGAAAAGTTAATTCCTAAATCGTCAAAGCCAAGTAGAAGAAGAAAAAAAGGATGTGGCTGTGGAAAAAAACGGAGATAACGAGGAGTCTTAAATATTTTAGTGAAAAAACAGGCAAAGGTGCCTGTTTTTTATTTAATATAAAGGCGAGGCTTAGATAAAGGCTGAGCATGACTTGGTTGCTCTTTGTTGTTTTCTAGTAAGAGTGAATCACAGTTGTTTTTATATGGGTATGGAATAACCTGTTCATATGGTGGCGGAGCTGTTATGGCTTTTAAATTTCGAGTATAAGGCTTATCAATCGTTTTATTCTTTGTTTCATATTCTTTTTTGAGTTCTGCCACAACAATTCTTCCCATTTGTCTGCCTAATCTTAGGCCTTCAATATTATCGATTGGATAATGGACACCTGCATAAAGTCTAGAATCTGCACATTCCTTTGAAATTTCTTTTAATCTTTTTGCTTCACCTGGGAAAAAATAAGATAAAACAACCTCAGTGCATCCAGCAATCGTTGCATGTCCAGAAGGATAACTAGGATGTCTTGGAGTACATAAAAGAGTTTCAAATGAAGGATTAACCTGATTTGGACGTGCAACATCATATTTAAATTTTAAAAACCATGTCACCACAAATGTATCATTGATTGCAGCTAAAACTGCTGCAAGGATCCGGGCTGCTCTTGGAGCGGGTACCTGATAAGTATCGATCAATTTATCAAGAATAGGAATGATCTGTTTTGTAGGTGGACCTGTTCCCCAAAATTTTGCTTGATCGATTTGCGTATCAGTTAACTGATTCAAAGTGTTTTCAACAATTCCTAATTCCTTAGTGAAATCAATCAATTGAGGATCTTTGATTTGAAAGTGAATAGGATCTCCATTCTTTTTGGTGAAAAGATAATCATCTTGTAATTGTATAAAATGAGTAGCCCAAGAGCCAGCCCCAGGTTCTTCAGGGTTTGAAGGAGGCTTCTGTTCACCTGCATAGGGAAGTGTTGACCATTGTTGATTTGTATTTTTCATTGTAATTCTCCTTTCAATAGCTCTAGATAGTCTATGAAAGTTAACATGTTTAGGAATAGTGAAGTAACCTAAAATGGAAAAAACAGTAAATAATAATTTAGGAGCAAATTACTTATGATAAATGTTGTAATACATTTATATATATTCCATTTATTATTTTTTTGTAGAGCTTAGGAAAAGTAAAAACATTTCATGATTCTAAAAAATAAAGATTGGATTGATTATATGAAGAGGTCAGTTGTTTTTATGGTAATAATACTGTCTGTTCTATTACCAGGTTGCGCGAATCAACAACGTTCCGAAGGTGAAAACAATATGGAAGCGTACCAAATTAATTCATTAACAAAAGACCAGAAAGAGTCAAAAAGAGCGGAGCAGAAGTTATTGGCCTTAGATGAAGTTGTTGAGGTTGTGGCTGTAAATAATGATGACCAATTATTAATCGGCTATAAGTTGAAACAATTTGCTAAATTAAGAACAAAACAAGTAGAAGCTAAAATAAATAAACAACTTAAAAAAGAATTTCCAAACCACGAGACTAATGCATCTAGTGATTTGAAGATTTTTATTGAAACTGAAAAAATAAAAAGCAATTTAGAAAAAAATAAAATAAGTGATAACAAGAAATTAGATAGTCAAATGAAAAAAATAATAAAACTCAGTAATGAACAAACCTAAGAGTAATCTTAAAATTACTCGGGTGGAATCATACAAAGTGCGGATTAATACTGGAGGCGAGAAAGAATGTTCATATCATTTTTTTGGGCGTTTGTTGTTGGTGGAGTAATTTGCGTAATAGGACAAGTCATGTTTGATGTGTTTAAATTGACCCCTGGGCATACTTTAAGCAGTTTGGTAGTTGTAGGTGCAATATTAGACGGTTTTGGTTTATATGAACCATTAATTGAGTTCGCTGGTGCTGGTGCTACAATTCCAATCACAAGCTTTGGTAACTCACTTGTTCATGGTGCGCTTCAAGAAGCGGAAAAACACGGGATTATTGGAGTGTTAACAGGGATGTTTGAAGTGACAAGTTCTGGTATATCTGCAGCAATTATTTTTGGTTTTATTGGAGCGCTATTATTCAAACCGAAGGGATAACTTCACTTCTATTGTTATCCTTTCTCGCATTGGAGGCGAATGAATATTCCAGAAGCACTAGAAGTAGTCATTAGATCGGTATGCATTATTTTTGGTTTATTCTTTATCACCAAGCTATTAGGTAAAAAACAGCTCTCTAAGCTTTCATTTTTTGAGTATATTGCTGGAATTACAATCGGTGACATTGCTGGAACATTATCTATGGATACAGATTTAAATATTACAAATGGCATTGTCAGTATCCTTATATGGTCGGCTGTCCCAGTCATTATATCGTTTTTCTTAATTCGTTCAAGAAAATTCCAGGAATTTATTGAAGGAAAACCAACCCTTTTTATTAAGGATGGTAAAATCCTAGAAGAGAATTTGAAAAAGGAAAAGTTCACAGCTGATGAATTGTTATCACAGCTTCGAAAAAGCCAAGTCTTTAACATTAAAGATATAGAAACGGCTATGTTAGAACCCTGCGGAAATTTAAGCTTTTTATTAAAAAAAGAAAAACAACCATTAACGTATGGTGATACTCATCAAGAGGTTTTTAACCATAGAGAACCAAAAACAGTGATTATTGATGGGAAAATACAAGATGAATCATTAAACTCAATTGGATTAAATCGAGGATGGTTAAACGAAGAACTAAAGAAAAAAGGTTTAACCTCCAAGGAAGTTTTCTTAGTTCAAATTGATCATGAAAATAAACTAAGTGTTGATTTATACAACGACAAACTAAACTGACAAAAAAAGTCCCCTTCATAATTTGAAAGGGGTTTTTGCTGTTACAAGAATAAACTCATTGTCATAGATTATTGGTAAGGAGGCAAGGATATTTATGCATATGCAAAGATTAAATAAAGAGATGGAAGATTTTTTTAATAACCGATACAGTGATCATGAAGAATTAAAATCAGAAATTGAAAAGTGGACACAAAAAACAGATAAAAATTTAGCAAAACTTGAAAAACAAGCTGCAAGCTTTGAATCGGATTTTGAAAATCGTTTCGAAAGAGTCGATAAGTGGCTAGCTAAAAAACAAAAGGGACTTGAATCTAAATTCAAGGAATAGGGATTTAAGGATTTAAATCGTACATTTTTAAGTTAATGCCTCACGAATTGCATCCTATTTTCATAAGATATATTAGAATGTAAGGAGGCTGCTGTAATGGATAATAATTTATTTAAAAATATTGAGCAAAAAACTGGTGTAAATATGAAAGATGTTTTTGAACTTGCAAACTCTGTACAAAATGCTAACTTCAAGGATGAAAAGACAGTCCGTTCTATTGTTCAAAGAGTTAGTCAAATCGCGAATAAACCAGTACCTAAACAAATGGAAGATAAAATTGTTAACTCAATTGTAAGTGGAGATCAAAAACTCGATTTCGGTACAATTGCAAAGATGTTAAATAAGAAATAAATAAAAACTGTCCCATATCAATAGATTCTGTTATTTAAACGGAATCAATGATATGGGACAGATTTTTGTGTCACGTTAAGAGAAAGTATATAAGTTTTACTATCTAGCTCCTTCAGTAACTAGCCTCTCGATATCTACAAACCCAACCGACGGAAGTAAGATCCCTTTTATTACTCTCCGCCTCTATTTAGGGATAGCCAAAAGGCACTCACTTTTTTTGTACTAATACTTCTTTATTAGATCTTTAATAAACCTAGATGGCTTTGCAGTTTTGTTTCTACGCATGTTAGGGACAGAAATGGATAGAGATTGTTCAGCACGTGTCATTGCTACATAGAGAAGGCGTCGTTCTTCCTCAATTGGAGCTTTATCACCGTTTCTTAAAGAATCCAGAGCAAAATCATGGGGGAGGCAACCTTCCACTGCTCCTAGTAAATAAACATGTTTGTACTCTAGCCCCTTTGAACGGTGAATTGTAGATAATTGTATTGCTTCTCTAAACTGCTTACTTAATTGTTTCATTTCTTTATTCATTGCTGTCATATGATTCACATGTTCTAATAATTCATGAACATGTTTGAATTTCCTTGCAACTACTTTTAAATCACGTAAATCATCAGATCCTTTTTCAATGGAATTTCCTTCATTCCCACTCTTTTTAATAAAATCTCCAAACCCCATTTCTTTTTCAATCATTTCAATTGCTGATAAAGGATTCATGGTCTTTAACAAACTAAATAATGGAACGATTTTTTTAAGCTTTTTTTGTTGAAAGGGATGGATATCTTTAATACTTCCAAGGGCATCAGTTAGTGTACAATCCTCTAAGATACTAATCGCTTTGAGATCGTTCATGATTTTTTGTTTTAAGAAAAGTGTTGTAATCACGTGTGTCATTGCTTGAGTATCATTAGAATCAATACTTAATTGAAGGTAGGCAAGTGCACCTCTAACCATGCGACGTTGATAAAATGATTCACTGTCTTGCTCAATATGGAAGGGTAGATTTGATTGTGTTAACCTCTCAAAAATAGCTCGTGATGCAGTATGAGTTCGGAATAAAATGGCAAAATCTGAAGGGCTAGCCCCTTGCTGAATCTTCTCTTTTATATCAGTAACAACGACTGTAGCTTCTTCTTCTTCATCATATGGGAAAAAACAGAAAGGAGCTTGTCCATTAGTAAAAGAAGCCAGCATTTTCTTTATCCGTCTTTCCTTATTATTAGCTATTACTTTATTGGCAGAATCTACTATACCATGAGATGAACGATAATTTTGAGACAGAGTAACAACTTTTACGTCTGGAAAGTCTTGCTCAAATTTAAGCATAAATGTTGGATCACTACCTCTAAAAGCATAAATGGCTTGATCATCATCACCTACAACACATAGATTCTTTGAAGATCCAGTTAGCAATTTAATCGTTTCATATTGGACTTTATTTATATCTTGATACTCATCTATCAAAAAATGGCTAAAACGATCCTGATATTTCTTTAATAGTTCAGGATCATCTAAGAAAAGTTGATAACATCCAACTAACATGTCATCAAAATCAAATAGCCCCCGCTCATTTTTTCTCTTTTCATAATGTTTATACATGTACTGAACACGTTCTTCCCATTGATCCTTAGGTTTCACTATATTGGGTATTAGTAATGTGTTTTTCCACAAACCAATTAATTGCAAGGCTTGGTCAAAAGCAAACTGCTTTTCATCTAGTTCTAATTCTCTTGCAGCTTCTTTGATTATTTGTTCTTTTTGATAATCCCATTTTAATAGATTATGACTATTCCATTTTGTTGGTTGATGAAATGAAACAATTTTATAAAAAATACTATGAAAGGTTCCGGTAATTAAAGATTGAATTTGCTGTTGTGAAATCCCTGTGAACTTTGAAAGTCGATCTTTCATCTCTTTTGCTGCTTTTGCAGTAAAGGTTACAAGCATAATTGTTTTAGGGTCCACACCTTGCTCTCTAAGTAAAAAAGCTGTTCTAGAAGTAAGAACTCTTGTTTTCCCACTCCCAGCACCTGCTAGAATAAGCAATGGACCAGAGGGCGTTGTAACTGCATCAAATTGGTTAAAATCTAGGGAGATAGACATGCTGTACTGTTCTTCTGTCGGGACTGTATTTTCAGAAAATGGGGATAATGGACCTAATTCCTTGGGTGATTTCCAACCTATTTTTGGATCTTTCTCAATAACTGACTGAATACTTCGTGACTTAGGAAGAGTAAAACCGTTAAGCTCGATAGTTTGATCTTCCATCTTTGTATTTATTACTCTTTCTGGTTGTTCAACATCATCTTCCATATAATTATTACATGTTGATGAATCAGAAGTTAATAAGTGATAAAAATATGGTTGTTTGTGAATTCCTAAATACAGTTTGAGCTTTTCTCCGCAGCATCCACAAGTTAGTTTGTTATGTATCCCTGCCTCATATAAATATTGAAATTGTTCTCTTGGATATATGTTTAAATCTAACATTTTTCCATCTAATAATGCTTTTTGCATGAGGCATCTCCTTAAAAAATCTTGTTTATAAAACTTTCCCTAAGGGAAAAGCCAAAAAATGAATCAGGTTCTATCATAACAAATCACAGCCTATAGGAGAAGAAAGAATATCAATTCCCAAGATATGGAGTTCTATTACTGGTGGGAAGAATTGACTTTAAGCTATAATTAAAGTAGTGGATTTGGCAGGATATTGTCTGGGTAGACATCCATGCTTAATAACTATTTCGCACCATGGTGTAAGAAAAAATGTTTCCTCCTCAGTGTGGAATGAGCGGAAAGCAACTAGACAACTACTGATCTTTCGGTCTTGAATATCTTTCATTCCCTTTCAAAGGCTTTGTGCTTGAGAAAGGGAATGAAACCACGCTTTTCATTCCCTTTGGATGGCTTTTGGCATGAGAAAGGGAATGAAACCACGCTTTTCATTCCCTTTGGATAGCTTTTGGGATTAAGTCCGTATAATTGTGTAAAAAGAAAAAGGGTTCATATTATTCACTCTTGGCTACAATGTTTTCAGCTACGATAAACAATGAAAAGAGGAATAATAATGACCCACTTACAGTTTAACCTAGATTTGGAAGTTTTAAAAGAATCAGTAATGAATTCGGATATTGATGCAGTTATTAAGTCTGCTGTTGTTCTAGTTTTAAATGAGGTAATGGAGAAAGAAAGAAATGATTATTTACGTGTATCTCCCTATGAACGCTCTGAAGATCGCCGTGATTATCGAAATGGCTACTATGAACGTGAGTTAATCTTGAACATTGGTAGAATAACTCTTAAAGTACCAAGGACTCGTAATGGTGAGTTTTCTACATCCGTATTTGAAAAATACGCACGATGTGATCAAGCTCTTGTCATCTCTATGTTAGAAATGGTTATTAATGGTGTATCTACTCGAAAGGTTACTCAGATTGTTGAACAACTTTGTGGTGAAGCTGTATCAAAATCGTTTGTTTCCTCCCTCACAGAGAAGCTTGATCCAATTGTAAAAGGTTGGGCTAATCGTCCTTTAAACACAAGATACTATCCATACCTCTTTGTAGATGCCATGTATATTAAAGTCCGTGAACATCACAAGGTCGTATCAAAAGCAGTTTATATTGCTACAGCTATAACTGAAAAGAATACACGTGAAATACTAGGTTTAAGCGTAGATCATGAAGAGGATTATGAGTGTTGGAGCCGCTTTTTACAACAGCTTAAATCACGCGGGCTTCAATCCCCACAACTAGTGATATCAGATGCTCATAAAGGACTACAAAAGGCCATACAACGTGAATTTGTAGGAACTTGCTGGCAAAGATGCAACGTACATTTTAAACGTAATATTTTTAATAAGCTACCAAAGAAAGATTCAACTGATGTACGTATGATGGTTAAGCGTATCTTTGAAGCCATTACTATTGAAGACATTCGAATATTCAAAGATGAACTGATAAGCCAATTTGGAAACAACTCAAAGTATGAGAAGGCTTTAGCTATCTTAGAAGATGGTTTCGAAGATACCATTCAGTACATGAATTATCCAGAAAAAATACGTCCACACATACGAAGCACTAATTCTCTTGAACGCTTAAATCAAGAGGTGCGTCGAAGAGAAAGAGTTATTCGTATATTCCCAAATACACAATCTGCTTTTAGATTGATAGGTGCAATATTAATGGAATATCAAGAGTCTATTTACGCTAAAAGAAAATCGTTAATGCATTAGTTGTTTTTTGAACCTTCCATTATGGAATAATCGCATATCCAGGAAAGGCTGTCAAAGTGAAGTGCCTTTGACAACCTTTCCTGGATATGCAAACAAAAAACCATGGAAGAATTCGCAAAAAAAAATGTATGGGGATAAAACAATAAATCACTAAAAAGTTGTTGAAAACATTGTATAAGAATTTTACACAATAATCAGGACTTGACTGCTTTTGGCATGAGAAAGGGAATGAAACCACGCTTTTCATTCCCTTTGGATGGTTTTTGGCATGAGAAAGGGAATGAAACCACGCTTTTCATTCCCTTTGGATGGCTTTTGGCATGAGAAAGGGAATGAAACCACGCTTTTCATTCCCTTTGTAGGGCTTTTGGCATTAGTAAGGGAATTGGAACTCTCTGACCGAGGTATTTTCAGGGTAGACATCCATGCTAAATAATTATATCGCCCCATGGAGAATGAAAATGTTTACTCTTTAGTGTAGAATGCGCGGAGAGTCACTCGACTCCAGCGGGATATGCGGTCAGCGTGAGACCCCGCAGGAGCTCAGGAAGCGACGAGGGAGGCTCACGAACCGCCCCGCGGAAAGCGAGAGTGGATCGCAGCGATTGAACATCGCAACCTAAGATGTTTTTTAGGGTAGTAATTAAAAAGCTGAAAGGGATGATAAAATGGGTTATATTGTACCAATCCAAAATGTACAATATACACAATATGCAAACCGAATGATTCCTGTAAAACCAAGAAAATTCAATATCACACCAGTAAAGGAAACCTCATTAACTTCAAAGTTCAACCCGCAAAACTACAACAATAGACATCTTCATAAATATGCATTGTCAGATTCAGCAAAAAAAGAACGCAATTCATTCGATAGCCACTTAACGGGTAAAGGATTCAAAATCGATAAGAAAATTTAACATTACCTTAAAGCTTTGACAACAGAAAAAGAAGGTTAAGGTTTTTGTGCATAAAAACCTTCGCCTTCTTTCCATTCTGCATAAAATATATCTTTATAACTAGTTATACCCAATGATTGAATATGGCCTTTCAACCAATCCTCATTATACCCGATACTTTTTAGATTCTCCCAAATAACCTCACCATCACTTATTAGTGTAATAGGTAAACAAATAAGAGGACCTTTAATATTCGTATCCTTTCTAGTAGGAGGGGAATAAGGGGCCTTTTTCAGAACACTAATCGAACCATCATTCTCTAGAATAGCATACTCCACTTCCCGGATTGAAAAAACACCTTTGCCACGAAGTAAATGTAATAGCTGATTTAAATCTAGTTTTGATTTTTTTAACGCTTCGCGGTCAATTTGTCCTTTATCTACAACAATTTTGGGTCTTCCTTCTAAGAAAGAGCGTGTACGTCTAAATTTCTGTGTGATTATCTCAACAGTAAAAATCAAACTTCCCCATACCACCACAGCAAATATAATTTGGCCAACCCCAGTTTCTTCAGCATAAACAGCATTTCCTACCAATTCACCTAATATGAGTGCAGAGATAAAATCAAATGGTGTAATTTGTGTTATTTGTGTTTTTCCCATAATCTTTGTAATAATTAACAAACTAATAAAACCAATGATTAAATCGGTTGCTATCCCGACGTACTCCACCATCTCATCACCTCTTTAGTATAGGATGAGCATTTTTATCTTCTTTTATCACTAAAGTTAAAGAGACAACCCAAGAATTATGGGTTGTCTCTAGATTAAAGCTTTGCCTGATGTAATCACTAAATATATACTCTTTAAGGTGATACCGAGCAGCCGTCGTATTAGAACCTTAGGGGGCTGGGCTAGTTCCTGCTTCTAATGGTTTCATGGTATTACGTCAAACAATCATTAAAGCCTTTTTAGCAATTAAAGTTCCTTTATCATTGTCACATGTGGTATTCCGGCATCCATGAAAACATCTGAAACGGTTTTATATCCAAGTCGAAGATAAAAGGGTTCTGCATGAGTTTGAGCGTTGAGCTTAAGTTTATGTAACTCTTGTTCTTTTGCAGCATCCTCAATTTTATCCATAATTAATCTGCCTGCCCCATGCTTTCTATGTGAGGCAAGAACACAAATGCGTTCAGCTTTACCGATACCATCAATGATACGGAATCTTCCGGCACCAACAGGTGACTCATTATCATATAATACAATGTGTGTCGCTGTATCATCAAATTCATCAATCTCAAGTTCCTCAGGAACCTGTTGTTCAGATACAAAAACCTCTCTACGTACAGCAAATGCATCCTTTAATTCATTTTCATTTGTTGCAATCATTACTTTCACAGTTTTTAGCAATCCTTTCCTAGCTGAAATGTTTCATAAACAGTCCATGATCCGTTTTCTAGTTGATATAACAAGTGAAAACGATCTAATTTCTCATCATGTTGTATATCGAGCATTCTAAGTTGACTTAACACATCTGAATGTTCATCATCTGATAGCTTTTGTCCAATGGTTATATGTGGTACAAAAGCATAATCCGAGTTGTCTTCAAAATATCCGCTATGAAGTGATTCGTGTAATTGTTGAAGCTCTATACTTGGATCGATTTTAAAATAAATAACGTTATTCACTGGATAAAAAGAACTAATCTTAACTACATCTAGTTTGAAGGGATCATGTTTTTTGGCTACTTCATGTAATTTTGTAGAAATACATTTTATCTCTTCATCGGAAGCTTCGAAAGGGTTCTTCAATGTTACATGGGGTGGAATTAACGCATAGTGTGGATCATACCTCATACGAAAAGAATTCGCAAGATCCTGTAGTTTCTTGGAAGGAAAGTAAGCGATACCAAATTTCATTAATAACTCCTCCTAATTGAAAAACAATTATTGTTTTTAAATACGTATTTTTATTATACCAAACAATGATTGATAATGTTTAAACAAGATACATAAAATACTACTAACCAAAAAGAACTATATGGAAAGTGTTTTTCTTAGTAACTCAGGAAGTTCACTTTGCCAATATGTCCAAGTATGATTTCCGTTATCCTCTGAATAAGTGGTTCTAAAAGTTTTCTCCTTAAGAGCTTGTTGTAGCGCTCTGTTCGAAGATAAGAAATCTATTACCTTTTGATCTGTAGTTAATACATTCTCCTCATTTTTCCCTATTGTATGATGAATCTCAATTAAATACGACTCTTTAAAATCACGTATCTTTTCGATGATTTTATCATTAACAAATGGAGATTGTAGGATGATCTTTCCAAAGCTATTCGGATACGATAATGCAGAAAGTAAAGAAACGGTTGCACCTAGTGAGTCACCGATTAGTATTCGCGAAGAACCTACTTGAAAGGTAGGAAATTCTTTATCAAGAAAAGGGACAAGTTCTTCTCCTAAAAAACGTATATACTCGTTATGTTTGTCCCCATCGATATGATACTTATTTTTGCGATCATATGTATCCTGATATGGAATACCAATAATAATTGTGGGGTTTATTACTTCTTTTTCTAACAAATCTTCTACAACCGAAGCAATTTTCCCAAAATTAAAATAATCCTGACCATCCTGGGCAATAAGCAATTGGTACTTGTATAATGGTGTAAAATTGCTAGGTAAATACACAATTAAGTCTATATGTTCATGAAGGAAATTACTTTTAACCGTAAGTTCCTTCATTATTCCTTTGTTTTTCATAATTAACCTCCGTTTACATCGTTTCATTATTAGCTTATTTCTAGCTATATTATAGCCTAAAGTCCAATTATTGTTTATTCAAACATTTTAGTAAAGGATTGACATAAACAACATACATTATATAATAAATGTTATTAATCCGATAAAACTTATATGATTTATGCGAAAGAGGTGAATTGGGATGTTTTTACAATTCAAGGATGTAAATAAACAGTATACAAATCAAAAGGTAGTAACAGATGTGCTACTTGATATAAATGTAACAGTTAACGAAGGGGAATTTGTTTCGATTTTAGGCCCCTCTGGATGCGGTAAATCCACTTTATTATCTATGGTTGCTGGACTAGTCAAACCAACAAGTGGAGAGATATTACTCCAAGGTGAACAAATAAAAAAGCCAGGAAAAGAAAGAGGAATGGTTTTTCAACAGGCAGCCCTTTTCCCATGGCTTTCAGTAGAGGAAAATGTCATGTTTCCTTTAAAAAAGGAATTTAATAAAAAGGAAGCAAAGGATATCGCACAAAAATATTTGTCAATGGTACAGCTAAGTAATTATCTTGGTCATTCTCCCCATGAGTTATCAGGAGGAATGCAACAACGTGTTGCGATTGCTAGAGCGTTAGCAATGAATCCGACCGTATTATTAATGGATGAACCATTTGGTGCACTCGATGAACAGACGAGATCAAGGCTTCATAATGAGCTTGAAAAAATTTGGTTAGAAACTAAAAAGACTATTCTATTTGTTACTCATAGTATACAGGAATCAATTAAATTATCTGATCGCATCCTCGTCATGGGAACTAGACCAGGAACAATTCTTGAAGAAATTAAGGTCGACCTCCCAAGACCGAGAAGGCATTCTAGTGAAGAGTCGATTGAACTCGAGAAAAGGATTATGAAATTACTAGAAAAAGAAATAGAAAAAGTGGTAAATGAGGAACTTTCATATGCGAGCAATTAAACGAATTCTTTTCTTTGCAAGTCTTTTAATGATTTGGGAGGTATCTGTTAGAGTTAGTGGGGTTTCTGAATCACTGATGCCTGCAGCTTCAAGGGTATTCCTTGAACTATATAGAGGATTTGCGGATATGACATTAGTGTATGATTTACAAGCGAGCTTTAAACGTCTTTTTGTAGGCTTAGCCATTGGTGTTTCACTTGGTGCTGCTTTAGGGGTTCTTTTAGCAAAGTCCAAAACTGCCGATGAAACGTTAGGAACGTTAGTATTAGCTTTACAAAGTGTACCGAGTATTGTCTGGCTTCCTATTGCGATTATGTGGTTTGGAATGAATGAAATAGCTGTTATCTTCATTATTGTCTTAGGGGCAACCTTTGTTATGACAATTAATATGAGGGTGGGTATCAAAAATGTAAACCCACTTTATATAAAAGCAGCTCAAACGATGGGATCAAGCGGGTTCGATTTATTCAAACGAGTCATTTTTCCAGCATCGATTCCATATGCAGTAACAGGTTTGAAGCTTGCATGGGCTTTCGGTTGGAGAGCACTGATGGCTGGAGAACTGTTAAGTACTGGGCCAGGATTAGGTTATACATTAAGATTTGCTTCCGACTTTGGAAACATGTCAATGGTAATAGGCGTAATGATTATAATTGGAACAGTTGGTTCAATTATGGATTTATTTGTATTTCAACGAATTGAGCGTAATGTGATCAAACGTTGGGGACTTGAAAATTAAAAAGAGAAAACGGGGGAAATAAAAATGAAAAGAAAATTAGGCTATTTTAGTATCTTCGTATTATTAATAACAGGAATTCTTGCAGGATGTGGAACAGGAAGCGATAATGCATCATCTGAAAAGAAGGAAGTAATTATTGGATACTTCCCAAACATTGATCACGCACCTGCAATGATAGCTCGTGAAAAAGGGTATTTTACAGAAGCGCTTGGTGAAGATGTGGAAATTAAATATCTTACATTTCCAGATGGTGGGGCATTTATGACAGCATTAAAAACAGGTGAAATTCATGCTGGGCTAGTAGGGCCAGGACCTGTCATGAATAACTACACAAACGGTGCAGATGTTAAAATTATTGCTGGAGCATCTTCTGGCGGAACTCATATTGTAGCTCGTGGAGACAGCGGAATTGAAACGATTGAAGATATCGAAGGAAAAACATTTATTACACCAGGAGTAGGTTGTACACATGATGTACAAATGGAAACATTCCTAAAAGATTATGGAATTACATCATCACGTATTGGTGGAACATTAAAGCATTTAACAGGGAATCCCGCACAATATGGTGCAATGTTTGAATCAGGTAAAGTAGATTTAGCTGCAGTACCTGAACCATGGGCATCACAATTAGTAAAAGATCATGGTGCAAAAATCATTGTTGATTCAAATGACATTTCATTCGGTAAGACATTACCAAATACAATCTTAGTAACAAGTAATAAAGCGATTGAAGAAGACCGTACGATCATTGAAAGCATTGTAAAAGCACATGATAAAGCAGTAACATTCATTAATGAAAATGAAGAAGAATCAATTGAAATCACAATTAATAGCATTAAAGAAATTACAAAGCAAGATCTTGATCAAGAAGTGGTTGAAATGGCATGGGAAAAAATTAACTATATTACATCTGTAGACTCAGAGGTTATTCAACAATTTGCAAATTCATCTCATGACTTGAAATTCCTTAAAGAAAAACCAGATTTCGCTAACTTGATTGATCTTACATTTATTGAAACTTCAACTGCAAGTGCTAAGTAAAACTTATTATTTAGAAAAGAAGTGTCGAGAGTCTCGGCACTTCTTTCTATAGAAAGGAAAAACATAATGAACATTAAATCGATCTTACTATCAATAATAGTCCTGTTATTTATAACAGCTTGTTCACCAAAACCCTCTATTGAAGAAATTGAACAAAGCTTTCCAATGAATCTAAGCACGGGTGATATTGAAGCAGTCAATCAAAATAATGAACCATTTACCTTAAAAAATCTTGAAGGAAAAGTTTGGCTAGCAAGCTTTATCTTCACCAATTGTGAGACAGTCTGTTCACCAATGACGGCAACAATGTCAAAACTACAAACACAACTAAAGGAAGCAGGTATACAAGATATAGAACTTATCTCGTTCAGTATAGACCCTGAAAATGATACAACTGAAGTATTAAGAACGTTTGGGGAAGAAATGGATGCAGATTTCTCAAACTGGCAGTTCTTAACAGGTTACACCCAGGATGAGATTGAAAGCTTTGCAAATACCTCGTTTCTATCACCAGCTGCACGAATTGACGAATCAGACCAATTTATTCACAGCACATCTATTTATTTAATTAACCAAAGAGGAACCGTACTTAAACAATACGACGCAGTAGCAGCAACTCCCTTTGAAGAAATCATCGAAGACATACAAAAACTAAAATAACCCTTGCAAAACAAACGTTAATGAGTTAAATTAGTGAAAACTGCTTTAATATTCTAATTAACTAAATATTTGAAACTTATCAAGAGAAGCGGAGGGACTGGCCCTATGAAGCTTCAGCAACCGACCAACGAGGCGAGGTCTTTCTTAGCCAATAGCTTTTGATGTATGACTTGGTAAAACGTTTGAGAGTTGATTTTAGCTCATCCCGCGAGTAAAGTGAATCCTCGTCGAAAACTCGTTTTCGTAAGAGAATTCACTTTACTCGCGGAGCATTCAGCTTTGCTGAATGTCTGGTGAAATTCCTAATTTCACCAGAATGAGCTAAAATACCTAAATACAACCTCAACACTTCATTTCAAGTCTACCAAACTCAAAACCTATTTTCTAAATAACCAAAAGACCTTACCGAGTCCCCCCTAGTTGTGAAAAAAATTCTAACAGAAATTTTTTTCACAACCGAGCGTAACAACGGGACTTCAGCATACTCGTTATCAGGTGCTAAATCCAGCGAATGATTTCTGTTCGAAAGATAAGGAGAGGCCCAATTATCCTAAAGTCTTCTTCTTACAGAAGGCTTTTTTTGTTGGTAACAATTCCCTACAAGAAAACAAACGAGGCGAAAGCTCGGCGCTCTTTCTTGTAAACGAGTAATTGTAATAGTTTTTTAACTCTAGCCTTAAACACCGACAAAAAATTCACAAAATCTATCAATTGGAGGTTTACACCTTGAGTAAACAAAATATCGAAACCACACTAGCCCAAATAGGAAATCGTAGTGAAACTGTAACTGGAACGGTGAATCCACCTGTATATTTTTCAACGGCTTACCGTCATGAAGGGATTGGTCAATCAACAGGCTTTGATTATGTACGCACAGGAAACCCAACAAGAAAAATCGTTGAAGACGCTATTGCTACTTTAGAAAACGGTACAAGGGGATTTGCTTTTAGTTCGGGCATGGCGGCTATTCATACAATCATGTCTCTGTTTGAGCAGGGCGATGATTTAATCGTATCTTCAGATTTATATGGTGGTACATACCGTTTATTTGAGCAAGGTTGGAAGAAGTTTGGTATATCCTTTCAATATTGTAGTTTTAGAGATAAAGAGGAGGTTGAATCATTAATTACTCCTTCAACAAAAGCAATATTCCTGGAAACACCAACAAACCCACTCATGCAGGAAACAGACATAGAATTTGTAGCAGAGATCGCGAAAAAACACAGCTTATTATTGATTGTGGATAATACTTTTTATACACCAATCATTCAAAGACCTCTAGATTTAGGCGCAGACATTGTCATTCATAGTGCAACCAAATATCTAGGTGGTCATAATGATGTTTTAGCTGGCTTAGTTGTAGCAAGAGATGAAAAACTTTGTGAACAAATAGGTCATCATCATAATGCGAGTGGAGGGGTTTTATCCCCATTTGATTCTTGGCTACTTATTCGTGGGATGAAAACTCTATCTTTAAGAATGAGACAGCATCAGGAAAATGCGATTCGAATTGCAGAATACCTGGAATCGCATGAAGATATCATTGATGTATTATACCCAGGAAAAGGCGGTATGCTTTCTTTCAGAATCAAGGAAGAAAGTTGGGTAAACTCTTTTCTTCAAAATCTAAACGTTATTTCATTTGCTGAAAGTCTAGGAGGAATTGAGAGCTTTATCACTTATCCTGCGACACAAACACATATGGATATTCCTGAAGAGATTCGGATAAAGAATGGAGTATGTAACAGATTATTAAGATTTTCTGTTGGTGTTGAGCATGTGGAAGACATCATATCAGATTTATCTCAAGCACTACAAAAGGTACAGGAGGGAAAAAATGACTGAATCAAACTACTCAATTCAAACGAATTTACTTCATAATAAGCATAAATTTGATCAAAAAACGGGTGCTGTAAGTGTCCCGATTCAACATGCGTCTACTTTTCATCAAGCGAGCTTTGATGAGTTTGGTGAATTTGACTATAGCCGTTCAGGAAATCCAACTCGTCAAGCCTTAGAAGAAGCGATTGCAGAGTTAGAAGGTGGAACAAGAGGATTTGCTTTTTCCTCAGGAATGGCAGCCATATCAACTGCTTTTCTGTTACTATCTCAAGGTGATCATATACTTATCACTGAAGATGTGTACGGTGGAACATACCGTATGGTTACTGATGTACTGAATCGCTTTGGTATAACCTATACCTTTGTTGATATGACCAATTTGCATGAAGTGGCAACTAACATTCAACCAAATACAAAACTAATTTATATGGAGACTCCGTCTAATCCTTTATTAAAAGTGACTGATATTGATGGAATTGTTAAATTAGCAAAAGCTAATAACTGTTTAACCTTTGTAGATAACACCTTTTTAACTCCTGCACTTCAAAGACCATTAGATTTAGGTGTAGATGTTGTATTACACAGTGCTACTAAATTTTTAGCAGGACATAGTGATGTTTTAGCAGGTTTAGCTGTTGTCAAAGATGAAGAATTAGGGAACCGTCTCTATAAGCTTCAAAATTCGTTTGGAGCGGTCTTAGGTGTTCAGGACGCATGGCTCGTATTAAGGGGGATGAAAACGTTATTTGTACGATTAGAACAATCATCTAAATCAGCCCTTGAGATTGCGAATTGGCTAACCAAGCACTCTGCCATAGAAAAAGTATATTATCCAGGTTTATCTTCGCACCCTGGTTTTGAAATCCAAAAAGGTCAAGCAGATGGACCAGGAGCTGTATTATCTTTCAGGCTTAAAGATGAACAATCTACTAGAATCTTTGTGGAAAATGTGAAAATTCCTGTGTTTGCGGTTAGTTTAGGTGCTGTTGAATCTATTCTTTCTTATCCAGCCAAGATGTCTCATGCCGCTATGCCTCGTGAAGAAAGGTATAAACGGGGGATTACAGATGGTCTATTGAGATTCTCAGTGGGATTAGAAAGTGCAGAGGATTTAATAAAGGACTTTGAGCAGGCGTTAGAGAAAGTAGAGTCGACAGAAAAAATAACATTTTAATTAGAAAATTTTTCATAATCACCTTCATTTTGGCAAAGCTAATAATGGAGGTGACTTTTTTTGAAAGTTATTAAAGTGATTAGTATTTTATTCCTTATTTTCTTAAACACTCTTGTTGTTCAACATGTTCTCGCAAAAAACAATGATCTAAGCGAAGACTGTATCGAAAGTATTGAATTAGAAAGAAATAAGTTTCATGGAGTCGTTATGCAAGATGTTCTTTCTAGTTATGATATTAAAATTAATGAGATTGATGAAGTATTAACTTATGATATAAATGATTTAAGAAAAATAAGTATATTAACAGGTAAGACAGAATCACATTTAGAAAGTATTATTCAACAATTTGAAACCATTTCATTCGGGCATAAAAAGCTATATTTCTTTAATAAGGACTTCGATCATGCGTTTGTTATGTATAAAAATCCTCAATATAATAATGTGATGGTAAAAATGAAGCGTGGGGAAGAAAAGTGGTCTGTTGAAGAAACGAAGGTTGTTGAAGGAAAGAAAATTGATTTTAAGAAAGTGGATTGTAAGGATGAACATATTATCAATAAAGGCTTTAACGGACTGTTCAAGGGGCTAGATTAAGCCTAAAGGAGATGACAAACTTAAATTGTCATCTTTTATTTTTTTAAAAAGAAAAACACCAAGAGAAAACTAACGGGTTCCATTGTGGGAGAGAAGATGGGATTTAACAATGGAAGATGCACAGGTGAAAGCAAATCATTTTACAACCTATTAGCACCTGAAATAGTAAAAGCTCGGAACTGTACCGAGCTTTTACTTATAAAATAGTACCCGTTCGTTCAATAGGTGTTTCCTAATCCATGGTCTCACCCGGCCATAAAAAAGCGGAAACCCTCTGACCCAGATAAGTGAATCAGCAGCATGGGCTGATAAAATAAGGGGAGAAACTTCCCTTAATTAGGAAATGTGAATGAAAATATCTAAAATAGAGGTAAAATTTTCCGCTATTTCCTTGAAATACATGAAAATAGGGTGATTGTGCTTTGTTTAAGGACAAACTTCCCCTTATTTACCTCTAAACAAACTATATACTGCAGTATAAAGGGAAATCTCCCCTTATTTTAAGTATCTTAAGTCCCTCGATTAATGATAAAACTCAGTTAATTTAGCAAATAAATTGGACTCCGAATAATAATTATTATGCATCAGATAAATTGGCAATCTAAAAACGTGCTGATCCTAATGTAGCTCCCATTTAATCAAGACTAAAGGAAATGAAGAGACCAAATAGCTATGCTAATTGGTCTGCTAATTCATTTGCTAATTATACTGTTTCGCCCCGTCCAAGTAACACGTTAAGAGAAGACTCGAGGTGTTTTCAATAATATATTAATTAGAAGTAACATGCTTCTTCTCAGACTCAGCCACGATGACAGCACAAGCAGCATCACCAGTAATGTTTACAGCTGTTCTTGTCATGTCTAATAATCTGTCAATTCCAATGATAAGAGCAATTCCTTCTACAGGTAAACCTACAGAAGTCAATACCATTGCTAGCATGATAAGTCCTACTCCTGGAACACCTGCTGTACCAACACTAGCTAAAACAGCTGTTAGAACCACGGTAAGGATTTGAGCAGCAGATAGGTCGGCACCATATACTTGGGCAATAAATAATGTCGCAACACCTTGCATAATTGCTGTTCCATCCATATTAATCGTCGCACCAAGAGGTTGAACAAAGCTACTAATTGACTTTGGTACACCAAGATTTTTTTGTGCAGTTGTCATTGATACTGGAAGTGTAGCACTACTACTGGATGTACTAAAAGCAACTGTCATAGCAGGAATGAATCCTTTGAAGAATGCTAAAGGATTACGCTTACCTAATATGGCTACGGCCGATCCATAAGTGACGATTGTATGAATGATTAATGCAATAAAGACAACACTGAAATATAAAAACATTGCTTTTAATGCAGGAATACCTAAACCACCAACTGCAGAAGCAATTAGACCAAATGTACCATATGGAGCAAATTTCATAATAAGATTCACAAGATACATCATAATTTCATTACCTTGCTCTAAGAGATTATGAATCCCTTTCGTTCTTTCACCTAAGATTGTTATTGCAAAACCAATGAAAAAAGAAAAGGCAATGATTTGAAGCATTTCACCTTGCGCCATTGCTGTTATAGGGTTTGTCGGAATAATATTCAATAGCGTATCAACTACAGGGGGAGCGGGTGTACTTTCAAAAGTAGCTTCTTCAAGGTTGTAGTTACCACCTTCTCCAGGTTGAATGACCGCAGCTAAGCCTAATCCAATAAAAATCGCAACAGTCGTAGTTGCTAGGAAAAATGTAATCGTCTTCAACCCAATTCTACCTAATTTTTTCGGATCACCGAGCCCAGCCACCCCTAGCGTGATTGAGAAAAATACAATTGGAACAACTAACATTTTAATAAAGTTTAAGAATAGTTTCCCAAGTGGTGAAAATACCCATGTGTTAAGGGGCTTGAAAAGAGTAGGTGCAAAAAGATTAACGATAATACCAACGATAATACCAAGAACAAGTGCAACCACTATCTTTGCCGTTAAGTTCATTTTCATAAAAACTTCCTCCTTCTTTTTTTAGTGTGCCTATCTGTATGAGCAATTATGAAAGCGAATCTTTTGATAGAGAGAGTTTTTAGACAAAAAAAGCCACGAGAGAAGCTCGCGGCTTTATTACAATTAGAATCAAAAAATTGACTGTGTTTGTTGTTGTGTTGGATTCTCTCTCCATTTGCTTACGGGGTTAGCTGTCGGATTCGGATGAAGAGACTCTCCTACCTTAACTTAATAAGGATTCACCCCTGGTGCATGTACTAAATTGCACCGAATGGTTCCCCCGTTCCCTACTAGGGATTCAGCGAATATTCAATTGTTGTTAAATTGCTCTAGTAATATTTATATCTCATTGTAAGAAAATATGTCAATGATTTTGCTTCAACTTAAATCAATGTTCTTTCACTCAAAAGGGATTGACAATTCCGATTTAAAACTTTAATATATGAGTATAATAAGACTTGTTAGCTCAGTGGGAGAGCACTTCCTTGACAGGGAAGGGGTCGTGGGTTCGAATCCCTCACAGGTCATCAAGCAAAAAACCTTGATAACAAACTAGTTATCAAGGTTTTTTTTATTCGGTTAATTAGCAATCCTCAGCTTTATTGAAATGTAAAGGTGGCGGTATAAGCCATCCTTTTTCCTTATTAAGCTTAAGAACTTTTCCACCTAATGTCGCTTTTTGCATATGTAATTGACCAAACATCATCGCTATGTCTTCACGAATACATTGACCAATCGCTTGGCTGCAAGCAACTAACCCTGCAGCAATATCAGCTGATAAAGCAGTGGCAATTTCATTATCTTGAAATCTTGCTCCAACAGGAATATCTTCTATTCGAGCATTAGGTCTTTCGGGAGGTGTTGGTGGTAGGCCAATGCCATTTTCTTTAAGTAGAGTCTCGATTTGTTTAGCTTCTTGCTGACATTGCTCTTTTGCTTCTACTAGTAATTTTTGAAGATCTTCATCACCTGCATGATTTAACTTTGTTTGATATGCAGCAACCATTCCTTTTGAAGCTAACAAGAAAGACCAGCTTGCAAATACTTCCCCATAATGCATTGGTTCGTTTTGAGGATTGCCACTTAAAATGCCCATAAATGCACTCCTTATTGTTTGTTTTATTTCCATTAGATTCTCCTTAAAGTTAAAAGCTGATTTAACGTATAATGAGTACATTAAATCTGCACACCATAAGTATTTGCTTAGCGTGTTGTTCCTATACTGAATTGTTTTCCTGCGGTAAATCAGCAAACCTTAAGTTTCAATAAGAAATAAAAGTTGAGAAAAGCCATGTCATCTAACATGGCCTCTCGGGAATTTATTATCATTAAACATAAAACTGATTACGTTTTGCAAACCAGACATAAAGTAAACCTGCAAAAAAGAGTAGTCCTCCGTACCCAACTGCCGGATACAAGTATTTAACCATAGCTGAAAAGCCTACCTGACTTACTAAAAACGCTGCAATAGTTGAAGCTGCAATGATCCAAATCCGAAAACGATCTGCGATAAAATTCATCCTAGAAACAAAACCATATAAGTTTCCAACTGCGGTTGTATACACCTCTGCAAATAAGACAATCGCAAAAATCAACTGAATAAGAGGAGCTATCTTTGATGCAATCATAATCATGGGAACTTCAACATTAGATACAATATCCAAATTTGTCAAAATGCTAAAATAGATAGCTACAATACCTATTCCAAGACCTAGACCACCTAATAATGCACCCCAGAAAAGTGTCTTTTTATCCTTTGCCTTTGCACCCATTGGAGCTAATACGGCTACTGCAATCACAAGGTTATATGACGCATAATTCAGGGCCGATATAAACCAGTTTGGAGCTGCCCCTTCTAGAGTAGAGGATATTTGTATATCTGATGATGTAATAGGATTAATATACAAACTGTAAATCGCTATAAAAAATACAGAAACCAATAAAACTGGAACAACATAACTGATGGCATTAATCACTCCTTTAATTCCGGTAATAACAGTAAGTAGGGAGATAATTGCCATAAGAACTGTACCCCATAAAGGTGAAAGGTGAAATTGTTCATCAAATATGGCTCCTGCACCTGCAATCATTGCCGCCAAGGCCCCGAATAAGAAAACAGTTATGATTAAATCAATAATCGTTCCTATAATCTTTCCATTTGAGAACCTAACTACTTCTACATAAGATTTAACGTTTAATGATTTACCAATTAATAAAATGGTATATCCAAAGAAGAAAAATAAGACAGTTGATAGTGCGATTCCAATAACTCCGTTCAATCCATACGCACTGAAAAACTGAAGTACTTCCTGGCCAGATGCAAATCCAGCACCTACAACTGTTCCGATATATGTTGCTGCTACTTTAAAAATATTAATTTCATCTGTAGTGCTTTTAATCAATTTACTCACCACCATATGTGTACTTATTCACTTATTAGCTTTTACTGATCTTTCGATCGTTATTATAAATAATTGAGAATCTTTAGCTTCCTTCATTTCACCAAGCCTTTAAATGAGGAATATAATAATGTATAAATATTCTATTTTTTCCACAATCTAATAAAAAATGGTAATGAGGTGAGTAGAATGGGACTCATTGATACACTCAATGACTGGCTAACTTCAAGAAATGAAAGAAGGCTTGAACAAATGGAGTCATTGGGGCTTTGTCCAGATTGTAATGGGAGAGGGTTTCATACATTTAATTCCTATGAATTTTACTATAGCAATCCAATTGATTGTATTGGTTGTAATGGTTCAGGGACATTTTCCGACTGGTTCGATGAAAATCAATAAAACATCTGAAATAAAATAAACACCACCCATCTTATGATTATTGATGGCTGGTGCTTTTTACTGTTAGTTCGTAGTGACTTCAGTTAATTTCTTCAACAAATCTTTCTTTATAAGTTCCCACCAAGATTGATCAGTTGTAAATCTTGTTACTAATCCTTTGATAAACTCTTTAAAAGCTAAATCATATTCTTCAGAATCCTTCGCTGGTAATTGAGCACGTAACTGGTCCACTTCCACTTGAATTTCTTCAGCGCGGGGCCCCCATTTACCAATTTCAATACCTTCTTTATTTAATAAGATAATAATGGGAATGGATCTTGATGTTCCATTTGTTAAATATTGATCCATTAACTCGAGGTTCTCATCTCTATCTAAGAAACGAGCTTCAATAAATGCTTCATTTGCTAATTTAATAAAGATTGGAAGGTTCACCATAGCATCCCCGCACCAATCGGCAGTAATGACAACTGCCTTTAACTCAAGGTTTTGCAATTCATGTAGAATCCGAGTTTCTTCACTAGTTAAGCTTACCTCATTGAAAACTTTCAGTGTACTTTCTTTATTTACCTTCATCGTATTTATATATTGGTGAGCGGAAATGCCTTTATCAAACCAATTTGATAGATTGTTCATATCTGTTATCCTTTCCGGTTAGTGATTAATTTAGTTATATGGTCAAGCTTTTCATTCAATTGTGAATTTTGCTTTCGCAATTGTTCTAACTCGTGTACCCAATCTGTATTCATGTCCTCATGTTCTTCAGATAATTTCTGTGCATTATTGACAATTTCACCGACAATTAAATTTAGCATGATAAAAGTGGCGACCAATATAAACGAAACAAAATAAAGCCATGACCAAGTAAATTCGGCAAAAATCGGACGAAAAATTCCGCTAGCCCATGATTCTAAGGTGAAAATTTGAAACAGACTAAGTAGCGAGAGCTGCAGGTTCCCGAAATATTCAGGAAATAGTTGTCCGAAAAAGGCTGTCCCAATAATTGCGTAGATATAAAAGAAAATACCCATCAAGATCGAAACGCTTCCTATTGCTGGAATGGCCATAAAGAGTGCATTAACTAATCTCCTTAAGGATGGAATCGCTGATATGGTTCGAAGCACCCTCAGAACCCTCAATATACGCAGAACACTGACAAAATGGGTCTGATATAAAATAATGCTACCGAAGACAATCGCAAAATCTAATAAGTTCCAATTGTTTTTGAAAAAATTAGATCGAAGTGCAATGATTTTTAAAATAATTTCAACTGAGAAAATTAGAAGAAAGATTTTATCTGCAATTAAAAAATAATCATTATAATCCTCGTATAATAATGGATATGTTTCCATCCCTATTAAAATAGTGTTAATAATGATAAGAGTCATTATTAAACGATTAAATAAGGGATGTTCAACGAACTTTTGTAAAGTAGATCTGATATTATTCCTATCTGATAGGTCGTTCATAGATACCTCCAGTAATATTTTTTCTTAGATAAGTATAATAGAAAGCTTTAAATAAATCCAAGACTGGCACTATTTATTTTAGTCAAAATAGAACTTTACATATTTTCCAATTTATTCTATAATTAGTTCAAATCATTAGAAGGTGAGGGATGTATTATGAAAAAATTATCTATTGTTCGTTTTCCTAATTTAATTATTCAAATACAGCCCCGGGCGGAAATCCAATAAATTTATTGCTATTAAAACAATCCGTGGGCTGTAATTTAGTTCGCGGTTTTATTATGTATCTGAGGAAGAGGCTCAGCATAAAAAAAGGACCGGATTAGGTCCTTTTTTATTTGTTTTAATAGGAGGAAATAAGTGTGGAAAATAGTCAATTAGGTTGGAATCAGCATTTCGAATTAGCGTTTCAAAAATATGAAAATACAAATTTTACAGTTGGAAGAGTCGTACTAGAACATAAACGTATGTATCGAATCTTAACAGAACAAGGTGAGTTTGTGGGAGAGGTTTCGGGAAAATACCGTTTTAATTCAGTTACCCGAGAGGATTTTCCAGCTGTTGGTGATTGGGTTGTTCTCACACCAAGGGTTGATGAAGGAAAGGCTACTATCCATGAAGTGCTACCAAGATTTAGTAAGTTTTCACGAAAAGTAGCAGGCTTAACCACCGAAGAACAAATTATTGCAACAAATATTAATACTGTGTTCCTTGTGAATGCCTTGAATAATGATTTTAATGTAAGAAGGCTTGAACGATATTTAGTCATGAGCTGGGAAAGCGGAGCAAACCCGGTGATTGTGTTAACTAAAGCTGACTTATGTAAGGATATTGACGATAGGCTAAAAGAAGTTGAGCGTGTTGCAATGGGTGTTCCAATTCATGTGATAAGTGCAGTTGAAAATCTAGGTATCGATAAATTAAAGAATTATTTAACTGAGGGCAAGACAGTGGCTTTGCTTGGATCATCGGGTGCTGGGAAGTCTACCCTAACAAATAGTCTTTTGGGTCAAATGAAACAGCTTGTGCAAGAAGTACGTGAAGATGATGATCGAGGTAGACACACTACCACACATAGAGAGTTAGTAGTTTTACCCGATGGAGGAATGATCATTGATACCCCAGGGATGCGAGAATTACAGTTATGGGAAGCAGATCAATCCGTGAACCAAAGCTTCATGGACATCGAAGAGATTGCAGCAAAATGTCGTTTTAATGATTGTAGCCACGAAAATGAACCAGGCTGTGCCATTAAACAGTCAATTGACGATGGAACATTAGAGGAAGATCGCTTTCGCAGCTACCTGAAGCTGTGTAAAGAGCTAGCGTACCTAGATAGAAAAGCAGATAAGCGGGCTCAACAACTTGAAAGAGACAAGTGGAAAAAAATAACAATGAACACAAGAAATAAGAAAAAGCTTTAAATCGAAGAGTTGGCTCCCTGTGGGTCAACTCTTTTTTTTGTATTCACACATTAAAGCCGTTTAGCCAAGAAGGTGTGTGGTTTTATGTTGATACGGGAACTGTATATACTTAGCTAAAGCTGTCCGAAGTAGGTGTGAGTTCAGACAGCTTTGCTCTAAAACTAGGTAAAGCTGTCCGAAGTAGGCCAGAGTTCAGACAGCTTTGCTTTAAAACTAGGTAAAGTTGTCCGAAGTTTGCCAGAGTTCAGACAGCTTTGCTCTAAAAATAGGTAAAGCTGTCCGAAGTAGGCCAGAGTTCAGACAGCTTTGCTCTAAAACAAGCTAAAGCTGTCCGAAGTAGGCCAGAGTTCAGACAGCTTTGCTCTAAAACAAGCTAAAGCTGTCCGAAGTAGGCTAGAGTTCAGACAGCTTGGCTCTAAAACAAGCTAAAGTTGTCCGAAGTAGGCCAGAGTTCCGACAGCCTTGCTCTAAAACACGCTAAAGCTGTCCGAAGTAGGCTAGAGTTCAGACAGCTTGGCTCTAAAACAAGCTAAAGTTGTCCGAAGTAGGCCAGAGTTCCGACAGCCTTGCTCTAAAACACGCTAAAGCTGTCCGAAGTAGGCTAGAGTTCAGACAGCTTGGCTCTAAAACAAGCTAAAGTTGTCCGAAGTAGGCCAGAGTTCCGACAGCCTTGCTCTAAAACACGCTAAAGCTGTCCGAAGTAGGCTAGAGTTCAGACAGCTTGGCTCTAAAACAAGCTAAAGTTGTCCGAAGTAGGCCAGAGTTCCGACAGCCTTGCTCTAAAACACGCTAAAGCTGTCCGAAGTTGGCAAGAGCGCAGACAGCTTTGCTCTAAAACAAGCTAAAGCTGTCCGAAGTAGGCCAGAGTTCAGACAGCTTTGCTCTAAAACAAGCTAAAGCTGTCCGAAGTTTGCCAGAGTTCAGACAGCTTTGCTCTAAAAATAGGTAAAGCTGTCCGAAGTAGGTATGAGTTCAGACAGTTTTGCTCTAAACAAGCTAAAGCTGTCCGAAGTTTGCCAGAGTTCAAACAGCTTTGCTTTAAAACTGGGTAAAGCTGTCCGAAGTAGGCCAGAGTTCAGACAGCTTTGCACTAAAACTGGGTAAAGCTGTCCGAAGTAGGCCAGAGTTCAGACTGGCTTCTATCTAAAACTAACTAAAGCTGTCTGAAGTAGCTCTGTAATCTTACAGCTTTCTAAATGAGCCGGAAAGACCCCCGCATATTGGCTAGTCTTCATCTGTCCGACCAATTACATCTCTCCTCGACATTTAAGTTCCTTATAAAGAAATTATTTAACAAAACTCTAAACCCTATGCAACTTTTTCCATTTATGTTGGCCACAATATATACATATTAGTAGATACGCTTCTTACTTGCATTATATATAGTTCTAAATTATAGTAATCAGTGTGTGACCATACGGTCATGAGTGTGACTGATCATACTAAAATAAAATTAAATTCAAATACTTACGATCAATGAATATGCAACATAAAACCGTTGAAAGGGAGAAACGCTTAATGAAAATTAGTAATTTTTCAATTAGAAGGCCAGTTTTTACTCTTGTATCTATGTTTTTAGTGATTATATTAGGGCTTGTTTCACTTTTAAACATCCCTTTGAAATTAATTCCAGAGATTAATCCGCCGATTGGGGTTGTTGTTGTAAACTACCCTAGTGCAAGTCCAACGGAGGTTGTAGAAAAAGTAACCAAACCGATTGAAGAAAGCTTGTCAACACTACCCGGACTGAAGACCATCTCTTCTACCTCGCAAGAAAATTCTAGTTTTACGATGATGCAATTTTCTTGGACAACATCCATTGATGAAGTTGAGAGCGAAGTTCAAAGTAGAATAGACTCTACTACCATTGCCGAGGATGCTAATAAGCCCCGATTTATGAAGTTCGATCCTGCGCAGTTTCCGGTTATTCAGATGTCCTTAAGTACTGATACAGATTCAAAGACTTTGCAGGACTTAGCTGGAAATTTAGTTTCTGAGTTATATAAGGCAGAGGGGATAGCCAGCGTAAGTCTATCTGGAACCATGATCGAGGAAGTTAGGGTTGTTCTAGATGAAGATGCTCTTCAGGAATATGGGTTAACACAACAGGATATTGTTGACCGGTTAAGAGCAAACTCAGTATCTTTACCAGGTAATACAATTGAAACAAATGGAAAAGAACTTACTACTCGTGTAATTAGTACAATTGATTCACTCGATTCAATTAGGGAAACCAATATCACTGTTAATCCAACAAATGGAGAAAAAGTTACCTTAAGTGATATATCAGATGTAACATTAGCTCCTCAGGAACAGAATACGATTACTCGTGCAAATCAAGAGCCAGCATTATTGGTAAATGTTCTTCAGCAATCTGATGCCAATACGGCTCAAGTGTCGGAATCATTTCAAGCTGAATTAGATGAATTATTATCAAATGAGAAGTACGAGGACATCCAATATGATATCCTCTTTGATCAAGGTGATTTTATTCAACTTGCAATTGGAAATATGTCGAACACATTAATACTTGGTGGATTGTTTGCAATGATTGTTCTATTCTTCTTTTTAAGAAGCTTTAGAAGTCCACTTATTATTGGGATTGCTATTCCTTATTCAGTTATTGTAACGTTTGTACTTATGTACTTTTCAGATTTTACTTTAAATATATTAACTCTTGGTGGCCTTGCACTAGGAATAGGTATGCTGGTTGATAATGCAATTGTTGTTATTGAAAATATCTACCGCCATCTATCAATGGGGAAAGATCCAAAGGAAGCTGCGGCTGATGGAACTAAGGAAGTTGGTACGGCCATTATTGCATCTACGTTAACCACAGTTGCTGTCTTTTTACCTGTCATCTTTATTTCAGGGATTATCGGTCAGTTGTTTACTGAGTTTGCGTTGACAATAGCATTTAGTTTATTTGCTTCATTGTTTGTAGCATTAACAGTTGTTCCAATGCTTGCAAGTCGATTTTTAAAACAACCAAAAGAGAATATTGAGGTTAAAAGACAAGAATCTTCCTTTATTAAATCGCTAGAAGGCGTTACAAAATGGAGTTTGCGTAATCGAGCACTAGTACTAATTTTGACTGTGATTATTACAGCGGGTAGTGTCTTTGGATTAACAACTGTTGGAACAGAATTTTTACCAAGTAGTGATGAGGGTTTCTTTACAATTGATGTTGAGCTTGAAAATGGCTCAACACTAGAAGAGACAGAGGAAACTGTCAATCGAATTGAAGAAGTATTGGAAGATAAAACAGACATTGATGTGTATGTTAGCTCAATAGGAAGTACACAGGAAGGTTCCTATTCAGGAACTGGGAGTACCAATGAAGCTGAAATCTATGTAAAAATGAAAGAACTAGATGAGCGAACAATATCTACCTTTGACTTTATAGATGATATTAAGCGAGATATTGAAAGAGCAGCATCAAGTGCTAATTCAACAGCTGAAATCTCGATGAATGTTCAATCTGCTGCAGGATCATCACCAAATACGCTTTCATTTAATGTTAAGGATAATAATCAAAATAGATTATACGAAGCTGTTGCTGAAATCGAAAGAGCTTTATTAGATATGAACGAAATAACTGAGGTTTCAACAGACTTGTCAGAAACGATTGAGGAAGTACAAATTACCGTTGATCGTGATAAGGCCTTTGATGAAGGGTTGTTACCATTCCAAATTGCTTCCACTGTAAACGATGTGACTCGTGGAACAACCGCTATACAAATGACCGATGAAAATAATGAAATCTATCCAGTTAACGTTGGTTATAATCGGGAATTGACTAGTAATATTGATCAGTTAAGAGATCTGTTAATTAAAAAACCAGATAACTCTTATATTGCATTAGAAGATGTAACTACAATTGAGATTGGTGAAGGACCAACGACGATCAATCGAATAGACCAACAAAGTGCCGTTCAATTCACAGTAAAATATATCGCATCATCTAATTTAGGTGATATTTCCGCAAAAGTAGATAAGGAGATTGCTGACCTAGAGTTAGCAGATGAGATAGAAATTACCTTCGGTGGTGACCGTGAATTACTTGAATCATCTATGGATGATTTGGGGTTAGCATTTGTATTAGCATTAGTCTTCATCTATTTAGTTATGGCAGCACAGTTTGAATCTTTCAAACATCCGTTTGTTATTATGTTCACTGTGCCATTAATGGTAATTGGTGTTGCAATAGCCCTTACCGCTACTCGTACACCAATTGGGCTTACTGCATTTATTGGAATTATTGTACTTGCTGGAATTGTTGTAAATAATGCAATCGTCTTGATTGACTATATCAATCAGAAGAAGAACGCTGGTATGAGAACTTACGATGCCATTGTAGAAGCGGTTAAGGACCGTACACGTCCAATTCTAATGACGGCGACAACGACTATTTTAGGATTATTACCTCTTGCAATTGGAATTGGAGAGGGCTCTGAGATGAACCAACCTATGGGTATTTCTGTCATAGGAGGATTAATTAGCAGTACCTTCTTAACTTTATTTATCATACCAATTGTATACAGCTTGTTTGATAAAGAAACTCGCCGGTTAAATAAAAAGTATGTTACACCTGACGGCCAACTTATTCCTGCTTATTTGATTGAGGAACGACTTGATCTCTCTCGGGAAAATGAACGACAACAAGAAGCAATTGAGGAAATGGAGAGTAAGGAGAACCACTTACCAGCAACAAATGATTCAATTTACCAAAAACAAGATATGGTTAATATGCTTGAGCAACTATTGAAAATTGTCAAGGATGAAGAAAAGGATAAGAAATAAATCTTAAAAAGGCGTTCCTATTGGAGCGCCTTATTTTTAAAAAGAGGAAGTATAAATAAACCAGATTATGGATGAGGCAACATGGCTTTTTAAAAAGCTCTGTTATTCATCCTTGTTGATTTTTCGCGTAGGTATAGGAACTCATAGGCGGAAAAATTCCGGCTAATGTATCTAGTAGAGGCTTATGTTGCAGATATAGGCGGAGAAATTCCGGTTAACTTCTCTAATATATGAATAAATCTAAAGATAAGGTTCATATAAGCGGAAAAACTCCGGTTATTTTTAGGGAAATGTTGATATTTCCCAACTTAAGCGGAATTTTTCCGTTTAAATTCCCACCACAGTGACCACAATGAAATCAACAT
Organism: Litchfieldia alkalitelluris; assembly: GCF_002019645.1. GTDB lineage: Bacteria > Bacillota > Bacilli > Bacillales > Bacillaceae_L > Litchfieldia > Litchfieldia alkalitelluris. The sequence goes on along the minus strand of NZ_KV917374.1, from coordinate 3,944,789 downwards.
GATAATAGGGCACAGCCCAATTAAGAGGTATGCAAAAGTAGCTCCTAGAGTAATATCTGGTCTATATACCGTTGGTTTTGTAGATCCTACTACTCCACCTTTTTGTGTAAGAATACGATGGAGAAACGACTCTATGTATGATAAAGGATTAAATGGCATAAAGTGCAAATTAGCAGATTTTCACTAAACAAAAAAGACCGGGCTATGCCCAGTTTTTCTTACCTAACTTTATTTTGGATGTTGTTTTTAGTATCTTGCTATAGTCGCCAACGAGCCAATCGCTTCGGAAGCGAAAAACTATATACCCTTTATTTCTTGGATAGAAAATCTAAAACTGGCTGAAATGATTGAATTTCTTTCGTATTAAAATAACTATGAAAAGGGTCTCCAAGTTTCTTAATTCGTTTCATAATCTTATCCATAGAATATGGTTGTATTGTAAGACTAGGTGTTACTTCATCCCAGAAAAGAGGAGCGGCGACAAAGGCACCTTCATTCCCCCGAATAGAGTATGGCGCAATAATTGTTTTCCCTTCGGCATGTTGGATATAATCAACATATAATTTATTTCCTCTGTTCTTCTTTAAGCGTTCAATCGTAAAAAGTGTGGGTTCTTTATTGACTAAATAATTGGCAATGAATTCTGTGAAGATGCGTGTATCTTGATAGCTGAAGGTATTTTCGGGCAAGGGGATATAAATTTGTAATCCTTTATTGCCTGAAAGTTTAATATAAGAAATTAAATGTAACCCTTCAAAAACTTCTTTAAGTATAATCGCGGCTTTGATTGCTAATGAAAAATCATCTCTTGAAGGCGGATCTAAATCAAACACAATTTCTGAAGGGCCATTTGAATTGATAGTTTGGAACGGTATATGGAACTCAAAGGCTAATTGGTTTCCAAGCCATGCCAATGTGTCAATGTTATTACAAGTGATATAGTCTATTCCATCATGTTTAACCCTTTGAATGAATTCAGGAGCATAATCAGGGCAATTTTTTTGGTAAAATGAATCGCCATACATTCCGTGAGGGTAACGTATTACGGTTAATAGCCTATCTTTTAGAAAAGGTAGCATATAAGGTGATATTTCAAGAAGATATTCTAAATATTGCCGCTTTGTAATATCTTTATCTTTCCAAAGAGGTTTTTCAGGGTGTGTAATTGTAATCGTTTCAGGTATTTCAATGGTTCTATCAAACTGCTCCCACTTACAGTCCCTCCAAGAGATACCAAGTTGGAATTTAGAAAAACTAGGCTGACGAAGTTGTTCTTTGTATAACTCTAGAAAAGATAACTCAATGCATATACTAGGAGTAACTGTAATGAAAGGTTTTTGAGCTTGGTCTGGGTGGTTTTTCTGAATCACCTGTAAGAGCGCTTCTCTTTCTTCGGGTGATAGTCCATGTGAGAATAAACCAATTTCAAATACCTTTTCATCTCTCAAAACACTCACATGGAAAAAACCATTACCTTTATCATAACCTGTAATAAAAAAGTTTCCCTTTTGCCAGTTTTTTATTTTTACCCAGGTGGTAGTTCTCTTTCCTTCCTCCCATTTGCTCTCCCTTTTCTTGGCGATAATTCCTTCAGAATATTCTAGTTTTACTCTTTCCCAAAGTTCATTAAAAGCTGTGTGTGGTTCTATAATCTGTAAAAGTTGAGAGCTGCTTGAATCAACTCTTGTCAGGAGGTCAATTTCTTCAAACATCGTAATTAATCGTTCTTTTCTTTCAGTAAAAGAATTTGCAATAATCTTTTGTCCATTGATCAATAATAAATCGAAAATTAAATAATGGGCTGGCTTTCTTTGTGATCCTTCTAATATTTTTTCAGTATTTTTAAGTCGTCCTCTTTGTTGTATTTGTTCAAAGCTTGCTTTATAATTCGACTCTAATATACATAACTCTCCATCGAAGACAAGTGGAAGATATTTCGAAAATTTCTTTGTTAGTTTCTTGCATTCTTCAATGATCTCTGGAAATTGGTCATTTAATCGGTTCCCGTTTCGACTAACAAGATTTACGTCCTGGATATTCCAGTCTAAGATGGCTCTAAATCCATCGTATTTCACCTCATAAATCCACTCGTTTCCTTTTGGAGCTTCAAATACAAGTGTGGGTAGCATTGGTTTCAAAGAGTACACCCCCTACACAATTTTATCCCCCTACCTTTTTACGAGTTGTTCTTACTTTAGGGGCAGTTGTCTCTTTTGCTATTGGTTCTGCATTAGGTGTAGGCTCTTTTACTGCTGCAGGTTGCTTGGTAGTTGCTTTTCTTTTAGTTCCTGTTGTACCATCGTTCGCTTTGGTCCGTTCAATACTAGCTTGAAGGGCGCTCATTAAATCAACAACATTCGAGCGTGGAGCGGTTTCCACAGGAGTCGTTCCTTCATTGTTATTTACCTTAGATTGAATTAAATCAAGAAGAGCTGTACGATAATCATCCTTATATTTTTCTGGTTCAAATTCGGTTGAAAGTTGATCGATTAACATTATTGCTGTTTCGAGTTCTTTTTCATTAATATCAACATTTTCAGGAACTGCAGGTACCTCTGCAACATTCCGCACTTCATCAGGATAATGGATGGTTTCCATTACAAGTGAATTTTTATATACACGTATAATTGCCATTTGCTGTTTAGAGCGAATCGTTATTTCTGCTATCCCAATTTTCCCTGATTTCTTTAATGCTTCTCTTAACAGTCCATATGCTTTAACTCCATTTTCACCAGGGCCCATAAAATAAGAACGACTAAAATAGATTGGGTCAATATCTTCTAAATTGACAAAGTCCACAATCTCAACACTTTTATCTTCATGCTCGTCCTTTAATTCCTTTAATTCATCGTCGGTAAGGATAATAAATTTCCCCTTAACATACTCATAACCTTTGACGATATCATCATTTGATATATCCTTTTCACAATGAGAGCATATTTTCTCATATTGAATAGGTGTATGGCATTCTTTGTGTAGGTTTCGTAATTTTACATCTTTGTCCTCTGTGGCAGCAAAAAGTTTGATAGGTATATTAACTAATCCGAAGCTTATCGAGCCTTTCCACATTGTATGCATATTTCGTACACTCCTTATCAAAATTGTGTTATCTTAGTTTTACCAATGAAGGATTCTCACATAATGGTAATGAAATCCAACTAGTGTTTTAAGTAAACATTTGGTATTGTATAGTAAAAATGTTCTTTTTTGAATGGTGAGGAGTTTATATGGAAGAATTTATTTTAAATCTTATTGAGACATTTAAGCAGTTTTCGTATCTTGGTATTTTACTCGCACTAACCATTGAATTTGTACCTGCAGAAGTGATACTACCGTTAGCAGGATACTGGGTCTACCAGGGTGATATGAACTTATGGTTAGTTGTTTTAGCAGGAACCATTGGTGGTACAACAGGACCGTTAACTTTATACGCTTTGGGTCGCTACGCTGGAAGACCATTTATCTTAAAATATGGTCGTTACTTCTTTATTAAAGAAAAGCAACTAGAAAAGGCAGATGCCTTTTTTGAAAAATATGGCGCAAGTGTTGCTTTTACCGCCAGGTTCTTACCAGGTGTAAGAACGATCATTTCAATTCCTTGTGGTATGGCGAAAATGAATGTAATAACCTTTAGCGTTTATACTTTTCTTGCAATGTTTCCAATTACATTTTTATATGTATATCTTGGATTTTTACTCGGTCCTAAGTGGGAACAAGTAGGTTCTTTAGCTAAACAATACCTATTACCAGCAGGAGCACTAATAGCAATAGTTTTAATAATGGTCCACCTTATAAAAAAAAATAAAAAAGTAAAAGAGGAATCCGTGCCATTAGATACGTTTACGTCAAGGAAAAAATAATTGACAAATTATCCCTAGTTCAATTATAATGTTACTAACGTAAATAAGAAGTTCTTCCATGTTCAAAGGGGAGTAGCGTTCGGAGTAATCCGAAAACAAAGTCGTCATTCCATGGATTAATCTCCATCGGCTTTGTTGGCACGTTCGTTTGTGCTTAGCAAGACCTTTGCCTAGAGGCAAAGGTTTTTTTGCGTTTGTAGTAGAACAGAGCAGAAAAAAGATAGGGGAGAAATTTAAAATGGATGTATCAATTCTTTTGGAGTATGGCTGGGTATTACTTATTCTAATCGCCTTAGAAGGAATACTAGCAGCAGATAATGCCCTTGTTATGGCAATTATGGTAAAACACTTACCTGAAGAAAAGCGAAAAAAGGCTTTATTTTACGGTTTAGCAGGAGCATTTGTTTTTAGATTTGGATCATTATTCGCTATATCGTTTTTAGTAAATCTATGGCAGGTTCAGGCAATTGGTGCTATTTATCTATTATTTATTGCTATTAATCACTTACTGAAGAAGTTTTTATCAAAGAGAGTCAATCCAGATGTTGTTGTTAAAGAAAAGAAATCATCGGGCTTTTGGATGACTGTATTCAAAGTTGAGCTTGCAGACATTGCGTTTGCAGTTGATTCAATCCTCGCAGCTGTGGCACTAGCGGTGACACTTCCTGCTACAACTCTACCAAAAATCGGTGGGCTAGATGGAGGACAATTTATGGTTATTTTTGCTGGAGGTCTTATTGGATTGATTATCATGAGATTTGCAGCAAGCCAATTTGTAAAGTTATTACATCGTAAGCCAGGACTTGAGACAGCAGCTTTTCTTATCGTAGGTTGGGTTGGGGTCAAGTTAGCAGTATATACATTATCACACCATGAACTTGGTGTTTTATCTGAAAGTTTTCCAAAATCTCCAGAGTGGAAAATTACATTCTGGGTTATATTGATAGCTATTGCAGTTGGTGGATGGTTTTTATCAAAAGAAACTGCAGAAGAGGTTCAAGAAACAGAAACAGAACTGAAAAAAGTAGAAAATCATTAATATTAACTTTAAAAACTCCTAAACTAGGAGTTTTTTTGTTAAAGAAAATGCCAGCTTCTAGTGGGAAACTAAAATTCTACAGTTGTTAGATAGAAACAAACTTTAAGTAATCTCTCTTACTCACCTAGTGTGGAATAAGCCGAGAGCCACTTGACGCCGCGGGATTGCGGTCTGCTGGAGACCCGTGGGAACAAAAAAGCGACGAGGGAGGCTCACTAACCGCCCCGAAAAGCAAGTGAATCGCAACGAGTAACTTTTTAACCCTAGGTATTTTCAACGCAGACTGCATGGTAATTAAATTCGCACATGTAGTTAAAAAAGGGTTTGCTTAATAATTGGGTATAATGGTCGGGATTTAGATGATTCCAGTGGTTTTAATATAGTTGCCAAGTAAATCAAAACGGAAGTGATCATAGGCGCTTAATGATTCATTTTGTGAAGCGAAAACAAGGAGGAAGTGAATTATAGGCCTTCTATGATTCAGTTGCCGAAGCGAGAATAAGGAGGAACTAAATTATAGGCCTTCTATGATTCATTTGCTGAAGCGAGAACAAGGAAGAACTAAATCATAGGCTCTTAATGATTCAGTTGCTGAAGAGAAAACAAGGAGGAACTAAATCATAGGCCTTCTATGAGTCAGTTGCCGAAGCGAAGACAAGGAGGAAGTGAATCATAGGCCTTCTATGATTCAGTTGCCGAAGAGAAAACAAGGAGGAACTAAATCATAGGCCTTCTATGAGTCAGTTGCCGAAGCGAAGACAAGGAGGAAGTGAATCATAGGCCTTCTATGATTCAGTTGCTGAAGCGAAAACAAGGAGGAAGTGAATCATAGGCCTTCTATGAGTCAGTTGCTGAAGCGAAAACAAGGAGGAAGTGAATCATAGGCCTTCTATGAGTCAGTTGCCGAAGCGAGAACAAGGAAGAACTAAATCATAGGCTCTTAATGATTCAGCTGCTGAAGCGAAAACAAGGAGGAACTAAATCAAGTGGATCGCAACACATGAAACTCCACTACCAAAGTAATTTTCAGGGTAGACAACCATGCTAAATAAGTATTTCGCACCATGGAGGATGAAAAATTATACTTAGCTTAGTGTCTAGCTCCAGGCGCTATCGGCTCTCAGGTCTAAGTCAATCCACCCTAGAAGGTTAAAAAGCAACCTTCTAGCCGGCTCGTCTTATGCCTGTCGCCGATGAACGAGCGCCTTCCGCATTTCTTTTTTCAGGGTAGACAACCATGCTAAATAAGTATTTCGCACCATGGTGTATGAAAAAATGTTTCCTCCTCAATGTGGAATGAGCGGAGAGCCACTTGACTCCTGCGGGATCCAGTGGTCTCGTGAGACCCCGCAGAAGCCCGCCCCTGGCGACGAGGAGGCTCACGGACCACCCCGCGGAAAGCAAGTGGATCGCAGCTCATGGAACTCCCCAACCAAGTAATTTTCAGGGTAGACAACCACTAATAATTGCTCATGTTAATTGAAAGTAAATACCAATGTGAAAAATATAAGAAAAAATTACTATTGAGCCCCCCTCAAAAAAACGGTACGATGTACGAATGATATTATAGAATTGAGGTGAAACCGTGCTAAGTTTATTATTTAAGCTTGGGAGAACCAAGAACACGCTAGAAACTACTGTTCTACAAATACAACAAGGTGATAAAGATTTGCAAAATGATTTTATTGAGAAATACAAACCATTTATCGCGAAATCAGTTTCGTCTGTGTGTAAAAGGTTTATCAGTGAACAGGATGATGAGTTTAGCATAGGTCTAATCGCTTTTAACGAAGCAATTGAAAAATATTCTGCTGATAAGGGTAGTTCTTTATTAACTTTTGCAGACCTGTTAATAAAACGAAGAGTAATTGATTTCATACGTAAAGAATCTAGAAATAAAACTTTAAGAATCGATTTTTCAGACAATGATGATGAGAATTTTTATGCGAAAGTTGAAGCGAAACAATCCATTGAGCAATACCAAAATTCAATTGATACTGAAAAGAGGAAAGAAGAAATCCTTCGATTTCATCAGCTATTAACTGAATTTGGGCTCTCGTTTAATGAAATAGTTAACCATTCCCCTAAACATGTTGATGCTCGTCAAAACGCTCTCAAAATCGCTAAAATCATTGCTGAAGATGAAGCTTTAAAAACAACTTTATTTGAAAAGAAACAATTACCAGTAAAAAAATTAGAGAAAATAGTAGAAGTTAGCCGTAAAACGATAGAAAGAAATCGAAAATATATTATAGGTATGACATTAATATTTTCCGAAGACTTTGAATACCTAAAAGACTATATAAAGGGGGTGTTACCTGAGTGAAAAAAGGAATAGTTATGAGTGTTGAGGATGAGTTTTGTACAGTCTTGACTCCCGATGGTGAGTTTTTGAAAGCAAGAAACCGAGCAAATGTCAGTCTTGGAGAGGAATTTTACTTTTATCCTATTGAAGAAATTGAAACAAAAAAGCCATCTTTTTGGAGTCGTGTTAAAAAGAAAAATGTGATTATTTATTCTACAAGTGTTCTCGCGGCAGTCCTCTTATTTATCTCTTTTTTACCAATGATGCTTACATCTAATAAGGTCTATGCGTATGTATCAATTGATATTAATCCAAGCGTAGAAATTGGAATTAATGAACATCTTGATGTTATAAGCCTTGTAGCGATGAATGACGATGGTACAAAGCTGTTAAATAATTTTGCTGATTGGAAAAATAAGCATATTGATACTGTAACTGAGGCAATCATTGAAAAAAGTATGCAAGATGGATTTCTAGATCATGATACTAAAGAAGTTCTGATTACTACAATAGTTAATGGCAATGAAACTAAGGCAAGCAGTAAAATTGACCAAGAACTAGAAGATTTAAGTGAGCAATATGAGAAGGGTAAACAAATTATTGTAACGACTGAAAAAAGTAATCTTGAGGTGCGCGAAAAAGCAAGATCGCAGGGGATATCCACAGGTAAGTTGATTCAGTTGGAAAAACAAAAAGAAAAAGAGTTGAAGAATACGGTAGATACCGTACCGGATACCTCTAAGGCTGAAAAGAATATTGTGCCGGCTGAAATAACAACAACAACTAAAACAATAGATGATGAAAAAGAAAAGATTAATAAAAGTAATCGAAACAAGAAAAGTGTAAATGATGAAAATAATAATGGTAAGAACAATAGGCTGGAAAATCAAAAACATAACAATGGGAAAAGTAACAAAGAAAACAAGAATAATAGTAATGAATCAAATGGGAAAAACAAAGTTGCTAGTGACGAAAAGAAGAAAAATAATGCTTTAAATCGTAGTAATGGAAAAAAGAAGGAAGAAGTTAAAAAGAAGTCTTCGGAGTTAGACCACTTAAAATCACCACGGGAAAGACTAGAACAAAGACTAAAGAATCTGCCTGGTAATGGTAGAGGTAACAGTAATGGCAATGGTCACAGTAACGGTAGGGATAAAAACAACTAATAGCTAAGCCGAAGGTCAATACCTTCGGCTCTTTCCATATATATTCAGTTGTGTAAAATTACTCGCCTTTTAATTGAGATTGCGCTTGAGCTACTAAGCGTTTTGTAATTTCTCCACCAACAGATCCATTTGCACGTGATACTGTATCTGATCCAAGTTTCACACCGAATTCTTGGGCAATTTCATACTTAATTTGATCTAAAGCTTGTTCAATACCAGGAACAAGTAATTTATTACTATTGTTTGCCATTATACTCATCTCCTTGTTTTTATTTTGTTTCATAATTAGTATAAGGAGAAAGTAAAATTCCATACTGGAAATGGATGTATTTGAAGTAAGGATTTAGGATTTTAAGAGAACTTAATTTAAGTTATAGATATCATCTCCCTGAAAGTAACCTAGATAGTGGAGTTTCATGTGCTGCGATCCACTTGCGGGATACCACGGACGTCCGTAAGCCTCGTCGCTCATCGTTTTTGGCACCAGCGGGTCTCCCGAAACGCTAGATCCAAAGGGGGCGAGTAGCTCCGCTCGCGATTGGTTAACTAAAACCAGCCTTTTCGTTTAAACCAGATAAACATGGCAATAGAGGTACAAGTCATTATGGCTAGTGCTCCTAGATAACCGTATCGCCAATTAAGTTCCGGCATATAATTAAAATTCATCCCGTAAATACCTGCGATAAATGTTAATGGTGCAAATATGGATGTAATAATGGTTAAGATTCGGACGATTTTATTGGTTTGATGAGAATTTATTGAGATATAGCTATCCCTAATATCAGATGTGATTTCACGATTAGACGTGATCATCTCAGATAGTTTTAATAAATGGTCATATATATCACCAAAGTACTCTTTTCGTTTTTCAATTCCATCTAAGTGATGCGAATTTATCATTCTGTATAATAAATCTCTCATAGGATCAACTGTGTGTCTCATCGTTAATAAATCATGTCTTGTATCGAACAGTTGATCCAATAGCAAATCCATCTTATCTTCATGATTATTCTCAATTTTATCGAGTCGATCTTCTATTTGATATAATACCACAAAATAGTGATCCACAATTTTATCTAGAATATGGTAAAACACTGTAAATTCATTCCACTTCTCAATGTTCTGCCTCTTGATAATTTTGTTCCATATATCATTTAGTTCTTTAGAATCCTCAAAATGAAATGTAACGATGAAACCATCACCAATAAAAAAGTTTAGTTCTTCCTTTGTTAAACTCTTAGTTAAGATGTGAGTTACAAAGAAGGTATAATCTTCATAATAATCGAGCTTTGGACGTTGTAAACCATGTGTGCAATCTTCTATAGCTAATGGATGGAACCTAAATACAGTATCAAGGTAATCTATTTCCTGATTTGTAGGTTTATTGAAATCAATCCAGCACCATCTATAAGATGAGGAATCAAATTCATTTAGCGGTATATTTGAAATGACCTCTTGTTGATGAGTAATTCCTATAACTTGTATCATGAAAAACTCCTTATACTATTTAAACGAATATAAGGATTATTCTTTCCGTTTTATATAAAATTAACATATATAATAAAAAAGTGGGGTGAGAGATGGTGAATAGATGTCAGTGGGTAAATAGTGATCCTTTATATATCAAATATCATGACCAGGAGTGGGGAGTTCCTGTATTTGATGACCGATTACTTTTTGAATACATAACTCTTGAAGGAGCACAAGCGGGGTTAAGTTGGTTTACAATTCTAAAAAAACGAGAAAATTACCGCCAGGCATTTGACCAATTCGATATAGAAAAAATCTGTCATTATGATGATGAGAAGGTGAACCAGCTATTGCAAAATAGTGGGATTGTTCGCCATCGATTAAAAATAAGTTCCGTAATTACAAATGCTAAAGCTGCAATGGATGTAAAAACAGAATTTGGATCATTTAGTAGATATATTTGGTCTTTTGTTGATGGACAACCAATCATTAATTTTTTTGAGAATCAGAATGAAGTACCAACTTCTACTGAAATTAGTAACGCCATGAGCAGGGATTTAAAAAAGAGAGGCTTTAAGTTTGTTGGTACAACCATTTGTTATTCGTTCATGCAGGCAGTTGGGCTGGTCAATGATCATGTCACAACATGTGACTTTAAGCATAAAGATTTGTAGGAGCATTAACCAACCCAGATTAAAGTATCGTTTTGCGAAGATAGAGTCTAGCTTTAGACTGGTAACACGAAGTGAAGATTGCCATTACAGCAAGAGACAAGAGATTTTTAACTGTTTCTTTGTTTGAATGATCAATATTAGCACTATTTATAAATTGTAGTGCTCTTTCCTCAATAACAGTTTCAAGTCTTTCAATTTGATCAGATTGATAAATCTCTTTAAAGATATCAGAGTACCCTTTATAAAACATAACAGGATCTATGATGTCATCTGTTCGATCAATTGGATTATTGAATACTAATGTTAAGACCTTCCGAATGGATTCAAAATCTAAGACCATCTTTAAGTCTTCTACTATAAATAAAATAGCCGCTTGATCAATCGAGTATTTTTTGCCGAGCATTGGGGGCCCAATAAGTTCTTTAATATCTCTTTTCACCCAGTTTTGGATAGCTGTTGATGTGACTTTGGCAAATTCTAATAAGTTTCCTAGGTGCGCGATATCATTGATCGAAAGTCCAGCAGATTCCGGCTTTAGGCGTCCAACTTTTGCTAAAACAGGAGGTAGGTTTGAAAGAGAGAAAGACGTGAATCCTGATCCTAGATGTTTCTTTTGTAAATTAGTTTCCCATGCAGTTTTTAATGTTTCGATTGGAGACTGCTCTGTGTTTTCCCTGAGAGTAATTAATAGTTCAACAAGCGTACTCCTTGAAAGTTCAAATGTACCCATTATTCACCTCGAAAGTTCTAGTTCCCTCTATCGTATCTATTATCAAAAAACTCGTCAATATCTCAAGTGAGTTTGTTCAAAATTAATTGCTTTTTGATAGTGAAAACCTTATAATAAGTTCATATGAACTTAAAATAAAGTGGAGGTCAATGATGGGGAAAAGGATATTTTTATTAATTGCAACTAATATATTAGTCATGGTTACAATTGGGATTGTATTATCAATACTTCCAATTGGAAATTATATACAGGATGGCCAAATTCAATTCACCTCACTTTTAGCTTTTAGTGCAGTAGTTGGTTTTACTGGTGCATTTATGTCATTAGCTATGTCTCGTTGGATGGCAAAAATGATGATGGGTGTTAAGGTACTTAAGGAAGATGGACCATTATCTCCAATGGAACGTCAACTTGTTGAAAAAGTCCACAGACTTTCTCGAGCAGCTGGGATTACCAAGATGCCAGAGGTCGGGATTTATAATTCTCCTGAAGTAAATGCCTTTGCAACAGGTCCTTCAAAAAACAGATCATTAGTTGCTGTTTCTGCAGGACTTCTACAAACAATGGATGACGATGCAGTAGAAGGTGTTTTAGCTCACGAAGTAGCACATATTGCAAACGGTGATATGGTAACAATGACCCTTTTACAAGGAGTAGTTAATACTTTTGTTGTATTCTTTGCTCGTATTGCTGCATGGATTGTATCAAGATTTGCAAGAGAAGATTTAGCGCCAATCGTCCATTTTATCGCGATAATTGTTTTCCAAATAGCATTTTCAATACTTGGAAGTCTTGTTGTATTGGCTTACTCACGATACCGTGAATTCCATGCGGATAACGGCGGGGCTGATCTAGCCGGTAAAGATAAGATGATTCATGCATTAAGGTCTCTTCAGAACTATACAAATCGTGTTGATGGAGAACAGGCGTCACTTGCAACATTAAAAATTAACAATAAAAAAGGTACGAATCTGTTATTTTCAAGTCACCCTGACTTAAATGAGCGTATTCGTCGTCTAGAAGCAAAATAAATAATAGCAAATACCCCTATATTTTCTGATAGGGGTATTTTTATTCATTATATTAGTTATAAACATCATAAATTATTAATTAATGTAAAAACTACCTTTATATTTTTAAACTTTTTTTATATGATATACAAGTACGTTTAATAATACTACAATAGTTTTGAAAGTAGTAATAGTTAGGAATGAGATTCACATGTGGTCTAAATTCATATATTTTTTACATAAATTAACCCCAGCTCAGTTAATTGTTACATTCTACTTTATTGCTGTTACTGTATCAGTCATTTTGCTAAGCCTTCCTGTTGCACATAGGGAGGGTGTAGAGCTTTCTTTCATAAACGCTCTATTTACTGCAGTAAGTGCTGTTAGTGTAACAGGGTTAACGGTAGTTTCAACTGCGGATACATTCAGTGTAACTGGTATTTTTTTGTTAGCCTTTGTTCTCCAATTTGGTGGAATCGGGGTTATGACATTGGGGACATTCATTTGGCTAGTGATGGGGAGAAAGATTGGCCTTAGGGAACGTAAATTAATCATGGTCGATCAAAATCAAACAAGCTTATCTGGTTTAGTAAACTTATTAAGACATATTCTTGTCATTATTATTGTAATTGAATTAAGTGGCGCTTTTATATTAGGTACCTATTTCTTAAACTATTACCCAACTTGGCAAGAAGCCTATCTTCATGGTTTTTTCGCTTCAGTTAGTGCAACTACCAATGGTGGTTTTGATATTACAGGGCAATCACTAATTCCATATGCCAATGATTACTTTGTTCAATTTGTGACAATCCTGCTTATTACACTTGGTGCTATTGGCTTTCCTGTGTTAATAGAAGTGAAGGATTTTTTACTGAATAAAAAAAATCAGCGTTATCGCTTTTCACTTTTCACAAAATTAACAACTTTAACGTTTATGCTACTAATTATTTTTGGAACATTAATCATAGGAATATTGGAGTTTAACCACTTTTTTCAGGGGAAATCATTCATAGAGTCCTTCTTTTATGCGCTATTCCAATCTGTGACCACTAGAAGTGGTGGGTTAGCGACGATGAATATTAGCGATTTTACAAACCCTACCCTTCTAGTTATCTGTGGTTTAATGTTTATAGGCGCCTCACCTAGTTCGGTTGGTGGAGGAATAAGAACAACAACCTTTGCCTTGAATATCTTATTTTTATTTCACTTTGCAAGAGGAAAGAAAAATATAAAAATCTTTAAACGAGAATTGCTAGAAGAGGATGTTATAAAATCTCTTGTAGTTACAATGATGGCGATGTTATTGTGTTTTACTTCGTTGATTATTTTGTCAATAACAGAGCCATTTTCATTAATAGAGATTCTATTTGAAGTATGCTCAGCATTCGGGACCACTGGTTTATCGATGGGAATAACTCCATACCTTAGCGACATAGGAAAATTTGTCATCATGTTTCTTATGTTTGTTGGAAGGATTGGGATTTTATCATTTTTATTCTTAATTAGTAAAAAAGCAGCGGATCCAAATTATCATTATCCAAAAGAGCGAGTCATTATCGGTTAACTATAATAAATTCGTAAAAAGCACTGACATCTCAGTGCTTTTTTATTTTTAGAGCGGAAGTTGTTACCTAAATAAGAATATACATATCCTTACATATATATGGCACACTAACTAAGTGGAAAGACTACTCAAATGTCTAATCGTTGATAAGGCTATTTCTGTATGTGTCTTTAAAATCACTATGAACAAAGTAAAGCGCTCTTCCGTGTTCTGGAAGAACTAGTGATTTTTCTTGTAAAATAGACAATTACATCAATCTTACAGAAAAGAGCCTTTGATAATAATTAATTGATAAGGAATGGATGTATGGAGTACTCTAAAAAGCTTTCTTATAACAAACAAAAAGAAAAAGAACATAAAGCTTCCGGGAAAAGCTGGGCAATTGTTTCTATTGCTTCAATTCCATTAGTAATGACCCTAGGAAACTCCATGTTAATACCTGTTTTACCAACATTTGAAAAGGAGCTAGGGATCTCAGCTTTTCAATCAAGTATGATTATTACTGTTTACTCGATTGTTGCCATCATACTTATTCCGATTGCTGGCTATTTATCAGATCGAATCGGGAGGAAAAAAGTAATTATCCCCAGTCTAATTATTGCTGCAATTGGGGGATTGGTCGCTGGTTGGGCATCATGGAAGATTGAAGATGCATACTTCATGGTGTTAGTAGGGAGAGTCTTACAAGGAGTCGGAGCAGCAGGTTCCTTTCCAATCGTTCTTCCACTAGTTGGAGATCTATTTAAAAGTGATAAGGAAGTATCCAGTAGTTTAGGGGTAATAGAAACCTCGAATACGTTTGGAAAGGTTCTTTCTCCTATATTAGGAGCATTTTTAGCTGGACTCGTCTGGTTTTTACCTTTTTTAGCATTTCCAGCTTTTTGTTTAATTTCAATTTTTATGATGTCTTTTCTTGTAAAACCCCCAAAAAAGACAGAAGCACAATCTTTCAAGGTATTTTTATTCAACATTAAATCAATCTTTAAGGAAAAAGGAAGATGGATTTATGGAATTTTTATCGTAGGCTGTATTTTAATGTATGTTCTTTTTGGCGTGTTATTTTACCTCTCTAGTATGTTAGAAGATAAATACGGGATTCACGGAGTAAAAAAAGGTTTAATTTTAGCCATTCCTCTTGGTGCGCTTTGTCTTTCTTCTTACATTACAGGGAAAAAAATCAGCAAAAATAAGCCATTGATGAAATGGATTTCATTTGCTGGAATAGTTATAGTAGCTGTTTCGGTGTTTACTATTAGTTTTTCAACTAATTTATGGTTTTTGTTATCTATTTTCTTTCTGTGTGGAGTGGGGATAGGTGTTAGTTTACCATGCCTCGATGCTCTTTTAACAGAAGGTATTGAAAAGGAAGAACGTGGAACAATAACATCAATCTATAGTTCCATGAGATTCGTTGGAGTCGCTTTGGGTCCACCTGTTTTTGCAATTTTGATGAAAAAATCTGATTTAATGATGTTTTACTCAACCACTGCAGTTTGTATAATTGCAGCAATTATTTCGTTATTTGCGATAAAACCAAAGCAAAAAAGCACGAAGGGATGAATTTGATGAAAGCTGTTACCTACCAAGGAATGAAAAATGTAAAAGTAAAGGAGGTCCCAGAGCCAAGTATTCAGGAACGTGAAGATGTGATTGTAAGAATAACAAGCACTGCGATATGTGGATCCGATCTTCATTTAATACATGGAATGATGCCCAATATGCCTAAGGATTATATTATCGGACATGAACCAATGGGGATTGTGGAAGAGGTTGGGCCAGATGTAACGAAGGTAAAAAAGGGTGACCGCGTCATCGTTCCATTCAATGTATCTTGTGGACAATGCTGGTTTTGCCAACATGAGTTAGAAAGTCAGTGTGATAACTCGAATCCTCATGGAGATGCAGGGGCCTATTTTGGTTACTCAGAAACTTTTGGAGGATATCCAGGTGGACAAGCTGACTATTTACGGGTTCCTTATGGAAATTTCACACCATTTTTAGTACCGCAGGATTGTGAGCTTGAAGATGAGAAGATCCTATTTTTATCCGACATTATCCCTACTGCGTACTGGGGAGTTGATAATGCAGGTGTGAAGCAAGGGGATACAGTTATTGTTTTGGGTTGTGGTCCTGTTGGGCTATTAACACAAAAGTTTGCCTGGTTAAAGGGAGCTAAAAGAGTCATTGCTGTTGATTATATCGGTTATCGCTTGGAACATGCACGAAAAGTAAATAACGTAGAAGTATATGATTTTACAAAAATAGAACACTGTGGAGAATACTTAAAGGAGATTACCCAAGGCGGGGCAGATGTGGTTATAGACTGTGTAGGTCTAGATGGGAAAATGACTGTTGTGGAAATGGTTGAATCTGCGCTAAAGCTTCAAGGTGGGGCAATGGGTGCAATTGTCCTTGGAGCACAATGTGTTCGAAAAGGTGGAACGCTACAGCTAGTCGGGGTTTATGGCACAAGATATAATCAATTTCCTCTAGGGGATTTATTCGCACGGAATGTTACCTTAAAAATGGGGCAAGCACCAATCATTCACTATCTACCGGAATTGTATAAAATGATTGTTGATGAGAAATTTGATCCTACTGATATTATTACTCATCAAATCCCTTTAGAAAAAGCCGCATATGGATATGAGATTTTTGATGAAAAAAAGGAAGATTGTATAAAGGTAATTTTAAAGCCATAGCTATCCCCTATTTTGGGGGTTTTTTGAATTTTCTTCAATGACTTGTAGTGCGAGCGGTAGATAGGAATATCGTCAAACTACGGTATTAATGAGGTCAACCAAAATTCAGTGGGAGTAGTTCCAATTATTCTTTTTAGCATGGGAAAAGACAATGGAGAGGAAATCTGGAATTAAATAGAAAACATCCGGCTGGAATGATGAAAAATTCAGCCGGATGTTCGAAATGTAAGTTTTTTGCTTTAACCCATCAATCGGTACTCTTAGAGACATCCTTTGTAGGATGCATAAATGGTACTCCTTGTGGGACTTGTTTTTGTTCTAATAAGTCTCTATTTTCACTTGTATTCCACCCGATATCATTTGTAGGATGAACCCATTCATCCCCAGCCATAACTGAAGGGTCGACTTCCTCACTCCAATTATTTAATGGTGATTGTGGTGAATCATAATAGCTATCTCCTATTACTACACCATGTTCATTAATAAAAGGTTTTTCCATCTTAATACCAGTACCTTTAAAGGAAGGCGCATTAATTTGATGTGGTTGAGTTTCATCTAAAATTGGAGAATCAACTGATTGACTAGTTTTGTTCTTCTTTGTCATTCCATCACCCCTTTTTTAGTCTTAGCTTTAGTATCAACGGCTGTGTAATTATTATGAGTATGAGTTCAAACACTTTGCTCTTATATATGAAAAAAGGATTAAATTATAAAGAATGGACCTTTAGAAAATAGAGCAAAATAAGACTGAAAATTAAGCACTACAAAAGTGAGGAAATGAAATGGAACAAGAAGAATTTCCAGTAGCACATTTATCACCAGCTGAACTAGAATTTGTCAAACAAACTGAAGAGCGTTTGCGTTCGAAAACAGGTGAAGAAATAGTTTTAATTGCATATAAACATGAAGATGAAAGGAATGATAATTAATATGAAAAGAAAAGTAAAGAAAGATGCAGCAAGAAAAACCGCTTTTACACCAACTGAGAGTTTACCGGATACTGAATTTTCTGCAGAGGCTACTGCTGAGGAGCCGATTAAAGGAGCTAACCGAAATTCGAAAAAAGGAAATAGTACGGGCGAATAATGGCTAAAAAAAATTTATCAGTTAATGAAGAATTTGGCCATGAAATGGGAGACTATAATTCAGCTAAAATAATCGATTTATTAGTTAAAACGCCTGATAATAAAGACAATAAAGTAAATACTGAAGATAATAAAAAAAAGCACAGAACTTAATTAGTTCTGTGCTTTTACTAAATAATCAATATAGGATTTTTCATTAAAGAATTTTGCTTTGTGGTCAATTGGATCAAAGTAAATAATCGTATCTGTTTTGACTTGTAGTATTAAACCAGTTTGGATGTAATGATTCAAATCAAACGGGAGCTCTTCTACAATCGTATGCTTATATAAATCCTTTTCAGTTAAGGACAGGTTGATAAATTCTGACCCAAGAACAGAAGGGGTTGAACTAATTCTTTGATATACCTCTGTCCTTTTTTGTTTTGTCATAAAATCATCCCACCAAGGTTTACGGGGCTTGTACTTCTGATGAAGGAAGTAATCATACTTCATTAATCCTTCAATCATTTCGATATCTTTCACTTGCTTAGATTCAAGGAATAAAAGCAATCTTGTAAATAAATCTTCAAGTTGATGTCCTATTCTAGACCATCCCTGTTGATCCCAGTAAGTTCCAAATTCTTGGAAGAAGTCAAAAGGGGTTGTGAATACGTGTGAAACTAGATATTCAACGGTATGATTCATACGATGATCATTCCAATATTTTTCTAACACATCCTCAACTTGTTTAATTCTTGTAATATCATCAAAAGATAATACATTATTCCCCAGAATTTCATATGGAGAATGGTCCATATATACATAGTTGTGTTGATCAGCACGAAGTCTTAAGCCAGTCCCACGAAGCATTTTGAGAAAACCTAACTGTAATTCTTCGGGTCTCATTTCAAACACTTCATTGAAGGTGTTTTTGAATGAATCATAATCTTCCTCAGGCAAACCTGCTATTAAGTCTAAATGTTGATCAATTTTACCACCATCTTTAACCATTGTAACAGTACGCTGAAGCTTGCTGAAATTTTGTTTTCTCATGACGAGTTCATTTGTTGCATCATTTGTAGACTGAACACCAATCTCAAATCTAAATAATCCTTGAGGTGCTTGTTCATTTAAAAATTGAATCACCTCAGGGCGCATAATGTCTGCTGTAATTTCAAATTGAAACACTGTTCCGGGTTGATGTTCATCAATCAGGAATTGAAACATCTCCATTGCATAGCTTCTACTAATATTAAAGGTGCGATCTACAAATTTGATCGTTTTGGCGCCATTTTGCATTAAATAACGAATATCTTCTTTCACTCTATCGCGGTCAAAATACCGAACACCAACTTCTATTGATGAAAGGCAAAATTGACAACTAAACGGGCAGCCACGACTTGTTTCTATATAAGTGACACGTTTTGAAAGCTGTTTTTTATCTTCTTCAAAACGAAAAGGTGATGGTAATTCTTTTAAATCAAGTTTGTTTCGTTGTGGGTTAATTGTTACAGAATTATCTGCATGATATCCAATTCCACTCACCTTTTTATATTCGTGCTCACCTGATAACTCAGTTAATAACTGTTTAAACGTTTCTTCTCCCTCACCGATTACAATGAAATCCACTTCAGGTAGACGCTCTAACCACTCTCTTACATCATAAGAAACTTCCGGACCACCTAGGACAATCGTGATGTTCGAATCTATTTTCTTGAGCATTTTCACGATTTTTATTGTTTCTTCGATATTCCATATATAACAGCTAAACCCAATAACATCTGGTCTTTTACTGTATAGATCTGTCACGATATTCATAGCAGGATCTTTAATTGTATATTCAGCTAACTCAATATCAAATTCAGGTGCAGCATAAGCCTTTAAAAAACGAATTGATAAGCTAGTATGAATATATTTTGCATTTAGTGTACTTGCAATAACTTTCAAGGTGAATCTCCTTTCTTATAACAAAACCAATTGGTGAATTTAAATTTTATTTCCATTGTGAGTGTCAAACAAGTAGGTTTTGGCTTAAGGATTAAGTCCCTTCTTGACCGTATCTGTTGATAATTATAAAAATGAGCCTAACTAATTAAGTTTATCACATTATTAGCTAAAAAAAAGGTTTCTTATACGTGGAAAAACATTGAAATGATCAATATCTCTATTAAACCTTATAGTCTACCCTGAAAAAAGAAATGCTGAAGGCGCTCGTTCATCGGCGACAGGCATAAGACGAGCCGGCTAGAAGGTTGCTTTTTAACCTTCTTGCCGGATTGACTTATGACCCCGAGCCGATAGCGCCTGAAGCTAGACACTAAGCTAAGTATAGTTTTTCATACTCCATGGTGCTAATTTTAATTAGCATGGGTGTCTACCCTGAAAATACCTTTGGTTGTGGAGTTCCATGAGCTGCGATCCACTTGCTTTCCGCGGGGTGGTCCGTGAGCCTCCTCGTCGCCAGGGGCTCAGCTCCTGCGGGGTCTCACGAGACCACGGGATTCCGCAGGAGTCAAGTGGCTCTCCGCTCATTCCACACTGAGGAGGAAACATTTTTTCATACACCATGGTCCGAATATTTCATTAGCATTGGGGTCTGCCCTGAAAATACATAGGTAGAAGATTCATTCGCTGCAGTTCACTCGCTTTCCGCGGGGCGTGCGGTGAGCCTCCTCGTCGCTCTTTGGCTCCTGCGGGGTCTCACTTTGCCCGCTGCATCCCGCAGGAATCGAGTGACCTTCCGCTCATTCCAATTAGAGGAGCAAGTTTCATCCTCCATGGTGTGAATATTTAAATTTGCATGGATGTCTACCCTGAAAATCCCTAGGTCGGAGAGTCCCAATTCCCTTACTAATGCCTAAAGCCTAACAAAGGGAATGAAAAGCATTGTCTCATTCCCTTTCTCATGCCAAAAGCTCAACAAAGGGAATAAAAAGCATTGTTTCATTCCCTTTCTCATGCCAAAAGCTCAACAAACGGAATGAAAAGCGTTGTTTCATTCCCTTTCTCATGCCAAAAGCTCAACAAAGGGAATAAAAAGCATTGTTTCATTCCCTTTCTCATGCCAAGAGCTCAAGAAAGGAAATGAAAAGCGTTGTTTCATACCCTTTCTCATGCCAAAAGCTCAACAAGGGAATGGAAGATATTCGAGACCGAAAAAATCAGTAGTTGTCTATTTGCTCTCCCTCCACACTGAGGGCACAAAACATTTTAATCCTCCATGGTGCTAATTCTAATTAGCATGGGTGTCTACCCTGAAAATAACTTTGGTTGTGGAGTTCCTGAGCTGCGATCCAATTGCTTTCCGCGGGGTGGTCCGTGAGCCTCCTCGTCGCCAGGGGCTCAGCTCCTGCGGGGTCTCACGAGACCACTGGATCCCGCAGGAGTCAAGTGGCTCTCCGCTCATTCCACACTTAGTAAGTACCTGTTTTCATTCTCCATGGTGCGAAATACATATTTAGAATGGATGTCTACCCTGAAAAACGAAAAGCGGAAGGCGCTCGATCATCGGCGACAGGCATAAGGCGAGACTACTAGAAGGTTGTTCTTTAACCTTCTAGCAGGATTGACTTATGACCCCGAGCCGATAGCGCCTGGAGCTAGACACTAAGCTAAGTATAATTTTTCATACTCCATGGTGCTAATTTTAATTAGCATTGATGTCTACCCTGAAATAACTGTGGTTAACGAGTTCCATTTACTGCGATAAACTCGCTCGATACCGTGGATGTTCCTGAGCCTCGTTTGAAGGTCCTACGGTTGTCACGACACCGATACATCCTCCAGTATCTTGTCACCCATTTCTTATTATTGTTTAGCTTAGTCTAGAGAAAAATAGACTCTATCTTTCGATATGGGTCTTTAGAACTATACTTTTCGTATTTATCAAACAAATGTTTAATTTTTTTTAAAGAATAGTAGAAAATATCAAAATATATACCGATAATAAGGAAAAGATTCTAATTAACATAGATAACTATTTTATAATTGTGCAGAAAGGTTGAATGGTTTTTGGTGAAATTATTCCAAAAATTCACAATAGTTCTATCTTCTTGATATTGAGCCATTATAATACAGTTACAAAATTTTAGGGGGCCAGAACATGAAATCGGCGTTAAATTGGGTCAAAAGATTGAGCTTTAAAAAAAGGGAGAGTAAAAAGAAGGATAATAATATTCTTAACCTTTTATCACAATTGAAAGGATGGAAAAATTTAAAGATTGGGCAAAAATATGGACTTGCGTTTACCCTCACAAGCATCTTATTTGCAATATCTGCGATTGTTATCTTCTTTCAACTTTCAAATGTTCAAAATGAAATGAAAAACGTTGAGCAAGATGGAAAAAATGCAATTATTATTACTGAAATGACTTCAACCTTTGAACAATTAGGTAGTGAAATACGCCTGTTCATCCAAACAAATAATGTTAGGCATTTAAATGCTTTCGAAGAGAAAAGATTACAATTTGAACAGCTTTCAGATCAAGTTCGACCAGCGATGTCTTCGGATTTATTAAAAAGCTACTTTAGAACTGTTACTAGTAACGAACAAGCACTTGTTACTTTATTTAATGAATCAGTAGTACCTTCAGTAAAAGCGTCACAAAAATTAGAAAGTATGAGTTATTCAGCTCAAGCAGATGATTTAATCTCAGTCAATGTTGGAATTCTAGATGAGTTAAGAAAAGCACTTCAAGAGCATAGTGACCAATCAATTAATGATGCATCTACTAGTATAACAACTACTGTGACTATTTTAATTGCTTCGATTGTGATTTCAGCTATTCTTGGTGCATTAGTAATGTTATTTATTGGCCGTCAAATTGGTCAACAGTTCAATATATTAATTGATGTATCAAATAATATTGCCAATGGTAATCTAAATGTCGATGAAATTGATGCAAGTGGAAAAGATGAAATTAGCTCTTTAAGCAATTCAATAAATATGATGCGTGAAAGCTTACAATCTATGATTCAGGAAATTTCAGCTGTATCAAATCAAGTTACCGAAAAAAGTGAGATTTTAACAGTATCTTCAAATGAGGTAAAAGCTGCTAGTCAACAAGTTGCATCGACTATGCAAGAACTTGCAACAGGTTCAGAGGAACAAGCAAATACTGCAAATCATCTTGCGGAATTAATGGAAACTTTCACAAATCGAATTCAAACGGCAAATAGTAATGGACAAGATATAAATGATTCATCCCTTCTTGTGTTAGAAATGACACAAAAAGGAAATGAATATATGAATGCATCAACAAACCAAATGAATAAGATTAACGAAATTATGAAGTCTTCAGTTGATAAAGTGAATGGTTTAGACTCGCAAACAAAGCAAATTTCAACACTAGTAAAAGTCATTCAAGATATTGCAGCTCAGACTAATCTTCTTGCGTTAAATGCAGCAATTGAAGCTGCGAGAGCAGGGGATCATGGTAGAGGCTTTGCAGTTGTAGCTGATGAAGTGCGTAAATTAGCAGTTCAAGTAGCTGATTCTGTATCTGATATTACAGAGATAGTAGGTAGCATTCAAACTGAATCTAAAAACGTGGCGGAATCGTTGCAGATAGGGTATAAGGAAGTAGAATTAGGAACTCAACAAATAGATGTGACAAGTCAGACTTTCAAAGATATTAATTCAGATGTAACTAGAATGGTGGAAAATATTAAGGGAATCTCTGAACACCTCTTTGATGTTACAGAAAGAACCATTGAAATCAATACTTCAATTGAAAATATCGCTTCAGTTTCTGAAGAATCTGCTGCAGGAATTGAACAAACATCGGCTTCTGTACAACAAACGAATAGTTCAATGGAACAAATTTCAGATCATGCAGAGACGTTATCTGAACTGGCTGGACAATTGAATAACATGATTTTAAAGTTTAAACTATAATATTGTTTATTATGAGAAAAAGTCAGGGCTACCCATATTAGGTGGTACCTGACTTTTTTAGATACTTTCAGAAAAAAACATAATATAATAGCTGTAAGAATAGCAAAGTCTAGAGGAGTGACTGTTTTTTGACTATCTATTATACAAAGGTTCAAACACCATTAGGAATTTTATATATTAGTTCTACTAACGGTGAGATTATAGACGTTTCTTTATCCGATTTGGATTTTAATAAAAGAAATGAAAAAGAGGCTAGAGTATATCACCCCTCAGAATCTGTTTTATTGAAAGCAGAAAAGCAACTGGGAGAGTATTTTAAGGGAGACAGAAAAAGCTTTTCTCTCCCATTAAAACTTGTTGGAACTTCCTTTCAATTAGATGTGTGGAAGGAGTTATGTAAAATTCCTTATGGAGAAATAGTAAGTTATCAGGATGTAGCAACTAATATTAATAACCAAAAAGCTGTTAGGGCTGTGGGACAAGCCAATCGTCGAAATCCGATCCCGATATTGGTACCATGTCATCGTGTATTGGGAAAGAATAACGCACTTACAGGATATGCTGGAGAGAGAATAGACTTAAAAGAAAAATTATTAAAACTAGAGGGAGTTTTATCATAAGGCCCTTTTCTGAAGGATTGTTACTTCCTTACCTAATATAAACTAAATCTCAAAATTTTCTTAGGGATCTGGTTTTAATTTAGGAAGAAAAGATGGTCACTTTACTTAGTTGATAGGTAATTTAGACGACCTTTCAAAAGCAACAAAGTTTAAGAAAATAGCCTATCTTAATATGTGGGGAGGGTTGTAGATAGAAACGGTTTGACGTTTTTTATTGACAATCTTCTCCAATTTTATTATTATCTAATTAGATTAGTATCGAATTAGTGAGGTGTTTTATGCAATTAAACAAACTTGTAAATTTTCATAAAGTAATGGGGGATCCCACCCGGTTGAGAATTCTTGTGTTATTGGGGAAAGGACCACTCCATGGGCAAGCGTTGGCTGGTAAGTTAGGGCTTACTCCACCTACTATTACACATCATATTACTAAATTAAAAGATGCAGATCTTATTAAACAGAGAAGAGATAAGAATACAATTTATTTTTATCTAAATGAGTCGGTTTTAAAGATGCAAATTGAAGCGACAACTAGCCTTATTTTTGGGAAGGGTGAGAACATGGAAGAGAAAGAGATTAACGTGTCTGAAAAACAGAAAGTATTAAAGAATTTTATAACAAGAGATGGCCGATTAAAGACTATTCCAGCTCAAAGAAAGAAAAAACTTATCGTACTGGAGCATTTAGTTGAAGGATTAGAACCAGGAAAGAAATATACAGAAAAAGAAATCAACGAATATATTCAGAGATTTCATGAAGATTTTGCTACGATTAGAAGAGAGTTTATTATGAATCATTATATGTATCGCGATACTAATATCTATGAAGTCAATCCAGCTGAAATGTGGGCTACTGAGTGACAAACAAACAACTTTATTCAACCTTGAAAATATAGATTGATTGCGGTTTGTTTTCTTTTACTTTGTTGTATTTATAAAAGTCAGCTATAGGTTAAGGGGAGATACGTTTATGAGTCCCAGTGAAAACATATATTTTTTACTGATTGGAGTTTCAGTCTCAGTTGTGATTATCTTCATCTGTCTATTATTAAAAAAGCGAGTAAGATGGGCGATTGCCTTAACAAGTGTGCTGGTCATCGGGTATGTGGGGTACTACGTATCCTATCCTACTATAAAAGGGAACATGCATGATGACCGATATGATCAAGTCATTGAATATTTGTTAGAAAAATATCCAGATAAAAAGTTTACTATTTTCCCAAAACATTATGAAGAAGGACATGCTGTTGGTGAATTCGATGTGAATGATACTGAAACACCGACGATGGGTGTGACATTACGTGTTGGTAAGGAAGGACAAGTCACACAAATAGGCACTTGGTCTAATGGGGATTATCCTATCCAGCAAGAGTTGTGGAAAGAAGTTCAATTTTTTCATGGAGAAGATTATACGTTAAGTAAAAAAATTGCAAAAATTACTAAACAAGATGAATGGATAGATGGTGAACTAACAGCATTTGCATTGACTGTTGATGATTTGCCTGCGATTGCTTTATTTAATTATTCAGATGAAGGCTTTGGGTTATTGGAATTCAAACAAGGAGAACGTGAAGAATTCGTTTATGTTGAAGAAGCTGACTATTTATTTGTCTATATTGATGAACGTTATCAAGAGGAATTCATTACGATTCAGTTGAAAAATGGTGAGGAGACCACCTTAAGTGTCAACCAGCATAAAGGTCAAATGATTGTTAAGAATAGAGAGGAATTAAATTAGAATTAGCTAACGTGGTAGGGGTCTGCAATAAGCAAGATGCTTCTGTAAATAATTATCTTCATTAGACAATAAGAAAGCGTAATAAATGCTTGGGTTTAATCCAAAGCATTTATTATGTATTAACGTTATTATTCTAGAAAAAACGTAGCAATTTATTTAAAATGGCTCTCTATAGTTATTCTTAAACCTACAGATTATGTGATAATTACTTAAAATAAGGTATTATTGATTCAACGAAGGTTACTAGTTAGAATTCCTTTTTTGTGATGGTCTAAGAGATTAAGTGATTTTGAGCAGTATCGGAATAAGACGGTGAAACTTTACCACATATCTCAAGTTATATAAAGTTCTACAAAAATCAGTAATAAGAGGCAAATTTATTTGGTCCGAATTTTTTATATGTATATCTTACCACTCCACTGAATATGGGATCTCATATTTGTGTTTTGTTAAAATAATATTTAATCTGTTCAGTATCTTTAATGACCTTTCGATTCTTAATTAAGTGTCTACCTAACTCTAATGCATGGCGTTTTGCTTGAAGTCTCTCTTTGTCATTAGTGATACCATCTAAATCAGCTACATCGGCAAGACCAATTGTACGACGAATTAGCTCGCACCCTGCAAAGCCTATTGTATCTTCAAAAACTTGTGCTAATAGATTGTTTAAGAGTCCATCAATGTGAATGTAAACTTCTAAACTATCTTTTTCCCATAATTCCGAAAACGTAGAAGAGAACACCTCCCAAGTTTTATTAATATGGTCGAATAAAGGAAGTTGCTGACTTTCGCCTTTACGAGAAACAGCATTTAATAATAAACTTGCAATAAATATTCCAATATCAAATCCAAGTGGACCATAAAAGGAGAATGTTGGATTAATTACTTTTGTTTCCTCATTGCTAGCAAAAATACTTCCAGTATGAAGGTTCCCATGTAACAACGCATCTGCTTGTGTTAAGAATTTGTGCTTAAGCTTTGCTACCTCTTGTTTAAGTAATTCGTCTCCTGAAATTTTGGTAATGTCTTGTTGTAGCTCAACTTCAAAGCGATTTGTGTGATGATCAAAAAATGGATTCGTGAAAACTAAGTCCTCAGCAATTTTACTCAATTCAGGGTTTGAAAACTTTTTTTCAAGTTGTTTCTTGTTCATTGGTTCCATCCCAAAATCAGATGTGTAAAATAATGTATGAGCAAGAGATGTTCCAATATGTTCAGCAAGTTTAGGATACGCTTTACCCTCAATAAAACCAGCACGAGATATCTGTAAGTGTGAAAGATCCTCCATAACAGTTACTGCGAGTATCTCGTCACAGTAATGAACTTTAGGAACGAATTGTGAAACGTAATTTCCGTTGATAAGTAGGTAATTACTCTCAATTGTTGCTCGTTTTAGGGATAAAGGCAAACTTTCACTGACAACCTTGGCATTTGGTAAAGCTTGTTTAATAATAATTCCTTTTTTTGTTGTTTGATCAACAATATGAAATACAAGGTTTACCTTTCCGTCCCCAATCTCTATTGAAGTTAGTGCGGATGAGTCTTGAAATAGTTCTAACCTTGTAGCTAATGCGATTGCTGAATTACTTGTTAAAGGTTCATAAATAGATTTACTAGTAATTGCCATAGAATTACCTCCAAAATAATAGAATTGATTGTATTTAAGAAGCTTTTCAAGCTAACTATTTTGGACATAGAAAAGCCTCTTTCACAGTTAGAAAGAGGCTTGAAGCTATTACTTCGCACCTCTTATCTGCCAGAAAGTATAATCTTCCTGTTGGAATTAGCACCGTGCCATACTGTGTTGGCTCATTACAAAGTAATGCGCCCCATTTCACAATGGTATTACGGTCGGTTGCTGGGCTTCATCGGGCCAAATCCCTCTGCCTGCTCTTGATAAGAGATCACTATTTAGTTTTATTTTTTACACTTGATGTGAATAATAACAAGTGACTAATAGAATTGTCAATTACTTTTTTTAAAACGAAAATCTTATATCGAAGAATTGTTTTTTCAATCAAAACTTAACCCTCGCGGTATTGCAAGTGGATCGCAGCATATGAAACACCACAACCAAAGTTATATTCAGTGTAGACATCTATACTAATTAAAATTAGCACCATGGAGAATGCAAATAGGCACTTACTAAGTGTGGAATGAGCGGAGAGCCACTTGACTCCTGCGGGATCCAGTGGTCTCGTGAGACCCCGCAGAAGCCCGCCCTTGGCGACGAGGAGGCTCACGGACCACCCCGCGGAAAGCAAGTGGATCGTAGCTCATGGAACTCCACAACCAAAGTTATTTTCAGTGTAGACATCCATGCTAATTAAGATTAGCACCATGGAGTATGAAAAATTATACTTAGCTTAGTTGTCTAGCTTCAGGCGCTATCGGCTCTCAAGTCTAAGTCAATCCACCCTAGAAGGTTAAAGAGCAACCTTCTAGCCGTCTTGTCTTATGCCTGTCGCCGATGAACGAGCGCCTTCAGCACTTCTTTTTTCAGGGGAGACATCTATGCTAAATAAGTATTTCGCACCATGGTGTATGAAAAAATGTTTCCTCCTCAGTGTGGAATGAGCGGAGAGCCACTTGACTCCTGCGGGATCCAGTGGTCTCGTGAGACCCCGCAGAAGCCCGCCCTTGGCGACGGGAGGCTCACGGAACACCCCGCGGAAAGCAAGTGGATCGTAGCTCATGGAACTCCACAACCAAAGTCGTTTTTAGGGTAGATCATGATAACTATTATTCATATAAAGCAGGCCGACGATCTTGAAAAATTGGAATTTGTTTTCGAACATTAGCTACCTTTTCAAGCTCAAGATGTGCTGTAATAATTGATTCTTCAGTACCAGCCTCAGCTATGACTTCGCCCCATGGATCAATGATAAGCGAGTGCCCAGCAAATTCATTATTAGGATCTTTCCCAACACGGTTACAAGCCACAATATAACATTGGTTTTCGATGGCTCTACTAATTAAGAGAGTTTTCCAATGTGCAAGGCGTGGTAGTGGCCACTCTGCAACAACGAACACGATTTCAGCACCCTGAGTCGTATGAGATCGTATCCATTCTGGAAATCTAATATCATAACAAATCATTCCTGCAGTCTTAATCCCATCGATTTCAAATAGACCTTTATCTTTTCCAGGTTCAAGATAATGATGTTCATCCATGAGCTGAAATAAATGAAGTTTACTATATTCTCCAATACTGTCACCTTTTCGATTAAAGACTAGCATCGTGTTTGTAACACCAGCAGAAGTCTTTTTTGCAATGGACCCAGCAATAATATTCACATTATATTTCAGCGCAAGCTGTTTCATCAGATCAATGGTTGTCTTACCGTTTTCATCAGCAATTACATCTAGTCTCGTTAAATCATAACCAGTTGTCCAAAGCTCTGGTAGAACTATGACATCAATATTCATGCCGGAGGTCATAAGCGCCGTAATTCTTTCTTTAACAATATTTATATTGTCAATTGGTTTCCCGAATACTATATCGAACTGTATACAAGCTACTTTTAAATCCATGTCAGGTCTCCTCCTGAAAAATTTTACTTTACAAGTTGTAATTAACAATATATGATTTGTGACTAGAATTTCAAGAATTATTTGAGGATGTGTGGAAATGAAACAATTTGAACAATCGGATCTACTAAAAAGATTACCAAAGCAATTTTTTGCATCTTTAGTTCAAAAGGTTGGAAAAGTCGTTGCGGAGGGTCACGATGTTATAAATTTAGGTCAAGGAAATCCAGACCAACCAACTCCAGCCCATATAGTATCATCTTTACAACAGGCTGCGGAGCAACCAATTCATCATAAATATTCTCCATTTAGAGGTCACGGCTTCCTCAAAGATGCCGTAGTGTCGTTTTATAAAAGAGAATACGGTGTGGAGTTAGATCCGGAAAAAGAAATTGCAATCCTTTTCGGTGGGAAAGCAGGCTTAGTCGAAATTCCTCAATGTATTATGAATCCAGGAGATGTAGCACTTGTTCCAGACCCTGGATATCCGGACTATTGGTCGGGTATTGAACTTGCTCATGGAAAAATGGAGTATATGCCGTTGCTAGAAGAGAATAATTTTCTACCAGATTATTCGAGATTATCTCAAGAGGTTGTAAATCAAGCTAAATTATTATTATTAAATTACCCAAATAACCCGACAGGTGCTATTGCAACGAAAGAATTTTTTGAAGAAACGGTGTCATTTGCTAAAAAAAATGATTTGTGTGTTGTCCATGACTTTGCCTATGGAGCAGTTGGGTTTAATGGCAAAAAGCCGATAAGTTTTCTTGAGTCAAAAGGCGCAAAAGAAGTTGGGATAGAAATATACACACTATCGAAGACTTACAATATGGCTGGCTGGAGAGTAGGTTTTGCTGTAGGAAATGAAAGTGTCATTGAAGCCATTAATTTGCTACAAGATCATATGTATGTAAGTCTATTTGGTGCGATACAAGAGGCCGCTGCAACAGCTTTATTGGAATCGCAAGAATGTGTTCACGAACTTGTATCGTTATATGAAAAAAGAAAAAACACATTTATACTTTCGTTGCGGGAAATCGGATGGGAAGTTAAAGCACCCGAAGGATCTTTCTTTGCATGGTTAAAGGTGCCTCATGGATATACTTCAGAAAGCTTCTCAGATCTACTCCTAGAAAGAGCTCATGTGGTTGTAGCACCAGGTATTGGTTTTGGTACCCATGGTGAAGGGTATGTAAGAGTGGGTTTATTAACTAGTGAAGAGAGACTGATAGAAGCTGCTTCTAGAATTAAAGCACTTGATTTGTTTTAACAGTATATAGCTTGTATTTAGGTAAGCGGATTAAGCATGGGAGAAATTCATTTGATGTAATCTAGATTAACGCTGAAGTAATACTCTGAAAACCACCACTTCAAATTCTAAGAAATTAAGTGGAGGGATTGTTCATAATTTAACATATTTGTAATTATCACTCTATGCGTAATTACAAATAAAAGGTAAAATATACATATAGAGAGGAGTGGAATCATGAAAATTCGTTATAATTTTGTAGATAAATCAGAAGTGAAACATTGTGATGAAAGCTTCACAGTAGGACAGGCTTATGAGTATCTAAAGGAAACGGGCTACCGATCTATCCCTGTTTTAGCGGATGGTGGAACAAAATTTATAGGTCTTATTTACAAAGTCCATTTATTAGAGTATTTATATGAGAAGAAAGGAACTGAAGTGGATCCAATCCAACCTTTAATCAAAAATCAAGATGCTTTTATTTTTGAGGAAGACTCCTTCTTTAAAACATTCTTGACAATTCGAAGATTACCATTTATTGCTGTATTAAATCAATCAGACGAATTTATTGGAATTATTACTCATGCAAATGTAATGGATGTTCTTGAGGATTCTTTTGGAATGAAAACGGGTGGATATACACTAACAATTGCAACGATAGAACATAAGGGTGCTATTAAGGATTTAGTTACACTAATTAAGGACATTAATATTGATGGTTTATTAACTCTTGATAATGGTGAAAAGTATCTAAGAAGAATTATACTGAACCTACCAGGTGACATAAGCGAGGAAAGACTTAAGAAGATTGTCCAAAAACTTGAAGAAAAAGAGTTTCGCGTAACGCATGTGGATCAAATCAAATAACAAAAAGTGCTATTGAAGCAATTAAGCTTCATAGCACTTTTTTACGAATAAGGCCTCCGCAGATGGACAGGTGTCGGAGTACTTTTCTTAATGAGTTCTGGCTTTAGTGGTTGGAATCTTCAGAAATGACTTTTTGGGGGCTGTAAAAATATACACACCAAGTATCACAACAATACTACCGATGAATTGAGTAAGTGTAAGTTTTTCACCTAGGAAGATAAATGCTAAAATCGCAGTGAAGATGGGATTAAAGTTAAGAAACATTCCGGATTTTGTTCCCCCTACTTTTTGTACTCCGATATTCCAAAAAATCATCGCAAGAACTGTTGCACCTATGGATGAGTAAAGAGCAGCAATCCAAAAAGATGGTGTGGGTGAAGAGATGGTATGGTCATTTATAATAAATGGCGAAATCATAATTACTCCAAAAATAGCTGACCATAGTGTTGCTTTGTATGGTGAAACATAACGCATCGCTTTTTTTGCTACCACTGAATAAAGACCCCAAATGGCAACTGCCCCTAACATAAATAAATCACCAATATTAAAATGGAAATTAACTAATCTATAAATATCTCCATGAGAAATCACAACAAATATACCAGCAAAAGAAATCATCATTCCAGCTAATTGTGATTTAGATAATTTTTCCCGATAAAAACAAAAAGAAGCAATTGCAATTGATATTGGATTAAGCGTTGATAATAGCCCAACATTGTCCGCAGTTGTGTATTTTAATGCAATGAACATTAAGACATTAAATAATAGAACTCCGGTTAATCCCATAAGTACTAAAGGGACAAGAGCAGCTCTTGGAAAACGTAGTGAGCGGTCAAAATATAAAACAATAGGAATTAAACAAATCAATGCTATAATCCAACGAAGTTCAGTAAGAAATAAGGGTGATGCATGATTAACTAGGAATTTTCCAGCAACGAAATTTCCTCCCCATAGGAAGCTAGTTAAAAGTAACAGTACATAATATTTTGATTGCAATGGAAATTCCTCCGAATAAAACATGATCGCATATCTTTACTTTGATATAGTATCTTTTTCTATCCGAAATGTCATTGTTTTTTTTATGACAATTTTAACATTGGGAAATCCTGTATAAAATATAGTTTTCCGGTAAGTTGTTGTTTGAAAGATAAGGATGATTTAGTAGATTCCTAAAAAACGCATCTAAAGTACTATAAACACCTCTCCAAAATTCGACAATCAGTGAAATAACCTAGTAAAAAAGTAATAAAATAGTTACTTCCACCTCTATTTAAAAGGCGTTTCATAAATTGGACAAAAATATCCGGAGTGAAATTTGTCTAATATTGCGATTCTATTTACAAGCTTTATTTTATTTGTGATAATCGCTAGGTGAGTATTTTGTTTAGGTAATCTAAGGGGTTGACGAGATGGCAATGCATGTGAAAAATCATCTGTTAGGTTTAAGGGATGATATAAGTACTAAACGACAAGAAATGATTGCAACGGCAAAAGTAGAAGGCTTTACGAGTGTAAAGACTATAAGAATTAGTCAAGAGTTGGACGAACTGATTAATCAGTATCACCGGATATCAAACAACAAGAAAACACAAACAAGGTCCTTCCAGAAGTATATAAAACAAACGATCTTGTTTTTCTATGGTTCTAGATATAAACTTCATAATTCATAACAGTTAATAGATTATTATTCAAACTCCTCTAATTTCCAGATTCTTCTGTGTCCGAGAGCTAGAATAAGTTCAGAATTAATCAGAAGAATCTCCCAAACTACTAAAGCCTAATCCCGTTAAAAAATAAATTTCAACAAATTTCGACCATATATTTCCCGGGCCATACCCTTTACTTAATCAGAAATTTCTGATAAATTTCTCTGTAAAGGTATACATGAACATTGATTATTGTACCCAAAGGAGGTTGCATTTTGAAATATCGCAGAATAGGTCGCTCAGGATTAAAGGTTAGTGAAATCAGCTTAGGTAGTTGGTTAACGTTCGGAAAAACTGTAGATGAAGAAACTGCTATTAAAACGATACATAAAGCTTATGAGTTAGGTGTAAACTTTTTTGATTCCGCAAATGTATATGAAAAAGGTGAAGGGGAGAGGATCCTTTCTTCAGCTTTAAAAGAGTTTCCAAGAGAGTCATATGTAATAACCACAAAGGCATTTGGTGCTATGGGTGAGGGACCAAATGATAAAGGATTATCGCGTAAACATATTATCGAACAACTAAATAACAGTTTAAAGAGGATGGACCTAGAATACGTTGATATCTTTTATTGTCATCGTTATGATTCAGAGACACCTGTTGATGAGACACTAAAAGCAATTGATGATTTAATAAGGCAAGGAAAAACATTATATGCAGGGGTAAGTGAATGGTCTGCAGCACAGATACAAGAAGCTGTGTCTATCGCTGATAAATATTTGCTTGATCGAATTATTGTGAATCAGCCACAGTATAATATGTTTCATAGAGATATAGAGGATGAAATTATTCCTCTTTGTGAAAAAAGTGGAATAGGTCAAGTAGTTTTTTCACCTCTAGCACAAGGAGTCTTAACTGGTAAATATAAAGGCGGAAAGATTCCTGAGGATAGTAGAGGTGCAAATACACAAGTAAATACTTGGGTAAGAAAAATCATTAATGATATTGTTCTTACAAAATTAGACCGGTTGGAAGCGTTAGCATTGGAATTGGGTATTACGTTACCTGAATTGGCACTTTCATGGATTCTAAGACAGCATAATGTCTCTAGCACACTAGTCGGAGCTTCGAATCCTGAACAGATTGAAGCTAATGTTAAAGCCTCTGATATTGAATTGAGTTTTGAAGCAATTCATCGTGTCGAAGAAATTTTAGCTATTTAAATAGTAAATCAAAAAGTACCTATTCTACACTAACGAAAGTGTTTGATAGGTACTTTTTTTAAAGGGAAAATAAGAATAAAGCTTGTAATTAATGAAACTAAACAGAATTGTTTAAAATATATTAGTAAGAATTTTTTTAAGAAAAGTAAGGTGGTACATCATGGATAAGAAAAAAGTCTCAATCACTATTCTTGCCACGAGTGATATTCATGGCAACGTTTTACCTATTCAATATGGAGATAATAGAGAAGTTCACCATGGACTTGCGAAAGTATCCACTATTATTAAAGCGGAAAGAAAGACAAGCGAACACGTTATTTTAATAGATAATGGTGATTTGATACAAGGAACACCATTAACATTTAACTATGTCCACAATAAAAATAATAATGAAAATCCAATGATTAAAATACTAAATCACTTAAGATATGATGCTGCAGTTATTGGGAATCATGAGTTTAATTATGGTTTAAATGTTCTTCATGAGGCAGTAGGAAATAGTTGTTTTCCTTGGCTTTCAGCAAACATTATCGATGCCGAAAAGAATACCCCATATTTTGGACAACCTTATATTATCAAGATGATAGAAGACGTCAAACTAGCAATCTTAGGAGTAACGACCCACTTTATCCCCAGCTGGGAAGAACCATCTCATATAGCAGGCTTAAAATTCATAGACACTCTCAATGCTACAAAGCAATGGGTATCAGAAATAATAGCAAAGGAAAATCCAGATATCTTGATTGTGTCATATCATGGAGGTTTTGAAAGGGATCTTATATCAGGTGAATTGACTGAAGAACCTACTGGTGAAAATCAGGGCTTTCAAATATGCAAAGAGGTTGAAGGGATCCACGTTCTTTTTACTGGACACCAACATAGAGAAATATCAGGGATGATTGACAATACAACAGTTATTCAACCTGGTATGAATGGAGCAAACGTAGGAAAGGTAGAAATAACTTTAACTCAAGATCCTGGAGAAAATCACATTGACGATATTTCTTCCGAAATTATATCGTGTGAATCTGTTCTAGCTGATAATGAAATCGTTGAATTAATAAGTGAATATGAAAGAGAAACACAAGACTGGCTAGACAATTTTATAGGAACAGTTGAGGGAGATATGAAAATAGAAGACCCTCTATCTGTTCGATTAAAAGATCATCCCTATATTGAATTTATAAATAAAATGCAAATGGAAATTTCAGGTGCAGAAATTTCTTGTACATCTTTATTTAACAATGCTTCAATTGGATTTAAAGAGAAAATAACGATGCGCGATGTTGTTTCAAATTATATATATCCTAATACATTAAAAGTGCTCAAACTAAAAGGTGAGGATATAAAAAAAGCACTGGAGTTAAGTGCTACTTACTTCATTGTTAATAATTCTAAAGAAATTGAAGTGAATCCGAAGTTTATCACACCGAAGCCTCAGCATTATAATTATGATATGTGGGAGGGAATTAACTATATTTTAGATATTTCTAAACCAATAGGAAGTAGGGTGACTAAGCTTGAACAAAACGGGGAGCCTCTTGGTATGAATTTTGAATATCACGTTGTGATGAACAACTATAGGGCTTCTGGTGGTGGGCAGTATACAATGTTCAAGGAAAGAGAAGTTGTTAAGGAAATTAATCAAGATGTTTCAGAACTACTAGCTTCTTATATCATTGAAAGAGGAATCATTAAAGCTAGCTTAAATCATAATTGGAAAGTTATTTCTTAATCTCAGAGAAAAATGCCAAGCTACCTATTAGGTAACTTGGCATCTGCTGAGTGTTATTAGTTATTTGGTAGAATTAAAATTTCAACTCGTCTATTTTTTCTTCTTCCATCAGAAGTATCGTTTGATGAAACAGGTTTAAATTCTCCAAACCCTTTTGCACTAAAGTTTTGAGCATTTAGCTTAGTATTTTCAAGGAGAATTTTCATAAAATTTACAGATCTCATAACACTTAAGTGCCAATTGTTATCATATTGGCTATTTCGTATTGGTACATTATCAGTATGTCCACTAACGACAATATTTCTAGGAGGATTCATTACGAGCAGTTGTGAAATTTCTTTAGCTAGCTTTGCATCGTCTCCACGTACTTGTGCGCTTCCAGAATCAAAAAAAGTATCATTATGAAGTGTAACGAGCAATCCGTCGTCTATGAGTTTTGTTTGAAGTTCCAATTCAAGGTTATTCCTGCTAATATAACCATTAATTTTATCCTGTAAGTTTTTCAACTCTTCTCTCTCTGCCTCTTTACGTTTTTCTTCATCGTTTCGTTCTTCCTCTTTCTCTTCCTCTTTCTCCGGGATGTCACTTGGACTAGGTTGCGGATTAACAGGCTCAGGAACAGGTCTTTCATAGTCTAATACTCCAGTTCCACCTATAAAAGCATTATTAAAGGAGTTGGCTATCGCTTGAAATTTCTGAAGATCAACAGTACTTGCTGCGAAAAGAACGATGAAAAGTGCTAATAATAATGTTAGCAAGTCGGCATATGGAATAAGCCACGATTCATCCACATGTTCTTCGTGATGCTTATGCTTTTTCTTCCTAGCCATTGATTACTTCACCTTCAGACATTACTTTTTGTCGATCTTTGATAGATAAGTAAGTTAATAGTTTTTGTTCAATTGCCCTTGGAGCTTGTCCTTCAAGAACTGAGAGGACCCCTTCTATCATAATATATCGAACCTTTGCCTCCACCATTGATTTTCTTTTTAGTTTATTTGCAAAGGGATGCCATAATACATATCCCGTAAATATCCCTAGTAAAGTGGCAATAAAAGCACCAGCGATGGCATGACCTAATGCTTCAGTATCTGCCATATTACCTAAAGCAGCAATAAGTCCTACAACTGCTCCTAATACACCAAGTGTAGGTGCATAAGTACCCGCCTGTGTAAAAATAGCCGCACTTGCTTGATGCCTCTCTTCCATTGCTTCGATTTCTTCTGTCATCACATCACGAATGAACTCTGCACTTTGTCCATCTACAGCCATACTTAATCCGTTTCGAAGAAATTCATCATCAATTTCAGACACTTTTGCCTCTAACGCAAGTAATCCCTCTTTTCGAGCTACTGTGGCCCAATCGGTAAACATCGGTATTAATTCTTCTATAGAGATGATCTTTGTCTCTTTAAATAAGATGCCGAAAAGTTGAGGTACTTTTTTAATTTCATTCATTGGAAAGGCAATCGTAACAGCGCCAGCCGTACCGACCAAGATAATTAAAATAGCTGCAGGATTCACTAATGCAACAGGGCTTACCCCTTTAAATACCATCCCTATACCAACTGCTAATACACCTAGAATGATTCCTATTAGAGATGCTTTATCCATCGTTTCACCAAACCTTCATTAAAATTTTCGCTAGATTGAGAATGTGAAAAAAATTATACTATCCTAATTATATTCTTTATATCGACAAAATGAGCTATTATCTTAAGTGTAATTTAATAAAGAGTATTATTTTCTAGTAAACGTTCTAAAGGATTATTAAGTTCAATGTAGAATATACTAGTGATTAGAAATTTAGGTTAGATCATACATAGTAGTAAGGAACTGAATTATTTTCTAGTTAAAAGAAAACATAGAGTATGTTAGCTCAAGGAAAGAAGGGAATAATATGAATTTTAATGATTTTACGTATACTCGACCAAATATGGAAGAGGTTGAAGAGGAATTTTCAAGTGCAATTGAAAAATTTTCACATGCCCAAACTTTAGAGGAACAAAATTCAGCAATGCAAGAGATTAATACGATTCGTAATAAGGTAAGTACAGTATTTAACCTTTGCTACATTAGACATACAGTTGATACAAACGATGAATTCTATAAGGAAGAGCAAGATTATTTAGACGAAATACAGCCATTAGTTCAAGGACTTGTATCTAAATATTATGAAGCACTTGTTAACTCAAAGTTTCGTTCAGAACTCGAAGGGAAATGGGGGAATCAACTGTTTGCTCTTGCAGAAACACAATTAAAAACGTTTGCACCCGAGGTAATTGAGGACCTTCAAAAAGAAAACAAGCTTGCTTCAGAGTACACAAAACTTGTTGCATCAGCAAAAATCCAATTTGAAGGTGAAGAGCGTACTTTAGCACAGTTGCAGCCTTTTGGAGAATCAAGAGATCGTTCTGTTCGTGAGAAGGCAAATGAAGCAAGGTTTGGTTTTTTTAAAGAGCACCAAGAGCAATTCGATGAAATATATGATAAGTTGATTAAGGTACGAACAACTATTGCGAAGAAGTTAGGCTATAATAATTTCATCGAACTAGGTTATGCAAGATTAGGACGTACAGATTATACTGCAGAAATGGTTGCGAATTTTCGAAATCAAGTAAAAGAGTATATTGTTCCTTTGGCAGTTGAACTAAGAAAACGCCAAGCTGATCGTATCGGTCTGGAGAGTTTAAAATATTATGATGAAGCATTTAAATTTAGTTCGGGAAATGCAGCTCCTAAAGGAAGTCCAGAATGGATTATTGATAATGGTAAGAAAATGTATGAAGAATTCTCACCTGAGACAAATGAATTCTTTAATTTTATGATTGACAACAATCTGATGGATCTAGTAGCGAAAAAAGGAAAAGCAAGTGGAGGATATTGTACATATATTGAAGATTATAAGTCACCTTATATATTTT
Source organism: Litchfieldia alkalitelluris (assembly GCF_002019645.1). Taxonomy (GTDB): domain Bacteria; phylum Bacillota; class Bacilli; order Bacillales; family Bacillaceae_L; genus Litchfieldia; species Litchfieldia alkalitelluris. The sequence continues at coordinate 3,905,774 of NZ_KV917374.1, read as the reverse complement.
CGAATTTTAATGGTACATCAGGTGATATAGATGTGTTAACACATGAAGCGGGTCATGCTTTCCAAGTATATTCAAGCAGACATTTTGAGGTTCCTGAATATAATTGGCCAACATATGAGGCATGTGAAATTCACTCGATGAGTATGGAGTTCTTTACATGGCCATGGATGGAACTTTTCTTTGAGGAAGATACTGATAAATATAAGTTTGCACATCTTAGTGAATCTCTTATTTTCCTTCCATATGGAGTAGCTGTAGATGAATTCCAACATTTCGTTTATGAGAATCCAGAAGTAACACCAGCTGAACGTAATCAAGCTTGGAGAGAAATTGAGAAGAAATATATGCCAGATCGAGATTATGATGGAAATATGTATCTTGAAAATGGAGGCTTCTGGCAGCGTCAAAGCCATATTTATACAACAGCATTTTATTACATTGACTATACGCTTGCTCAAATTTGTGCTTTTCAATTTTGGAAAAAATCAAGAGAAAATCATAAACAGGCCTGGAATGATTACTTGGTTTTATGCAAAGAGGGAGGTAGTAAACCATTTACTGAGCTAGTTGAAGTAGCGAATTTACTTTCACCCTTTGAAAATGGTACAGTTAAATCTGTTGTTGGAGAAATTGAAGCTTGGTTAACAAGCATCGAAGATAAAGACCTATAATAGAATAAGAAGAGGGCGAGTAATCAGTTTCTGTTCTCGCCTTTTCTTGTAAAAAAGTCCTAGTCCTAAAGAGAAGGTTAGGAAATAAGAAATAGAAGGTGTTAAAAATGATACATTTAAAAACTGAAAGAGAAATTGAATTAATGAAGGAAGCTGGTCAAATTCTCGCAGAATGTCATAAAGAAATTGCACAAGTTGTTCAACCCGGTATATCGACACTATATATTGATGAATTGGTTGAAAAGTTCTTATCAAAACATGGTGCAACGCCAGAACAAAAAGGCTATAAGGGGTATAAGTATGCTACTTGTGCATCTATTAATGATGAGATTTGTCATGGGTTTCCACGAGAAGAGTTGTTGAAGTCTGGTGACATTGTAACCATTGATATGGTTGTAAATTATAATGGTGCTCTTGCCGATTCAGCATGGTCATATGCCGTTGGAAATGTTTCTGATGAAGCGAACAAGCTTTTAGAGGTGACTAAAACATCACTCTATAAAGGAATTGAAGCTTCACTAATTGGCAATCGGATTGGTGATATAGGTCATGCAATTCAAACGTATGCAGAAGCTGAAGGGTTCTCTGTTGTCAGAGAATTCATTGGTCATGGCATCGGGCCAACATTACATGAACCTCCAGAGGTTCCGCATTACGGTTTGCCTAATAAAGGATTAAGGTTAAAAGAAGGTATGGTTTTTACAATTGAGCCAATGATTAATATAGGTGCTTGGCCTTCTCAAATGGACTCAAATGGTTGGACAGCTCGAACAGTAGATGGTTCATTATCTGCTCAGTATGAACATACCATTGCCATCACCAAGGATGGGCCAATTATTCTAACCTCGCAAGATTAATATACAAAGGCTTTTCGTAAAGTTTGTTGCTTTTAAAGGTCTATTAAAAATGAATTAAGTAGATTGGCGTCTTTTCTTCCGAAACTAAAACCAAAGTACTAAAATAAATGGTTTTTTATATTTTAAAGTATAACCGATTAGCAACAATCTTTCAGAAATGAGCCTTACAAAGAATCTATAGTAATTTCATCAAGTAAGGGGAAATATGTTTAGATGAAAAGACCATATATAGAGGATAGAACGCAACTATGATGTTGCTAATCATGCAAAATAATGAATAAAAACGAGTGTGCTTGTCTCCCTCTTCAACAAAAGAGGCGATGACAGCACCTAGTAAACAGGAAAAAATAAATAAAATATTACCATAAAGATCTCCTAGTTGGATCTGATATATGATATACCCACTAGGAAAAGCATTAAAAAAAAGTATAATTAGAGAGATTAATAGTAATGATTTTGACATGAAAGACATGAGATCACCTCGGTAATCTATATGAAGAAAATTACCAAATAATTACTAGTAGTTTGCATGCTATATAAACAGCTTAAAAATAGTAAATGGAGATATAGACATAATGAAACAGTCTCTGATCTTAAATGATTATAAAACGGAATTTATTTTTTCACTATTACGGTGGATCTTTTTAATCGCAGTCGTATTCTTGTTTTATCATCCAGAATTATCAGCTCTTTTACAGTTTGAAAAGTATTCATTTCATGTATTACTTGTTATTGGATTAATTTATATGACCGTTACTCAAATTGCTTTATATAAATTGGCAAAAGAAAAATCAATCAATACATGGATACTACATTTAGGAATATTATTTGATTATATGGCATTAATATGGCTTGTTGCTTTAACTGACGGAGCAAATAGTCCATTATTTCCAATTGCATTTCTTATTATCATGCATGCAACAATCTATTGGAGTATAAGGGGAGCATTATTGTCCACATTTGCGATACTGATAGGTTTTACCCTGGTGGTTTTACTAAAAGGTCAGTTTTCCGATATACATGCAAGCTTTCATTATTACTTAAATATAGGCTTTTTATTAATTGTCGGTCTTTTTGGAGCTTTGATCACGTATCGTGAAAGAACTCATCTAAGGGAAAAGAAAGAATTTCACGAGCTTGTTGTGAAGGATTACTTAACAGGTTTATTTAATCATCGTACATTCCAGCAAGAGTTGAAAAAAGTGATTGCTAGTAGGAAGTCTTTCTATTTATGTATGACAGATATTGACTACTTTAAGGAAATTAATGATAAATTTGGTCATGTGTCAGGAGATGAGGTTTTAAAGGAGATAGGAAATATTTTAAGCAGCACCATACCTACAAAATCTGGTCTGGCATTTAGATATGGTGGAGAAGAATTTGCTTTGATTATCCAGGATTCTTCTGAAGAAAAAGTCAAAAAAATGATCTTAGCTATTTACCAAGAGCTTTCAAATGTGTCGTTAGTACAAAACGGAGAAATTTATAGGGTGACAATGAGCTTTGGTGTTTCTAAACATAGGAATGAAGATGCAGGAGATATAGTGAAAAAAGCTGATGAGTTACTATATGTAGCTAAACATCAAGGTAGAAATAGAGCCATATTTGATGATCATAGTGTTTTGGTCAACCGAAATAACTTATTGGTTGAGACTATTGCTAAATAATAATTATGATTCTAGAAGATTAAGCCTTTCTTAGGGGCTTTTTTTTTCAATACTTAATCTTAAAGTAGGCACTTGGAGTATGTGAGAAAGACTTCTATGCTAGATGAATATTCGTACCATGGAGAATGAAAATAGTGTACTCACTCAGTGTGGGATGAGAGAAAAGCCACTCGACTCCTGTGGGAGTGCGGTCAGCGTGAGACCCCGCAGGAGCCTGCCCCTGGCGACGAGGAGGCTCACGGACCACCCCGCGGAAAGCAAGTGGATCGCAGCTCATGGAACTCCGCTAACTAAGTTATTTTCAGGGTGACGTCAATGCTAATGAATATTCGCACCATGGTGTATGAAAAAATGTTTCCTCCTCAATGTGGAATGAGCGGAGAGCCGCTTGACTCCTGCGGGATCCAGTGGTCTCGTGAGACCCCGCAGCATCCCGCTCCTGGCGACGAGGGAGGCTCACGGACCACCCCGCGGAAAGCAAGTGGATCGCAGCTCATGGAACTCCACAACCAAAGTTATTTTCAGGGTAGACATCTATGCTAATTAAAATTAGCACCATGGAGTATGAAAAATTATACTTAGCTTAGTGTCTAGCTCCAGGCGCTATCGGCTCTCAGGTCTAAGTCAATCCTGCTAGAAGGTTAAAGAACAACCTTCTAGCAGTCTCGCCTTATGCCTGTCGCCGATGAACGAGCGCCTTCCGCATTTCTTTTTTCAGGATAGACATAGACGGAGTCAATATCATTATTTTTGACTCAAATATGGTGCCAATATTTATTCACAAAGGGTGACTAGTGAAATATTCAATAAAGATAGCAGTGACATATTACATATTATATTTTCATATAATGATAACTAATAAGAATGACAAGCTTATTAAACTATTATGTAATTTTTTTGGTGTTATCATAGCGTCTTATTGAAATCATATAGGAGGAGTAGAATGGAATCTAATCTTTCGTTACAAGAGGTAAACTTATCTAATTTTAGACAGTGTGTACGCTTAAAGGTTTCGGAGAATCAGATGAATTTTATCGCTTCCAACCTATTTACCATTGCTGAATCAAAAGTTGATCATGCTCTTACACCATATGCTATCGTGAACGGAGAGCATGTTGTGGGATTTTGTTGTATTGAGATTATACCAACCAATGATCTGGAAGATCGATATTGGGTTCCAAGGTTAATGATTGGCGAACAATTTCAAGGGAATGGTTATGGAAAACAAGCTATGAATTTGATTATTAATATGTTAAGTTCATATCAGGATTGTGTAGAGATTAGGTTATCTTATGTTCCAGAAAATAAAGTGGCAAGGGCTTTCTATGAAAATATTGGGTTTAGTCAAATCGATGAGGAACTACAAGGGGAAGTTGTATTATCTTATTTAGTAAAACAACCAATTTCAGACTATTCGATTTAGGTAGTTAACAAACTGTTATATATGTAGCAATGGAGGATAAACATGATAGTAGAAAAATTTCTTGAAGAACAAACTGAAAAACTTAAAAAATTATCAAACAATATGTCAATGAATGCATGGATGGCACAAACAACTGGTAAAAAAGAATGGGTTGATCGATTGACCGAAGCCGAAGGAGCATTGAATTCCTTCTTGTCTGATTCTAAACGTTATGAGCAAATCGAACACCTGTTAAATACATCCCTTACACGTTATGAAAGAAAACAGTTATTAAAGTTAAAGAATGAGATGAAGCAAAATCAATTATCTGAAGATATATTAATGGATCTCTCTAAACGTTCTGCTGAACTGAATTTTTTATTTAATACATATGTGCCAAAAGTGGATGAAAAGGGATTATCTGCAAACGATATCCGTGAGATTTTAGTTAATTCGACTGATAATAGAGAAAGAGAACTTGCCTGGAAGGCCAGTAAAGAAGTTGGACAAGTTGTTGAACAACAATTGCTTGAACTGATAAGAAAACGAAATGAAGCTGCAAAAATATTAGGTTATGGCAATCATCATCAAATGGCTTTTGAGTTGCAAGAATTAGATCGAGATGAAGTGTTTGCATCGTTTAATCAGTTATTAAAGTTGTCTGATCCAGTTTATCGAGAATTAAAGAACGAGCTAGACTTAAACCTAGCTAGTAGGTTTAATCTAGACGTGAAAGATTTGCGTCCATGGCATTATTCAGATCCTTTCTTCCAAAGTGCACCTGCGACAGAAGCAACCAATTTGGATCGTTTTTTTAAGAACAAAGACATCATTGAATTAAATACTAGAACATTTGAATCAATGGGAATAGATATTAAGAATTTATATGAAAATAGTGATTTATTCCCACGCGAGGGGAAAAATCCAACAGCCTTTTGTATGGATCTTGACCGTGAAGGGGATACAAGAGTTCTATGTAATATCACCCCAACAGCTTATTGGATGGGGACAACCTTACATGAATTCGGACATGCTGCATATAACAAATATGTAGATCCAGAATTACCTTATCTGCTCCGTTCAATCTCGCATATTTTAACGACTGAAGCAATTGCCATGATCTTTGGCAAGATGGTAAATGAACCGGAATGGTTGGAAACATTTTTAGAAGTGGATAGTGAAGAACTTCAAGTGCTTAAACCTAACCTAAAAAAATATCAACAATTAAATATGTTAGCTGCAGCTCGATTTATTATTACTTTCGTCTTTTTTGAAAAAGAATTATATGAAAATCCAGAACAAGATCTAAATGCTCTTTGGTGGAAGCTTGTTAAGGAAATTCAGCATTTGACACCACCAGATAATCGTGATGCACCCGATTGGGCAGCAAAAATTCACTTTACGTTAGCTCCCGTATATTACCAAAATTATTTACTTGGAGAACTAACTTCAGCACAATTGCATCAATATATTAAAACAAACATCTCTACGGAGTTTTTTAATGAACAAGTTGGTCATTTTATCATCTCGAAATTCCTAAAACCTGGTGCTAGTTTGCATTGGAACGAAAAGATTGAAAAAGCAACAGGTGAACCTTTAAATCCTCAGTATTTTGTAGATGCTTTTTGTTAACCAATCAGTAGGGAAATGTGTATAATACTTTTATCCAATGAGGAGACGGAGGTTGAAAGTAATGAAGGCAATTTTCATTGGGATTATCTCATCTGTATTTTTTGCAGTCACTTTTATATTGAATCGTTCGATGGAATTGGCCGGTGGAAGCTGGTTATGGAGCGCTTCATTAAGATATTTCTTCATGGTTCCATTTCTTATTCTAATTGTAATGATGAGAGGTAATTTGAAGACACTATTGATAGAATTAAAGCAAAACTATAAGACTTGGACCCTTTGGAGTATTATTGGTTTTGGTCTGTTTTATGGCCCGATTACCTTTGCAGCTGCATCTGGACCAGGATGGCTTGTAGCTGGAACTTGGCAATTTACAATTATAGCGGGATCCTTGCTATTTCCATTTTTTTTGATGTTAAAGAAACAGAAAATGGCATAAATAAAACTAGAAAGAAAATTCCGCTCAAGGGCCTAATGTTTTCTAGTTTGATCTTTGTGGGGATAATTATTATTCAACTCCAGCAGGCAAGTGAAGGATTCTCTCTTACATTATTATTAGTTGGAATTTTACCTGTTTTTATTGCAGCTTTTGCTTATCCATTAGGAAATCGTAAAATGATGGAACATTGTAATGGGAAAATAGATACATTTAGCCGTGTATTGGGCATGACCATTGCTTCATTACCATTTTGGATTTTACTAGCAGGGGTTGGCTATTTTACAGAAGGGTTACCAAGCGGATCACAGGTATTACAAACCTTTGTTGTTGCATTAAGTTCCGGTGTAATTGCGACTGTTCTTTTCTTTTTTGCTACCGATATGGTCAAGGATGACTCACCAAGACTTGCAGCAGTAGAAGCAACGCAGTCGACTCAAATCCTATTTGTAATTATTGGCGAAATGATATTCCTTCAGGAAGCTATTCCAAGTCTACAGGCATTCATTGGTATATTAATAATTATCATAGGAATGATGTTTCATAGTTTTGCATCAAGAGTAAACATAGTATTGCCGGTAAAAAAGGTAAAATCATTATAGTAAGTAATAAACTATGTAGTACACATGTAGATTTTAAAAGGCTGAATTATAATGGATAAGTGAAAAAGGCTTGAGAAGTTCTCAAGCCTTTTTTGAAACGACAATTATCGTTTATTCTTGTCTTATACCTTGACCCCCACCGTTAAGCAATTTCTGCAACAATTTTATCGTTAACTACTTTAATAGTAATATCAGTTGCACCAGTCTGATCTAGTAATAAATCTGCTATTTGGTCTTCAAGCTGCTCTTGAATGACACGTCTTAATGGACGAGCCCCAAATGCAGGGTGGTAACCGAGCTCTGCGAGTTTTGATTTTGCTTCATCTTCTATAGAAATTGTAACCTCTTGTTCTTCTAACGTTTCTTTTAGCTCTATTAGCATTAAGTCGACAATTTGTAATAAATGGTCCTTATCAAGCTGCTTAAATTCGATTATGTTATCGAAACGGTTTAAGAATTCAGGTTTGAAGTATGAACCTAAAGACTCAAGGATATTGCTTTCTTTAAAAGCATCTGTTCCTGTGTTTTCAAACCCTACTGTTATTTTTTTGAATCCTCCGACACCAGCATTACTTGTCATTATTATGACTGTTTCCTTAAAGCTAACTGTTCGACCTTGGCTATCTGTTAATCTTCCATCTTCAAGTATTTGTAAGAACATGTGCTGAACATCTGGATGTGCTTTTTCGATCTCATCTAATAAGATTATGCTATACGGATTACGTCGCACAGTCTCTGTTAATTGTCCTGCTTCCTCATGTCCTACATACCCTGGAGGAGAACCGATTATTTTTGAGACAGAATGTTTTTCCATATATTCACTCATGTCCAGTCTGATCATACTATCTTTTGTACCAAATAACTCTTTAGCTAATGATTTAGATAGTTCTGTTTTACCAACACCAGTAGGACCTACAAATAAGAATGAACCAATTGGACGTTCTTTTGCTTTTAATCCTGCACGGCTTCGACGAATTGCTTTTGCTACCTTTTGAACAGCTTCCTCTTGGCCAATAACTTTTGAAGATAACGACTCAGCCAAGTTCTTCATTTTAGCTTGTTCATTGTCTTGAAGCTTACCGACTGGAATCCCAGTCTTCTTTTCTATAATTTGTTGGATGTCCTCTAATTCTACAATTACATTTGCTTCTGACGTTTCTGCATTTGTGAGTTGTTTTTCTAGCAAAATTTCTTCATGACGAAGCTTTGCTGCTAATTCATAGTTTTCTTCACTTGCTGCTTTTTCCTTTTCAGCAGAAATAGTTCTTAATCGTTCTTGAATTTGTGTCATATCAGGCTTATTTAATGTTAGGTTTTTCTTTGATCCTGCCTCGTCCAACAAATCTATTGCCTTATCTGGTAAGAAACGATCTTGAATATATCGTTGTGAAAGTGTGACACATGCTTGTAAAGCTTCATCAGTGTATTTAACTTCATGGAAGTCCTCATATTTTGATTTAATGCCTTCTAATATAAGAATTGCTTCATCAACAGATGGTTCATGTACTGTCACTGGTTGGAAACGACGCTCAAGAGCAGCATCCTTTTCAATTTGACGATATTCCTTGAGGGTTGTTGCACCTACTAATTGAAGCTCTCCTCGAGCAAGAGCAGGCTTTAGAATATTTCCTGCATCCATTGAGCCCTCGGCAGAACCAGCACCCACAATTAGATGAATTTCATCTATAAATAAGATTACATTTTTACGACGTTGTAATTCTGTAATCAGCTGTTTCATACGTTCTTCAAATTGACCACGAATACCAGTGTTCGCTACTAGAGAAGCCACATCTAATAAATAGACATCTTTATTAAGTAATTTATTTGGTGCATCTCCTGCTGCTATTTTTAGAGCTAATCCTTCCACGATTGCTGTCTTACCAACACCTGGTTCGCCAATTAACACCGGATTATTTTTATTTCTACGGTTTAAGATCTCAATGATTCTTGCTACTTCGTCATCACGGCCAATTACTGGATCGATTAATCCTGCTTTAGCCATTTGAGTCAGATTTCGACCAAACTGGTCTAAGAATCCCCCTCCGTTTTTGCCTTGGTTAGGTTGTGCTGCTTGTTCTCCGTTTTGTGAAGTGAAGCCTTTGAACATATCTTCAAATGGGTGTGAAAATCCACCGAAGTTAGATGGGATTTTAAAGTTGTTTTTTTCTTTTGTATAACAATCACCACATAGAAGAACTTGCTTCGCCTCATCATTTAATTGAATGTTAAGTTGAATTGTCGCTTCGTTTGATTTACATGCTTGACATTTCATAGAGAAAGTCCTCCTTAAGATAAATTTAAATATATATAAAGTATAGAGATACGCAATTCTAAAAGTTTGTTTGAATTAGGTCTGACTATTTTTGACCTTTGATTATATTATAATTTGACCTTTCTTGACTTTCAAGTTTTTTGTATCGCTAATTCTTGGAAGATAATTATTCTAATAAAATAATTACCACAATGATCTGTTATTCAAACATATTATCCTGAATAAAAGGAAAGAAGTTTTGGATGCTCGTCTTATTTATTTATTTGTTACATATATATCACTAATGGGCTAACTATAAAATTGGTGTTGTATGTGAGGTGGATTAGTGATTGGAAAGAAAAAGGAGATATTACAGGTAGCAGCAGTTTATGTAGGGACAGTAGTAGGGGCAGGTTTCGCTACAGGGAGAGAAATTGTGGAATTCTTCACTCAATATGGTTTCTTTGGTTTATTAGGAATCTTGATAAGCGGATTTCTATTTATGTGGCTTGGAACGAAGATGATGATTATTTCAAGACAAATCCGTGCAGAATCATATAAAGAATTTAACGAGTATTTATTTGGAAGAAAAGTAGCATTGGTAGTTAATATGTTCATGCTCATAGTGCTAATTGGTGTAACTTCCGTCATGTTATCAGGTGCTGGTGCAGTTTTTCATGAACAGATGGGGTTGTCATTTCAGTTTGGAGTAATTATAACGATGATTCTCGCAATTTGTGTATTATCATTTGGGGTAAAAGGTTTATTCAGTGTAAATACATTTGTTGTTCCTTTACTCATTATTTTTAGTACACTCTTAGCAGTTAAAGTTTTAGTATCTGGTAATTCAATAGCTTTTTTAGAAGTGAATTCAAATCATCAATATAAATGGCTCATATCTCCATTTACATACACAGCTTTTAACTTGGCAATGGCACAAGCAGTGTTAGTGCCATTGGCCAAGGAAGTTAAGCATGATTCAAGTATTATTTGGGGAGGGATTTTAGGAGGAGCCGCACTTGGTCTTATACTATTTACAAGTCATATCTCGCTTTCATCCCTTCCAAATATTGTGCAATATGAAATACCGATGGCAGAGGTGATGAAGGGTGTTTTCTTATCAATACATTGGTTTTATATCATTATTATTTATGGGGAAATTTTCACATCTGTTATTGGTGACATTTTCGGACTACAACGCCAAGTAAAACAATTAATTAGAATACCGAATATCATCATCGTTATTGTTATTTTAATTATTGCATATAGCATTAGTTTGTTAGGGTATGGTTCTTTGATTTCAATTCTATATCCAATCTTTGGTTATATGAGTTTGGCATTGTTAGTTTTATTGATGATTCCGAAAGATCAGTTGGATAAAAGGTATTATAAATAGTAGAAAAGGGAGGTCTATATCCCTATTTTTTCTATCCAGAAATAACCTAGGTAGTGGAGTTCCATGTGCTGCGATCCACTCGCGGGGGACCGTAGGGGAGTCGTCGGGAGCCTCCCTCGTGCAGGGTGTCCCGATGCCACTAGAGCTCTTAAAGTGGGTGCATTTTCATTCCCCCTGGTGCTAGTATTTAATTAAGGAGGGAAGTCTACCCATAAAAACCTGAAAATAGGGGTGAACTGTATCAGAAGTAAATAGAGGCTTAGACCACTGCCTCTCCTTAAGGGTGGGGGAGGCTAGAGTATAAAAGTTACCTTAATAAAATGCTTAGAACATTAGTGTCGATTTAATGAAAATCGATTGACAAATTTAAAAATATACTATTAAACTAAAAATAGTTCTATCCTCAAATTCTTCCTTTAATTTTCTTCTTATATTATCTACTGTGTTTGCCTTTTAATTTCACCAACTAAGAACATTAACTTCCATTTTTACTCGCATTAACACTTTCAAAATCCATCTAAGCTTCAAACCAATAAATAATGGAAAGGATCTATTAATTGAAGTTTAATATTATGAAATTTAAATGACGATGTCATGGGTTTTTCTTATGAGTTTGAAAAGTATAAGGAAAAGATGCTTGCGATTTGGGTTCCTGAATATGATTTTGGTTACGATTACGTATCGAAGAGGTCATAGAAGATAACACCAAAATACAAGCAATTTGAGGAAAGAACTGTTCCCAACGGGTTAAGTAAAATAGGCTAACCGAACAATTTTTGTATTTGTCCACTAATTTTTGTTTAAATAATTGATTGTTATAGTAAATTAAGAGTCCTGTAAAAGACATGACTATTGATAGGAGAAGGGATACTATGGGATTTGAAGAAGAATACCAGATCTTTATGAATGCTCACTTGCAGGCAAGAACTGGTGAACGGTTGCGGCGCTTAGAAGAAGGTCACAAACATGCTGAAATGTTGTTTTTGAAGCAAGTGTGGTGGCCCTTATTTCACCACTTTCGGTATCTGCATCCAGAATATGAAGTCAATGATTTCCAAGATGACAAAAGGTATTTGGATTTTGCTTATATTCGCCCTACCATCCGGATATGCCTTGAGATCGACGGCTACGGCCCTCACTTAAAGAACATAAGCAGGTGGCGATTTTCCGACAGCTTAGAACGCCAAAACCAGTTGGTCATTGACGGATGGACTGTAATCCGCTTTTCTTATGACCAAGTTAGTGAGAATCCTCGTCGATGCCAACAAATTGTTCAACAAGTGATTGGCCGTTCGCTAGGAGATGAACTGAACCAGACCACACTGTCCTTAGTCGAAAAGGAAGTGCTTCGGCTGGCGGCTCGAAAAGGTGAACCCATTTCTCCTATAGAGGTTGAAAAGTATTTAAAGCTAAGTGACAAGACAGTAAAAAAAGTACTCACTCAACTAGTCAATAAACAGATGCTGATTCCTGCATCTGGGATCGTAAGGATCCGCTCTTATCGGTTGGGGAATCAGGTTAAGCACCCAATATAATAGACGGAGAAACTTCCCTTAATTAGTAATTTTTAGCGAATATAGCTTAAATAGACGGAGAAATTCCGCCTATTGACTCAACAAATGAGAAAATGGCTAATTTTTCTTTGGATAACCGGAAAAACTCCCCTTATATCCCCGGAAGGAGCTCGATCCTAGCATTTAACCGGAAAATTTCCGCTTATATTTATTGCGCTAATTTACTCAAATAAGCCCAGATGCTGATTCCTGCATCTGGGGATCGTAAGGGTCCGCTCTTATCGGTTGGAGAATCAGGTTAAGCACCAACTTGATAAATAGACGGAGAAACTTCCCTTAATTAGTAATTTTTAGCGAATATAGCTTAAATAGACGGAGAAATTCCGCCTATTGACTCAACAAATGCGAAAATGGCTAATTTTTCTTTGGATAACCGGAAAAACTCCCCTTATATCCCCGGAAGGAGCTCGATCCTAGCATTTAACCGGAAAATTTCCGCTTATTTTACTGCCACTAAATTAAGCCCAGATGCAGGAATCAGCATCTGGGATCGAAAGGGTCCGCTCTTATCGGTTGGGGGAACCAGGTTAAGCACCAACTTGATAAATAGACGGAGAAACTTCCCTTAATTAGTAATTTTTAGCGAATATAGCTTAAATAGACGGAGAAATTCCGCCTATTGACTAAACAAATGCGAAAATGGCTAATTTTTCTTTGGATAACCGGAAAAACTCCCCTTATATACCCCGGAAGGAGCTCGATCCTAGCATTTAACCGGAAAATTTCCGCTTATTTTACTGCCCTAATATACTAAATTAAGCCCAGATGCTGATTCCTGCATCTGGGATCGAAAGGGTCCGCTCTTATCGGTTGGGGGAACCAGGTTAAGCACCAACTTGATAAATAGACGGAGAAACTTCCCTTAATTAGCAATTAGCAGTGAAAATAGCTTAAATAGACGGAGAAATTCCGCCTATTGACTCAACAAAAGTGAAAATGGCTAATTTTTCTTTGGATAACCGGAAACCCTCCCCTTATATACTCCGGAACGAGCGTTATCCCTACATTTAACCGGAAAATTTCCGCTTATATTTACTGCGCTAATTTACCAAAGTGGGAATTAAATTAAAAAGGACGTTTACCGTTTAAAAATATTAGGGCCCTACAGAGAACTTTGTTAGAATCTTCGCTCTAAGTAGTGATAATTTATGTTACCATCTATGAATAATGTTTTGACTTGGGTTTGGATGATTTCTATTTGGTCGCCATCTTTTTCAAAGATATGAGTATTGCCAGAATCACTTGTGATAATCCAGCCATTTCTCTCCATGTATTCTTTAAAAACATCAAAATCTTTTTCTCCAGTTTCAATTTTAGCGAAATAGTAGTTCGTAAGAGGTAATTTTGTTATTTTATTTTCAGTCAAAGCCAAATTTATTATAGGTATGAATGATATTAGGAAGAATAATACAGCGCACAGGATCGAAACATGTAATGATATTTTTATTACTTTCATATTTTTCACCTCGGGTCTTACTAAATTAATACTTGCCTGTCTTCATGATATGACATTGTTCAAAAAATATGTCGCATTATATTCAATTTATTAGTAGCACAAGGAGCTAAAAAAGTTACACTAAACCGAAAACTTATTAGTAATTTGTGCTAAATTATAAAGATTTATTTCAAGATGAAGGAATTTAAAGCTAAAACAGGGGAAATAGGATTAATAATAAAACATTAAATATAGTATGAGATAACACATTAAGAATAATGTTTTGTTTCAATTGATAAAGGTATCCCCACAACAACCCTGAGATAAAGGTAGCAAAAATAAACATAATACTTCCTGAAAACAGGTTTGCTGTAGCATAAAATCCAGCTGAAATAACAATAGCTTCATGTTTTCTTTTAAGCAACTTAAGTAGTGAGGTTTGAATAAATCCGCGCCAGAAGATCTCCTCTCCTGGAATGATAAGAAAAAATAGGAAAAGATAATGCCAAGTGGCTGTAGGTTGCACATATTTATATAATGAATTTAATTCTGCAAGGAGCTCACTTGAAAGCATAGATGTTAGATTTTTGCCAAGAAAAAATAAAAAATAAAGTGCTATACCAGATAAAACTCCAAGAAGGATAATGTTAGAAAAATTCCCTTGATATCGAAGATCACCGAATTTAATTCCAATATAGGTTAAAACTGAGTAAGAGAAAACAAATACGATCCAAAAGGAATGTAAGTTTAAAAAACTAATAAACAAAAGAGTATGGGCAATTATAATAATTATCAAAAACAGGTGTAATTTCATATTAAAATCCTTTCATTAATTAATACCATTTTAGAAGAATCGATAAAAAAAATAAACCGAAACTGGCTTTATGTGTAAAAGCCACATTCGGTTTATAATTTGCAATTATCTTTCCTCAAGGTATATCAGAAAGCTATAAGGAGATAAGGATACTTCTGTTGGTAGTTCACCAAGGGACTTTTCTGTCCACAGATTTGTTAAATTTGAAGGAGATTTCGCAAATGAATGGTCAGTTGTTATTGTTTCTTCAGAGTTATTTATGACAAAATAGATCGTTCTCTCGTTTGATGTCTTCGCATAAATTAAGAAGTTTGTTGAATCTTCAGCTTTAATGAGCGTGAAATCTCCACCATTACCAAACTCTGGATATTTTTTTCTTAATGTTAATAGCTTTTGTACATGTGCGAAAAGGTCAAGATCCTGCTTTTCTATATCCCATTCCATACACTTACGACATCCTGGGTCCTGTTCGCCTGTCATCCCAATCTCGTCTCCATAATAAATACATGGTGTACCAATAAAGGACATCTGAAATAAATATAAAAGCTTTACTTTCTCTTTATTTTTATCAGCGATTGTAAGAATTCGCGGTGTATCATGACTATCTAAAAGATTAAAAGCAACTTCATTTACATTGTTAGGGTATGAATGAAGTACATTGGATAAGCTGTTTGTAAATTCAGTCACATTTATGGTGCTTTTTGCAAAGAAATTTAATACAGCCGTAGTAAAAGGATAATTCATAACTGCGTCAAATTGATCACCCTGTAGCCAAGGCATAGAATCGTGCCAGATTTCTCCTAAAATATAGGCTTCTGGTTTTAGAGTTTTAATGGCAATCCTGAATTCTCTCCAAAACTGATGATCAACTTCATTTGCTACATCTAACCGCCAACCATCAATGTTGAATTCCTCAATCCAATAACGACCAACATCCAAGAGGTAATTTTTCACATCAGGATTTTCAGTGTTGAGCTTCGGCATCATGTATGTGAAGGCAAACGTGTCATAATTAGGGACTGGATCTGTTTCTACTGGTAAGCTTCGAATATGGAACCAATCTTTGTATTTAGACTTTTCACCGTTAGTAACAACATCTTGGAAAAAGGGTGAATAATATCCACTATGGTTAAATACTGCATCAAGCATTACTTTAATCCCCTTTTGATGACATAAGTCGACAAGTCTCTTAAATGTTTCCTTATCACCAAATTGAGGATCAATTTCCATGTAATCAATTGTGTCATACTTATGATTCGAGGTTGCTTTAAAAATCGGTGTGAAATAGATCCCAGTAATTCCGAGGTTAACTAAGTAATCTAGATTTTGAATAACTCCTTCAAAATCACCTCCAAAAAAGTTAGTTGGAGTAGGCTCTGTACTTCCCCAAGGTAATGAGTTTGGGGGATCGATAGAAGGGTCACCATTAGCGAAACGTTCCGGGAATATTTGATACCACACTGTGTCCTTCACCCAATTTGGAGCGTTGAATACGTCAGCTTTATTTAAAAATGGGAAACAGAAATAATAAGCAACATCATCAGTCTGAAGTTCATCAAAGTACCCTTTTTCAGTGTAATATTGAATATAGTCATTTTTTGAGAGTTTAAAACCATACCTTAGTCTTCTGAATTCTGGGGACACTTCAACAAACCAATAATCATATAACTCATCTGAGCCAGTTTTAATCATCTCTTTAAAAGTTACTTGCCAACCACCCAAATCCTGATTCCAATCATAAGGATCACCATATACAAGTTCAACTAAATCAAGATCCTCTTTTTTTGTTTGTAACCGAATATGAAGTGTTTCTTCATCATAAGCATAGGCAAAATTATTTTTGGGACGATGGTAAATTGCTTCTTTTAACATATATTTTCCTCCTTACAGCAAACGTTTGCATTGAATTTATTATTGTAAGCGTAGTAAATATCAGAATGTAAGTCAATAGGAAAAAGAGTAGAATCGTCTAAAAACTAGTATTTCATACCACATCTCAGACTTAAAAAAGGTTGTAATAAATAGTGTGGGCTATTATAATAATAACGATTTACGAAATCGTTTTCCTTCTAATATTACAAAATATGACTTAATAAATAAAAAATGTAAGGGATTTCCTACGATTATATAGTAAAATATAAGTTAAATATCGCTGCACTAAGGAGTGTTTATAAATGGCGGTGACAATAAAGGATGTAGCAAGGCTCGCAAACGTTGCTCCATCAACGGTTTCTCGCGTAATTGCAAATAACCCAAGAATAAGTGAAAAGACAAAAATTCGTGTACGCCAAGCGATGAAGGATCTTGGTTATCACCCAAATATTATTGCGAGAAGTCTAGCAAACCAGTCAACAAGAGCGATTGGTCTTGTAATGTCTAGTGCAACGGATAAAGTATTCCAGAACCCATTTTTCCCAGAAATCATTAGAGGAATTAACCGAGGAGCACATGAGAAGAAATACAGTATTCATATGTCAACAGGACAAATGGAAGAGGAAATTTTTGAAGCCGTAATCCAAATGGTTGAAGGTAGGCTGGTGGATGGAATCGTTCTTTTATATTCACGAATTGATGATCCCGTGCAAAATTATCTAAAACAAAAAATGTTTCCTTTTATCGTTGTTGGCAAACCTTACAAATATGAACAACAAATTACCTATGTAGACAATGATAATTATTCGGCTTCTAAGGATGCAACAGAAAGCTTAATTAAGAAGGGGCATGAAAAAATAGCATTTGTGGGAGGGGATCCTAATTTTGTCGTAACCGATGATCGATTACAGGGTTATCGAGATGCTCTTGAAGAAATCGGGTTAACTTTTCACAAGGAATATCAAATGTATGGGGAATATTTGAGTGATGGTGAGCAAGAAGCAATTGAAAGATTATATTCATCAGTTAATCCACCTACGGCATTGGTGGTAGCTGATGATGTAATGGCTTTTAGTATAATAAATATACTAAATCAATTAGGTCTAAGAGTTCCAGATGACGTTTCTATTATTAGCTTTAATAATGTTCTATTATCTGAAATTTCTTCTCCACCGTTAACATCTGTGGATATCAATATATTTAGATTGGGTTATGAAGCCGGTAAGAATTTAATTCAACGAATTGAAAACCCAGATGAACCCGCAAAACGGATTATCATACCACATAAAATTGTTGAAAGAAAATCTTGTCGTCAAAGGTAAAGAACTGTTAAATACAGTTCTTTTTTTTGTCTAGCTCTAGGCGCCAAAGGTTCGGGCCATAACACAGTCGCTTCAGAAGCTGAAAACCGTTACCTTCAGAGATGGATTGACAGAATTCAATCCAGTCAGAGCTCGTCTGATGCATGTTAAGGAAGGTGGCGCCGTAGATCTTTTTGACGAGTCTATGAAATTTTTGTGAATTTTTTAGTATTAATAGAGATCGTGTAACATATAATGATTTTGCAAGGTAGGTAGAGT
Source organism: Litchfieldia alkalitelluris (assembly GCF_002019645.1). Taxonomy (GTDB): domain Bacteria; phylum Bacillota; class Bacilli; order Bacillales; family Bacillaceae_L; genus Litchfieldia; species Litchfieldia alkalitelluris. The sequence goes on along the minus strand of NZ_KV917374.1, from coordinate 3,887,588 downwards.
GTAAACCTAACGTAATCTACTCTATTTATCGAAGTATTTTTTTTGATCAACTAGAAAGCGTTTACATAAAATCTTGTAATCTATTTATATATATGGGGAGGAATTTATATGGTTTTTAAAAATCCAAATACAGACGGCTCACTTGTTTCATTTAAAAAGAGATATGACAATTATATTAATGGGGAATGGGTTGCTCCTGTTCGAGGAGAATACTTTGAGAATGTTACACCTGTCACTGGTGAAGTGTTTTGTGAGGTAGCTCGTGGAACTGCTGAGGATATTGAACTGGCCCTAGATGCAGCCCATGCCGCGAAAACAAGTTGGGGTAGTACATCGGTTGCGACGAGAGCAAACATTTTAAACAAAATCGCAGATCGTATGGAAGAAAACTTAGAGATGCTAGCTGTTGCTGAAACTTGGGAGAATGGAAAACCTGTAAGAGAAACGCTAAATGCGGATTTACCATTAGCAATTGATCACTTTCGTTATTTCGCTGGTGCAATCAGAGCGCAAGAAGGGTCACTTAGTCAAATTGATAATGATACAGTTGCGTACCATTTCCATGAACCGCTGGGAGTCGTCGGGCAAATCATTCCATGGAATTTCCCATTATTAATGGCAACGTGGAAGCTTGCACCTGCACTAGCTGCTGGTAATTGTGTTGTGCTGAAACCAGCTGAACAAACACCTGTATCCATTCTTGTTTGGATTGATTTAATAAAGGACTTATTACCAAAGGGAGTACTAAACGTTGTTAATGGCTTTGGAGTTGAAGCAGGAAAACCATTAGCATCAAGTAGTCGAATTGCCAAGGTTGCGTTTACTGGAGAAACTACAACAGGACGGTTAATTATGCAATATGCTTCTGAGAATATTATCCCTGTTACTTTAGAGCTAGGGGGGAAATCTCCGAATATTTTCTTTCCAGATGTGATGAATAAAGATGACGCGTTTTTAAATAAAGCGATTGAAGGCTTTGTTATGTTTGCTTTAAATCAAGGGGAGGTTTGTACTTGTCCTTCAAGAGCCCTTATCCATGAATCTATTTACGATTCTTTTATGGATAAAGCACTGGCAAGGGTAGCACAAATTAAACAAGGCAATCCATTAGATCCTTCCACAATGATAGGTGCTCAAGCTTCAAATGAACAACTGGAAAAGATTTTATCTTATTTATCAATTGGTAAAGAAGAGGGAGCAAAGGTACTTGCTGGTGGTGAAAGAAATATTTTAGACGGAAACCTTAAAAACGGATATTATGTAAAACCAACAGTATTTCAAGGAACAAATGAGATGAGAATTTTCCAAGAAGAGATCTTCGGCCCGGTTGTTTCAGTAACTACCTTCAAAGATGCAGAGGAGGCGATGAGTATTGCTAATGATACTCTTTATGGTCTCGGAGCAGGAGTGTGGAGTCGTGACATGAATACAGCATACAGATTCGGTAGAGGAATTGAAGCTGGGCGTGTTTGGACAAATTGCTACCATGCCTATCCTGCACATGCTGCATTTGGAGGATATAAAAAGTCAGGAATTGGCCGTGAAAATCACCATATGATGTTAAATCACTATCAGCAAACGAAAAACTTACTGGTTAGCTATAGTGAAGACGCTCTTGGTTTCTTTTAAGGATATCAATGATAGAGCGAGTGATTGCGACCAATGCGACAATTCAGCTAATTAATAAACTAAAAGAAAAGCATGGAGAGGTCATGTTCCATCAATCCGGTGGGTGCTGTGATGGGAGTTCTCCTATGTGTTATCCTAAGGGAGAACTAAGAATTGGAGCTAACGATGTCTTACTTGGTGAAATTGCTGGTTGTGAGTTTTTTATCTCCAAGGACCAATATCACTATTGGAAACATACCCAATTAATCATTGATGTAGTTAATGGTAGAGGGGGCATGTTTTCACTTGAAGGACCGGAAGGACAACGTTTTTTAACGAGATCTCGAGTTTTTACAGATGAAGAACTTAAAGAATTAGGCTTTTGATAGTCAAGTAGAGAGGCTGCCTTATACTGCCTCTCTACTTGTGTGTTATTCTTGTATTTTCCAACTCTTGTGTACTAGTCTTAAAAGCTTCATTCGATGCTTTTTTACGATATAAAATGTAATGTAATATAACGAAATACCGAAAACCACCATATTTATTATCATGCCCACAAAAAAAGCTTTTCCAATGCTTAATCCTGCATCAATTACTTCTTCTGCATCTTCTAATTCATCACCTTCAAGCTCATTTATTTCAATAGGAATACAAAAATCACCAACAACTATATTTAAATAAAACAAGAAAGGAAAAATCCAAATAAAAAGAACTCCTCCAATAAGACCCGCAATTGCATTTCCTCTTAAGAGCTTTGCTACTGTTGTTGAGATTAAAGGACCCAAGCCGAAGGACGGAACAAAATTAATTAAAAAGCCAATTGTAAATCCTAGTGACACACTATGTGCATTATCTTTGATTCGAAGTAATTTTATTGTTAAAAACTTTGTGCGACGCAGCAGTTTTTTTACCATACTCACCAAACCTGTCAAATGAAGAAACTTATACATTACTTTAACATCTATGTTGTCCGAATAAAACCCTTTTCAATAAATCATAAAAGAAGAAGTTCTCGTTGTGTAATTAAAGTAATAAAACTATAATTAACATATTCTATATTTCAATAATCGAAATATATTTAAACAGTGAATTTATTTAAGTGGGGAATGGGGTAAATGAAAGATCAACATAGTGAATATAATATAGGGGTGTTTTATGCATTTATAGCATACCTACTTTGGGGTGTTTTGCCACTTTATTGGAAAAACCTAGATACCATTTCAGCTTTAGAGATCCTTGCACATCGAATTTTCTGGTCTTTTATCTTTGTTTTGTGTATTATTTTTATAGTCAGAAAAGGAAAACAATTGAAACAAGAGTTTATAAAGTTATTTAAGAACCGAAAGATTTTATTTGGCGTAGTTGTCTCTTCATTGTTAGTTACAACCAACTGGTTTATTTTTATATGGGCCGTGAATACAGACCATATAATTGAAACAAGCTTGGGGTATTACATTAATCCCCTTGTAAGTGTACTATTAGGTGTAATTGTATTAAAAGAAAGATTAACCTTTTGGCAAACTATTTCATTCACCTTAGCTGGAATAGGTGTACTTATATTAACATTGCAGTTTGGTAGTTTTCCATGGGTAGCAATTGCATTAGCTTGTAGCTTTGGTTTATATGGATTGGCGAAAAAGCTAACCAACCTGGATTCATTAATTGGGCTTACATTAGAAACAATGTTTATAACTCCCATTGCCATCTACTATCTCACCTCTCAGTACGTGAAGGGTGTTGATACTTTTACACACACGAGCCTCTCCCAGCAGCTTTTACTGATTGGGGCTGGAATAGCAACTGCGCTTCCTTTACTTTGGTTTGCTCAAGGTGCTAGAAGAATACCTTTGTCAATGATCGGCATTCTTCAATATATAGCACCTACAATCAGCTTGATGATTGGTGTATTTTTATATAATGAGACATTTACACAAACACATCTGATCACATTTATGTTTATTTGGTCAGCGTTAGTTATCTATTCCTTTTCTAAGTCAAAATTATTAGTAAGCATTGAACCGAGATTTAGAAAGAAAAAAACAATAGGAGCATAATAATTTTTCTTGAAAAAGAACTGGTAGATGGAAATGGATAATGGTATAGTAAAATAATAAAAATAGTAACTCCGATTTTCGGGAGAGGTTCTAGCGAATACCCTCTATAAAAAACTAAGGAAACTATATCCTTGGATATAGTTTTTTTATTTTTCGTAATTAATGATTAATATATATACAGAATATGAAAGGATTGAGATGCAATGACAGGAAGAAAAGATGAGGAATTAACAGATGTTACGCTATTAGGAAACCAAGGAACAAAGTACTTATTTGAATATTCCCCTGATATTTTAGAAAGTTTTGATAATAAACACCCTGACAGAGATTATTTCGTAAAATTTAATTGCCCGGAATTTTCAAGTCTTTGTCCAAAAACTGGACAACCTGATTTCGCTACTATTTATATTAGCTATATTCCAGAAATTAAAATGGTCGAAAGTAAATCACTAAAATTGTATCTATTTAGTTTTAGAAATCACGGTGATTTTCATGAGGATTGTGTAAACATCATTATGAAGGATTTAATCAAACTAATGGACCCGCGTTATATCGAGGTATGGGGAAAATTCACACCAAGAGGTGGAATTTCTATTGACCCTTATACAAATTATGGTCGACCAGGTACAAAGTTTGAAAAGATGGCAGAATATCGCATGATGAATCATGATTTGTACCCAGAGAAAATTGACAATCGCTAGAATGAAATAAAAAAGAGAATTGCAATCGCAATTCTCTTTTTTGAATTTTATGAAATTAGGATGCGCTTTCATGTTCGGCGTAATTAATTATAACTCTAAAATTGTATAATTCTTATGATTTACTACGGTTCTTCTCTCTAAGTCTAGATCACGATAATTATCCATATAAGTTAGGTCAACTATCACTGAATTTTCGTTTACCTTTTCAACAATCCCTTTTAGGCCGTCTTTAAATTCAATGATATTTCCAATTTCAGCAATTTTCATACCAATCACTCCTTTATAGAAAAATAACCATTTTTTTCATTTTGCCTTAAATTGACTTCTGCGTAAAGACTTTTTTTAAAAGATTAATAGAAAATGTTATTTTTTTGCAAAAATTTAATTTTACAAGTATATTTTAAAATATTATTAATGTTAAAAATCCATCCGTTTACAGAAACTTGAATTTATTTTTTTAAGATATGATTTTTGAAAGGAGAGATTGCGTTATGGAAAATACAGGCCTTGTGTTAGAAGGTGGCGGAATGAGGGGACTATATACTGCTGGTGTTTTAGAATATTTACTTGAAAAAGAACTGTTCTTTCCTTATGTTATTGGTGTTTCCGCTGGTGCTTGTATGGCTGCATCCTATTTATCTAGGCAAAAAGGGCGTAATAAGAAAGTGAATATTGAATTTGCGGCACATAAGGAATATATCTCTTTTAGAAACTTTATAAAAAAGAGAGAAATCTTTGGTATGGATTATTTATTTGACGAAATTCCTAATAAACATGTTCCGTATGATTATGAAACATTCTATAAAAACACAGAACAATTTATAATCGGTACAACAGACTGCGAGACAGGAAAACCTGTATATTTTGGCAAAGAAGAATATGGTGAAAACATTTTACCTGTTTTAAGGGCATCCAGTTCATTGCCAATAATCGCTCCTATTGTTCATTTTAAAGGAAGAAAATTACTTGATGGTGGAATTGGAAATCCAATTCCATTAGATAAATCGGAAAGCGATGGTAATCAAAGAAATGTTGTTATTCTTACAAGAAATCGTGATTATCAAAAAAAGAAATCAAAATTTACATGGTATTTGAAGAAAAGCTATCCCGATTATCCACAATTAATACAAACAATCTCTGAAAGAGATAAAGTATATAATCAAACATTAAATTATATTTCCAAACAAGAAGAGGAGGGAAAGGTTTTCGTGATCAGTCCATCTTCTCAATTGAATGTTGGAAGAATCGAACGAAATCCAACAAAACTTTTGGAACTGTATAACCAGGGGTACAAAGATGCTGAGAATCAATTTAAGGATTTAGAGAATTGGATTCAAACACCCAAAAATAGTTAATGTGAAAGGTTCTTTTCTGAAAGATTGTTGCTTATTAAACTAAAATTTAAACAAGTATTAAATGAGAAAATTGGGTTAGATTTGTGGAAGATAACATGCCTCACCACTTGGTTCATTGCGATTTCCCTAAAACCCTTATTAGCAATAAAGTACGGAATTAGCCCTGTGAAAACATTGATGAGTTGCAATAATAAAACATATAATAAAAGAAAAACCATGGTGAAGGGATATAAGAGGTGAGTGAGTGAAAATTGAAGATGTTGTATCGAAATTTCAAAACAACAAGCCCGTTATTTTAGGTAGCAGTCAATTCTCCCAATATTCTATTCTTTTACCCCTTGTTGAAACAGAAAAGGAGATACATGTTTTATTTGAAGTAAGATCTAAATCTTTAAGAAGGCAGCCTGGTGAGATTTGTTTTCCAGGTGGGAGAATCGACCAGTCAGATAAGTCTGAAAAATTCACGGCTATTCGTGAAACGACGGAAGAATTAGGGATTAATCAAAATCAAATAAAAAATGTGATGCCATTGGATTATATTGTTTCCCCTTTTGGAATGATAATTTATCCGTTTATTGGTGTGATTACAAATGTAAATGATCTAAGACCTAATCAGTCTGAGGTAGAAGAAATCTTCACCGTACCTTTGTCATTTTTTATAAGTAATCCACCAGAAACTTATAAAATCAATTTGAGAATTGAACCAGAGGATGACTTTCCTTATGAGTCAATTATTGGTGGTGAGAATTATCAATGGCAATTAAGGTCTATGAAAGAGCATTTCTATTATTATCAAGACAAAGTAATTTGGGGTTTGACTGCAAGGGTATTGAATCATTTTATAGAAAAAATAAAAGAAAGCTAGATAGGAGAAAACTGACTCAATCTGAGGATGAGTCAGTTTTTTTGAATAGAGAATATAAAAAAATTTTACCCTTTTTTTGGTCGTAGCTCTAAGCGCCATCGGCTTCGGATCATAAGCCAATTGCTCGTCTTATGCCTGTCGCCGATAGGCGGGTTGCCGCAGCGTTCTTATTTTATGGGATGTGATGTATATAAAATCTCTTTAGTGGAACTGAGCTATACGTTCTACTTTATGTCGGTGATGTGGATATCCATCATTTGCTGCACGCCCTATTGGTACCATCGCAGCAAACTTAATGTGCTCTGGCAAATTCAAAATTTCTCGGACCTTTTGTTGATCAAATCCTAACATAGGAACCGATGAATATCCCAGTCCTTGGACTGCTAATAAAAGAAATCCAAGCCCAATATTTGTTTGAGTCAATCCCCAGTTTCCACGGTCATCCTCAGTCATTGAGTTAAACTGTGATGATAGGTTGGCTACTTCTTCTTGTTTTCGGTCATCACTTAACCCAGGATGTACGATTTCCATTAATGAAGATAAAACATCTTCCATATCACTATATACAATAATGACTGCAGGAGCAGATGTTACCTGTTTTTGTCCATATGCAGCTTCTTGGAGACGTTCTCTTAGAGTCGAGTCAGTTACAACGGAAAAGCGCCATGGCTGTAAATTCCAAGCACTTGGTGCCAGTCCTGCAAGCCTAATGATTTCTTCTAACGTTTCTTTTGGAATATCGTTCTGCTGGAATTCACGAATACTGTGACGTTCTTGAATTGCCTCCATTACTGGAAGGGTATCTTTATTTGTCGTTTCAGCCATGTCTAACACTTCGCTTTCAACAATTTTTTTGTTAGGTCAAAAACCTACAACGTTAGGATGTACATTCAGAAGACAGTTAAACATGAAACAACTGCTAAAGAATAAGAAACACGGGTAAAGCGAAGAATCTTCTAATAAAATCTTAAGCTAATTATAAGTGTAAGACAAAATAGTTCATTGATGTCTTGATGTGGGCGAACAAACAATCTAAGCTAAAACTATAGTTAAAAACACTATAGTTATTTATAAACATAACAAAAAAGGAAGGTTTCCCTTCCTTTTTTGTAATTAGTATATTGACTTCAAAAACGTTCTTCTTTAATATCCCATTCCTGGGCCAAACCCTGCACCTGGTGTAAAGCCAGTTCCAGGAGCGAATCCAGTTCCAGGAGCGAATCCAGTTCCAGGAGCGAATCCAGTTCCAGGAGCAAATCCGGTTCCAGGAGCAAATCCGGTTCCAGGAGCGAATCCAGTTCCAGGAGCAAATCCAGTTCCAGGAGCAAATCCAGTTCCAGGAGCAAATCCAGTTCCTGGGGCAAATCCAGCACCAGGAGCAAATCCAGTTCCAGGGGCAAATCCAGTTCCAGGGGCATAACCAGCACCTGGAGCAAATCCAGTTCCAGGAGCAAATCCAGTTCCCGGAGAAAATCCAGTTCCTGGTGCAAATCCAGTTCCTGGGGCAAATCCAGCTCCTGGTGTATACCCAGTACTTGGAGTGAAACCAGCACCTGGTGCATACCCAGTACTTGGAGTAAATCCAGTTCCAGGAATTCCTTGGTAATAACCTTCAACACCTGTGTTAGTATAGGGCTCAGTTGCAGGCGAATAACCATTATATGGTGTTGAAGGTACACCTGGCATTCCAATGCTGTCGGTAGTTGGTAGTGAACCATAGTTTGGTGTTGTTTCTGGTTCAAATGGTCCTGTCACATAGGGGCCATATGGTAATTGATGTTGATGAGGCATAGTTCCCGGCATTTGCATATGATTTCTTTGTTCTAGTTCCTCTTCATTTGAATTACCACATACATATGGATTTGAATACATTTCATTGTAATTAGTCACACTTATCGTCCTTTCATAACCCTAAATTAAGTATATGCCTATATGACATATTCCTCGATATCATATGCCTGGTATAGTCAATTGTGTAGAATCACTATATAAATGGGTATTAGCCTTGATTGTAATGAAAAGTAAAGTTTATAATATTGATTGAAATAATAATGTTTCTGAAATGATTTAACCAGAAGCAATTAGTGGGGTGGTTGTTTGGAGACTCAATTTATCACAGAAATCTTCAATAAACTAAGAGATAGGGAATTAAATGAATACAGAGTTACAAAAGAACACTTTCTTTCTTTTCGAAAAGTTCTTGTTGAAAGGGAAGATTTTAAACAATTTCGAGGAATCGCCCAACACGGCGGAGAAGTTATCTATCAATATTTAGACGAACCAAGAAGTTAACATCAATCCTCTGTCTTCTGCAGAGGGTTTTTTAATTTTTAAAGTGTGAAATGAGTGAAGAGCGGGATCTAACGGTCTCGGGAGATCCTACAAAGAGTTTGTATAGGCTCCCGCCCTCGATAAGCAGATTTATGGTAGAGAATGGAAGTCCACACCACTTTATCCCTAGGAGAGGCTATTAAATATTCAGTGTTATTGGTGGCCTTTGAGTAAGGGAATTAGACACCACCATTAACTTTGATACACTTACCTAGACATTTGGCAATTGAAAGGTAATCAGACAGCCGCGAGTGAGTCTTACAATTACGCTTGAGGTAACGGTGCCAGCAAGTGGAACGTAGCGGTTGAAACTTCTCTAACAAAATTTTATTCATGGTAACAAGTGTAAAATCAATGAAACATATTGAAATAATCTAGGTTAATTTATCCAACAGTTGAAAAATGTAGTGAATAATTTCATCTGGATAATTTTTCAAATTGATAAATTAATAGTTTAATACCTAAGGTTCAATTGCGTTTTCCATTTTTTAGATGGTGTTTTAAAATATTACAGCTGTTACCTTCTAGTAGAGAAAAAGAATACTAGGAGGCCAACATGAAACTATTTAAAAAACTAGTGATTACTTCGACTCTTGCATTATCATTATTCGCTTTCAATAATGCAACTACTGAAGCATCATCAACAACTTATACAGTTAAATCAGGAGATACATTATGGAAAATTGCTACTTCGAACAGTGTATCAGTTAATACCTTGAAACAAGTAAACAAGCAAACTAGTAACACAATATATCCAGGGCAAAAGTTAGCGATTCCCCAAGCAATTAGTGCTGCAGACAAGGACTTAATGGCACGAATTGTTCATGCAGAAGCTAAGGGTGAGTCATATGCTGGTAAAGTTGCAGTTGCGACAGTGGTTCTTAACCGTGTGGACAGCTCTTTATTCCCAAATACGATTAAAGGTGTTATCTATGAACGTACATCAAATGGTGGCTATGCGTTCTCACCGGTAGGGAACGGCGCAATCAACCAAGCAGCAGATGCTAGTGCTAAAAAAGCAGTAGAAGAAGCAATCGCTTTTAGAGGTCAAGGTAAAGGATCATTATTCTTCTACAATCCAGCTAAAATCACTAACAAATGGATTTTATCTAGAGAAGTTACTGTAGTAATCGGAAATCATACTTTTGCAAAATAAAGATAACCATACTTTTTTCAACAGTATAAAATTAATGACTGGCAAAAGCAGGGCGATTTTACAATCTTCCCTGTTTTTTTATATACACTTTTTAGGTAATCCCTCCTTTAGGCCTTCTTACACCTGGTATTATAAGAGATTATTTAGGTGCAAAGTACTCACTTATTTATTCTCTTCCATGCTAAATAAGTATTTCGCACCATGGTGTATGAAAAAATGTTTCCTCCTCAGTGTGGAATGAGCGGAGAGCCACCTGACTCCTGTGAGATCTAGCGGTCTCGTGAGACCCCGCAGGAGCCCAACAAGTGACGAGGAGGCTCACGGACCGCCCCGCGGAAAGCAGGTGGATCGCAGCTCATGGAACTCCACAACCAAAGTTATTTTCAGGGTAGACACCCATGCTAATTAAAATTAGCACCATGGGGTATGAAAAAGTGTTTCCTCCTCAGTGTGGAATGAGCGGAGAGCCACTTGACTCCTGCGGGATCCAGTGGTCTCGTGAGACCCCGCAGAAGCCCGCCCCTGGCGACGAGGAGGCTCACGGACCACCCCGCGGAAAGCAAGTGGATCGCAGCTCATGGAACTCCACAACAAAAAGTTATTTTCAGGGTAGACACCCATGCAAATTTAATATTCGCACTATGGAGATTGAAAATGTTTTGTTCACTCAGTGTGGAGGGGAGAGCAACTAGACAACTACTGATCTTTCGGTCTCGAATATCATTCATTCCCTTTCATAGGCTCTGGGCATGAGAAAGGGAATCAAACAACTCTTTTCATTCCCTTTGTTGGGCTTTGGTCATGAGAAAGGGGATGAAACAACGCTTTTCATTCCCTTTGTTGGGCTTTGGGCATGAGAAAGGGAATCAAACAACTCTTTTCATTCCCTTTGTTGCGCTTTGGGCATGAGAAATGGAATCAAACAACTCCGTTCACTCCCTTTCTTAGACTTTGGGCATTAGTAAGGGAATGGAACTCGCCAACCTAGGTATTTTCAGGGTAGACATATAAAAAGAATCAAGATATCCCCCTATGTTATACTATTTATAATTAATTCGAAGGGAGCTAAGAGGAATGTCATTTTCTAATAAAGTGGTAGTGGTTACTGGGGCTGGACATGGGATAGGTGCCGCAATTGCAAAGGCATATGCTAATAATGGTGCTACTGTTGTCATCGCTGATATTGACAGTACACGGGGTGAAAATATAGCATCAATTATAAACGATCACACATCAGGTACAGCATTGTTTGTGAAAACTGATGTTAAAGAACAAAATGATATTAAACGTTTAGTTGAAAAAACAATACATAATTTTGGAGAAATAAATATTTTAATCAACAATGCAGGAACTTCTAACTTCAAATCTTTTTATGATGTGACTTTAAAAGAATGGGATGAGGTGATAAATACCAACCTTAGAAGTGTCTTCTTATGTTCTCAAGAGGCATCCAGATATATGCGTAAAAATAAATTAGGTGGCGCTATTATCAATATTGCTTCAACAAGAGCTTATATGTCCGAAGCAAATACTGAAAGCTATTCTGCTTCAAAAGGTGGAATTGTTGCTTTGACTCATTCCTTAGCAATTACTTTGGGAGATGACAAAATTACTGTTAATTCGATTAGTCCAGGGTGGATTGAAGTAAATGATTATGAAGGATTACGTGAGATTGATCATACACAACATCCTGCAGGACGAGTAGGAACAGTGGAGGATATTGCAAGAGCTTGTCTTTATTTAACTGGTGAACAAAATAATTTTATAACAGGAACTGATCTAGTTATAGATGGTGGAATGACAAAAAAGATGATCTATGAGCATTAATGAAAAAAGAAGACACATCACTGTGCCTTCTTTACGTTTCTGTGTTATCGCTATGAATACCTATGTGCTTTCGCATTACTTAGTGTAATGATCGTTGACTGAGATAACTCAGTATGACCGTTCACTTGAGAACTTGCACGTTTAGGACGTGTCCAATTATGGTGAAATTTTCTTGAGTGGTCATCTAAATGATTACGGTAACTCATTCTTTATCACCTCATATTTGGATTGGATAACTAAGAAACGGTGATGTTCATTTGAACATCGTTATTAGTATGAATCATACTTCTCAAAATATGCGTCAATATAAAACTTCATCATGCTTAAGTAGACAAGAAAGTATTCGTGCTATATAATTAAACATTGGTATCCTAAGAAGAATTTTAATACTAAATGTATCAAGGGTGCATGAAATAACTCTTGAATGGAGGATTTACAATATATGATTACTGTTACAAATGTCGGCTTGCGATATGGTGATCGGAAGCTATTTGAAGATGTTAATATAAAATTCACCCCTGGAAATTGTTATGGCCTAATTGGTGCCAATGGAGCGGGAAAATCAACGTTTCTTAAAATCTTATCTGGTGAAATTGATGCTCAAACAGGTGATGTTCATATTACACCAGGTGAAAGATTAGCGGTCCTTAAACAGAACCACTTTGAATATGAAGAGCATGAAGTTCTTAATGTAGTTATCATGGGGCATGCGAGACTTTATGAAGTGAAGCAAGAGAAAGATGCTATTTATATGAAGGCTGATTTTTCTGATGAAGATGGAATGAGAGCTGCAGAGCTCGAAGGTGAGTTCGCAGAATTGAATGGTTGGGAAGCTGAATCAGAAGCTGCAATATTACTTAAAGGTCTTGGGATTTCAGAAGACCAACATACGAAGAAAATGGCTGATTTAACTGGTGGAGATAAAGTAAAGGTTCTTTTAGCTCAAGCTTTATTTGGTAAGCCAGATATTCTTTTACTTGATGAGCCAACAAACCATTTAGACTTAAAAGCTATTCAATGGTTAGAAGAATTTTTAATTAATTTTGAGAACACTGTTATCGTTGTTTCCCATGATCGTCATTTCTTAAATAAAGTATGTACACACATGGCTGATTTAGATTATGCGAAAATTCAAATTTATGTTGGTAACTATGACTTCTGGTATGAGTCTAGCCAACTTGCAACAAAATTAGGTCAAGAAGCTAATAAGAAAAAAGAAGAGAAGATTAAGGAGTTGCAAAACTTCATTGCTAGGTTTAGTGCGAATGCATCTAAATCAAAGCAAGCAACTTCTCGTAAGAAATTGTTAGACAAAATCACTCTTGATGATATTAGACCATCTTCACGTAAATATCCTTTTGTTGGATTTACTCCTGAACGTGAAATCGGTAATGATTTACTAAGAGTTGATGGGATTTCTAAAACAATTGATGGAGTTAAGGTACTGGATAATATTAGTTTTATTGTAAACAAAGGTGATAAAATTGCCTTAGTTGGTAAAAATGAGATTGCTATTACAACCTTATTCAAAATCTTAGTGGGTGAAATGGAAGCAGATAGTGGTTCATTTAAATGGGGTGTAACTACTTCACAAGCTTACTTCCCTAGAGATAACTCAAGATACTTTGAGAAAAGTGACGTAACACTAGTTGATTGGCTTCGTCAGTTTTCTCCAAATGACCAAAGTGAAAGCTTTTTACGAGGTTTCTTAGGAAGAATGTTATTCTCTGGTGAAGATGTTATGAAAAAAGCCAGTGTTCTTTCTGGGGGAGAGAAAGTGCGTTGTATGTTATCTAAAATGATGTTAAGTGGATCTAATGTATTATTACTTGACGATCCAACGAACCATTTAGACCTTGAATCAATTACTGCTTTAAATAATGGATTAATCGCATTTAAAGGTTCGATGTTATTCACATCACATGACCATCAGTTTGTACAAACAATTGCCAACCGAATTGTTGAAATCACACCAAATGGACTTGTAGATAAGCAAATGACATATGATGAATACCTTGAAAATGATGAGCTTCAAAAACAAGTAGAACAAATGTATGTTTCTAATTAAAGAAAAGCCATTTCTTCTTTATCAGAGAATACCTACGTTTCAGTAAATAAAATATAGAAATAGTAATAATTATCAGACCAAATCGATCATGATTTGGTCTCTTCTTTTTACCTTATATGTGAACGTTTATGTTTTTAATAGTTGAATCAACATATAAAGAGTAATAGGAACTTTATGTTAAAATACATGTATAGTTTTTGAAGAGGTCTTCTTAACATACAACGGCTTTCATTTTTGTGGTGAAATAAGACTTAGTGGAGTGCTACCGGAGAGAATAATCGAACAGGTTTTTATAATTCGAAACAAGTATGAAAATTTTTTTCCATAACGAGGTGGTATTTATCTTTAATAAAGAAAAACAGATGATTAAATGGAGCAAAACGAGAAAAATGGGTAAATGGAAATTTACACTATTGTATGGAGTACTATTAGGTGGAAGTATTTGCTTTGTGTTTAGTTTAATATCGAATACATTTTTATACACATACCATGTTATAAAAAGCGGGATCATTCATTATTTATTGAGTGCAGTTATTTTTGGTATTTTATCTGGAATAGGTATTTGGTTTATAAGCGAAAGGAAGTATAAAAGATACATTGATCAATAGGTAATATTAATAAAAGGTGTAAAAAACAAGCCAAAAAGCAATATGGAGAAAAGGTCCATAATGCTTTAGCCTTCCATATTATAAATAGTTATGTTTTTTGAATTTTAGTTTTTAGTAATCTAAAGGAGTTCCGAATAATTTCTTTGAAATTAATATGTCCTTTTACAAGCTCATAGTCGTTCTCAAATTGATCTCTGTCACAAGTGTATTGTTCTCCGTTCTTATCTGTGATTAAATAGTCTCCTGGGAGCCCCTTCATTGTACCGTTAGAGGTTTCAATTGTAATAGATCTTTTAAGCTTCACAGCTTCAACAATAATAGGTTTTTTTCTATACTTAGGCATCAGTACCACCCCTTTCCTCTGTATAATACTAGACTATGCAAAAAGGGGCGAATGTGTATAGGCAATAGTTGTCTTAGGCTTATAAATAAACAGTAAAACTAATTGTTGTTTATTTATGAAAATAAAAAGCCGATCTATATATTTGAATTATTCCCCAACTATGGATAAGCAAGCGGTAAGAGCATTAGGAGAAGCCAACAGTTGTCGTGGTAAAAGTGTGAAACCACAACAACGGATTTTAAAATATTGTGTTACTATATAATAAATTAAGTTTTGATCAGGGGGATGTGGCATTGTATTTGATGATATTAATTTCCTTTTTAATTTGTATGTTTATTGGTTCGGTACTTAATGTTCTTTTAAAGATGACTAAAAAAACAAATTGGCTAATTACATTCTTAATAAGTTTATGCGTATCAGTTTGGGTTCAAATTCTAAACATTATGTAAAAAGAGTAATAAAGAAAAAGATAAACTCCAACTACAATGAAAATACCTAAAAATATCTTTAATGTATCCTAAATTAAAAAGTTTTCTCATAGCTTCTGAGATTAAAGGAAGCTACAAGAAAACATAAACGATTGTGAACTTAGAGTAGAATATTTTTGGAGAATTTCATTAATTATTCTCAATGTCCTTTATTAATTGCTTCATTTCACGAATTTCTTCTCGCTGAGTCTTTATGATCTCGTCAGCAAGCTCCCGAACTTTTGGGTCTTTAATATCCGCGCGTTCACTGGTCAATATGGCAATAGAATGGTGGGGAATCATTGCTTTCATATAATCGGTATCATCCACGAAAGTTTGGCTACGTAATAGAAAGACTGAAAGGGAGAAAACCAAAACACTTCCTATAACAATCCCTATATTCGCTTTCCGGTTTTTTAGCATATGTTTCATAAACAAAAGCATGATTAAAGTCATGGACGCACCCATCAACAATGCCATATAAGCCCTTGTTTCACTAAAGAATATATGATTTAACTCAAATGTACTCCAATACTTGAAAATAAACATAACAATTGTTGAAGTTATAATAATTCCTGCGAACTTTACATAAGGCTTCACGTTAACACTCCTAATTTTTTCAACTTCAATTTATATTTACCTCATTATTTTTCCATTTAAACATTAAAGTACTTAAGTGAATATTTGTAATTTAAAACAAATGTAACGCTAGGGCACTCCTTGGAGCGGGAGCATAAGGGTTGCACTTAACTGAGACAATATCTTCAGCCCTTCAAGACTATCTTATTCATACAGGATAAGATTAACGAATCAAATATTTAATATTATAAACCTTATTGTATCAATTGAAGAATCAATATTCTGAAACTTTATAGTCTCTTATTCGTATATATAGTTACAGACTATAGAAACGGGAGGGGTTTCCCAAATGAAAAGATACATTTGGTTAGTTTTGTTAGTATTAGGATTAGAGTTAGGAGTGCTTTTAGGTATATCTTTGTTCTTCGATACGGACTTATTAAGTACGATGTTTTTCGGATCTATTTTCTTCATGTTCTTTGCTTTCATTACTGGCTCTACAGGAGATGTGTTTTCAAAAACTGGTCAGTTAGCAGCCTTTGAGTCCCAAGCAGGTGCTTATAAGCCAAAGCATGAAACATTATCCTTACGAATTGGCCCTTTTCTGGTTGGTTCGATCGTATGCTTTATTGTGTACTTAATAATGGAGACACTTATGTGAAGAAAAACTTAAAAACAGCTGCTCCTTCTCATGGTGGTCATGGTTCTCACACAGGATTCTTTTGAAGTTCATATTAAATTAATTGAGTAACGATGTTGAGGAGTAACTCTCTTTGTTACACATCGAGTAGCTTACTTAAATAGTCTCATAGTATAGATACCGACTTTGAAGGGTGGGTTATTTTAATATTATTAAGTAAAAAGAAATAACCACTAAAAGTGGTTATCTGTTCTTAATTGATTCCAGCAAATTTGTCACTCTCATGTGATGATAAACCGTCATGGCAATAACGACTATGCTAAAAACCGTTGATAATATCGTACTATATAATAAGCCTTTAACAATATTTTGATTAAACAATTTTATCATTCCTATCAGTGAGGGATAAAGTTCATTGATTATTATTTATTGATTGCTATGAATTATACACTCAATTGTTATGTATCATACATTTTCTCTGGACAACTACTATGAAAAGATAGTAATCACCGGATTAAGGAGTTTCTGGTTTTTGGCTAAACAATTAATTTCTCTGTTAAGACTGCTACTAAAAATTAGCCCTCTATAAATTACAAACGAATAATTGATATGGTAAATAGCAATAGCATTGGAGATGAAAAGGTTGGATAGAGAATTAGATAAAGCTATTGATTTAAGAAAAAGTGGAAATCATGAAGAATCTAATGAATTACTTATAAAAATGGTAAAGAAGTATCCTAAAAATGCGTCAATTAACTATCAATGTGCTTGGAGTTTTGATCTAATAGGAGAAGAATCCAAAGCAGTACAATTTTACGAAAATGCAATCAAATTAGGTTTGCCTTCAAATGAACTGGAAGGTGCCTTACTAGGATTAGGCAGTACATATAGAACATTAGGTGAATATGAAAAGTCAAAAAGTACATTTAAAAAGGGTATAGAATTATTCCCAAACAATAGAGCCATTCAAACATTCTTTGCAATGACCTTATATAATCTAAACGAGCATAGTAAAGCAATGGAGTTGTTACTAAATTGCTTAGTTGATACTACAACAGACGAAAACATCTTAAGCTATAAAAAGGCAATTGATTTTTATTCAAATAAATTAGATCAAACTTGGGAGTAGTTTACGTACTTAAAGTATAAAATCTTTAGTTTAAAAAGAGCATTCGCCTAGTGTGGAATGAGCGGAGAGCCACCTGACTCCTGCGGGATCTAGCGGTCTCGTGAGACCCCGCAGGAGCTCAAAAAGCGACGAGGAGGCTCACGGGCCGCCCCGCGGAAAGCAGGTGGATCGCAGCTCATGGAACTCCGCTAACTAAGTTATTTTCAAGGTAGATTTCTATCAAAAACTTTCGACAATATTAGAGTCTGTTCCATCTGGATCATTTGAATTAGAAGTACTAAGTCCATTGTTTGTATTCACCCAAATACCTGTATTAAAAGATCCTGAGCCTGCAACCGTTTTACTCGTTGAAGTTGGAGAAACATTAAAAGAATTTCCTGCGACAACAATTCCTTCATTATTATTTATTCGAATAGGACCAAGCAAAAAGCTCAATGTATTACACCTACTTTCTGTAAGAAAGTTTATAACCATACGATTAGCATATGTAGACAAGTGTTGGTGCGAAACGGACAAATTTCTCATTAGCTATCATTAACAAAAATAACACTAGGAATAATACGTAGATTACATATTATTCCTAGTGTTATTTTTTAATTAAGAATTATCTTTATTATGGTTTTTTACCATTTTTTCTTAAACAGAGCAATAAATCCTTTTATTATGATGACAATTGAAAAAATGATAATAACAAGTGTTGCTACTAATCCGAGAAGGGGATTTAATGCAGCTAAAGTACCGGTTAATGTTACTTTGAGAAGTGCAAAACCTGAAAGAATACAAGCTAAGAATAGCAAAATATAATGTGGCATAACGTTACCTCCTTTCGTTATGTGCTTGCTTTAATATATGTCCAACTTATCAGAGGTGTTAAAGATTTTGAAACATTAATAAAAAATACACATGAAATGGGCATGGAATAAATATAATTGAAGGTAACATTTCAAAATGTTTAACGTCTATATAGTAGGGTGATAAAAATGGTGTTTGCAAAAAATTTAATGATCGTTATTTTGTTCGGCTTTCTTGTGGTATTTATGATTTTTTGGGGAGTAACAATGATTGAAGCGAAGGGGAAAAAATTAGCCGAAGAGCCTAACGGCAATCACATAGTATACTTACAGCAGCTAAATAATGAGACAGTAGGGGATAATTAAGAAAGGCTCTTTTTCTGAAAGGTTGTTGCTAATTATAGAGGCTAAATAGTTGTTTCTATAAAATAGAAAGTCTAGGTTTCGGAAGAAAAGATGCCACTCCACTTATTGCATAGTGCTTCTATAACGTTTTAAAAGCAACACAGTTTACGAAAATAGCCTTAAGAAAAAATCGCTGATTGCCAATAGGGACTAGGCGATTTTTTTATTTCTTTCTAAATAACAAAGTAATTAAAAGAAAGCTCTACCCTGGGGTAGAGCTTTCTCTTTAGAGAATGATAAAACTACTGTTGATTCCCTAATTGTTGTTCTGCCATTTTAATCAGACGTTTCGTCATCTCTCCGCCAACAGAACCGTTAGCACGAGCGGTCGTATCTGCACCAAGTTGAACTCCAAACTCATTGGCGATTTCCTCTTTCATCTGATCAAGCGCGTTAGCTGCTCCAGGAACCAAAAGTTTGTTTCTTGCCATGATACATCACTCCCGACGTATATTTTGAGTAATTATAATGTTAATTACTCAGTTTTAACTTAACCATTAGAACAAGTTTTATTCTTAGTTTATGATCTAAGGACAAGGAATTTTTTTAAAAAGTGTAAATTCATTCCTAAATAAACTTGAAAATTTAGGAAGTTCAAATGTAATATAGATTATATAGAACTGTAACATATTTGTAAAAAAAGAGGGAATACAATGAATTTTGGGTATCGTTTTTCAAGAACGATTGGTTTGAATCTGATAATTATCATGGGTATTATAACTATCATACTTATCCCAAGAGATTTACAAATGGTCACGCAAGGCTCTAAAATGGTTCAAGACTATTAATTTTCTTTTCCGCAATACTATGAAAATATCAAACTGTTTTTTTCAAGTATTATGGAACAGGGAAGCTTAGGTGTGACTAGGTATAATAATCCAGTTGAGCAAGAACTCTCGAAGTTCATGCCTAGAAGTTTAAAAATAATCGTCACCTCGTTTTTATTTGCTATACTTTTAGGAATTACAAAAGGAATTTATGATTTTCAAAATAAACATAATCGAAAAGGTATTATAGGTAGTGGAACAACATGGCTATTTCAATCAATTCCAGACTTTTTCTTAATTATTTCTTTGCAATGGATTATTTTATTTTACATACCAGTCATTCCTCTATTTGGTCACGAACATTGGTATAGTTTTATCGTTCCCTCCATTTTGGTTGGATTATACCCTTTGATGTATGTTGCAAGGATTACTTCGGCAACCTTGGCTGAGGAAGAGGGGAAAATGTATATCACAGTTGCAAGATCAAAGGGATTTAGTACATGGAAGGTATTATTTAGACATATTTTGAAAAATTGTCTTAGTACCATCTTTAGTCATTTTTCATCTATCATGGTATACATTCTATCGAATTTATTGATTGTTGAGTATCTTCTTGATTATAAAGGGGCAGCTTATCGTTTATTTCAGGCACTAGGTTATAATGAGGCCATTCGTATGGGCGATGAACGAATATATGAAAGCGGATTAATAATTGGGATCGCTTTATGTTTTATGGCGATTGTTCTAATCGCACAATTAATTTCTCAATTTGCTAAAAGCAGAATTGATCCTAGATAAGGGGGAATAGGATGAAAAGGAATTGGTTCTTAATTCTTGGTAGCTTTATGAGCTTTTTACTAATCATCATCATGATTGTAGGTCCACATGTACCAATCGTTGATTCAGATGATTTAAACACTTGAGGCCTTGGCGCTCAAGTGTTTTTAATATCTAGGAGTATACTTGAAGTAATTTTTCTCACTAGCTTTCAGAAAAAAGCCTACTATAAAGTAGATAATACTTCAAGTCGGTTCATTTCATTTTTGAGCCACTCACGGCTAATATCTTCTCCAATAAAGACTACATTCAACGGATAGTCCATTAATTCTTTCATATAAATAGGCATTCCATACGAATATTGAAATAAATAAATGTTTTGTGAATGTGTAAATCTTAAGTAACCTTTAATTCGAAAGATGGTGTCAGGCATATTCTTTAACCAATCTTCAAATATCTCAAGATCAATTGGGACACTAAATTGGTGAACATATGACTTCACGTGAAGATCATGTTCAACATGTGTTGTTTCACGTGTTTCAGATCTTTGTGGCCGATCTATTCTTAATGCATCAAGGCTAACATTTGCATATTGTGTAAGTAAACATCTACCTTTAGCGTTAATTCCCTGAATCTCCATCACTGTTTTAGCTTGCTGTGAATCGGATAGTTGATCAACTTTATTAATTAAAATTACATTAGCATGTCTAATCTGTTCCTGTAGCAGCTTATGTAATCGGATACTAATTTTGTCTCTTTCTTGCCAACGATTCGCATCTACCATGGTAATAATGGATTGAACGTTCAATTGATCAGCAAATAATGGCGATAAACATGCATCCAGTACCTCAATGGGATGTGCGACACCAGTTGTTTCGATATAAATTGAATCTAGCTCATTCTCATGTAACAAGCCTTGTAAATGTACTTCTAATTGCCCCTGAATTGTACAGCATACGCATCCATTTAAAAGTTCTTTTAATGGTGTATCTTCTTTAATTGCACCTGAATCAATAGACACACTACCTAGTTCATTCATAACAACTGCTACTTTACGATCAAGTTCTTTTTCTTGAGTTAAAAGGTTTGTTAAAAGGGTGGTTTTTCCACTCCCCAGAAACCCAGATAAAATAAATACTTCAACCTTTTTCTTCATAAAAGTCTCCTTTAAACATACTCATCTAATAGTAGCTTATTCAATTTTTGTTCGTCAAATTTTTATACAGTTTGTCACTCCCTTTTCATTAAGTACCTATCGAAAGACAAAATGTTTCTTTATATAACGATTTTTCAAAATTACTGAAAATAATAAGAAACTTATCTATAATTATAAAACCTCTTAAAGAAGAATTTTTAAAAGTTATAAAGTGAAATAATAGTTGAATTTAGAAAAGTGGGGTAGGTTATGAGTCTATTTTATTCAATTTTAGCTAGTGGAATCTTGGGAGTGTTATTACTTTTCATTGCTGGACCCTTTGTTGGTGGATTGATTGCGTTTGCTATCGTTGCTGGCTGTATTTTTAGAGGATTGTATTTGCTAGCTGACATACATAAAAGCTTATCAGTGAGCATACCTAAAAAAGATGTAGTTGAAGAAGCTTATGAAAAGTATTTAAAAGAAAGAGATTCAAAAAAAACCGAGCAGTAGCTCGGTTTTTATACGACTTCTAATTCACTATTATTTTTAATAATCCGCTTCTTTTCCCATACCCTACTTCGCCATCTTTGGAGTAAAAATAGTCCTCTAATCCATTCATCGGCAATAAATGCTATCCAAATCCCAATCAACCCAAATCCAAGCTTTAGACCGAGAATATAGTATAATGGAATGCTTAATGCCCAAATGATAATAATCGAAATCAACATAACATATCTAGAATCACCAGCTGCCATTAAGGATTGGCCAATCACGATGTTTAAACATCTACCGGGCTCTAATAGAAGTCCCATGATGAGAAGAATTGATCCTGTGTAAATGATTAGTTCATTTCCTGTAAATAGTTCGAGTAATGACTCTTTGAATCCGACCACGATAACCGCTACCGCAAGGCATAAAATAATACTAAGCTTTAAACTCTTCATTCCCTCTTTATACGCTTTTTCAAGCTCTCCAGCACCAACTAAATGACCAACAATAATCTGAGCACCTCTACCTAAAGAAATAGACAGAATCATAATGAAAAAGAGGATATTAAGTGTGTAGATTCTTGTTGTTAACATCTCAGGACCAAGTGCCGTAATAAACCCTGTTGTGACAAGCTGACTACCAGAATAAGAAATATTACCAACAGCAGCAGGGATTCCAATGTTTAAGATTTCCTTTAATCGATGGTATTTCCACTTGATAATGTCAATCCATGCTAACCTTATATTTACTTTTTTGTACAAGAAATAAAATGATGCTAACACACCGATTAGTTGGCTAAACACAGTTGCAATTGCTGCGCCAGTTACTCCCATCGCAGGAAATCCTAAGGCTCCAAAAATTAATAAGTAATTCCCAATGATATTAACAACATTCATTCCGATTGAAACGTACATCGTCTGTTTTGTAAAACCATGGGCTTGGATGATTGCTGAAAGAGTAAGCATTAATGATTGTAAAAAAAGTCCTGCACCAACAATTAACAAATAATTCATACCCATTGTATAAAGTTCGTGGTTTAAATTAAATGCGCGCAAGTAAGTACTACTAAATAATACAACTAGTAAACTAATAAAGATCCCAAATAAAAAGTTGAACGAAAGAACATTCGCTGAGATTTTATTGATATCTTGGTATTTTTTTGCTCCAAGATACTGTGAAATAACAACGGTAGCACCAATTGCACCAAAGTTAAATAGGAAGAACATAAACATAACTAATTGGTTTGCGACCCCAACAGCAGCTACTGCATCGTCAGAGACTTTGCTAAGCATGAAGGTATCGGTGGTTCGGAGTAACACATGTAGTAACGATTCAATTAAGATTGGCCAAGTAATTGCGAGTAATGATAGCTTTTTAGTTGTGTTTTCCATCGTTTTTCTCCTCTAGGTTTAGCGCTAACTATCTCTTCATTTTATCATCTGTATTGCAAAATCATGCCTAGGTAAACTAAAGAATTCACTTAAAAAGGTAAAGTAATTCATAATCCGAAATAAATCAATTTTTATATTAAGAAGGAAATTATATTTCGTTTGTCGAAATTTTAAGTAATACATTTTTGGGAGGAAAAGCATGGTAACTCAAAAAAGAAGTGATATCGTAGAGGACTTTCATGGAATAAAAGTCGCTGACCCATATCGTTGGTTAGAAGACACAAATGTAAACGAAACATTGCAATGGGAAAAAGTAATGAAAGAGGAATCTGATTCTTACTTTTCTACCTCGAGTTCAAGTAGGGTTGATAGAGAAAGACTGACAGAATTATATAATTACCCAAAATATTTTGTTCCTAAAAAAATCAACGAAACTTTATTTTATCAGAAAAATGATGGACTTAAGAATCAAGCGGTTCTTTTTATGAAAAAAGAAAACGAAGAAAAAATCTTACTCGATCCTAATGCTCTATCTGACGATGGTACAGTAGCGCTAACCAATTTTTCATTTAGTGGTGAGGGGAAGTTTCTAGCATATGCCACTTCAGCAAATGGAAGTGACTGGCAAGAAATAAGAGTCCGCCAGGTGAATACTGGGCTAGATTTAGAGGATACCATTAAATGGGTGAAATTCACTTCAATTACATGGAATCCAGATGAGACAGGTTTTTTCTACAGTAGATTTCCTGAACCAGGAACTGTAAGTAAGGAAGATGAAAGTAATCACCATAAGGTGTATTATCATAAAATTGGCACATCTCAGTCCGATGATTTCTTAGTTCATGAACAACCAGAGGATAAGGAATTAATGTTTTCTACTATTCTATCAGATGATAAAAAGTATTTATGTCTCCATGTAAGCCTTGGTACTGCTTCTGAAAACCGTTTTTATCTAAGAGAATTAGAATCCGATGGTCCATTTATAAAATTACTAGATAACCAAGATGGGGAATATTCCTATATCACAAATGAGGCAACAAGGTTTTATTTTAAAACAGATCTTGGGTCTCCAAAGGGCCGTGTCATTTCAATAGATATAGAAAATCCAGGTAAAGAGGATTGGGAAGAGGTTATACCAGAGCAAGAGTATGTTCTTGATCGAATTAAATATGTAAATGAAAAATTCGTAGGTGTGTTTTTAAAGGATGCACACAATATTATCCAAGTATTTAATAAAGATGGTTATTTTGAAAAAGAGATTTCTACACCATTTATCGGTTCACTTACAGAGCTTTCCGTGAATAAGGAAAATGGCGAGTTGTTTTTTGGAATAACTTCATTTTTACATCCAACTAGTGTTTATCAATATCAATTAGCAACAGGGAAACTAAGTGTATTTGCAGAGACAGATCTTTCGTTTGATGTATCAAACTATGAAACTACCCAGATTTTCTTTCCTTCAAAGGATGGTACAAAGGTTCCTATGTTTTTAACCCATAAAAAGGGACTAAAATTAGACGGCCAAAATCCTGTTCTCTTATATGGTTATGGTGGTTTTAACGTGAGTCTTACTCCTTCCTTTAATCCAGCTGTCCTACGTTGGCTTGAAAAAGGTGGAGTATATGCAGTAGCAAACCTTCGTGGCGGCTCAGAGTATGGAGAAGATTGGCATAAGGCTGGTATGCTAGGCAATAAACAAAATGTCTTTGATGACTTTATTGCTGCTGGAGAGTGGTTAGTGGATAACAAGTACACGTCAAAAACAAAGCTATCTATAATGGGCGGTTCGAATGGTGGATTATTAGTGGCTGCATGCATGATTCAGCGTCCTGACCTTTTTGGAGCTGTCATTTGTAGAGTTCCAGTCATAGATATGCTACGTTATCATAAATTCACAATTGGAAGGTACTGGATTCCTGAATATGGTAATGCCGAGAACCCAGAGCATTTTCCATTTTTATATGCTTATTCTCCACTTCATAATGTGCAAGAGGGAGAAACATATCCTTCAATTTTAATTGCTACAGCAGACAGTGATGATCGTGTGGTACCTGCACATGCTAAAAAATTCACAGCGACATTAAAAGAAAAAGCAGATTCAAATTCAACCATAATACTCCGTCTCGAATCAAAGGCAGGACATGGTTTAGGGAAACCAACTTCGAAACTAATTGATGAATGGGTAGATTTTTATTCGTTTTTGGATAGAGAATTAGCATAATGAATAGTGGCAGGTAGACTTTCGAGAGAAAAGTTCTATCTGCCTTTTTGAATTAACCCCTTAGATATTCTGCTCCATACTCAACCATAAAGGCGGACACTCAGGACCCTGAAGGGGGAATTAGCTTGGTTGTTTGGTAAAATAAGCGGAGAAATTTCTCCTAATTGAGAAATAGCACTGCAAATAGAATAAATAGACGGAAAAATTCCGATTATTTACTAAAAAAATGTCAAAATGGGTAGTTTTTCTTTGCTTAACCGGAAAATCTCCGCTTATATACCCCGAATCGAGTGCTATTCAACCGTCTAACCGGAATTTCTCCGTTTATTTTAAAATTTTTTGATGATAAATTATTTGAGGTACATTATTTCCCTTTAAAAACTTTTATGACACAAATAGAAATGAGTGCCAATTTCATTTGTAAATTGGCACTCATTTTGACTTATTTTAAATGTTTGTGTTAGTAACCGGAACACGAAACGGTTACTATCAGGCATTCTACTTACTTTTTGTATGTTTTAAAGTTATTAAAGAGATATCCTCTTTCCATCTTTTGATGAAGCTCTAATTGCATCTAGTATCAGCTGTGTTTGGTGACCATTTTCAAAGTCAGCCAAGTATGGGTGTTTATCTCCAGAATCCAAAGTATCTTTTAATGCATCAAGCATTCGGTTAAATCCGTTGTAATAACGAGCTGCTATAGGTGACATTTCAGTTGGTGCAATGATATCTTGTAGAAGCTCAACTTCTTCTAACTTAGAATCTCCCTCAGAGAAAAATACTTTGTTGTCATCGGTCATCATAAGAGTTCCCTGTGTTCCAAATACCTCTAATCGCCACGTATTTGTTGTTTGCCTCGCAGCTGAAAGGAGTTCTAAAGTGACTGTAGCTCCATTAGTAAGACTTCCCATGACCTGGAAAGCGTCATCAGCCGTGCGATTTTCTGATTGACCATCCTTGTCAGTGAATGTAGGAACATGAATTGGTAGATTAGCAAAGACTTCTTTGAATGTGCTATTGGTCCACCAATGAAGAGTGTCAACCATATGTGACCCTAAAGCACCTAGCATTCCTCCACCTGATGCTGCTTGACCAAGCCAACCACGTGATCTTGATGTGAGAGATGAGTAACTAGCAAATGAACATTCATAACGAATATGTAGTATATCACCTAAACTCCCACTATCTATGATCTCCTTGACCTTTGTTCGAGCGGGCAAGAAACGGAATTCGTGATTGATTAAACCAAGTTTACCAGCCTGTTCCTTTGCAGAAATCATTTCTCTCGTTTCATTCTTATCTAACGCCATAGGCTTTTCACATAATACATGAACACCTTTTGCATAAGCGGCTAATACCATTTCTTTATGTAGGTGAACAGCTGATGCTACAACGACTAATTCTAGATCTTCCTGCTCAAGCATTAACTTCCAATCTGTGTAGATATTTTCTACACCGCTTTCTTTTGACACATCCTCAACATTACCTCTAGATACACTAGCAATAGCTTTGACTTCAAAACCATCATGAAAGTTCATCATAGGTGCATGTACCTTTGCTCCAAACCCAGTTCCAATTATTCCAACTCTTATTTTATTCAATTTAAAATCACTCCTGTTCTATAATAATAATATCTTAGTTCATTCATTAAAGAATTGCGAATGGTATGTCTTTTAGTAATTGTAATAAACAAACTATTTAGAAGGATGATTATAAAACAATTAAGGTGGTTTGATGGTACAATTAAACAAAGAGAAGGGTTGTTAGAACATGGTAATTGCTGTTACGTTGGTAGTAATTCTTCTCCTTTATTAAAGGGGATTTTTTCAAAAAAAAGAATCAGAAGCACTCTAAATGAAGGAACTTAAATTAAGGAGGCAATTTATGATAGAAGCAATAAATAAACAGGTAATGCATAGTTATCCAGGGATGGTTGCACTTGTAACTGTATCACACGAGGAAGGGGAAAATATTATGTCTGCTGGATGGCATTCTTATATTTCTTATGAACCTCCTATTTATGGTGTAGCTATTGGGCGAGAACGCCACACTTACCAATTGTTGAAGAAATCAGGAAAATTTGCAATCAATTTTCTTCCTTATGAAAATGCGAATTTTATCCAACAATCTGGAGTGTATTCTGGCTCAGAGGTAGATAAGTTTCAACAAGGTGAGATGGGGTTTGAAAAGGGGCTTGCTACAAATTCTCCAATTTTACATGATGCATACATTGCATATGAATGTGAGGTAATTGATCGAAACACATATGGTGATCATGATTGGTTTGTAGGAAACATCGTCCAATTTTATCGGGATAGTGAAAAGTTCTTAGAGAATGGATTACCCAACTTCGAAAAACTTTCAATACCTCTTTATTTAGGGCGATCAACGTATACTTGTGTTGATAAACATAGTAAGTTTGATACTCATCATATAACAGAAATTAAATAATAAAATGTTGCTGTGGACAATTAAACGGTTAAAACAATAAAAAACCTCTGTTTTAGATAACATCCTAAAACGAGGTTTTATATGCCTTTAAAAGCAACAAAGTATACGAAAACAGCCTTTATAAAAATAACCCAACCATGGCTGCAGATAACAATGAAGCTAAAGTGGCTCCAAAAAGTAACTTTAGGCCAAACTCTGAAATAACTTTGGCCTGTTTGTCATTGAGTGCCTTCACTGATCCTGCAATGATACCAATACTGCTGAAGTTTGCGAATGATATTAAGAAGGTCGAGATAATCCCTATGGTTCGTTCAGACAAAGTGTCTATTACTCCTTGAAGTTGGGTCATTGCAACAAACTCATTTAAGACAATTTTAGTCCCCATAATCGCCCCAGCTTGAACAGATTCAGATATTGGAATACCTAAAAGGATTGCAAAAGGAGCAAAAATATAGCCAAGGATTTCTTGGATGGTAATTTGTATACCAACCACATTGCCAATAACTGAAATGAGATAATTCAACATCTCCATTAGTGCGATATAACCGACTAGCATCGCAGAAACGATCACAGCAATTTTCGCGCCATCTAGTATTGCGTCGGTTAACACATCAAAAAAGTTTCCTTTTTCTTTTCCACTCTTTACATGAATAGTATCCTCGGTTTTCTCGACTTTATTAGGCATTAATAGAGAGGAGATGATTAGGCCACTAAACATGTTAAGTGGTATTGCAGCTAGAACAAATTGTGGTGGGACCATTGTCATATATGATCCGACAATTGATGCAGATACACTACTCATGGCACTAGCTGAAATGGTATAAAGTCTTGCTTTATTAAGATCCGCTAAGTGATCCTTTATCGCTAAGAAAACCTCACTTTGTCCAAAAACCATCGAAGCTGAAGCGTTAAAGCTTTCTAGTTTAGGAAGTTGAGTTAACGTAGAAACAATTGTACCAATGATTCGAATGATCCAAGGTAGAATCCCTAAAAAATTTAGAATACCTAAGAGAGCAGAAAAGAAGATGATAATTAATAAAACGTTAAAAAAGAAAACAAACGGAGAATCAGTTATACCACCGAAGACAAAACTGACTCCTTCTAATCCAAAGCCGATTAATATATTAAAAATTGATGAAATAAAATTGATAATTGTTCTCCCAATGGTTGTCCTAAACATGAATAAAGTAATTAGCACTTGTATTATGAGCATAAAGGCAATTGAGTGATATCTAATTTCTTTACGGTTGGTTGAAAGAAGATAAGGAATTAGCAAAATGATGATAATCGCCAACAAATTTAAAAGTAATAACATAACATTCCTCCCAATCCTATATAAACTCTCTTTTACTATTTCCCCACTGAGGATACTTCATTTATATAAAAAGTTAACTATTTAAATAAAACGTCATTTTACAACAACTGATCAAGTAGTATGTTCTTGAAAGGATTCAATAGAAATACAACAAATTATCATAGCTTCCTTATTTTTATAACTAATTTCGCGGAAAAACATTTCAAATACGAACGATAATTATTTACAACGGAATAAAGTTCGTGTATAATTGCTTCTTGGGTAAGAAATCACTTTCGTATATTCTTAGAAATACGGTCTAAGAGTCTCTACTAGGAACCGGAAATTCCTAACTATGAAAGGTATAAGCTGTAGCCTTTTATTAAGTTTTAGAATTTTTTTATTTCAAGGAGGACTTTATGGAACGTTTTTTTAATTTGCGAGAACTAGGAACAACAGTTAAAACTGAAATCGTAGCAGGTGTAACCACCTTTTTAACGATGATATATATTATTATTGTTAACCCAGCCATTCTTTCAGCGGCAGGGGTTCCATTTGATCAGGTCTTTATTGCAACAATTGCTTCAGCGGTCATAGGGACACTGATTATGGCATTGTTTGCTAAACACCCTATTGCGATTGCTCCAGGAATGGGGATGAACGCGTATTTTACGAGTGTTGTTGCAACACATGGTGTTAGCTATCAAGTTGTTTTTGGTACAGTGTTTTTGGCAGGTATCCTATTTTTACTTTTATCTTTTACCAAATTTCGAGAAACCTTGATTCACTCCATTCCAGCTTCATTGAAATATGGAATTACCTCTGGAATCGGTTTATTCATTGCGTTTATTGGATTGAAAAGTGCTGGTATTGTCGTTCCGAATCCTGATACTATGGTGGCTTTCGGAGATTTGCATCAACCTGTTACTATTCTAACTTTGGTTGGGTTATTTTTAACGTTAATCTTAATTGCTCGTAAAATTAAAGGGGCAATGTTTATTGGAATGTTGATCACTGCAATTGTTGGTTACTTTATGGGACTTTTAGAGTTCGATGGAATAGTAGCACCCCCACCATCTTTTGTGTTTTTTGATTTAGATATTGCTGGTGTATTTTCACATGGCTTATACACGGTTGTTTTTGCATTTTTACTTGTGACGATCTTTGATACAACTGGAACAATGATTGGAGTAGCAGAACAAGCTGGACTAATGAAAAATGGCAAATTCCCAAGAGCAAGGTATGCTCTTATGGCAGATGCTGTAGCAACAACGGTTGGATCAACATTAGGGACAAGTCCTTCAAGTGCTTATATTGAGTCTTCTACAGGAGTTGCCGTAGGCGGTCGATCAGGATTAACAGCTCTTGTTGTAGCGTTTTTGTTTTTAGTGGCCTTATTCTTTTCTCCATTTGTTTCAGCTATTTCCTCTTTATCAGCGATGACTGCCCCAATCTTAATCATTGTTGGGTGTTATATGATGGAAGGATTAGCAAAAGTAGACTGGAAGACTTTTGACGAGGCGTTCCCTGCATTTGCAATTATTTTAACAATGCCTCTAACATCTAGTATTGCAACTGGAATTGCTATAGGTTTTATTACGTATCCTTTAATGAAATTAGTGAGTGGAAAAGCGAAAGAAGTTCATCCTATTTTATATGTTTTTGGGTTCATTTTTATCCTTCAAATGGTCTTTTTTCCAGCACATTAAAATATAGATTTTAAGTATGAATAAGAAAAGACGCTCGAATTTGAACTCGAGCGTTTTTTAGTATTTTGAGTGAGATAGTTTCCTATATTAATAAAGTTGCTAGGTTAGTGGTGTTCACTTTCCAATCTTTTTAGTTCTAAAGCTATCTTTTCTCTTTCTAATTTGATTTCTTCAAGCTTCACTTCATTTTTCTTCTTTGTATCATAGATAGCCAAAATAATAAGTCCAATAAAAAGGACAGCCATTAGTAGATAAAATTCAAGTTGCAAAAAATCTCCCCCTTGGTATAAACATTCCTGCAAATATGATTCGTCTAAACTTAAACCGTTAGTCAGATTAGTTTTTGTGGTTTTGTATTTTTAAAATCAAGAAAAGAAATCGCCAACTGATGGTATAATAGGGTAAATATTTGTTAAGTGTAAGCATTCTAAAAAAATTTAACATATTGTAGGAATAAAAGAACAGCATTAAGGAGTAGAGAGTATGATTATTAAAATCGATGATTTGACTGGTAGTGAGATAGCTAGATTAATTAACGAACATCTTCATAGTATGTTAGAGCATTCACCGCCTGAGAGTAAGCACGCACTCAACTTAGATGGTTTAAGGAAGGCAGATATAACATTTTGGAGTGCATGGGAGGATAATGAACTAGTCGGGTGTGGAGCACTTAAAGAACTAGACCCTACTCATGGTGAAATTAAGTCGATGAAAACTTCTTCAGCTCATTTAAGAAAAGGTGTTGCAAGAAAAATACTACAACACATTATTGCAGTAGCTAAAGAGCGTGGCTATACTAGGTTAAGTTTGGAAACTGGTTCTATGCAAGCTTTTGAACCGGCTAAAAAATTATATGCTAGTTTTGATTTTCAATATTGTCAGCCGTTTTCAGATTACATTGAAGATCCAAATAGCGTTTTTATGACTAAGAAATTATGAGGTTCATTTATAATTAAGTAACGATACAAATAGTGCAGGACAAGTTATATGAGGGGGATAATTAAGTGAGTGAAAAACAAGTCAATACAACATATGAGTATGCTATCGATTTAGATAAGAATGATGAGTTGTCTT
Organism: Litchfieldia alkalitelluris; assembly: GCF_002019645.1. Lineage (GTDB taxonomy): Bacteria > Bacillota > Bacilli > Bacillales > Bacillaceae_L > Litchfieldia > Litchfieldia alkalitelluris. The sequence continues at coordinate 3,855,350 of NZ_KV917374.1, read as the reverse complement.
CGTACCGTGAAGAATTTTATCTAAATGAAAAGAAAATTTATCTTGATGGAAATTCCTTAGGTCTTCTTTCAAAACGTGCAGAGAAATCTTTAATGGATATCCTTCAATCATGGAGAGATTATGGGATTGATGGTTGGACAGAAGGGGAGCATCCATGGTTTTATTTATCCGAAAGATTAGGAGCATCTATGGCAGCACTAGTTGGTGCAAATACTAATGAGGTAATTGTTACCGGATCAACCACATCTAATTTGCATCAATTACTTGCTACCTTTTTTCAGCCTAACGAACAAAAGAATAAGATATTAACAGATGAATTATCTTTTCCAACTGATGTTTACGCCATGCAAAGTCAATTGAAGCTTCATGGATACAATCCTAAAACACATCTTATAAAAGTTAAAAGTGGTGACGGACATCTTTTAAAAGAAGAGGATATTATTGAAGCAATGACAGCGGATGTTGCATTAATTGTCTTACCTAGTATCTTATATCGAAGTGGTCAAATACTCGATCTGAAAAGATTAACCGAGGAAGCCCACAAGCGGGAAATAATAATCGGATTTGATTTATGCCATTCAATTGGAGCAATTCCTCATCAACTTAGTGAGTCGAACGTTGATTTTGCTTTTTGGTGTAACTATAAGCATTTAAATGGAGGACCGGGTACTGTAGGAGCACTGTATGTAAATCATACACATTTTGGAAAAGCCCCCGGACTTGCAGGTTGGTTTAGTTCTAAAAAGCAACATCAATTTGATATGGCACATGAGTTAATTCATGAACATCATGCAGGGGCTTTTCAGATGGGGACCCCACATGTCCTAAGTGTTGCCCCCTTAATTGGTTCATTAGCAATGTTTAATGAAGTAGGGATAAATAATATTCGTCGTAAATCACTACGATTAACTGGCTATATGCTTGATCTCATTGATCATGAGTTAAAAGAGTATGAGTTTATTGTAAGAAATCCCCGGGAAGATAAGATGCGTGGAGGACATATCTTTTTAGAGCATCCAGAAGCTGCGAGAATTTGTAAAGCATTAAAAGCAGAGGGAGTTGTACCAGATTTTAGATCTCCTAATGGGATAAGGCTTGCACCAGTGGCTTTGTACAATTCATTTGAAGACATTTGGACAACCATTCAGAAGTTAAAAAGAATTATGGCTGAACAAACTTACAAAAAGTTTGAAAATAAGCGTGGAGTGATTGCTTAAATGGAAAAACATAATATGCTTCCACAACATAGTTGGATTGATATATCACAACCATTAAACAGTAATACTGCTCATTGGCCGGAGGATACGCCTTTCTCATATGAGGTGTCTTATTCAAAGGAACAAACCGGTTCAGTTAATATTGGTAAGATCACAACAAGTACACATATCGGCACCCATATTGATGCTCCATTTCATTTTCTAGATGATGGAGAAAGAGTACTAGATTTGGATATAAATTTATATATTGGGCAGTGCCTAGTAATTGATGTTTCTCCACATCTTGAAATTGACGATAAAATATTGAGTCAATTTAATCTTGAAGGAGTCACAAGGTTATTAATAAGAACACATATCCCAAACAACCCTTATTCTTTTCCGGAACAGATTCCTTATATAACAAAACGAGGCGCTGATTTTTTAGGTGAAAAAGGCATAAAGTTAATTGGGGTAGATGTTCCATCAGTAGATTCGTTAGATAGTAAAAACTTAGAAGGGCATCACGCATTACATAAAAATGGGATACATATCTTGGAGAACGTCATGCTGGATCAACTTGAAGTAGGGGAGTACGAACTTATCGCTCTTCCTTTACCGATCGAATTAGGGGATGGAAGTCCTGTTCGAGCTGTAGTAAGACCAATTTATAGGAGTTTAGTTAGAGAAGGTTGAGCGGTTGAGAAAAGAGATAAAGCGCCAAGACTAGGAGTATTTTGATAGGTAATTGTACTATATGGACAGTAAGATATTCTATATCTTTGCAATGATTGCGGGTATTATTTATTCTGTTTGGCAAATAACAATAAGAGTCCAACAACAAGGTTTTAGTGGTTTAAGTATGGTTATCGGTATGTTAATTTTATCTATAATGGGATTAATTATTTTCATTCTAGCAAAAGATGAATAGAAAAAAGCTTGGTCCAAGCTTTTTTCTTTAAGATTATAGATAAAACGGATTAATCAGAGGTTAATTGTCTTTCAACTTCTTTGTACATTGCTTCATTTACATTCTTATTTTGACGCTCTTTAGGAAACTCTACTGTTCTTTTTCTATCTGGATCTGTTGAAGCTTGTAATTTAATCTTGTCCTCATTTTTCATGATATGATCCTCCAGTCAAATATTTTTTTGGATTACTTACCATGAATGATATCTTCTATATAATAGTGAACTATACATCCTCGACAAGGTGCTTTTCCAGATTGTCAAATGCATTCAGTATACTTTCTTCATTTAACTTCAATCCTATAAGGTGAATTGACTCATGCGGTAAAACGGTTGAACGTGCAACGGTTATTAATTTTTCTCTTGATGCCATATGTAGGTCAAGGTGTTCAAGTTGATAAGGTAATTCTAGAGAACGGTAGAAGGGAAGTAGTTCATTTATTTCCTGCCAATTTTCCTCTAATACTAGTTGAATGAGTATTCCATATGCAACTTTTTCGCCATGTAATAAATGATGTGTTTCACTAACAGTAGTTAACCCGTTATGAACGGCATGTGCTCCAGAGATTCTCCCATATTTATCACCAAAGCCTCCAACCATTCCACCAGCTACAATATTTGTTTCAATAACCTTTAACAATGATGAAGATAACTTATTATCCTCTAAATCTTGTACTGCTTTAATACTGTGTTTTAATAATTCATCTTTACATAATTTCGCGGCATGATGGGCTATCTTTACAACTGTGGGCACATCTTCAAGCTGTTGAATCAACACGTCTGCCTCATACCATTTCGCAAGTGTATCAGCAATGCCAGCAATTAAGAAGCGTTTTGGCGAATTTAATATAGCCCTTGGTTCAATTAATAGAAGTAGTGTGCTTTTTGGAAAAATCGTATAATGAGTGAACTGACCTTCTTCATTATAAATGACACTTAAGGGTGTCCAGGCCGCACAAGTTGAAGCAAGGGTAGGGATAAGGACAACCTCTATGTTTGTCTCATATCCGACACCTTTAGCAATGTCTAAAACTTTACCCCCACCAATGCCAATAATACAATCAAATTCACCGATATTGGCTATCTTTGAAACCCTGCTTATTTCTGCAAGTGAGCATTCACCTTGATATTTCTCAATCGTAAAAACTACTTCTTCTGTTGGAGAAGGGAAGTAAGGAGAGATAACACTCCAGGAGGTTTCGCCAGTAATAATTAAACATTTCTTTAGGTGATTCTTAAGTAATAAAGCTTCAAGTCGTGATAACACTCCGACTTCACAAGCATAATAACTAGGTGCTCCTCTTACCTCGATAAGATCCATTTTGTTCACTCCTTGTAAAAAAAGAGGCTGTTCCTTGAACAACCTCTAAAATTTAATTTTTATCGATTTGTCATCCATTCAGGCTTACCAAAACCTTCAAATTCAGCATCAATTGTTTCTTCAAATTCAGCAGATTCAACAGCTTCTTTAATATCTTTTACAAATTGTGCGTCTAAGTCAGCTGTTTTAACAGCAACACGATTACGGTATTGATCTGGCATGTTTTCTAATTGAAGAGCATCGAGTAGGTTCATTTCAGCAGCTAGTGCAAAGTTACCAGGAACTGCTGCTAAATCAACACTTTCTACCGCACGAGGCAATTGCGCTGCTTCGATTGGTTCAAATTTTAAGTTTTTTACGTTTTCTAAAACATTCTTTTCAGATACAGTTAATGAACTAACATCTGGGTCAAGTGTAATTAAACCAGCATCTTGTAAGATAAGAAAAGCACGAGCTGCGTTAGTAGGATCATTAGGAATTGCAATTGAGCTACCATCTGCAACTTCGTCTAATGATGCAAATGTATTTGAGTAAATACCCATAGGTGCTGTAGGAACAGATACTACTTCTGAAAGCTCTAACTGATGTTCTTTTGCAAAACTTTCTAAGTAAACTAGATGTTGAAATAGGTTTGCATCAATATCGCCAGTTGAAAGAGCCATGTTTGGTTGGATATAGTCACTGAACTCAGTCACAGTAACAGTGTAGCCTTTTTCTTCTAAGATAGGTTTAATTGCTTTCGTTACCATATCACTGTAGGGACCAGCAGTAGCTCCAAAATTGATTTCTTTCTTTTCTCCCTCAGCATTTTCTCCTTCTGAGCTGCTACCACATGCAGCAAGTAAACCGACTGATAATAGTAATACAAGTGTGAATAATAACTTCTTCATTTCTTAATTCCCCCGTTTTTTCTTTTATATAGTAAAGTATTATAAAAACAAATTAATCATCTAACGTTTATCTACCATTCTAGCAAGTTGATCTCCACCAAATTGAATAAGCTGAACTAAGCAAATCAGTATCGCAACAGTTGCAATCATGATCGTGTCATCATATCGATAGTAACCGAATCGGATTGCAAGATCTCCCATTCCTCCACCAGCAACAAAACCAGCCATCGCAGAATAAGCAACTAAACTAATAATGGTAAGAGTAATTCCTTGAATAATTCCAGGCTTAGCTTCAGGAATTAGAACTTCTTTTATAATCATCCAAGGTGAAGCGCCTACTGCTACTGCGGCTTCAATCACACCTTTATCAATTTCTCGTAGAGACGTTTCTACGACTCTAGCGAAAAAAGGTATCGCTGCAACTGACAGTGAAACAGAGGCAGCTGTAGGCCCAATTATCGTTCCAGTAAGGAATTTTGTTAATGGAATCAAGGCTACAAGGAGAATGATGTAGGGTATGGATCTAACCATGTTTACAACAAATCCTAGTATAGATTTAAGAATCACATTTTCTAAAAATAACCCTTTATCTGATACAAATAACAGTATGCCGAGCGGCAATCCTATTATTAAGGAAATTACCATTGAAATTCCGACCATATAAAGGGTTTGGAAAAAGGCTTTATTGATATCAGGCAGTAACTCTATCAAATGTGCAACATCAAATCCCACCATGAATCACCTCCAAGTTCTCAGTTCGTGATTGAATGTAATCAATCGCCTTTTTTACTTCGTTAGATTCACCGGTTAATTCCATGATGAAAATTCCAAGTGGAGTATCTTTGATATACTCAATTTTTCCATGAAGGATATTCCCACGAACTTTAAAGGTTTGTAATACATCAGAAACAACTGAATCCTCAGCGATGGCTCCCTTAAAGAAAATCTTAATAATTGTCCCTTTGCGGTTATCAATTAGATGGCTAGGAAGATCAAATTGTAAAATCGTATTAATAAAGTCTTGAGTGAGCGGTTGTCTTGGATTCGTGAAAATCTCATATACTGGACCTTCTTCAATTACCTCACCGTCTTGCATTACTGCCATTCGATCACAAATCTCTTTTACTACTTCCATTTCATGAGTAATAAGTACAATCGTTAAGCCTAGCTCTTTATTAATTTTTCGAAGTAATTGAAGAATTGACTTGGTTGTACTTGGGTCAAGAGCTGATGTCGCTTCATCACAAAGTAATACCGTCGGATCATTTGCAAGAGCTCTCGCAATTCCAACTCGTTGTTTTTGTCCTCCGCTTAATTGAGATGGATATACATCACGCTTGTCTGATAAACCGACAAGCTCAAGGAGTTCCGTTACTTTACGGTCAATCTCTTTATTTGGCTTTTTAGCAGCCTTTAGGGCAAATGCTATATTCTCATACACTGTTTTTGAACTTACCAGATAAAAATGTTGAAAAATCATCCCGATTTTTAAACGTGCTTTTCTTAGATCATTCTTAGATAAAGTAGTTAGTGAGATTCCATTTATGGTTACACTTCCAGACGTGGGCTTTTCAAGTAAGTTTAAACAACGTAAGAGTGAGCTTTTCCCTGCGCCACTATAGCCAACAATACCAAAGATTTCGCCTTTTTTTATCGTTAAAGAAACATGATCCACCCCAGTAACAGTTCCTTTTTTAGTTTTATATATCTTAGTTAGTTCTTTAATCTCGATCACGAATTTCTCCTCCTTTCTAAATCTAAAGTATGTAGATGGAATAACTATGGATAATGCGCGGATGAATATAAAAAGCCTCTTTCATCTGAAAGAGGCATCGCAATTTAAGTTCATACGACTTATCTCTCAGAATAAAAATATTCTGCAGGAAGTAGCACCTTTCCATTTAAGGAGGTTGCCGGACGTCGAAGGGCCTGATCCCTCGGTCGCTCTTGATAAGAGTTTTATTAAGTTTTAGGCTAATACGAATATTAAGACTTATAGCGCATAATGTCAATCAGGAATTTTATAAAAAATGTGATGTAACGCTTACAATGCTGCAACAGCAATAAAAATTATTTATAACTGTTTAGTACATGTAATTTAACACAAATAATTCTTATAATTTAGAATTTAATGTACAATAAAAGGAAGTGAGGGGGCTGAAAATGAAGGTTGATCATATTATTTCGAATGCTTATGTTTTAACAATGGAAGGTAATGGAGTTGGGATGATTGAGAATGGTGCTGTAGCTATTAAGGGAAATTTAATAGAAGCAGTTGGTCAGACAGATGAGATTCTAAAGGATTTCAAAGCAGAACGTTATATTGATGGTAAAGGTAAAGCAGTTTTACCAGGATTAATTGACGCTCATATCCATACAGGGATGGCAATATTTCGTGGAGTTGCTCAAGATATGAATAACTGGATGCAAAAAGGTCTTTGGCCATTTATGAAACATCTGACCGTTGAAGAAAGTGTAAAAGGTTCAATGCTAAACATTGTTGAGGGAATAAAAGCTGGGACAACAACATTTGGTGATTATGATTCCAATATGCCTAAGATTATCGAGAATTATGTGAAAATCGGAGCTAGAGCAAGAGTTGCTGAGCTCGTAAATGAAATTCCTGATGATATTGGGGATTTGCCAGTAGGAGAACTTTATCCGTTCTTCCCTGAAATCGGAGAAAGAAAGCTGAAAAATAATCTAGAATTGTTGGATCGATGGCATGAAGCTGAAAATGGTCGTATCACTGCTATTCTTGGTCCACATGGTCCAGATATGATGAGTTTAGAGCTGCTAAATGAATTTAAGCACTTAGCTGAAAAATATGATACGAAATTACATATGCACGTAGCCCAAGGAGATCGTGAAATTGATCAAATGGTTAAACGATATGGAAAGAGATCTATCGCTTTTTTAGATGATCATGGATTTTTAAATGGTAGATTGTTGGCGGTTCATTTAACAGAGGCAACAGACTCAGAAACCAGACTGGTTGCGAGTAAGGGCAGTTCCATGATCTATTGCGCAGGAAGTATTGGGATTATTGATGGATTAGTTCCACCTTTGTTAACCTTTATAGAAAGTGGTGGACAAGGTGCACTTGGATCAGACCAAGCACCAGGAAACAACTGTAATAATATGTTCAATGAAATGAAATTTGCGGCCATTTTAACGAAAGTAAAAAAAAGTAATCCAACTGTTTTCCCGGCAACATTAGCCCTTCGGTTAGCAACAATCGAAGCCGCAAAAGTAATCGGTCTAGAACATCAAATTGGTTCGTTGACAAAAGGGAAAAAGGCAGACATCATCATGATTAATTTGCAAGAGGCAAATTTAAGTCCGGTCTTCTCAACGCCTATTAGAAATATTGTACCAAATCTTGTGTATTCAGCAAGAGGTCATGAAGTAGAAATGTCTATCATTGATGGAAAAATCATCATGGAAGACCGAATCCTTCAAACAGTTGATGAAAGTCAAGTCATTCGTGAAGCTCAACAAGTTGCAGATGCCATTAGCGTGCGAGCTAAAGATGATATTTTATCGGCAGAAAGTGATATTTTAGATATGATGAGGAATAACTATCTATAAGAAACTAAGCACACTGCAGAGCTTCTCCGCGGTGTTTTCATGTATCTTACTAGAGAGCTTGTAAATAACTAAGAATATGAAACTAATGCTAAGCAATGGGGGAGTTGTACACATGACATATTTAATCCTATTTATTGGATTTGCTTTATTAATTAAGGGTGCTGATTACTTTGTCGAAGGATCATCAAATATAGCGACACTGCTTAAAGTTCCCCCTCTTTTAGTTGGCCTAACAATTGTTGCTTTAGGGACAAGTTCTCCGGAAGCAACCGTTGGGATTTTAGCCGCATTACATGGTAGTGCAGATGTTGCAGTCGGGAATGTAGTTGGGAGTAATATTTTTAATATTACATTTGTAATTGGTGTTACGGCCCTTTTGAACCCCCTGCAAGTGGAAAGCACAACAATTAGAAAAGAAATTCCATTTACTCTTCTTGCGAGCGTGGCTTTACTTGTATTAATGGCTGATGTGTTTTTACAGTTTTCAGATTCTAACTTTATTACAAGAAGCGATGGATTAATTCTTCTATTGTTTTTCTCTGTATTCATGTACTACATTATTGAAATCGCAATGAACAGCCGTGAAAGCAATCCAAAAGACACCACAATGGATGATGGTCAAAAGAAAACATGGGGAAAGTATATCCTATTTACTATTGGGGGACTAGTCGCAATCATATTTGGAGGAAACTTAGTTGTAGAAAGCAGTACAGAAATAGCTTATGCTTGGGGAATGAGCGAGACCCTAGTAGGCTTAACAATTGTTGCAGTTGGAACGTCATTGCCCGAACTAATTACTTCAGTCACTGCCTCAATAAAGAAACAAAGTGAAATTGCATTAGGTAATATTGTAGGAAGTAATATTTTTAATATTTTATTTGTATTAGGAACAACATCTGTCATATCTCCGCTAGCTGTGGACCCCAAAGTTTTTTCAGACTTGATATTCATGATTGCTTTCACCATTGTATTGCTGATTTTTTCAATCTCAAGATCAAGAGTGGGGCGTTATGAAGGAATGACATTAGCTGCAGCGTATGTTGTTTATATGGTATTTATTATTATTAGAAACTAATCAAAGAAAAAATTTAGAGAGTTATGATTTATATAACGACTTCCCTAACCTGAGAAAGAGTATCATAAATATAGAAGTACAATATTTTATAAGGGAAGTGCAGATAGATGAGACAGGTTAACCTAAAGGATTATATAGAATATAACAATGAGAGATTTACTAAAAGAGTCATTTTTAAAGAAGGTGAAAGTACTGTATTTATGCTGAACTTTTTACCAACGCAATCTTTACCAGAACATAATCATCCTGGAACAAATGTCTATCTATTAGTAGTAAATGGAGAGGGAACCTTTACAATTAATGGAGAGAACACAAAAGTAAAGAAAAATGATGTGATTTTGTGTAATGGTGAGGAAAGCTTAGCTTTTGTAAATGACGGACAGTACAAAACGAGTCTTTATGTGATGCTCAATAAAGTGCCTAATGAGCATTATGTGGAAAATATCTAGACAGACAAATTGACTCTACGACAGGAAGAAATAGTCTAAAGGCCGGCAAAGTTCGGACAGATTAAGTGGTTAAAAGTGAGAAGTAGTCCGAACCCAAGTAAAGTTCGGACAGCTTTCGTGGTCGTAAAGGGAAAGTAGTCCGAACCCAAGTGAAGTTCGGACAGCTTTCGTGGTCGTAAAGGAAAAGTAGTCCGAACCCAAGTGAAGTTTGGACAGCTTTCATGGTCGTAAAGGAAAAGTAGTCCGAACCCAAGTGAAGTTCGGACAGCTTTCGTGGTCGTAAAGGGAAAGTAGTCCGAACCCAAGTGAAGTTCGGACAGCTTTCGTGGTCGTAAAGGAAAAGTAGTCCGAACCCAAGTGAAGTTCGGACAGCTTTCGCGGTCAAAAAGGAAAAGTAGTCCGAACCCAAGTGAAGTTCGGACAGCTTTCGTGGTCGTAAAGGGAAAGTAGTCCGAACCCAAGTGAAGTTCGGACAGCTTTCGTGGTCGTAAAGGGAAAGTAGTCCGAACCCAAGTGAAGTTCGGACAGCTTTCGTGGTCGTAAAGGAAAAGTAGTCAGAACCCAAGTGAAGTTCGGACAGCTTTCGTGGTCAAAAAAGAAAAGTAGTCCGAACTAAACAAACCAAAAACGAGTGGACTGTATTTATATTCGCTTCAACCACCTTATACTTTAATTGTGAACCCCTAATGCAATTTTCGCATATCGACTCATTAAATTCTTTGTCCAAGGTGGGCTCTAGACGATATCTATCTCGACTTCTTTTAAAGAGGGTATTCCTGTAACTAGTTTTGATTTAGCGTCGGCTATAATTTGACCTGCTAATGGACATCCCATTGAGGTCATCGTCATTTTAATATAAGCATATAATCTTCATCAATTGTCACATCATAAACTAACCCGAGGTTAACAATATCAATACCAAGCTCCGGATCTATTACCTCTTCCAACTGTTCATAAATTTGATCTCTTAATTCTTGAGTCATATATTTTGACCTCCTGTTGTTTAGTTCATCTGCACTCTTTGTTTTTGAAATTATATCAACCTATGATCTGTCATCTATTCTGTAATTTTTTCCACAAAAGAACATTAAGATAAAATACGCTTCTCCCCAGTTATTGCTTGTATTGGTCCGATGTTTTGTGTGAATTCAAGTGTTCCCATATATTCTCCTTTTTCATCTCGAACAGCAAAATAACGGATATAGATTGTTTTGTCTTTCATATTTATCCAGAAATCCTCAGATTCCTTGTTTCCAGACTTGAAATCCTTTAGGAGCTGATCAACCACGTGAACACTTTTAGGTGGATGACAGTTATGGACAGTTCTCCCAATGACTGCCTTGGTTCTCGCAAAAATTCGTTCTTTTCCATGTGAGAAATAGCGAACTACATCATCCTTGTCAATAAAGGTAATATCAACTGGTAAGTGATTAAGAATTAGTTCTAGTTGTTTGAGAGAGAGAATACCCGTTTCAAACTGGATGTAGCCTTCAGTCATGGACTCATTCTTAAGAGATGATCTTTCAGGTTTCCATACTCCTGATGGTTCAGTTAAACAATAGCCGATCTCATCACTTTCGTGAGCAATTCTAACCCATTCATCCTCCGTTAAGGTTTGAAGTGCCATTGGTAGAAGGATGTTCTCTTCTTTAAATATCATTTCTGATGCTTCTCGAATGACAAATTTTAATTCAGTGATAACCTCGTCCTTTTCACCTTGATAGTTTGATAGAAGATGTTTTGCTAGTTTAATCCCATTACGGATATGGTCATCAATTCCCCACATCACTTGTGTTGGTCCATTAATTCCATATTTCTCTAGATAAGGGAAGAGAAGATTTTCTTTCCGACTATAATGTTTATCAATGTCTAAAAGTAGATTAAGATCTTCAATCAATTTATAAATATTTTCCTCTGAATCATCTTTTTCAAAGCGTTCAAGATGAAGTTGGAGCTTGAAATTCAATAGCATATCAATTTCTTTATTTTCAAGTTTAAAGGTATGGACCGGATGCCCAGGCTGGTCTTCCTGGTTTGATGAGCCGTGGATTTCTTCAATTGAGCCTTTAAAAATTGCTGTATGAACAGAGCATAAACGCTGCACTTCCGAAACAGGAATACCTTCTTCGTCCATTAATGCTTGTTCAAGGTGCGAAATCTCCGAAATAGAAATATTTCCAATTGCCTGTTCGAATTTTAATTTAACTTCATCCACACTTTTCCCGTGATGAAGTTCCTTAATAATTTCCTTTAACATTTCTTGTCGTTCAGTATCGGTTATTGTTGCCTTCTCACGATTATTAATGATTTCACTCATTGTTTTGCTCCTTTACTCTAAAAGTGTAAAACCTTTTTCTTCCAATGTTACCTTTACACTATCGATAGAAATCCCTCTGAATCTACATCCTTTAGGAATTGTCATGACCCTTCCAGCAGTTTGTAGCATACCTTGATTGGTAATTTTGTCAAAGTCAATCTCTTGCATAATAGGGATAATTTCAGGATATTGGTTACAAATTTCGAGTAGTGTTTTATTTAAATCTATAATTTTATTCATCTATCTCACTCCTTATAGGTAGTGATAATTCTTCTCAGTAAAAATGTAACATACGACATAACCAAATATTGTGATGTGAATCACATGGTTAAGAGTTTTTATAAATAAAAAAAGGATTTGAGTATAGTCTCAAATCCTTCTTTACGAGCTAAAAAAACAATCTTATTTCGATGGCTTTCTTTCAAAACCTAAATATCGAGTTCCTTGGAAGGTTAACATTCCGATGTCACCTTCAGCGAGTAAGCCATATTCTTTCCCCGAAACATGAAACTCAGTGCGGTCACCACTTTCAAATTCAAAAGTCACAAAATATCTTGTGTGTGAGCTTGTAGAGTGGTGATGATTATCGTGATGATGATTGATATTGGATCTTCTAGAGACATCTGTACGTCTCGACTTAACAATTGCTGGAACACTTAGTCTAGGAGATTGTTCATTTTTCCGCCACTGCCCGACTCCTTTGAAAATAGAGAATAAAATACCACCAATAACTATGACAAAAATGATTCCGATAAATAGGGGAACAATCTGAAACATAAACCCGCCACCATTGAAAAATGGATCTGACATAAGCAAAACCCCTTCCACGCTTTCTTTGTATAGTTTACGAGTAAAATGTATAAAAGTTTCATTTAAGTACAAATAGAAAAAAGCAGACATTTGTCTGCTTTTTTAGGGTCTAGCATCTATAATTGTGTCTTTACACTAATTTTTTCTGCAGCTGCAACGGTTTGTTTTAAAAGCATTGAAATGGTTACTGGACCAACTCCACCTGGAACTGGAGTAATCGCGCTTGCTTTTGCGAAGCAAGCATCATAGTCAACATCACCAACATTACCTTCATTATAACCAGCATCGAGGATAACTGCACCTTCTTTGACCCAATCTCCTTGAACAAAATTAGCTTTACCAACTGCAGCTACAATAATGTCAGCTTGCTTGACAATCTGAGGGAGATTTTGAGTGCGTGAATGACAGGTGGTAACAGTCGCGTTACGGTTTAATAACATCATGGAAACAGGCTTACCTAGAATTGGACTTCTCCCAATAACAACTGCATGTTTACCTTCAATTGGTAAGTTGTAATAATCAATAATTTCAATAATTGCGGCTGGAGTACATGATGGATATTCACCAAATCCTAAAGCTGTTTGTCCAAATCCTAAGCTGGTTACACCATCAACATCTTTTTCGATACTAATTGCTTCAAATGCTGCTCTCTCATCTATTTGAGCGGGAACAGGGTGTTGAAGTAAGATTCCATGGATATTTTCATCATCGTTAAGTTCATGAATGACATTTAGTAACTCTTCAGTAGTTGTTTCTTTCGGTAAATCAATGCGTTTAGAAATCATCCCAATACGCTTACACGCATTTCCTTTCATTTTTACGTAAGTAGCTGAAGAAGGGTCATCACCAACTAATATAGTAGCTAGACAAGGTACGATTCCCTTTTCAGTTAAAACCTCTACTTTTTTTTGTAATTGGTCTTTTATCTCTGAAGCCACTTTAGATCCATCAAGAATTAGAACATTTTCCATCAAAAATACCTCCCAAAGAAATAGTATTACCTAAATTATCCAATACTAGTAAAAATGAAAAAAGAGACAAGGGTATCCCCTTGCCTCCTGCCCAGACGAACGGCTTTTATGGCATTTCACGTAGCTCCCCTGTGGTTAACCCCACATTTTCGTCAGTTACTACGATTTATTTTATATACAAAGTTAAATTCATCATTATCATATCATGTTTATTACAGATAGAAAATAACTTAAATAAAGTTAGAATATTTAAATATTTCAAACGTACTTGTTAATCCTACCTGCTATAATAATTATAAAAGTTAAGCAAAATAAGTGAAAGGAGGGAAATAAATTGTCAATTAATAAAATAAGAAGAACGTTGTATTTTGTGGCGAAAATTTTAGGTGATGTTAATGCTGTGAAAAAAGGTACGATTAGCAAACGAATGGCTAGAAGGGCAGTAGGTAAAGTTTCTGGGAAAATGTTACGCAAATTATTGAAATAGGGAAATTCTGGTTGACTTTTTAAACTAATTACATATACTAAAATTATTGATGTCGAAAGGAATGGTATGTGCCGATGAAGTTTTAATCTTATTTTCTACCCGATTTTTCAAATAGCGAAAAAACGAGTACCTAGAGAATAGGATTAGTCTGCCCATTTTACCATTCACAAATATAACCTTGATATTTATAGAACTTAGTTTTTTCTTTGTTGCTATGAATGTTGTTTGTGTATGCAAAAAAAGCGTTAATCCTCTCTAGAGATCTAGGGAGGTTTTTTTGTTATAGCAACCTTAATTAATATTTTAGAGGTGAGTTTATGACAATCATGAAAATAAGAAACATTCAAAAAGAGTTTGGTGACCAAATGATTTTGAAGGATATTAATTTAGATATAAAAAAGGGAGCTAGGATGGGGATTGTCGGTAACAATGGTGCCGGAAAAACAACACTAGCAGAAATTATTTCAGGAAATCTTGATTATGATAAAGGAGTAATTGAAGGCGAATATAGTTATATAGGATACCTCAAACAATCATTGGAACATGAATTTATGGATCATTTTATAGACTACGATTCAGAGGCAATATTTAAGTTAACGAGTGAATTAGGCTTGGATAAATTCCACGAATGGAATAAAGATCGATTTAAAGCCCTAAGTGGAGGAGAAAAGCTTAAGCTATCTCTTTCAAAAATTTGTTCGAAAAATCCAGAATTACTTTTATTAGATGAACCGACAAATCATTTAGATTTTAAAGGTATTAGGTCGCTAATCCAATACCTGAAAAATTATCAGGGAACAGTTTTAATTATATCGCATGATCGCTATTTTTTGGATCAAACAGTGACTGAAATAATAGAATTAGACAATGGAGAATCTAAACTTTATACAGGGAATTACTCACAGTACCGAATGGATAAGGAACGGGAATTTCGCGAGCGAAAGCATCACTATGATGTTCAAGAAAAAAAGAGAGCAAAAATAGAAAATCAAATTAACAAACTACGAAATTGGTCATCAAAGGCTCATGAAACATCGACCCAAAAGGAAGGATATAAAGAACATTATCGAGTAAAAGCAAAGAAAAAGGATACACAAGTTAAATCGATAAAAAAGAGATTAGAAATAGAACTAGCAAAAAATAAAATCGATAAACCAAAAGAAGACAAAACTATTCATTTTGACTATGATCAAAAACATAGTCGTCATGGAAAGAGAATTATAGAAGCATACCAAATGACCAAATCGTTTGATGAGAGAAAGTTATTTATCAATAGTGATTTTTATATTAAACATGGCGAAAGGTTAGCGATCATTGGAGAAAACGGAGCGGGGAAGACCACCTTACTAAGTATGATTTTAGGTGAAGAATTAGTAGAGAGTGGAGATCTTTGGATAAGCGATTCTTTGAAGGTTGGCTTTCTAAGTCAAGAGGCAGATGAGCTGGATATAACTAAAACAGTATTGGACATTTTAAATATTACTGATCGTGATCAGCTAAGTAAAGCTCGAACGATTCTTGCTAGAGTTGACTTGCATGAAGAAAAATTAAAGATTCCAATTGGTAATTTGAGTCTCGGTGAACGTACAAGAATAAAATTAGTAAAAATATTAATGACAGAAGTAGATTTATTAATATTAGATGAACCCACAAATCATCTTGATTTAGCGAGTAGAGAGAGCTTGGAGAAGATCCTTTCAGATTTTGTAGGAACTTTACTCATTGTCTCTCACGATACCTATTTTATTGAGAAACTTTGCAATCGGCTTTTAGTCATTGAAAATAAAAAAATCACCAGGTGTGAGGTTAGTTTTGGTGAGTATAACCAAACAACACGCAAACCCAAAAAATCAAATGATGAAAGAGAGAATGAGTTGAAAATACTTGAAAATGAAATTAGTTTTTTAATAGGGAAAATATCAATACTTTCAAAAGAGGATAAAGAGTATGAAGAATTTGATCGTAAATTACTTGAGTTACTAAAAAGGAAAAGAGAAATTAGTAACCATTTAATGCTATCTTGTAAACGTTGTTGCTTGTGAGGATTTAAAGAGAGTTAAGAACGAACCAAGTAGTGTGGCATCTTTCCTTTAGGATTTAATCCATTTGAACAATAAACAACAATCTCTCAGAAAAGACTAAAGTTAAGAGGAGAATGGGATTTATCATCCCATTCTCCTTTCGTTCTACAAAGCTTTTTTCTTAGCAACAGGTACCTGTGTATCTAAAGTTTCCCCCTCAGAAAGATCCTCTGAAGACAAGTAATATTCTTCACCAAATGAATTCTTTGGTTCTTCTAGGAAGAAATAGCATATCACAAAGCTGGTTATTGCACCTCCAGCAAGGATGAAGAAAAATTGCTGAGGAGTAACGAATGTATAAAGTGTTAGATAAATAGTTGCTCCAACATTCCCATAAGCACCAGCCATTCCGGCGATTTGACCAGTAATGCGCTTCTTAATCATTGGAATGACAGCGAATGTTGCTCCCTCTGCACCTTGAACAAAAACAGATGTAAGCATAGTTAATAATACTGCAAATACCAGTGGCCAACTTGAATCAATAAAGCCCATACCGAGAAGTCCTATAGAAATCCCAATCATGTAAACTAACATAACATTTCTTCGGCTTCCCATTCTATCTGATAATAGTCCACCTAATGGGCGGGCCACAAGGTTAATGAAAGCAAACGACGCTGCAATAATCCCAGCTGTTGCAGGAGTTAGAGAAAATGTTAATTGGAAAAACATAGGTAACATAGATACAATTGCAAGCTCAGCACCAAAATTGGCAAAATATGTACTATTCAATGCAGCTACGTTTTTAAATTTATACTGATCATCTTTAGGTACACCAACTCTTAATATTGGAACATTGACCTTTAGTATTTGATAAACTTGGTAAATGAAAACTAGGCCTATGATTACCCAAATTGTATATAATGCCGCTGTTGAAATGAAGTTAAGTCTTTCTAGTCTCCAGGAACTAACCGCAAGAGCACCGCCTAGTGGAATAGACCATAAAATAAGCTGAATCATGTCTTTCCAACTACTAACTTCCATCGCACCTGTTCTTTTTGGCTTGATTAAAGGTTTCCCTTCTGGTGTATCACGAACAACGAAATAATAAATGATTCCATAGGCAAAACAAATAACTCCAGTAATGGCCAAAGCATATCTCCAGCCTTCATCGCCACCGAATAACGTTAATCCTATATAAGGTAAAACCATAGCAGCAGCAGCAGAACCAAAATTACCCCAACCTCCATAAATTCCTTCTGCAAAACCAACATCTTTTGGTGGAAACCATTCAGAAACCATCCGAATGCCAATGACAAAACTGGCACCGATACTCCCAAGAATTAATCTAGAGATCATTAATTGTAGCCAGCCGTCTGCAAAAGCAAAGACGATTGCTGGAATGGACATTACTATTAATAAAGAAGAGTAAATGATTCTAGGGCCAAAACGATCTAATAACGTACCAATGACAATACGTGCTGGGATTGTTAAGGCAACATTCAATATCCCTAATGCTGCAATATGCTGTGGTGTTAACCAATTCATACTTTGCATCATGGTTGTTGCCATTGGAGCCATATTGTACCATGTGAAAAATGAAATGAAAAAAGCAAGCCAAGTAAAGTGTAAAATCTTCATTCGCTCATCTTTGTATTTAAATAGATCTGCAACTTTCATTTTTATCCCGCCTTTTTTTCTGAATTTTAAAATTACTTAATCATATACATACCACCAGCATTTTGTCATGTCGTTTGTAAGCTTTTCTAACACGAGCAAAGAGCTTGGTATTATTAAATAAACACTATGTTCATAGTGTTTAAAGCGTTTACGATAACTTTTAAAATATTTTTTTAATGGAATTAGGTATTTTAAAAGGATTTTTATGTAATCGCTTTCTCTTAAAAACATGAATTTAGGACTTTGGTTTTGAAAAATATTTTTTGTAAAAAATGTGATGTTTTTTAACTTGTCATGTGATAACATCTAACATAAGGTTAATTTGTTAGAATTTTAAAAATACATTTTGGAACATACCTTACAAAATGGAGGTGTGATGTGAAAAAGAAAAGATTGATTGTCGTTGGAAATGGAATGGCCGGAATTCGTTGTGTTGAAGAAATTATAAAAAACGATTCTAATCAATTTGAAATCTCTGTTTTTGGATCAGAGAATCACTTAAATTATAATCGTATATTACTATCTTCAGTCCTTCAGGGAGATGTATCAATGAGTGACATTACATTGAATACAGAAGAGTGGTATAACCAAAACAATATTCAACTCTATAGAGGTGAAACAGTTGTCAACATAGATAAAGAATCCAAGACCGTACTAACCGATAAAAATCAGATTTTACCGTTTGATAAATTAATCCTAGCGACTGGTTCAAATCCTTTTATTCTTCCGATACCTGGGAACCACTTGAAGGGTGTTGTGTCTTTTCGTACAGTTGAGGATTGCAAAAAAATCATTCAACATTCTCGAACAAATCAAAAGGCTGTGGTGATTGGAGGAGGCGTATTAGGTTTAGAAGCTGCACGAGGCCTCTTGAATATGGGAATGGATGTTCATGTAGTTCATATTTCAAAAACAATTATGGAACGTCAGTTAGATTTAACAGCAGCAGTCATGCTCCAGAAGGAGTTAGAATCACAAGGAATGAAGTTTCTATTAGAAAAAGAAACTGAAGCGATATTGGGAAATGAGCAGGTGGAAGCAATACGTTTTAAGGATGGTTCGATTGTTCAGACTGCTTTGGTAGTTATGGCTGTAGGTGTAAGACCGAATATAGACTTAGCTAAGAAAAGTGGAATTGAGACAAATCGTGCCATCCTTGTGAACGATTCCCTAGGAACTAGTTCACCAGATATATATGCTGTGGGAGAATGTGTAGAGCATCGGGGAATTGTTTATGGATTAGTTAAACCCTTATATGAACAAGGGAAGATATTAGCAAAGGAAATTTGTGGGCTGGATCATAAAGAATACACAGGAACGGTTCTATCGACACAGTTAAAAATATCAGGCGTTGACGTTTTTTCAGCTGGTAGCTTTCAAGAAAATGAAACAACAAGCACAATTATGCTTAAAAATGAATGTTCGGGTGTATATAAAAAAGTAATTATAAGTGATTCAAAAATCATCGGTACAGTCCTATACGGGGATACTTCAGATGGTCCGAGATTGTTAAATCTTATTACCAAGAAAATCGATGTGAGTACAATGGCTGAATCTGAATTACTTCAGTCACAAGATCAATTGCGTTCAATTCATGAGATGCCTTCTAGTAGTTTAGTTTGTAATTGTAATAATGTAACAAAAGAGAATATTATTGGTGCGATAAAACGTGATGGGTTAGAAACGATTGATCAGGTGAAAGCATGTACGAGGGCTTCTAGCTCTTGTGGAAGCTGTAAATCCTTAGTGAAAGAGCTTCTATTATATACAAATAGTCCTGGTTTCAATGAGGTGTTTCAGAATAAAACATTATGTACTTGTACCTCTTTAACTGAAGAAGAGGTTGTAGAGAAAATACAAGAACACTCTCTTGTATCACTAAATGAAATATTTGAGGTGTTTAACTGGAATAACAAAGTTGGCTGTAATGTTTGCAAGCCAGCATTAAATTATTATTTAAGTATGATTTACCCTGAATATGAAACAGAACAAGAATCGTTGTTTATAAATCAGCATAAAAATGCTTTTCTTGAAAAAGATGGCACTTACACAGTCGTTCCACAAATGTACGGAGGATTAACAAATGGAGAACAATTGCAAAGAATAACAGCAGTCGTTCAAAAATATATAATCAAAAAAGTCGCAATAACAAGTGATCAACGGGTTCAATTAATGGGGATTAAAAAAGAACAACTTGAAGAAGTATGGTCTGAATTGAATATGCCACTTAATTTAACATACGGAAGTACTGTGAAAAATGTAAAAACTTGTATTGGCGAAAATAAATGTCAATGTGAAAAAGAAACAGCATTGAAGTTAGCGGTAGGCATCGAAAAACAGGTTGAATTTCTAAATACACCGTTTCAATTAAAGGTGGGAGTATCTGCATGCATTCATAACGGGGCAGGTTCCACAACTAAAGATATAGGGCTTATTGGTATTGACCGTGGTTGGGAGATTTATATTGGTGGAAGTAGTGGACGACATGTACGTGAAGGTGAACTTTTGTGTGTCGCTCAGTCAGAAATTGAGGCCGTTCAAATGGTCACTTGTCTTATCCAATACTACCGGGAAACAGCTAACTTCAAAGAAAGATCATGGCATTGGATGGATAGACTTGGCTTAATTCATCTAAGAGAAGTATTATTCGATCAAGAACTGCGTGGAATTTTAAAAGAACGCTTAGAAACAGATAAAAAATACGTGGAAGATAAAACCCTACTTGTAAATGGTAGACCAACATGCTAATTAAATCCGCACCATGGAGAATGAAAATTTTTCTTCTTCTCAGTGTGGAATCTACGGAGAGCCACTCGACTCCTGCGGGATGTAGAGGTTTCGTGAGACTCCGCAGGAGCAGCAGCGAGGCTCAGGGACCTCCCGCGGTATCCCGCGAGTGGATATCAGCGAATGCCACTCGCTAATCCTTGTTATTTTCAGGGAAGACATTAAATTGAAGTAGAAAGGGGGAGAACCTTTGACTGAATTATTATTAAAATACTTTCGATCAAAACAACAAGAAATTGAGTCAGAAAAGGTCTATGATACACAGTGTCCATTTTGCAGCATGCAATGCAAAATGCAGCTAATAGAACAAACAATTGTTACAAGAAAACATTACCGAGTCGTTGGTAAAGATAACCCCACAACTGAAGGGCGTTTATGTATAAAAGGAATGAGTGCTCACCAACATGCTTTTCACCAAGATCGTATAAAGACACCGTTACTAAAAGTAGATGGAACTTTTATCCCCATCTCGTGGGTTCAGGCACTTGACTATATTAAAGAAAAAATCATGGCAATTCAATCAAAAAGTGGGACCGATGCCATGAGTGTATATGGAAGCGGGTCATTAACCAATGAAGAGTCCTATCTATTAGGAAAGTTTGCTAGAGTCGCCTTAAAAACTAAATATATTGATTATAATGGAAGGTTTTGTATGTCAGCAGCAGCTACAGCTGCAAATCAAGCATTTGGAATCGATAGAGGATTAACCAATCGACTATCAGAGATACCTTCTGCAAAATGTATTATTTTAGCTGGAACAAATATCGCTGAATGTCAGCCGACAATCATGCCATATTTTGAAAAGGCAAAAGAAAACGGTTCTTATATTATTGTGATAGATCCTAGAGATACTGCTACAGCCAAAATAGCGGATTTACACCTTAAAGTGAAGCCTGGAACAGATGCTGCACTTGCAAATGGTCTATTGAAATCAATCATTGATGAAAATCTTATAAATCCTTCATTTATTGAAGAAAAGACAAAAGGCTACCAAGAATTAAAAGAACATTTGAATCAGCTCGATTTAGGTGAGATTAGTGAATTAACAGGTATCCCGACTGAACAGATAAGAAAGTGTGCCGAGATGTTTGGTAAATCAGAAACAGGGATGATTTTTACAGCTAGAGGGGTTGAGCAGCAAACCGATGGGTATTTAGCTGTTAGGAATTTTTTGAATATTCTTTTAGTTACTGGGAAGCTTGGAAAAGAAAACTGTGGATATGGTGCTATTACAGGACAAGGGAATGGTCAAGGGGGACGGGAGCATGGACAAAAAGCGGACCAATTACCAGGTTATCGTTCGATTGAAAACGAAAAACATCGAGAATATATTTCAAAGGTATGGGAAATTGAAGAAAAAGATCTACCAAGAAAGGGTGTCTCAGCCTATGAAATGATGGAAAAGATTCATGAAGGTGAAATAAAAGGGTTACTACTAATGGGGTCAAATCCAATCATTTCTAATCCGAATGCCAATTTTGTTAAAAAGGCTCTAGAAAAATTAGAATTTTTCGTTGCTATTGATATGTTTATTTCTGAAACAGCTGCTCTTGCTGATGTAATCTTACCAACATCTTCTTACCTCGAGGATGAGGGAACCATGACAAACATGGAGGGCAGGGTAATATTACGTGAAGCAAATAAAAGCGTGCCAGGTGAAGTCAAGCATGATTGGCAAATTTTATCTGAGATTGCAAGTGTGCTAGGAAAAGGTAGGTATTTCTCTTATCAAACAGCTGAAGATATTTTTAATGAACTAAGAGTCGCTAGTCGTGGTGGTCTTGCTGATTATTATGGAATAACTTATGACCGTCTTAAACATGAAGGAGGAATATTATGGCCATGTCCAGATGTAGACCATGAAGGAACAGACCGTCTTTTTGATGTAGGATTTGCACATGAAGATCAAAAAGCAATTATGATACCTGTACAAAACAGTCCTGACATAAAAAAAGAAGAAGCAAATGAGGAATATCCATTATTACTTACTACTGGAAGGGTCATGGCTCATTATTTAACAGGGGTACAAACAAGAAAGAGTCCCTCTCTCTCTGCAAGAAATATAGAATCATATATTGAAATTCACCCTTCAACTGCAGAGGAATTTGGAGTAAGGGACAAATCTCTCGTGAAAATTCATTCACGGAGAGGAACAATTGTGGTAAGAAGTAAGATTACTGAAGAAATCAGGCCAGACACGGTGTTTGTGCCCTTCCACTGGGCCGATACTCAAAATGTCAATCGTTTAATTGGGGATACATTAGATCCAACTTGTCGGATGCCAGGCTTTAAGGTTTGTGCTGTTTCCATACATCCAGTGATTTAAGGGAAATTTTAATAGTTATAAGGGGGAAGAAGGATGGAAAAGAAGAAATTGATTCTTGTTGGTAATGGAATGGCTGGTGTAAGAGCAATTGAAGAAATTTTAAAAACGAATAGCAATATGTTTGAAATTACAATTTTTGGTAGTGAACCACATCCTAACTATAACCGAATTCTATTATCGAAAGTTTTACAGGGTGACACTGAAGTAAAGGACATTACCCTAAACAACTGGGAGTGGTATAAGGAAAATAACATTACATTATATACTGGCGAATCGGTTACAAAAATAGATTCAGAGAATAAAGTTGTTTATACAGATAAGGATAGAACTGAGTCTTATGATGAATTAATTCTTGCAACAGGCTCTCTCCCTTTTATCCTACCAATTCCAGGTGCCGACAAAAAAGGAGTTACAGCATTTAGAGACATTAAAGATACAGATGAGATGCTTGCTACTTCTAAAAAGTATAAAAAAGCTGCTGTTATTGGCGGTGGTTTGCTTGGATTAGAAGCTGCTCGAGGTTTATTAAATTTAGGTATGGAAGTTTCTGTTATCCATATTGCTTCATCTCTAATGGAGCGACAGTTAGATCAAACAGCAGGGAAAATGCTTCAAAAAGAATTAGAAAACCAAGGAATGAACTTCTTGCTTGAGAAGCATACAGAGGCAATCATCGGTAACGAAAGAGTCGAAGCAGTAACCTTTAAGGACGGTACACAAATAGAAGCAGATCTTGTAGTAATGGCAGTAGGTATTCGACCGAATGTTGAATTAGGAAAGGACGGCGGATTAGCTGTCAATCGTGGAATTGTAGTTAATGATTATATGGAAACCAGTGTCCCACATATTTATGCAGTGGGTGAATGTGCCGAGCATAATGGGATTCCATATGGATTAGTCGCACCTCTCTTTGAACAAGGAAAAGTTCTTGCGAAGCAAATATGTGGTGAAGAAACGAAGCCTTATAAGGGTTCAGTTTTGTCCACTCAGTTAAAGGTGTCTGGTGTTGAAGTATTCTCAGCTGGAGACTTCATTGAAGATGAAGAAAAGAAAGCTCTTAAAGTATTTGATGACCAAGATGGTGTATATAAAAAGCTTGTGTTCAAAGGAAACAAAATTGTTGGAGCGGTATTGTTCGGTGACAGTAGGGATGGAAATCGTTTATTCTCAATGATTAAAAAACAAGAAGATGTATCAGATACAATGAAAGTTGCGATTTTACAACCAACAGGTGGTGAATCAACGGAAAGCTTTGTAGCGACGATGAGCGATGATGAAATCATTTGCGGTTGTAATGGAGTTTCTAAAGGAACAATCGTTCATGCCATTCATGAAAAGAGTTGCACAACGGTTGACCAAATAAAAGGTTGTACGAGTGCAACTCGTTCTTGTGGGGGGTGTAAATCTTTAGTTTCAGACCTGCTTCAACATACACTTGGGTCTGATTTTGATTCCTCATCTCAAAAGGAAGCAGTTTGTGGTTGTACGTCATTATCAAGAGATGAAGTGGTTGAGGAAATCCGAGCAAAAGGTTTAACTCATGTAAAAGAAGTGATGCATGTGTTGGACTGGAATAGTTCAGAGGGATGTTCAAAATGTCGTCCGGCCATTAATTATTATTTAGGGATGGTTAATCCAACAACCTATAAAGATGAAAGAGAATCACGTTTTGTGAATGAACGTATGCACGCAAATATTCAAAAGGATGGAACATACTCAGTTGTACCTCGTATGTATGGAGGCGTAACAAATGCAAATGATCTCCGAAAAATTGCTGATGTTGTTGATAAATATGAAATTCCATTAGTAAAAGTAACAGGTGGTCAAAGGATCGACCTGTTTGGTGTAAAAAAAGAAGATTTACCGAGTGTTTGGGAAGAGTTAGATATGCCATCAGGGTTTGCATATGGTAAATCTTTAAGAACTGTTAAGACGTGTGTTGGTGAACAATTCTGTAGGTTTGGAACCCAGGATTCAATGGGTCTTGGAATTGTGTTGGAGAAAAAGTTTGAAGGTCTACAAACTCCACATAAGGTGAAAATGGCAGTCTCTGCTTGCCCGAGAAGTTGTGCTGAATCAGGATTTAAAGATATTGGGTTCATCGGAATTGACGGTGGATGGGAGTTGTATGTCGGTGGAAATGGTGGGACCCATGTACGCGGTGGCGACTTGCTTTATAAGGTAAAAACAGATGAAGAAGCAATAGAAATCACAGGTGCTTATCTTCAATACTATCGTGAAACGGCAAATTATTTGGAACGTACCTCGGCTTGGATCGAACGTGTAGGATTAGAACATGTGAAATCTGTTTTAGATGATAAATCGCAACGTGATGAGCTTAATGCACGAATGGATGCAACACTTTCTGTTTACAAGGATCCTTGGAAAGAAATTATTGAAAATAAGAAAACAAAGAAGGAATTATTTGAGCTTGTTAAATCTTGATTAAAGGATTCTTAAAAAGGAGGGAAATTGATGGTAAATCAAAGTATAACTAAAGTGTTGGTTGGTTCCATTCATGAATTACCAGACCGTTTAGGCAAAACAGTAAGAGTGGGTGAACGAGAGGTTGCAGTATTTAAGCTATCTGGTGGAAGTGTAAGAGCTGTCGAAAACCGCTGTCCACATAAAGGTGGAGTGTTATCTGAAGGGATTATAAGTGGTGAGTTTGTGTTCTGTCCTATGCATGACTGGAAGATTTGCCTTGATGATGGAAAGGTACAGGAGCCCGATCATGGCTGTGTTAAGACTTTTAAAACATCGATCGAGGGTAATGAGGTATATCTTTATCTAGAATAGTTGAAAAGGAAAGCATCCGTGTAATTTTGACTGGATGCTTTCCTTTTGTAAAGATGTTTACTAAAAACTATGAATATGATAGTTTTAACTAAATGTAGATAAAGAGGTAGGAGGCAAAATGATTTGAAGAAATTAGAGGGAAAACGGGTGGCGCTTGTTGGTCCACGTAAAGCTGAAGAAATAAGTACGATTGTGAAGAATCTTGGAGGCACTCCCCTTGTACGTCCAGCACAAGGGACTGTTTTTTTAGATGATTCAAATGTCGAAGAAAGTATAAAGCGTCTAGTAAGTGGTGAATTTCATTGGATTATACTGACAACTGGTGTAGGCACAGAAAGGTTATACAATACATCTGTAAAGCTTGGGCTAGGTGAGGAATTTCTTTCTAGTTTACAAAAGATAAAGATAGCTGCAAGAGGATATAAAACCGTCAACATGTTAAAAAAATTAGGCGTAGCCCCACTAGTTCGCGATGATGATGGAAGTACAGCAGGACTAGTTCGCAGCCTTGGTTCCCATTCACTAGAAAAACAGAACGTAGCACTACAATTACATGGAGATCCAGCTCCATTATTAATAGCCTGGCTGGAAAAAGAACACGCTACCTATGAAGAATTGTTACCTTATATTCACACACCTCCCGAAGAGGAAAGTCTTGAGTTGTTAGTGAGAGAACTATTAAATGGAGATATTGACGCAGTTGCTTTCACTAGTACTCCACAGGTGCGATTTCTAATGAGTTATGCTAGAGATAAAGGTCTAGAAGAAGAGGTTCGTCAAGTGTTTGAAGGACAAGTTATTGCTTTAGCTGTAGGTAAGGTGACAGCACAAGCTTTACGTGAGGTAGGAATAAAGCGAATTGTTTATCCTGAAAATGAAAGAATGGGTAGCATGATTGTTGAATTATCAAATTATTATCAAAATGTGACTAAATAAGACCAGTAGTTAACTCTATATCCTTTGGGTATGGAGTTTTCCTTATATATACTCAATCATCTATAAGCACAATGGCTGTAATAAAAAGTTCAAAACTTATTGACTAATATGTGAATAACTTCACATATGTATTGAAGAGGGGTTTATGGGATAGTAAGATTAAGTCATAGAAATACATTAAAAACAACTTTATTAAAGGAGAGGTTCAAGATGATTAACACATTTCTTAGAGAAAATACTTGGGCAGCAGGGATTTTAACTGTATTAAGAGTGTATCTTGGATGGAGTTGGATGACAGCTGGGTGGGGGAAAATTACAGGTGGCTTTGATGCAGGTGGTTATTTGAACAACGCATTAGCTAATCCAGTAGCTGATAAGGCAACGGGTGCAGCAGTATATCCAACATATAATGCATTTATTGAAGGTGTAGCACTTCCAAACGTAGGTATGATCAACTTCCTTATTCCTTGGGGTGAGTTTTTAGTAGGTTTAGGACTAATTGTAGGCTGTTTAACAACTGCTGCGATGTTTTTCGGTTTAATGATGAACTTCATGTTCATGTTCGCAGGAACAGTAAGCACAAATCCTTGGATGGTTTTAATTGGAACTATTATTCTAGCAGCTGGTGCAAATGCAGGTAAATATGGAGCCGATTATTATGTCCTTCCTTATTTAAGAAAAGTAACAAATTTCGGTTTGAAAAAAGACGTTAATACCGACGTAGCATAAGTGATACCTATGAAATTATAATATGTTTTTTAAATTATAAAACGCTGAGAACTCAGCGTTTTTTTGCATTAAAAGAAGAGGAAAGTACTCTAACGGGTTACGTTAACTAGCGCAAACAATAAAAATGTAATGGCAAAATGACCTTCAAATTGTATGGTAAATTTGGAGGTCTATTTTTGTTGATATAAAGGGATTTCGATAATTATTATTGGAAAATTTTTAATACAATTTGTAATATAAAAATGTTGGGGTACAATAGCTTGTTTGCCTTAGCGATATACATTACATTTTTATGATATTTTAGAAAATGTTGGTTAGGCTCTGTTAAAACTGAAGGTTGATTCCAACGTGTTAGGAAAATAAGTGGAGAAACTTCCGCTAAATTGGGAAATACCCATATTTCCTAAAAAATAAAGGGAGTTTTCCGTTTATATTACCCTAAACATTAGATTTTGTCTGATTTAGAACAGTTAACGGGAATTTCTCCGCTTATATCCGCTTCTAAAGCTCCCTTAAATAAAATAAGAGGCATTTTTCCCCTTATAATTCTCATACTACGCAAAATCGATTCGAGAAGGTGGAGGTTTACAAACTTCCACCTTCTCGAATCGAAATAATTAGCAATTAAAAAATAGCAAGGGTGGAAATCTTTTTAAATGTTTTTTAATCCACCTGGCCTTACAAATTGTCCTGCATTTTAGAGTGTAAAAAAAGATTGCATTTTGGATTTGCATTTTTCTGTACTAATTGACGTTTTGCGACAGGAAACGGAACCCGTTAGAAGCTTTTAACTTCCTCTTCTTTCAACATCTTTATTAAAACGCCCAATTCCCATTTCTAAACACTGCTTCCACAGTACCATCTTCCTTAATTCCATCAATATCCATATCGGCTGATCCAATCATGAAATCGACATGTGTGATACTTGTATTCACACCATTTTTCTCAAGTTCTTCTTTAGACATCGTCTTTCCGCCTTCAATACAGAAAGAATATCCGTTTCCGATTGCAAGATGGTGTGATGCATTTTCATCAAATAACGTGTTAAAGAAAATAATATTTGAATTTGAAATTGGTGAATCA
This sequence comes from Litchfieldia alkalitelluris, assembly GCF_002019645.1. Classification (GTDB taxonomy): domain Bacteria; phylum Bacillota; class Bacilli; order Bacillales; family Bacillaceae_L; genus Litchfieldia; species Litchfieldia alkalitelluris. The sequence goes on along the minus strand of NZ_KV917374.1, from coordinate 3,826,920 downwards.
TGTGGAACAAGCGCAACTTCGCCTAGATAGTGGGAGCCTTCATCTGTTTCAACAAGTCTCTTTAGTGTTTCTTCTCCGGCTTCAGCACTTACATCTACAATACGTCCATTTTCAAACGTAACTTTGAAATTTTCAATTAAATTTCCACCATAGCTAAGTGGTTTTGAGCTTGTAACATAGCCGTTAACTCCAGTTTTTAAAGGAACCGTAAACACTTCCTCAGTTGGCATGTTTGCTACGAATGGAGTACCTTGCTCATTATCACTTCCGCCACCTATCCAAACATGTGTGTCAGGTAGTTCAATCGTTAAGTCAGTTCCAGGTGCTTTATAGTGCAGTATTTTGTATTTCTTTTCATTAAGGTATTGTTCTTTACTTTTTAGGGTTGCATTGTGTTCTTTCCACGCTTGAACTGGATCATCAAGGTCAACTCTTGTAGCCATGAAAATTGCATCCCAAAGTTTTGTTTGTTGTTCTTCTTTAGGGATATCCGGGAAAACTTTTGCTGCCCATGCTTCTGAAGGAACAGCAACAATAGACCAACTAATTTTATCTGATTGAATAAAGCTTCTGAATTTTTCCATTGCCTGTCCATAAGCTTTATTAGCATTTGCGATTCTCTCTGGGTCAACACCTTTAAGAAGATCAGGGTTAGAAGATACAATAGAAAGGATAGCCGCGCCTTCTTCTCCCATTTCCTCATACCCCTTTGCTTTCCAAACTGGGAACTCATTAAATGCTTCATCAGGTGCTAAATCATATTTAATTCTAGTTGTTTCTTCATCAGACCACTCAATATGTACGTTCTTTGCTCCAGCTTCATACGCCTTTTTAGCTACTTTTCTTACATACTCAGCAGTAGAAATTGGTGCGTTAACAATAAGTGTTTGCCCTTTTTGAACGTTTACACCAACGCGGACTGCTAGGTCTGCATACTTCTCTAAGTTTTGCTCAAATGTGCTCATTAGGAATTCCTCCTTAATTATGTATGTTTTTATATTACCACAAAACGAAAGAAAACATGGATAGTGAGATTTGTATCAAGTTATCTAAAAATCAATAATCCTACTAATGAAGCAAAGCTTACTGCTAGAGATAAAGGGACGCTTTTTTCATCAATTCGATTAAGAAAAGTTATAAATTATGGTAAAATTAATGTTTAGAGAAAAGGGTTTGTTAAACGACATGAGGTGAATCATGAGTCCATTTAAAATGTATACTACTTTTACCAAAAAGGCTTTTCTAAGATCTGCAGCTTATCGTTTTGATGTTTGGACACGTCTAATATCTAATATCATCTTCTTACTTATGTGGGGATCGATTTGGATGGCATTATATTCTGGCAGAGAGGAAGCTGAAGGAGTTTCTTTGGCTGCAATGTTGACATATGTCGTGGTTAGCCAATTTTTAAATGCAGGCAGTCAACGGAGCAGGTACGCCTTTATGGGAAATTCAAGAAAAGGTACGAACAGGGGATATAGCTTTTGAATTATTAAAACCGTTTAATGTCCCACTAAGGTATCTGTTTGCTGATTTTGGTAGTGTGTCCTTTTATATGATCACGGCACTATTACCGTTATACATATTATTGTTTTTCTTTTTTGATTTAACATTACCGAGTTCATGGGAAACTTGGTTATTATTTAGTATTTCTGCATTTATAGGATTTTTGATTCGTTATTGCATTGAACTGACTTTTGGATTATTTACATTTTGGTTAATCGAGACAGGTGGAATTGAGGATATTTTTTATTTCTCGGTTTCCCTTTTATCAGGTTCGGTTATTCCACTTTGGTTTTTTCCAGATTGGCTTCAGACAATTGCTATGTATCTACCATTTCAGGGAATCTATTTTATTCCCAACTCGATTTTTATTGAGGAAATTGTAGGTAGTGACATTTTGATGATGCTTGGGTTACAACTTTTTTGGTTGGTAGTTTGCTTTTTAATTCTTCGTTTTGTTTGGCTTAAAGCAACATCAAAAGTCGTTGTGCAAGGAGGATAAGCAGTGGGAATTTTATCGTATATACCATTATATTTTCGTTTGGTTGCTGCAGGGATCCGTGCACAAATGCAATACCGGTTTGCTTTTATGATGAGGATTGTAGGCATGATTGCAGCTTATACAGGAACAGCAGTGACAATGTGGGTCATGCTTTACCAGTTTGAGGAGCTGGGTGGGTGGAATTTCTATGAACTTCTTTTTCTATTTGCTGTGGCGGTTGTTTCTTGGGGTTTTTGTATCATACTATTCTTTCATTTTAGAAGCTTAGATACTTATATTGTCAACGGTACATTTGATCGATTTTTAGTGCGTCCAATTAATCCATTTTTTCATTTTATGGCAATGAAATTTGATATTGGGGCAGCGGGACAATTTATTTTTAGTATATTCATCTTTATTTGGGTAAGTGGAGAGCTTAATCTTCAGTGGGGATTAGGGAAGCTTCTTTTCCTACTATCGGCCATCATTGGAGGAGTGCTTATCCAAGGTGGACTTCTGGTAATGATTTCGGCAATTGCGTTTTGGACAACGAAGTCAGAGCGATTTTATTGGGTAGTCATGTACCCAGCTAGAAATCTTACAAACTATCCCTTAGGAATTTATCCGAAAATCATTCAATATATCACAGCATTTGTCATCCCTTTTGGTTTTGTTAACTATTTTCCAGCTGCGGCTCTTTTAGAAAAAGACATTAATTACTTTCATGCTAATATTGGATATCTCACACCAGTTGTTGGCATTGTGTTTTTCTTTTTAGCTTATCATTTATGGATGTTCGGTTTGAATCGTTATAAAAGTACAGGTTCATAAAAAGGAGTGAGTTCGTCATGGCGATTATTGAAGTTGAAAATCTTCGTAAGGATTTCAAAATAGCGAAAAGGGAAACCGGCTTTCTTGGGGCATTAAAAAGTGTTGTGAATCGTCAATTTATTACGAAGGAAGCGGTACAGGGCATTTCTTTTTCAATTGAAAAGGGAGAGATGGTTGGATATATTGGTCCAAATGGTGCAGGTAAATCTACGACAATCAAAATGTTAACTGGGATTCTCGTTCCATCAAGTGGGAAAGTGACTGTCAATGGGCTTGTTCCATATGAAGACCGAAAGAAAAATGCTAAAAACATAGGTGTTGTATTTGGCCAACGTACCCAATTGTGGTGGGATCTTCCAACAATTGAATCGTTTGAACTACTAAAGGATATTTATGGTGTTTCAGATACAAGGTATCAAGAAAATATGGATACCTTTACTGAAATATTAGGTCTTAATGAGTTTCTTAATACGCCTGTTAGACAGTTGTCACTTGGTCAAAGAATGAGAGCTGATATTGCTGCATCACTTCTTCATGACCCAGAGATTCTCTTTTTGGATGAACCGACGATTGGACTTGATGTCGTTGCGAAGGAGAAAATGAGAGACTTTATACAAGAAATTAATAAACAAAGACAAGTGACTGTTATTCTGACAACCCATGATATGGAGGATATTGAAAAGCTTTGTAAACGGATGGTACTTATCGATCATGGACAAAAAGTATATGATGGTAACATCGACACAGTTAAAGCTAAATATGGGAAAACAAGAACACTAGTTGTTGATGTAGAGCAAAATGGAAAAGAACTAACCCTACAAGGGGGATCACTTATTAAAGAAGAAGGAAATCGAAAGTGGATTAGTTTTAATCGAACTGAAATATCGGCATCGGAATTAATTAATCAAATAACAAAGACTCATAACATCTCAGATTTAACAGTCGAGGAACCTGAGATAGAATCGATTATTAGTCGTATTTATCAAGAGGGATTTTCGAATACTGAAGAACCTATTCAAGTATAGAAATAGTAAGGGGAGCTCCTTACTATTTTTTTGTGAAAAGTTTGGGTTAATGATAAAGTGGATAAAATGGATAAAAATATAGTTTAACCTAATTATCAACCAGTTGTTGATAATAGATACAAGGAGGTCAACAAGTGAGACGATTTTTTCTATTATTGTCTACAATTTTCTTTTTATATGCGTCTTGGACTGTCATTGAAAAGAAGTCTGTTGGCACTGAATATGAAGAAGCTATTGAGACAATTAAAATGGAAATGGACGGAATAAAAGATAACCCCAACATCCAAAATACATTAGATTCGATACTCGGCTCTATCTTACAAGTGTTTGGTGAACTTAATCAGGTGATTGAAAAGGAGCAGAGTACGCCAAATCCAGTTCAAGAAGTAGATCCTCCTAATTTAGAACCTTCCACTACACAGCTTTTTTCTATCTATAATATTGCACTTGGTGATACTAGAGAAACAGTTGAAGATATTACTGGTCAAGCCAAACGTACCTCTTATAACGAATATGGGACTGAGTGGTACACATACCATGATCAATATCAACACTTTATGATGGTAGCTTATGATGAAGATAATAAGGTAGTTGGTATGTATACGAACCACGATTTAATTGCATCAAGCACGGGGCTTAAGCTTGAAAGTAAAAAAGAGGAAGTTCGCTCTATTCTTGGAGAGCCAATGAAGTATATAAGTAAAGGGTTAGTAAATTATCAGTTTCCAGAAGATCGTGGGTACGATATGTTTGAATTAGACAACTCTTTTGTCACCATATTTTATGATCAACATGAAAATAATAGAGTTACTTCTATTCAACTTATCGATAAGAAATTAGAGAATGGTAAAAAGGATTTCTATACTACTCCAAGTGACCCCTTAAAAGAGGGATTAGAAGTCCAACTTTTTGATTTAACCAATGCAACAAGGGTGGAAAAAGGCTTGCATCCTTTAGAATGGGATGATCAAGTAAAAGTAACGGCAAGAAATCATAGTATCGATATGGCTGAAAATAATTACTTTGATCATACAAACTTAAAAGGTGAATCTCCGTTTGATCGTATGCTTGAAGATGGTATTAAGTATTCACTTGCTGGTGAGAACTTAGCTTCAGGGCAATTTAGTAGTATTTTTGCACATGAAGGATTAATGAACTCCTTAGGGCATCGTGAGAATATCCTACATCCTGAGTTTGAATTACTTGGTGTAGGTGTTGCGTTTAATGATAAAGCAAATCCATATTATACGGAAAATTTTTATACCAAATAACATCTGCTGAGCGGTTCTTTTGATATCAACATCAGATTTTGAAATAATAGTGTTGTGATTGAAAAAGATGACAAATGAAAGGGGAAGTAACCTTATGAACGTATTCGTGGTTGGAGCAAATGGTCAGATAGGTCAACATCTCGTTCATTTATTAGCTATTCATCCGGAACATCATGTGAAGGCTATGGTTCGAACTGAGGAGCAGCTTGAAAAACTAAAGAAATCGGGTATCGAAGGCGTTGTTGCCAATTTAGAAGGAACCGTTGATGAACTAGTGGAGGCAGCAAAAGGCTGTGATGCGATTGTCTTTACTGCAGGCTCTGGTGGAAGTACTGGACATGATAAGACTTTGTTAGTGGATCTTGATGGGGCAGTTAAAACGTTAGAAGCAGCCGAAAAACTCGGCGTTGAACGTTTTGTTATGGTTAGTGCGATACAAGCTCATCATCGAGAAAATTGGAGTGAAGCTATTAAGCCATACTTTGTTGCCAAACACTATGCCGATCGATTCGTCGAAGCTAGCTCTTTGAATTATTCAATTATCCGTCCCGGTGGACTAACAAATGAATCCGGAACAGGTCAGATAACTGTTGCTGAAAATTTAACTCGTAACACAATTCCAAGAGAAGATGTTGCCAGTACAATTGTTCAAGTGTTGACTGATCGTCACACGTATAGACGTTCATTTGATCTTGTATCAGGTGACCAATCAATTGAAGAAGCGATTAAAAGCTTGTAAATAGAAAAATAGATTTTATAGTACAGAGGGAGAGCTAGTCTCCTTCTTTTTTTAAAGATAAGAGTACCAGCTGTTCTGTTTGAGGAAGTGAAGATGTGTTCCAAGTTAATCAAAGCCATGTAATTTTTAGGATTACGTGATGTCTTTATACACCATCGACATCTTCTAAAAAATTTATGGATAAGGCAGCACGGATCATGATGTACTTTTTTAGCTTTGTAACTCATCTTTGTTGATTTTTGCGTAGGTATAGGAACTCATAGACGGAGAAATTCCGGCTAATGTATCAAAAAGGGGCTTAAGATGCAGATATAAACGGAGAATTTCCGGTTAACTTCTCTAATATATAACTAAATCTAAAGAGTAGGTTCATATAAGCGGAAAAACTCCTGTTATTTTTAGGGAAATGTTGATATTTCCCAACTTAAGCGGAATTTTTCCGTTTAAATTCAAGACCGGGCTTTGGTTTTTCTTATTAAGTTTGTTGGTTTATATAAAAGGAATATGTTTTAGAAGACAAGAGTTCTGACAACTTTTGGCGCTTGGGTGGATGTAGCGGGCACAGTGAGACCCGCAGGAGCGAGGCGACGAGGAGGCTTACCCCACGCCCCGCGGTATCCCGCGAGTGAACTGTAGTGAATGGAATTCCGAGTTAAGTATTCTCAATGTAAAACTTACACTAGTCACCTCAGAATGAAAATACAGCATCCATTCTAAAAAACTAAAAAACACAAATACCTTAGTTATTGGTGCATATACTATAACATGTCCAAATACTGAGGTGTTTTAGGGTGTTAAAAAAAGGTCTTATTATTATTTTAGGAAGCATGTTGTTAGGTATAGGTGTTAATTGGTTTTTAGTCCCTTACCGAGTGTTAGATGGTGGAGTTATTGGTGTGGGTTTGATCATGAAGTATATGTGGGGATTAGAAGCTGGATTTGTGATTATATTGATAAGTATTCCAATATTTATCATCGCTTGGTTTAAATATCGACAATACTTTTATAATAGCTTACATGGGATGATGATTTCTTCTTTTTTTATAGATGTATTCCACTTTGTCCCAAGTGTAATAACAGTGAATGCCACTTACAGTGCAATCATTGGGGGGATTTTAGTAGGATTAGGGATTGGACTAATGCTTCGGTATAAGACAAGCACAGGTGGAACAGACTTAGTTGCCCAATTTATATCTGACATCACTAAATTAAATGTAGGAATTCTAATATTCATGATTGATGCGTTGATTATATTCATTGGCGGACTTTTATTTTCAACCGAAACCTTGCTTCTTTCCGCACTCACTATTATATTCGTGGGAGGGACAACTAGTTTATGTACTTGGAAAATGTCAACGGATTATGCAGCTTGATAGTTTTTAATTGGAGATGAGCTCATGGTAAAACAAATACGATTAGATGAAGAAAAGATCAATGTAAATAATTTTAGAAGTGAAGAGATGTATGACAAAAAAAGTGGAAAAAAAATAAAGAAAGTAATCGCTGATTTTAAGGTGAGTAATGAAGATTATCATCGTGTAACTACACTATTATATCGAATGACCTTTACAGTGAGAGTATTAGAACGTGAGCTTGAATTTAAAGGTACGATTAGTAATTACTCGACTTCCTTTACAAACCTCTATAAGGAGGGAGCAGTTGGAGATTTTCACTTAGAATTAATTGAAGTAATCGATTAAGCTTTTTGTCACCATCTAAATGGGTTAGATGGTGACATTTTACAATGATTAACTTTTTGCAAATTCAGATATTAAGTGTGCAATATGTACAATACCTTCTTCGAAGTCTTTACTCCTAATCGATTCATTTGGAGCATGCAAACGAGAACTGGCCCAACCAACACCTGTACTCACAATAGGGATATTTAATAGATTTCCAAAATCGCTCATTGGCCCTGTACCTGCATTATTAGGTGAAAGGACAACCTCTGTTCCATAGACATCTTCTGCTGTTCTTACCATTAAACTTACAAAAGGATCTGCTAGATTTGAGCGGTACGCTTTCACCCCATTTAACATCTTCACTTTTATATCAGTGTATCCATGTAGCTTTAAGTGGTTTTCGATACATTCTTGGATGAAATAAGGATCTTGTTCTGGAACCAATCGACAATCTAGTTTTGCTAAAGCCCTTTTTGGAATAATTGTTTTCGAGCCCTCACCATAATATCCACTTTCAAAACCACAAATGGTCATAGTTGGATCGAAAACCGTTGCTTCCCTTGGGTCACGACCTTTAGCAGTAGTAGACAGAGGATGTTTTAACCCGAATAATTCCTTCATGCTTTGTTCATCAAATGGGATCTTTTCTGTGTATTCTACTTCTAGCTCTGTGGGTGGTAGCACCTGATTATAAAATCCCTCTACAAGAATTTCATTTTTGTCATTTTTCATCGATGCTAATGCATGTGTAAGCCTCCATGCGGCGTTTTCGACAACAGCACCATGTTTCGAATGTAAATCCATATCAGCACTTTCACAAGTGAGTTCAAAATAAGCCATCCCTTTCACACCAGCTAATAAATTCACTCGGTCTTCTGCATCACGATCAGCATGCTCCCAAATACAAGCATCGGCTTTTAAAAGCTCTTTATATTTTTCGATATAAAGCGGGAGGGTAGGACTTCCTATTTCCTCTTCGCCTTCGATGATGAACTTCAGGTTACAAGGTAGTTCTCCAAACATTTCTATTAAGACCTTTATTGCCGAAAAACGTGCAATCAGATCTCCTTTATTATCAGCTGCTCCTCTTGCAAATAACTTACCATCAATTTCTGTTAACTCAAATGGTGGAGTGTCCCATTCATCAAGTGGCTCAGGAGGTTGAACATCATAGTGATTATAAAAAAGAATGGTTTTTTCTTTGTTACCGTTTGGACCTGCCTCAAAGAAAGCAAAAACAATCGGGTTACCACCAAACTCGTCTAAAATTGTAATATTTCCGCCTAGGTCATTAACCATTTTCTCAACAATGCTTACTGTCTCTGGGATCATCTTCTTCTGTGCAGAGATAGAAGGTAGTGCGCAAAACTGTTTTAAGTCCATAATAGAATTTGCTAGAATCTCTTTCGTTTTAGAATAGAATTCATTAATCGACGTTTCCATGAAAACCCTCCTAGTTAAAAATACCATATCATAATTATATAGATTAATAGTAACTAATAGTATATGTGAAAGGTGAAATAAAAGAATTCTAAAAAATTAAAATATTTAAACAAAAGTAATTGTAATTTCAAGAGATTGCTAGTATGATTATTTATAAATTTACAAAAGTTTCTGAAAAATGAAAAGGTGTAGAGATCATTTAAGGAGGTATTATGTTGTTCCAAAGTGTTAACAGTTTACAGTCGACAACTTTTTTAAATAAAATCTGTTTGGTTACTGGTGCAAGTCATGGGATCGGTAGGTCTATTTGTAAAGAATTTGCTCGTCATGGAGCATCAGTTATAGCAATTGATATTCTTGAAGAAGAACTCAACCAAACGAAAAAAGAGATTGAAGAACTGCTAGGATCAAATGGTCAACAGGCTAACATCCATACATATAAAGTCGATCTAACAGATTGTGAAGCAATTAATGAGATGATTCATATAGTCATTAAGGAATTTAACCGAATTGATATTCTGGTTAACAACGCAGGTGGAGTTACAGGACAAGAGCATCAACCAATTGAAAATGTTACTAACGAACAATGGAATCGCGTGATAGACATTAATCTCAATGCTGCCTTTTATATGACTCGTGCTGTAGCGCCTTATATGAAAAGAGACAATTATGGAAGAATTGTAAACATTTCGAGCGGTGCTGGTCGCAGCAGTAGTTTAACAGGAATACAGGCTTATACAAGTGCAAAGGCAGGTCAAATCGGGTTTACAAGGCAGATGGCAAGAGAACTTGGCCCTTTTGGAATCACAGTAAATAATGTTGCTCCTGGCTTTGTGATATCAAATCCTTCAACTGAAAACCAGTGGAACAAAATGACTGAGGAGAAACAGCAAGCTCTAATTGAATCAATTTCTGTAAAAAGACTTGGAAAGCCAGAGGATATTGCTTTTCCGGTATTGTTCTTTGCATCAGATTATGCAGCATACATAAGTGGGCAAATTATTTCGGCTGATGGTGGGATGCAGCTGTTTTAGGAGGAAAAACATGCATATAACAATCATTGGGGCAGGTGCAATTGGTGGAGTTTTGGGTGCTTATCTCTCGCGTTCTGGACAGAAAGTAACCTTTTGTGATATTGCAGAAGATCACGTAAGAAAAATGAATGAAACAGGTTTAAGGATTGAGGGGCCTGAGGAAACATTTACGATATCCTGTAAAGCCTATGTACCTGAAAAATTAGTGGAACAAGGAGAATCTTTAGAGATTGTATTACTTTGTGTAAAAGCCCAGCATACAGAGCAAGCCATTACTCAAATATTACCTCTTCTTAATGAAAAGTCGTATGTTGTTTCTTTGCAGAATGGGCTATGTGAAAAGCAAATTGCTAGATTAATTGGAGCAGAACGAACAGTTGGGTGCTTTGTTAACTTTTCCGCCGATTATCTTGAACCAGGGAGAATTCTCTACGGTGGAATTGCTGCCCTTTATTTAGGTGAATTAGATGGGAAGATAAGCAAGCGTGTTACCCATTTGCAAGAGGTTCTATCTTGTTGGGGGCCAGCACAAGTTACAGATAACATTTGGGGCTATTTGTGGGGGAAAATGTCTTATGCTGGACTTCTTTATGCAACAGCATTAGTGGATGAAACGATGGCAACAGTTGTTAGTAATAAGGAGTTAAGACCTACATTAATGGAACTATGCTCAGAAATTCTTGAAGTAGCTGATTGTGAAGGAATACATCCTTTAGGCTTTGATGATTGGGAACCAGAACTAGTTTATCCTCGTAAAAAAAGAGATTCAACCATCTTAGACTGTCAGTTAGAAAAACTTGCAAAGAGAATGGCTTCTAATCGAAAAACGAAAAGCGGTATTTGGCGCGATCTTGCAGTTAGAAAAAGAAAGACCGAAATTGAACAACAGCTTATCCCAATTGTTGAAATTGCAGATAACTATAAGGTAAACATGCCATTAACAATCCAACTGATTACTCAAATACAAGAAATTGAAGTTGGCGTCAGACAAATGGACTGGAAAAATCTTTACGAACTAAAGGAACTTTACGAAGTGGTGGAAAATAATGAACCTAAAATTAGATAATAGAAGCTTATCAGATGATGTGGCAAGTCTCATCAGAAAAATGATTTTAAATGGGACTTTGAAGCCTGGCGAACGAATCAACCAAGCTCAGCTCGCTGAGCAAATGGAAATATCTAGAGGCCCGATTCGAGAGGCACTTAGATTACTTCAAAATGAGGGGTTAATCAAGCATGAAACAAATAAGGGTACCTTTATTACAACACTTTCCAGCCAGGATGCCTATGAAATCTACACATTACGAGCGCTGTTAGAAAGTGAAGCAGCCAAATTGGCTTATCAACATCTGCAAGAGAAGGACTTTGAGAAACTTGAAAGGTTAATTGTAGAATTTCACCAGGCTTTACAAGAAAAAGACCTAGAGAAAGAAGCTAGAGTGGATATTGAATTTCACCATGTTATTGTTTCGGCGTCAAAGCACCAGCGTTTAATCAGTATGCATCAACAATTAGATACCCAAGTGGGTGCTATGTTCTATACCGTGGCAAATAACTTGCCGAAAAGAGCAGGTAAGGTTGTGGAAAACCATCAAATGTTAATTGATGTCCTAAGAAAAGGTGATTTAAACCATATCCAAAAGGTGTTATCTGATCACTACCTACTAGCATTACAGGATTTGAAAGAAGTAGATTTATAATTTTATATTGGAAAAAGAAAAACAGCGATTTAAAAGATTAGGGAGGTGGATTAATTTGTTACTTGATGTTCAAAACATTTCACTTAAATTCAAGAGAGCAGGGAAATATTTTACCATTCTTGATCAAGTTACTTTCTCCGTCGAAAAAGGTGAAACATTAGGTATTGTTGGTGAATCAGGCTGTGGTAAAAGTATGACGGCACTTTCAATTATGAGGTTATTACCAGACAATGCAACACTTGAGGGGAAAGTTATGTTGGAAACAGAGGTTATTACAGAGTTATCTAAGAAAAGGTTAGAAAAGGTTCGTGGAAATCAAATGTCAATGATCTTTCAAGATCCTTTAACCTCTCTAAATCCATTGCATAAGGTTGGCAAGCAAATTGAAGAATCCTTATTGCTTCATACAAATCTTTCTAAAAAAGAACGAAAAGAGAGAGCGATAAAGTTACTAAAGGAAGTAGGGTTACCAAGAGCAGAAGAGTTAATTGAAGAATATCCACACCAGCTTTCAGGAGGAATGAGGCAACGTATTATGATTGCCATTGCGATGGCTTGTCAACCTCAGCTACTGATTTGTGATGAACCGACAACAGCTCTAGATGTAACAGTTCAAGCTCAAATACTTGAACTAATGAACAGTTTAAAAAAAGAAAACGATATGGGCATTATTATGATTACACATGACTTAGGTGTGGTTGCTGAAGTTTGCGATCGAGTAATGGTCATGTATGCTGGTCAAGTGGTGGAGCAAGCGGATGTTCACGAATTGTTTAATAATCCACATCATCCGTATACAAAGGGTCTCCTTAAATCAATTCCAAAGCTTGGAAGTAGGAAGGAACAACTAGGTTCTATACCTGGAACTGTCCCATCGCCACAGAATATGCCTAGTGGCTGTCGATTTGCAGATCGCTGTAGTGAAGTGATGGATATATGTAGACAGAAACAACCAGTGACGAAGGTAGTTTCAGGAGGCCATTCAACAGCATGTTGGTTATATGATGACAAGGAGGTGGGACCGAATGTCACTGTTAGAAATCAAAAATCTAAAACAGCATTTTCCAGTTAATGCAGGCTTTCTAAAGGCAAAAAAGATGGTTAAAGCCGTTGATGGTGTTAGTTTTACACTAGAAAAAGGAGAAACCCTCGGGATTGTTGGTGAGTCAGGCTGTGGAAAATCAACACTAGGACGGTCGATCCTCCGTCTCGTGGAACCCTCATCCGGAGAAATTCATTATAAAGGAAATAATATCTCTAATATCAGTAGGAAAGATATGAAGGAGTTAAGAAAAGAGATGCAGATTGTTTTTCAAGATCCATTCGCTTCTCTTAATCCAAGGCAAACGATAAGACAAATTTTAGAAGCCCCACTCGTTATTCATAATATGGGTAATAAATCAAAAAGAACAGCCATCATTGAAAACCTCATAGAAAAAATTGGACTAAGAAAAGAACAGCTAGATAATTATCCACATGAGTTCTCCGGCGGACAACGTCAAAGAATAGGAATTGCTAGGGCTCTAACGTTAAATCCCGAGCTGATTATCGCAGATGAGCCAGTTTCAGCACTGGATGTCTCTGTGCAATCGCAGGTTCTAAATTTATTAGTCGACCTACAAAAAGAATTTGATTTAAGCTACATCTTTATCTCTCATGATTTATCAGTTGTACAACATATTTCAGATCGAGTCGCAGTTATGTACTTAGGAAAAATTGTTGAATTAACTGATGTTGATGAGCTTTATCAAAACCCTCAACATCCATATACTAAATCGTTATTATCAGCACTACCTGTTCCAGACCCAAGCTATAAGAAGGAACGAATTATATTGCAAGGGGATTTACCGAGCCCTATCAATCCTCCTTCTGGATGTGCATTTCATACAAGATGTCCTGTAGCTACATCCGAATGTAAAAAAGTCATACCTGAACTTAGAGAAAAATCTTTTGGACATTGGACTGCATGTATCCATGTTTAAGTAAGCTAAAAACTAATTATTAAGGGGGGATCACAATTAATGGATGCCATTCGTTATATCATTAAAAGGCTTTTACTATTGATACCGATTTTAATTGGGATTAGTATATTAACATTTTTCATTTCAAACACAATTCCTGGTGACCCAGCAAGACTTATACTCGGGCCAAAGGCAACACCGGAAGGTATTGAGCAGCTCCGTGAAAAAATGGGTTTGAATGATCCTTTATATGAACAATATGGTCGATATATGGTCGGACTTGTTCAAGGGGATTTTGGGCAAAGTACTTTTTCTCAGCAACCAGTGGCAGAGGATCTGAAAAGATATTTCCCTGCTACATTAGAGCTAACCCTGTTTTCAATGTTTATTACAGTATTAGTTGGAATTCCGTTTGGAATCATTAGTGCTCACAAAAAAGATAAACTCCCCGACCAAGTAGCGAGGATTGTTGCATTAGTTGGTGTCGCTATGCCCGCCTTTTGGTTAGGTATTATTCTTCTATTATTCTTTTATTTAAAAATAGGTATGTTTCCGGGAGCAGGTAGATTAGATACATGGGTATCCCCACCTGAAACAATTACCGGTATGTATACCGTTGATGCGTTATTAACAGGGAATTGGGAAGCGTTCCGATCAGCTTTTATGCATTTGATTTTACCCGGTTTTACTCAAGCTGCAGTAACAATTGGGATGATTACTAGGATGACAAGATCCAGCATGTTAGAGGTATTACGGAGTGACTATATTCGTACTGCATATGCAAAGGGCGGATCTCAGAACAGAGTTTTATATGGACACGCACTACAAAATGGGATGATGCCGATTTTAACTCTAATGGGTATGGCCTTTGGTAATGCACTAGGAGGAAGTGTTTTAGTAGAGTCAGTATTTTCATGGCCAGGTCTTGGAAAGTATGCTGTCAATGCAATTACATATCTAGACTTCCCAGCAGTTATGGGAGTTACGATTCTCATTGCTATCCTTTTTGTTACCGTAAACCTGATAATTGATGTGTTTTATCATGTTATCGATCCAAGATTAAAATATGACTGATGAAAGAAGGGGTATAAGTGGTAAGACGTATTTTATCAAGTCCTCTAACCGTTTTGGGGTTTGTGTTAGTCCTATTCATCGTATTTATGGCACTATTTGCACCACTTATAGCGCCTCACGATCCTTTAGAAGTAAATATTGCTAACAAGCTACAACCCCCAAGTGGAGAACACTTTTTTGGAACCGATGAAGTAGGGCGGGATATTTTTAGTCGAATTATCTTTGGAGCTAGAATTTCTTTAAAGGTTGGTTTATTAGTAGTGATCTTATCATTTCCACTCGGTACACTTTTAGGAGCTATCGCAGGTTATTTTGGGGGTATGATCGATCAGTTTATCATGAGAACGACTGATATTTTTCTATCTTTCCCTGGTATCATTCTGGCCATGTCAATAGCAGCAGCACTAGGGCCGTCAATTGAAAATGTTCTAATGGCATTAGCCTTTGTGTGGTGGCCATGGTATACACGAATTGTTCGGTCATCTGTTCTTTCAATTAAGAATTCAGAGTTCATTGAATCAGCAAAAGCATTAGGAGCTAACCCATTTCGTATTTTGTTTAAGGAAGTACTTCCAAACTCTATAGCACCTGCAAGTATTCAAGCATCACTAGATTTAGGGTTTGTTATTCTAGCAGCTGCTGGATTAAGTTTTATTGGGCTAGGAGCACAACCACCTTCTCCAGAGTGGGGTGCCATGCTTTCATCAAGCCGTGAAACATTAAGGGAAGCCTGGTGGGCCGCGACATTCCCCGGTTTAGCCATCCTCTTTACGGTTTTAGGATTTAACTTATTAGGTGATGGATTACGAGACATCTTAGACCCTAAACAACGTTAGACTTTTCTGTGTTATATCTTATGGTTATTAAGCTCTGTTAAGGTAGACACCCATGCTAATTAATTATTCGCACCATGGAGGATGAAAATATTGTTCACTTTAGTGTGGAATGAGCGGAGAGCCACCTGACTCCTGCGGGATCTAGCGGTCTCGTGAGACCCCGCAGGAGCTCCAAAAGCGACGAGGAGGCTCCCGGACCGCCCCGCGGAAAGCAGGTGGATATCAGCTCATGGAACTCCGCTAACTAAGTTATTTTCAGGGGAGACCTTTATGCTAACGAACTGCTTTAATCACTTTGAAGGGAGTGATGCCTGGTTCATGTTTGTATAGGCTAGTAGAATCATAATTTCAAGGGGGTAATTGTTAATGAAAAGTTATTGGTTAAAATCATTGTTTCTTGTATTTTTAGCTTTGTTTGTATTAGCTGGTTGTAATAAATATAACGATGATACAACAGCACCAGTAGAAAATGGTGAAGACACAAGTGAAGGAACAGATGAAGGAACTGAAAATGAACCAGCAGGACCTGCAGAAACAGATGTATTAAATTTTGCTACAAACCAAGATATACCACACCTAGATCCTCATGCAACAGCAGCCAATACTTCATTCCGTGTAACCTATATGCTTTATGACCGACTAGTAACCTATGATGGCACAGATACTGAACCAAAGCCTCAGTTAGCTGAGAAGTGGGAAGTCTCAGATGATGGTTTAACCTATACATTCTTCTTAAGGAAGGACGCAACCTTCCATGACGGCACTCCTGTAACTGCAGAGGCTGTTGAGTATTCATTTATTCGCGCAATTGATGTAGGAAAATCGGCAGCAGGTATTTTCGCAAAAGTTATCGACAAAGATAGCTTTGAAATCATTGATGACCACACGATTAATATAACTTTAAAGAAACCGTTTGGGCCGTTTGTTAAGACACTAGGGACAGTGTTTGGTAACATATTAAATCCCAACTTAGCTGATCATCATGGGGATGACCTTGGTGAAGGGTACCTAGCTGATAAAGAGGTCGGTTCAGGTCCTTATGTATTAGAAAGCTGGGATCGAGGGCAAAAGCTTGTTTTAAAACGAAATGAGAATTATTGGGGAGATACTCCGACAATGGAGACAGTAAATATTTTGATTATTCCAGAACCATCCACAGCGAGGTTAATGCTTGAAAAAGGAGAAATTGACTTAATTGATGAGACCATGATTTCGCCTGACGTTCTTTTAGAGATGGATGGAAAAAATGGGGTTGAAGTCGTTGAATCGCCTGGATATGGAATTGACTACTTCCCAATTAATATGACAAAACAGCCACTAGATAATAAGTTGGTTCGTCAAGCGATTGCACATGCAATCAACTATGATGTAATTATTGAAAACATTTTCCTTGGTGGTGGAGATCGTATCGGAGGAATTGTTCCATCGGGTATGTTTGGCTTTAATGAAGCAACAAAAATCTACGAATACGATTTAGATAAAGCGAAATCATTGTTAAAAGAGGCAGGGCAAGAAGATGGATTTACAATGGAACTTGCTATCTCGGAAAATAATGAAGTGCGTAAAAACATCGCGGTTATGCTACAGTCTGATCTTGCCAAAATTGGAATTACTGTAGAAATCAAAACGTATGCTTGGCCGACTTTCCTTGATTTAGTAACAAGCGGAAAACATGACATTGGTTTAGTTTCATGGACACCTGATTATCCAGATCCAGATTATAATTTATGGTATTTTGTCCATTCGGAAAGTAAAGGTCCTGGATTTAATCTAGCTTTCTATGAAAATGATAGAGTTGATGAGCTATTAGAAAAAGGAAGAAAAAGTGTAGATGATTCTGAAAGAGATGCTGCATATAAAGAAATTCAGGATATTATGGCAGAAGACGTACCATATATTTTCATTGCTCAAAAATCAATTAAAGCACCAATGAAAAATTGGGTAAAGGGTTATGAAATCAATCCGATGAACACATGGTATGTTCCATTCCATAAGATGACAAAACAGTAATGTAAAAAGCGGCTGATAGATATATTCATTTTCTAGCAGTCGCTTTTCAAGTAGTAAAAACATGATAAGTAACTAATTCTTTTTAAAGAGGATGAGGATTGATGAGTGCTTCTTGGAAGTTTGGTAATTTATTAGTTCAAGAAAAAGCAAAGTTAACGGGTTATTTAGAATTTCCTATGATCGAGGAGAAGCTCCCTGTCTTTTTGGTTAATGGTCAAACTGAAGGACCAGTTGTGTTAATCATGGGAGGAATTCATGGATGCGAATATACCTCCATTGATGCTGCTATTTCACTCGGAAAATCGTTAGACCCGAACCAAGTAAAAGGAAAAGTGGTGGTGTTACCAATTGCCAACCCAGCCTCCTTTTATGCCCGAAGTATTTATGTACATCCAAAGGACCAAAAAAATCTTAATCGAATGTTTCCTGGGAAGAAGGATGGAACAGCTGCAGAACAATTAGCGTATTGGATTAATGAAACAGTCTTTAAACAAGTTGATTATATGATTGACCTGCATGGTGGAGATATGATTGAAGCCCTCGTGCCGTTCACCATATACCATGTCACTGAGGATCATCAGTTAGTTGAAAAATCAAAGAACATGGCTTCAATGTTTGAGATTAAATATGTCATTGGAAGCACTGGTCAGGTTCCGGGCTCAACGTACGGAACGGTAGCTGAACAGGGGAAGGTAGCGATTATTGCGGAAGCGGGGCAACAAGGAATTCTATCACAACCGGATTCAGTTCTTCTACAAGATGGTGTTTTAAATATCTTAAAGTCTATTGGATTACTTGAAGGTGAAGTGAAAAACTATGATTCACATCATTTATCTGTATTTGATTGGTATAGAGCTGAGATACAAGGGCTTTGGTATCCCAATGTAAACATTGGTGATGAGGTGAAAACGGGTGATTTGCTAGGCGAAATCAGAAATGAATTTGGCGAAGCTGTTCAATCCTATTACTCTTCAACAACAGGTGTGGTGTTGTTTCTAGTTACTTCCCTAGCCATAAATCCAAATGATCCATTATTGGCAGTAGGTGAATAAATTGACTACTATCCTAGATCGTTCATTTATGGAAGTGGCCCAATTATATCGAAACAAGGAAGTTTCGCCAGTAGAAGTAATTCAACAAGTGTTTGATAGACTTGAAAAGATAGAACCGTCTATAAATGCATTTATCTCTACATTAAAAGAAGATGCATACCAATCTGCAATCATGGCAGAAAAGAAATTTTTAAATAATGAAGAAACTCATTTATTGTGTGGAATTCCTTATTCGCTAAAGGATTTGTTTTATACGAAGAACGTAAGAACTACTTGTGGATCAAATGTGCTAAAGGGTTTTGTTCCTTCGTATTCTGCTACAGTTGTAGAAAAAATAAAAGAAACGGATGCGGTTTTGATTGGTAAAAACAATATGCTTGAGTTCGCATATGGCATTGTTCATCCAGACTTTGGTCAAACTAACAATCCTAATAATGTGAACAAAACGGCTGGAGGATCAAGTGGTGGTTCGGCAGCAGCCGTGTCAGCGGGGCTTGGATATTTTTCCTTAGGAACAGACACTGGAGGATCAATTCGGATACCTGGGTCTTATTGTGGTGTTGTTGGGTTAAAGCCAACATATGGTTTAGTTAGTACATTTGGTGTATTTCCACTTTCATGGTCACTTGATCATGTAGGTCCAATCGCAAAGAACGTTAAGGAAGTAGCGGTAATTTTAAATGTTATAGCGGGGCATGATTCAAAAGATCCGTACTCAATGCACGGAGATTATTCGTTAATTAATCTGTCACAATTTAATGAAAGAATCTATAAAAAAAGGATTGGCGTTTTGCCAGACTCGTATCTTAAGTGTTTAAAAAAAGAAGTGAAAAATGTCTATCAATCAACACTAGAAATGGTGGTTGCTCTTGGCTTTGAAATAAAAGAGATTAAAATCGAAAATTGGCATCTTGCTGAAGAAATGATTATGAATATTTTATTGCCAGAAGCGGCACAAATTCATCAATATATGATGAACAAACGAGAACAATATGCACCATTAACGTATGAACAACTTGAGTTAGGCATGAAACAACGAGCAATCGATTATCTTAATGGATTACATCAACAGAAGGAATTCAAAAGGACTGTTAATTCGGTTTTAGACGAAGTCGATGTTTTATTAACTCCAACAGTTTCCTTTCCAGTGCCTGATGAAGATCCAGTAATTGGCGACGCTGAAATGAATGAAATGACTTTTACTGGGCCTTTTAATTTATCAGGTCACCCAGCTTTAACGTTTAATATGGCTGCTTTAACAAACGAATCTTTACCTGTTGGGATGCAACTAATCGGTCATCATTTTCGAGAAGAAGAGCTACTTCAAATTGCTCACTTAATTGAACAACAAGGAATGATTAAAGGAAAAGAGTGATGTTTTATGTATATGATGGATTTAACGATGCAATCATTTCAGGAAATCAAAAAAACAGTTAAGACTGTTTTATTACCGATAGGAATGATGGAGGCACATGGCCCACATTGTTCACTTGGGACGGACGTATTAATTCCAAGAGAGCTTATTAAGCGCCTGAATAAGGTTGATGAGAATCTTTTTTTAATCGGCGCGGAAATTCCTTATGGGCATTCTTGGGGATTAAGACCCTTTGATGGAACGATCGACATTTCCAGTAACGCATTTTCAAACTATGTCTACGAGATTGGTAAGGAGTTTCATAGAAACGGATTTGAACGTATCATTTTGTTTAACGGTCATGGTGGGAACATTGCTAGCTTGCAATTAGTATCAGAAAAACTATCTGATTTGGGTTTAACCGTTTTATTAATCAATTGGTGGATGGATTATAGGGAAGAAATTATAAACATTACTCCTGGATTTGGTCACGCAGGTGAAGATGAGACATCAATGGTTCTTGCCATCAATCAATCACTAGCAAATACAGATGGATTAGAACCACATGAAATTCCTATATCACCTAATATCAAGTTTAAAGACGGGGGGAGAGTGCTATATCCTCTTGCTTACTCGGGAGATCCTGGTGCTGCCTCGGCTGAAAAAGGCGAGTTACTTTATCGAATGCTTGTACCTTTAATTTTGAAAGATATAAAATCAATCATTGATTAAAAGGATGGGATGCGAATGTTACGTTGGACGAATGACCATGTAGGAGAAACAATCGTTGATATTGTGTTAAGTCTAAATGATAAGACGAAGGAACTGCATAATCAAGAAGTAGCTACTGCTAGTTATAGTGATATAAAAGCAACACTAGGTTCGTTTGATGATATTGGTTCCAAGCTTGATTATGTTGAGAGAGAATTAAAAGAATTGGAAGGTCATCAAGGAATATACTTACGTGCGATGGTAAATGGTTTTAGATATTTTGCTAGAAGCCTACAGGGGGATGCTGTCCCATATAATGAGCTTATCGCCAATATTCAAGAGCTTCCTTCCGTTCTAATTTCCGACGATAAAATTTCCGAACTTAGAGAAAAGGTTGAAAGAGGATTAACTGAGTTAGGCTATAAGGGAAGTTTAGAAGAAAAGGTGAATAGATGGCGGAATGATACGGTTATTCAACCAGAATTAGTAACAAAGGTTGCAGAAGATTTTATGGAACGTAGTAAGGAAGGGACATTGAAGAAAGTCATCTACCTTCCTGACGAGGATGGCATTGATTCAGTTAATTCAATACAAGGAGTCTTCTGGAGTGGCTATTCGAAATATGTAGGAGATTATCGGGGAAATCTTACCTTTAACATTGACCGACCATGGACCGAGCCTATTCTTGCTCAAATTATGACACACGAAGCATATCCTGGTCATCAAGCGTTTTATTGTCGATGGGATTATTTATTTAAACATGGAAAGCTACCACTTGAAGCTTCTTATTACTTAATTAATAGTCCAACCAATGCCTTATTTGAAGGTGGTCCTGAAACTGCGTTACATTTCTTAGGGTGGGATGTTCTTGATGAGGAAACACCTGGTGTATCGATAGAGGCCAAGAAACAGTATATTTTAGCACGTGATTTTCTTGATCTTCAACGAATTTATACGACGAATGCATGCTTTATGTATAACCTAGGACAGGTGGATAAGAATGAAGCAATTGAATATATGATAACTGAAGGTGGCATCACTTCAATTGAAGCAAATAATGCCTTCCGCTTCTTTTCAGATCCAGTTCAAAAAACATATTACCCAGCTTATTATTATGGGCGATGGATGGTTGGCTTGGCATACGATGCTACCCCTGCTGATAAAAGGGATGAGTATTTTCGGATTTTATATGACACCCCGCATACTACACAAACGTTTATTAATGCTATTGGAAAATTGAATGATAAGGAATTTATTCCTTTTGCTGGTATCAAAAAGGTTCGTATCTAGAAAATTCTGTTAGGGGTTGTCTTGTAATGGGCAACCTCTTATTTTTAAAAGGAGTTGAAGAAAGATGTTATCAGAGATTCAAAGTTTGTTAATGGACCAAGTAAATGGGGAACATTTGATGAAGTATACGAAAGAAATTTCGAGAGAAGTTAGATTATCAGGTTCACCAGAGGAGCTACGTTCTTTTTATTATGTTCAAGGGCTACTTGATAGCTTTGGTTTAAAAACGACCCTTGAGTTTCATGATGCTTATATTAGTCTTCCGATACAGGCAACATTATCAATAAATGGGAATTCATTACCCTGTATTACACATTCGATGGCATTATCTACCGAAGGAAATATACTAGAATCAACAGCAGTTTATATTGATGAAGAGTGTTTAGTTTTAGATCAAAGTGTTAAGAACAAGATAGTTATCCTCGATGGAATTGCTACACCCAACATCGTTAAAGAAGCGCAGAAAAAAGAGGCTATTGCTGCAATTTTTATAAATGGTCCCTATACCCACGAAATGATTGTTTCAACTGTTTGGGGAAATCCTACATCAAAAACAAAGGAAGACCTCCCAAAAATCCCCGTTGTTTCAATTGATAACAAAAGTGGAGAACTTCTAAAAAATATAATTGCAGAACACCATGACTCCAAGGTAAGGTTATCAACTGTAGTTGAATCTGGCTGGAGAAAAATCCCTGCTCTTATTGCTAACATTCAGGGTCAAAAAGAGACTGAGGATTTTGTATTGTTTAGTGGTCACATTGATTCTTGGCACTATGGGGCAATGGATAATGCGAGTGCGAATGCGACAATGATTGAAGTGGCTAGAATTTTGTCTATTAATACTCAGTACTTAAGAAGAGGAGTAAGGTTTGCTTTTTGGTCTGGACATTCACATGGAAGATATGCTGGATCCACTTCATATTGTGATCATAATTGGCAGGAATTGTACGATCATTGTGGATTACATATATATATAGATTCTGTCGGGGGAAAAGGAGCAACTATACTTTCAGAAGCAAATTGTATGGCAGAAACAACCCAACTAGGTGCAAAATTTATAGAAATAGAAACGAAAGAAAAATATATGGGTAAGAGATTTGCAAGGGCAGGTGATCAGTCATTTTGGGGCACTGGAATCCCTTCTCTTTTTATGGGATTATCTGAACAACCTCTATCCAATGACCCAGCGTCTAAAACACTTGTGAAATTATTTGGGGGCAAAAGGGCTGGGGGATTTGGTTGGTGGTGGCATACGACAGAAGACACTATAGATAAAATTTATAAAAACTTCCTTATCCGGGATTGCAAAATTTATTTAGCTACCCTCTTTCATACTTGCAGTAGTAGGATTTTGCCCATAGATCAATTAGCCGCAATTAAAGAAATCAAATCTTCACTCATAAAGTATCAAGGACTTTCAAAGAAGAGAATTGAAATGGATAAGCTTGTAAACCAAATAAATAATATTGAGAAATTATCAGCTGAATTCTATGATCAATTAGTTGAAGATCATTTATCAGATGAAGAATTATTGACAATTAATAAAGGTTTAATGAAAATATCAAGATATCTTGTCCCATTAAATTATGTAGAGGGTGATATTTTTGAACATGATCCTGCTATAGGTCAGGTTCCAATTCCTATGCTGAGTGAAATTTTGACTTTGATTGATATTAAAAGTGGTTGTGATATTGAGTACGAAATTAAGACTTCTCTACTAAGAAAAATAAATAAGATTAGTTATAGTTTAAAGGGCGTTGAAGATAACCTAACGAAGCTATTAAGTAAATTATCAATCTAACCAATTAAATTTATTAAATTGTAGTGTGTAATAATTTTTTGTAAAAAAGTCTTAATATTAGACACGTCCCCATACGTTTCGTCATCCCGAAGAATAGAATAATTGTAAGGAGGGATGAATGTGGAGGACTTGGAGAAAAAAATTAATGAGTTAGAACTAAGAATTGATGAACTAGAATCACAGCAGAAAAACATGGAGGACTCCATTAAACAACAATTAGACGATAATGATATCAGAGTCATCGTTGATGAACTATTTGAAGAAAAAGATAATGCCACCAAACGAGATGTTGATCTCGAATTAAATAAGTATCAGCTGAAATTTATTAAGTGGTTGATTGGTACGGGGGTTAGTGTGGTTGCGATTGCTGTAACATTTGTTCGATTTTTTCTCTTATAGAAGCAATTTTTAATTATATGTAGAAAGGAACCTTACTCTGCTTTGCAAAGTAAGGCTAATTTGACTAATTTTTAATAGAAGCCAGGTCCGTATCCAGGAGTTCCATATCCACCATAACCGAATCCTGGGCGAGGACCGTAACCACCATATCCAAATCCAGGACGTGGACGTGGTCCGAATGCACCATAACCAGGTCCGAAACCTGCACCGTACCCACCATAACCAGGTCCATCAAGTAAGGTACCACCTAAAAATCCTGCACCAAGTCCTAATAATCCAGCACCAAGTGGGCCCATTGCAAATCCAGGTCCAAAACGTTGATCAACCATTCCACCCTGAGCAGGCATTGTTCTCATATTATATCCGTAAGTGTTATACATACATCTATCTCCCCTTTAGAAATTGTCAATTGTTATAATCAACCATTTTTGATTACATAATAGCCTATGATATTTTAAGTTTAATGACATGGACATTTGCCCCGATCCTATAAAAATAGTTAAATCGCACATTTTTCGGGGATGTTTTAAATAATTTCTCATTTTAGAACAGGAGAAAAAGAACCTATAAAGAATTGATATCAATATGCAAATTAATATTACATATAAGATAGGGGAGTATAAGCTATGACATTTTCAGTTGGAAATATAAGAAGTCAGTTCCCAGCATTAACTAGAACATACAATGGCAAACAAGCTATCTATTTTGATGGACCAGGTGGATCACAAGTCGTTCAAGCGGTAATAGATCAGATGGTGGCATATATGGAAAAGGGAGGAGCAAATCTTCATGGGCAGTTTCCATCAAGCATCGAAACAGAGAGTGACATTGCCAATGCTCGTCAAGCTATTGCTGACCTAGTCGGTGCAAAGCCAGAGGAGGTGGCGTTTGGAGCGAATTCAACCACTCTTGCATTTGCAATTAGTCGTTCAGTATCTAGAAAGTGGAATGAGCAAGATAATATTGTATTAACCGAAATCGATCATCGAGCAAATGTAGATACATGGCTAACAGCAGCAGAGGATAAGGGAACAGAGATTCGATTTATTCCTGTTAATACCGATTCTTATACATTGGAGTTAGATAAGATTGATGAGTTGATTACATCTTCAACGAAACTAGTAGCGGTGACTCTTGCTTCAAACGCTGTTGGGACGATTACCGATGTTGAGAGGATTTCGAAAAGAGCTCGTGAAGTAGGTGCTTTATTTATAGTAGATGCTGTTCATGCAGTTCCACACTTCCTGGTTGACCGAGATAAACTAGGTGCCAATATTCTATTATGCTCAAGCTATAAATTTTTTGGTCCACATGTTGGTATGGCAATCATT
Organism: Litchfieldia alkalitelluris; assembly: GCF_002019645.1. Classification (GTDB taxonomy): domain Bacteria; phylum Bacillota; class Bacilli; order Bacillales; family Bacillaceae_L; genus Litchfieldia; species Litchfieldia alkalitelluris. The sequence goes on along the minus strand of NZ_KV917374.1, from coordinate 3,801,392 downwards.
AAGCAGGAAACCTTTGATGAGTTAAGCTCTTATAAACTAAAACCAGCACCTGGGAATTTTCCTGACAAATTAGAAACAGGGACCCAAAATCATGAAGCGTTGGCTGCCATTCCAGCTGCAGTGGACTTTATTGCAAGTGTTGGAACTGGCAATAATCGAAGGGAACAGTTAATAAACGCATATCACATGATTGAAGAGTATGAAAATGGATTAGCTATAATAATGCGTAACGAATTAAGTGCCATTTCTAGTGTCACATTGTATCAGGCTGGTCAAGGTGTGCCTAAGACACCAACTATTGCATTCACAATTGATGGCATTAGTCCGAGTGAAGCATGCAAGTGGTTTGCAGAGAATTACTCGATTTTTGTTGCAGATGGAAACTTTTATGCATCAACCCTTGCTGATAAGCTAGGAATTAATGAAACTGGTGGATGGATTAGGGCAGGGCTTGCTCCATATAATACAGAGGAAGAAGTTATGGTGTTTATAAAGGCTGTTAAGGAATTAGTGGAGTTACATAAGTGAAATTGTTAAAATGAGATTTAATACAAAGGCTTATAGAGAGAGTGTTCATGGGTGAAATGAGCAACTCTCTTTTTATTTCAGAACTCTTTACAGCATACTAAAATTAATTCTGGACTTAAGTGGTTTATAAATGATTGCGTATTTGTCTAGAATTATAGATTATAGATGGGTTGCGTATTAAGTCTAAAGCGATTTTCGCATATTCTAGCAATTAAGAATCAACTATTGAAACAGAACAAAATGGCGGAATCAGTTAAGTAAACTTATATATGTGGTATAATATACCAAAAAAGATAGAGGGTGGCTGATATTCCATGTTGTCGTTTTTAGGTCCAGTGCTCTTATTTTTATTAACCCTGTTGTTTTTTGTTTCAATTGCACTTTTTATTAAGCTAATTTTGAAAAATCAGACTGAACGGAATGAAAGATTACGAAAGATTGAAGAAAAGCTCGAGGAAATTATTGATTTATATAAAAAGAAGCTGTGACGCAATATGTAGGAGGGTTTAGTTTGTGTGGTCGAATTACGATTCATGAAAACTTGGAAGACATTGGACGTTATTTTGAAATTGAAGAATTAACTCACTTATCGTACGAGGCTAAATTTAATATTGCTCCCTCACAGCCTGTTCTTTCTGTTGTGAATGACGGTAAGAAAAATCGTTTAGGTTATTTACGATGGGGCCTTATTCCGTCATGGGCAAAAGATGTTAAAATTGGCTATAAAATGATTAATGCAAGAGCTGAGACAATTGATGAAAAGCCGGCATTTAAGCAGTTATTAAGTCGAAGAAGGTGTATTGTTGTAGGAAGTTCTTTTTATGAATGGAAGACTGAAAATAACCAAAAACAGCCCTATTGTATTAAGTTGAGAGATGAAAAGATCATCTCGTTTGCAGGACTTTGGGATCGCTGGCAAAAAAACGATGAAATCATTCATTCTTGTACAGTAATTACCACTGAAGCGAATCAGCTTATGACTTCTATTCATGACAGGATGCCTGTTATTTTACCAAAGGATAAGACATACGAATGGTTAAATCCGTTTCAAACAAAGGAACAACTTAAATCTCTCTTGAAACCACTCCCTTCAGAACAGATGGAAGCTTTTCCAGTTTCAACGAAGGTCAATTCACCTAAAAATGATGGCCCTGAACTAATATGTCCGTTATAACAAGGGATGTGAAGCTTTTACTACTCACATCCCTTAAAACATTTACCCATTAACTGTGGGGATTAACTTCTTTTTGGTTCGGTAATTATTTGCTTTATAAATAATCAATAGTGTTGTCATGATTAATGTCCCGTGTAATATCCAAACCATATTTGGCATAGTCATATTTTCAAGTAGAATAGGAGCAATGATAAAGCCAAGAGCAAATCCTAAAGATTTCAATAGCATCCCAACACCAAAAATTCTTCCTCGTATGTGATTTTCGGTTTTTTGTAGAATCGTTGCATGTAGAGTGGTAAAGCATGCATCAAAGATCCCAGTGAAAAATGCAAACGGAAAAACAATCCATAAATAAGTTGTTGATAAGAAAAGGATAAAGCCAGTAGACATTAGTATTGCTGAGGCAAAAGAAATCCAATAAAGTTTTTGTTCAAGTAGCCATTTTAGTTTCGGTAAAATTAAGGTTGCTAACACCGAACCTATCCCCCACACCGCCCAAATCATTCCATAATAAAAGCCTTGTCGTTCAACACTAATATCTTCAGCTAATAATGGGATACCTAAATTATGAGAACTTCCAGCAAATGCTCCAACTAAAAAAACGATATTGACCATCATGAGCATTGGTTTCGTGGTCAGATACTTATAAACTTCTTTTAAGTCTGTAACGATACTAAAGGCTTTCTCTTTTAGCCCAGAAGAAAGTTCGAATGTTGGTTGCTTTTCAGTCGTTTCCCATTTCATTTTCATTAAAACAACAGCTGATAAAAGATAAGTAGCTGCATCAATAATAAGAGTGACCTTATAGCCCAGGAAGTCTGTAATTAGTCCTGCACCAAGAAAACCAGCTACTAAACTAATTGAAGTAAGTCTAGAGATAATTGCATTGGTTTGCAGTACCTTATCTTCACCAAAGATTCTCGGTATTTCAGCACTATAACTAACCGCAAAGAATGTGCTAGTTAGGCCAATTAAAAAAGATACAATAATAATTAAAGTTGGGCTTGGAAAGGGTATAAGTATCAGGATAATCAAGGCCCTTAGTATATCTGTATTTATCATGATTTTTCGTCTATTGAAACGGTCCGCAATAATCCCTGAGAATAGACTTGATAAAACTCCTCCTAAGGTTCTTGCAGCCATGGTAGCCGCTAGCCACAACGGACTTCCAGTTGCTGCATAAATAACTACATTTAAAACAATCATATCCATATAGGTACCAAAGTCGGAAAAAGCTTTTACATATAAAAATAGATTACGGTTCATAGGTGTCTCCTTTAATTTGCTATAAACCCTATTTTAATGCAAAAAATATATTTCGCAATACGAAATTTTTATAAAGTTATCATTTTTATCTGATTCATTAAAAATGAATCAAATAAAGCTAAATAAATGGTAATTAGAGCAACAATGTTATATGATGTTTTTTCACTTGTTCTTATAAAACAATTGAAGGAAGGTGGGAGTATAAATGTTTGAGTTACCATTAATAAATCCTGTGCTCGTATTTGCCCTTTCAATGACATTATTCTTAATTAGTCCAATGCTAATGAGGTTGCTCAGAATTCCAGGAATTATAGGACCTATTCTAGCTGGAGTGATAATTGGTCCTCATGGGCTAGGAGTTTTACAGCGTGGACAAACGATTGAATTGCTTGGAACAGTTGGTTTATTATTTATTATCTTTATTGCAGGGTTAGAAATGGATATTGATGGATTTAAAAAATATAAAAATCGAAGTATCGTCTTTGGCCTTATTTCATTTATTATTCCGTTAATTTTGGGTACGACTATTGGGTTGTTTCTAGATTATAGCTTTGCAGCATCAATTCTTTTAGGGTCTATTTTAGGTTCGCATACATTGCTAGGGTATCCTATTGCTAGCAGGCTAGGTATCTCTAAAAATAAGGCTGTCACAATTGCTGTAGGAGGAACGTTAATAACCGATACTCTTGCATTATTAATCTTAGCAGTGATAACAGGTGCTGCTACTGGGGAGTTAACTTTCAGTTTTTTTATTATCTTAATTATTTCTTTAGTGATTTTTACATGTATGAATCTTTTTGGAATTCCGTTTATTTCCAAATGGATTTTTAGAAATATCGGTAATGAAGGAGATAAGATTTTTACATATGTAATTGTTGTTTTATTTTTGTCTGCGTTTTTAGCAATCGTAGCGGGAGTTGAACCAATTATTGGTGCATTCCTCTCAGGACTTGCACTTAATCGCCTTGTGTTTGATCAAGGTCCATTAATGAACCGAATTAGGTTTACTGCCAATGCTTTATTCATCCCATTTTTTCTGTTATCGGTAGGGATGTTAATGGATTTAAGTGTATTATTCAGTGATCCTAAAGCTTGGATATTTACTGTATTGATTTTAGTTGGTGTCATGCTAGGTAAATACGCTGCAGCATGGATGATTAGTTTTATATACAAGTATAATAGTGAAGAAAAGAACATTACTTTTGGGTTAACCATCCCTCAAGCAGCGGCAACACTAGCAGCTACATTGGTAGGATATGATGTAGGTTTACTCGACCAAACTACCGTTAATGGTGTGATTATAATGATCTTAGGAACATGTATTGTAGGGCCATATATAGTTGAAAAATTTGGTCGGAAAATTTCGTTGCTTGAGGAGCAACAACCATATGTAAAAGGTGATGCACCTGATCGTATCATGATTCCTATAGCTAACCCAAACACTATGGAATCACTATTAGATCTTGGCTTCATCTTAAGAAAGAATGCCTCAGCAGATCAGCCTTTGTATCCATTGAAGGTTGTGAAAAAAGATGCGAGAGATGCTGAAGGTGATATTGCTCTTGCTGAAAAGATGCTTGGACATACGGTCATGTATGCTTCTGGTGCAGATGTTCCTGTAAAGCTCATCACAAGAGTCGATCATAACATTGCAAATGGAATAACGAGAGCAATTGTTGAAGAGCGTATTTCTATGGTTATTATGGGCTGGGAAGGAAAACGGTCAACACCGCAGAGGATATTCGGAAATGTGTTAGACCAACTTGTTGAGCAAACATCTCAATCCATTTTTATAGCGAAATTAGGCCATCCGATTAGTACGACAAAACGTGTTATCGCGATTTTACCAAAGGGAATCGATCATTCCTATGGGTTTAAAGAGGCAATTATGAGAGTGAAATTGATGGCGAATGATCTCGGAGCTCAGCTTCTTTGTTTAGTTATTGATGATAAAGGTGAAAAATATAAAAAATATCTTAAAGAAATAAAAGCAAACCCTCCTACTAAGGTGAAAGAAATAGAAGGGTGGGAATCATTCTATCTCGAACCAAGCCCACAGGCTACTGATGATCTAATTATTCTTGTTAGTGCGAGAAAAGGGACTGTTGCTTGGCACCCAGAACTTGAAGAAATTCCGGGCAAACTTGCTAGTATTAATCAGGAAACATTTATTGTTTATTACCCAACGGAAGATAGAGAAATTGATCTAAGAGGAACGACGGGGACGGAATTACCAAGGGAAGTTCTATTTAAAAATGATTTTTATTAAGTTTATACAAGCTAGTAGCCGTGAAGGACATGTTAACCTTCACGGCTTTTAATTTATACACTCATATTACTTTTAGTCTTATCCAATAAATGCTTATGAATATCCCTATATAAAAAGGTGTCAGATACTAATCTGACACCTTCAAGGACTATTATGCTACCTTCGTTATATCTTCATCTAATTGAACATTTGCATTTCTATTTTTTATAGCTGCCACAAAGAATATTGCAATAATGGCTGCTGTAATAAACGCTGCTACAATATATGAAACATTTAAATTGATTCCAAAACCAATCTGAGCATTTAAGATATAGGTCGTTGTTGCCATTGTCATGAACACACCTGGAATCACTGCAATCCAATAATTCTTCTTAGCGATGAATAAATACATTGCAGCTACCCATAGTGCGATAACAGCTGTTGATTGGTTTGCCCAAGAGAAATATCGCCATAATAATGTAAAATCAATTTTTGTAAGTGCAAAAGAAATAGCGAATAATGGAAGAGCGATCCAAAGACGACTAGCAATCTTCTTTTGTGAAATGTTAAGGTAATCAGCGATAATCATACGAGCACTACGGAATGCTGTGTCACCAGATGTGATTGGTAGAATGATAACTCCAAGTACTGCAAGTGTTCCACCAATAGCCCCAAGCATCGCGATCGATACTTCACTTACTACTAAACCAGTACCACCTGTTGCAAGGATTTCGTTAAGACCAACTGGACCATCAAATAGACTCATAGCTGCCGCTGCCCAAATCATTGCAATGATACCTTCTGCGATCATCATTCCATAAAAAATTCTACGACCTTGACTCTCATTTTGAGTTGTACGTGAAATAATTGGTGTCTGCGTTGCATGGAATCCAGATAAAGCACCACAAGAAATGGTTAAGAATAATAATGGAAAAATAGGAGCATTATCAGGGTGTAAATTTGTTAAAGATAGCTCCGGAATTGGTGCACCTGTAAAAATTAATGCTCCCCCAACACCAATTGCAGAAATTAATAATAATGCTCCAAAGATTGGATAAAAACGTCCAATTATTTTATCTACAGGTAAAAGAGTAGCTAAAATATAGTAAACGAAAATAGCTCCAAGAATCATCCCCATGGATGACCAATCACCCAATAAATTGTTTAAAAGACCAGCTGGAGCAGTAACAAATACTGTACCAACAAGTAATAACAACAGTACTGCAAATCCGTTAACAACATGCTTCATAAATTTACCTAAAAACTTACCAGCAAGTTCGGGCAGATGTGCTCCACGATTACGGATGGAAATCATTCCAGTTAAATAATCATGAACTGCTCCAGCAAAAATACATCCAATAACAATCCAAATGAAAGCAACGGGTCCATAAAGAGCTCCCATAATTGGACCGAAAATTGGTCCAACTCCTGCGATATTTAATAATTGGATTAAAGAATTCTTCTTTTCACCCATTGGTAAGTAATCAACACCATCTTTATGAGTGAAAGCTGGTGTTTGGCGCTCTTGCTTTGGTCCGAACATTTTTTCTACAAATCTTCCATATGTGAAATACCCGATGATTAATAATAAAATTCCTCCGATAAATGTAAACATGTAAATCCCCCTTTACCTGAATGCGTTTACAATAACAGTATAAATGGAAACGTTAACAAAAAGAGGTTTTGATGATTAACATGTTGATTTATGTACTAAAGATGTAAAAATGAAAGGATAACATGCAGTTCTACCCTGAAAACAACTTAGGTTGGAGAGTTCCTTGATCTGCGATCCACTTGCGGGATACCGCGGGGCGGTTCGTGAGCCTCCTCGTCGCTTTTGGCTCCTGTGGGGTCTAAGTGACCGCTAGATCCCGCAGGAGTCAAGTGACTCTCCGCTCATTCCACACTAGGTGGATGTCATTCATGGTGCAAATACTCATTCGCATGGAGGTCTAACCAGTAGAATGCATGTCATGATAATTCAAGACGAGATCGTAATGCTTTTACATAATTACGACTTCCTGATAAAAGCTCTTTTTTACCTTTAATTTCTAAATGATATGCCCCATTAAACCAAGGAATTAACCGTTCTACGTATTGTAAGTTTACTAGATAACTTTTATGGATTCTGAAAAACGAAAAATCTTTTAATCTTGATTCAAATTCCTTTAATGCTACCTTTGTTGTAAATTCCTGATCATCTAATACAATTCTCGTAAAACGATCATCGCGGTACAAATACATAATTTGACTAGGGTTTATATACGTTATTTCTTCATCACCTTCAATAGCAAGCTTATTAATGGAAGGAGTTATTTCATTTTTAGTTTGAGGCTCTAACAGTTTTTTTAATCTTATAACAGTTTCAGCTAATCGTGTTTCATCGAAGGGTTTTACTAGATAATCGACTGCTTCATAGCGAAATGCTTCGACTGCAAAATTAGGGTATGCTGTTGCAAAAACAAGTAAAGGTGTCTTTTTTAGCTCCTTTAAGGAGGAGGCTGTTTCCATCCCATTCATTTTTGGCATTTCAATGTCTAAAAAAACTACATCTGGTTGAAGTTGAATTGATTTCACAATCGCATGTTCACCATTTTCAGCCTCACCAATAATCTCAATATTTTCATAATTGCTCAATAAATGAGAGAGTTCTTGTCGACTATATCTTTCGTCATCAACAATCAGCACTCTAATTAACTGACTCATTTGCCTTCCTCCTTTATCGCTATATTCTGAAGGATACAGTTGTTCCTTGTTCAGGTTGACTTTCGATTACCAAACCAGATTTCTCTCCAATCATCATAACCAACCGCCGGTTCACATTGTAGAGACCAATTCCTGTACTTTTCTCAGATGGAAGGAAAGTATGTCCGATTTTATCCAACTGCTCTTTTTCCATTCCTTTCCCATTGTCTTGCACTGTCACTAATGTATTATCTGAATCTTTCTTAATTGAAATGACAATTTTGCAGTCACTTTCTTTATCTTTTATTCCGTGCTTCACCGCATTTTCAACAATTGGTTGTAATGTGAGAGGGGGAATCCTAACCTTTAAGAGATCATCATCAATATCATAAAAAACAGCTAATTTATCAACAAACCGAGCCTCTTCAATCGACAAATATGCTCTAACATGTCTTAATTCATTTTCAAGAGATGTCCACTGCTGAGTCGTCCCTGCTAAATTTTGTCTTAAAAAATGCGAAAGCGCAATTAATAGCTGCCTTGCCTTGTTTTGGTCAATTCGTATAAGAGAGACAATAATATTTAAAGAGTTAAATAGAAAATGTGGACTAATTTGTGCTTGTAGCGCCTTAATCTCAGCTTCCTTTGCAAGCTGATAAGATCGGTCCGCTTCAGCCATATCTAGCTGATTACTAAGTAATGAACTAAGTCCCTTAATTAATTGAATCACAACATTTGTTATCTCTCGTTCTGATTTAAAATAAAACTTTAATGTACCGATGGTTTGTCCGCGTTGCTTCAATGGTGCAATCACCACCGATTTTAAAGGACAGTTAGGTCTAGTACAATGAATTTCTTTATGTCCTGCGATAATAAGTTCTCCACTTTGGATCACCTTTTTAGTAACATCTGTTTGTATATCAGTGAGCTCCTTGTGATGATCATCTGCTAATCCAACATGTGCTAAAATTAATTCTTTATTTGTAATGGCAACAGCGCTCGCTTCAACCTCTCGAAAAATAATGGAACAAGTCTCTTTTGCCGATTCAGAATTTAAGCCTTTCCTTAAATAAGCGAGGGTTAATTCAGCTAATCTTAATGCTTTTTGAGCTTGAACAGCACCAGCTTTTTCTTCTTCTCCCACTAAGTTGCGGATGATCATTAAAAATAGTGCAGAGCCTATCCCGTTGGCAATAATCATTGGAATTCCAATATTCTCAACTAAGGTTAAAGCCTGATCAAATGGCTTAGCAACAAAGAGAATAATAAGCATTTGAACAGCTTCAGTTAAGGCGCCGATGAGAAAAGCGGAAGAGAGGGTGACGTGTTTATTTTTTTTATGAAAAAATCCAGCAATAAGTCCAGCGACAATCGCTGAAAGACCACATGCTAAATCTGTGAAGCCTCCAAGTGAGAAACGGTGAATACCAGCAATTAGCCCAGCTCCAATTCCTACCTTGTAGCCACCAAGTAATCCTCCAATAACAACACCAATCACCCGTGAGTTCGCTAATGCTTCCTCTTGTGTGAGATCATATGTAAGCCGATCAAATTGAAGGGAATCTGTACTAAATGCTAATCCTGAGTAGGTTCCAATAATTCCAAAAAATCCAAAAAAGATAATAGCACTATATTGTTGTTTTCTTGTGATTTCATCTTGTTGAATCATATCCCTAAAAAACCGCAGCCTAGTTAAAATAAATGCGATTGATACAATGATCCCTAATCGCTCAAGCATTGTAAACATTAGTTCAAACATGCAGTTCGCTCCTAATTTTAAGTGATAATGTAATTATAGCAAAGATCAAGACTTTATTTAAAATTGGATTATCATGATGATGGTCTTAGCAAGTAAGCTTGTAAAAGCTAAGGGATAATAAAGTAGTTCAATTTAGAATAGAAACAGAAATTGATATTTCAATACTTAGATAGACTTATACTAAGTTGAATTTCCTGACTAAAATAACTAAGCCAAAACTGTAACCAACTGACGCTGTATACGTCTATAGTAGAAAGGAGGCGTTTATTATGAGAATTCATGTACTTTTATTTTCCTTCATACTAATTATTTTATCTACTGGTTGCTCTTTGTTCCATTCGAGTTCTCTTGAGGGATCTTCTTTTGAAATTCCACAGGGGTATATCGAAACGAATGAGAAAAAAGAGACCTTACATACGGGTGGTTTTCATATTGAGAGGAAAGTTGGTCTTAGTACTGAGGTGACGACAACAGATGCGGCAAGTCCAAACCAAATAGCTGAAACTATATCTCCCATTCTTGTTGGAAGCGGAGATATCATTGAAATAACGACGGATATTAAGGATTCAACACTCATTGCTTATCTCTGGAATGAAGATGAACGAGATCAAGAGATTATCTTAAAAAACAATCAAATGAAAGCACCAGTGGAAAAGGGTCAATATGTATATGAAATTCTTTCTCGTTGGGGAAACAATGAAGTTTCCTACACCTTTCTTCTTGAAGTAAAATAGTTCTTTGCCTCTACAGCCTTAAGAGTTCATAAGGTTGTTTTTTTATTTTGTAATCCAAACACGTTGATCCCAAAGGTAATAAAAGGTTGTGGACCTTAGAAAAGGATGCTCTCGAACTGTCTCGTTGAAAGCCACATGATCATAGGCCCACTATGATTCAGTTGGCAGGTGGGGAAACAAGGAGAAAGTGAATCATAGGCTCTCTATGATTCAGTTGCTGAGGAAAAAACAAGGAGAAAGTAAATCAAAGGCTCTCTATGATTCAGTTGATGAGGCGAAAACAGGGAGAAAGTAAATCAAAGGCTCTCTATGATTTAGTTGGCGGGGGGAAAACAAGGAGAAAGTGAATCATAGGCTCTCTATGATTTAGTTCCCGTCGCAAAAACAAGGAGAAAGTGAATCATAGGCTCTCTATGATTCAGTTGCTGAGGCAAAAACAAGGAGAAAGTAAATCATAAGCTTCTATAATTTAGTTCCCGTCGCGAAAACAAGGAGAAATTGAATCATAGGCCTACTTTGAGGAAGTTGCCCAGACGTATTGAAACTGATTTTCAGGGTAGAATTTTATGCTGAAAAGTATTTCGCACTATGCGAGAATGAAAATGTTTATTCCACAGTGTGGAACGAGCGCCTTCCGCTTTTCTCTTTTCAGGGTAGAACTTTTTTAAAAAAGAAACTCTGCAAGAATTATCCAAATCCCAACAAAATATGCTACCATAAGAAAAAAGGACTAGAGGTGAAAGCATGAATGTTCATCAAATTATTACATCTTCCATTCACCAGACAGCATCTTCAGAACGACTAACATACTGGTTTGATTTTCAACGAAATATAGATGATAAGATCCATTATATCCTCCCTTCACAAAAGTGGCTTCAAACTGCAAGAAATAGACAACCTGGAATTACATTTCAAACCTTTGATGATCTTGCGACACATTTGTTAGTTAAAAACAATGTAAACTACCAATCGATAACAGACGATGAACGAGTACTTTTGTTTCAACAACTAATTCTTCAAAATCATGATTCAATCTTATTGAGTGATAATGAAAGACGTTTAAAAGCAAAGGCATTTAGTGATACATATGGACAGTTAAAACGACTGGGGCTTACAATCAATGATCTACCCACAACACTTTTGCCTCTAAAAGATTTATTTACTCACTATGAAGAACTATATATAAATAAACACCATTTGTTTGATTCCGAAACTCAAATTTTTCAATCCATTATACATGCTAGTACCTTACCAAGTACACACGTAGTGATTGATGGATTTGTTGATTTCTCACCTCTTCAGTATGTATTCATTAAATTCCTAATTGAAAAACAAATACCAATGACCATCTATATGCCAGACTTAGACACTAATTTAACGCAACAGACAATTCATACATTAGAGAACCTTGGCTTTATTTTACAGAGTGGAATGGAAAAAGATAAATCAATTCAAAAGGTTTTGTCAAAAAGCCTCATTGCGGCAATGTCGATAGAAGAAGAAATTCATGGTGTATTAGATCAGGTGACTTTAGAAAAAGGGGAAGGGCGTTATGATCAGTACGGTATCATCCTCTGTAATGAAGCCAATTATCTCGAAGAACTAGTAAGAATTTCAAAATTAAAAAATATCCCTGTAAAAAAGCCGAAGAAGCTTTCGGTTGATCAAACGAATTTCTATCAATTTTTACGTACGCTTCTAACTAGAGAAGGTGCACAAGCTTCAAAATGGGATCAAGTACCTCTGTTAGATCAACTTAGTGGGCTTTATTTTATTAGTAATGAAGAGTTTAGTGAAATAAAGTTTAAATTTCTTAAAGACGGTGAAATAGAAGCTTCTAATGTAAGCAAACTGTTTAGTGAACTGAAATCTTTTGAAGAAGTATTATATTCACATCGTAAAATAGGGGAATATCTCGTTGAACTTCAAACATTTTTAGCAACCTTGCCACTAAAATCGTATTATCAGGAATTACTTAAGGACAGAACGCTGATTCAGAACCATTACCAGGCAGCAATTGAATTTAGAACGATTTTACTGATTGAAGAGATGATTGAGTCGCAAAAGACGGAGATAGAAGGAAAGGGATTACTGGATTTAGAGCTTTCAGTATTAGGGTTTTCCGAGTGGTTATTAAAGTTGATTGGAAAAAAAGAACTTTTCATAGAAAGAGGACCAAGCGATGGTATAACTATTCTTCCTCTTCAGGATGCTTCTTTGTTTTCAGGGAAATCTCTCTTTGTCTTAGGGGTAAATGAAGGGATCATTCCTAGAAAAATCAGTCTTGGCGGCTATTTTCAGGAAGAGTATTTGAAGGAATATGAACTCCCCTTTCCATTACCAACCTCAAGCTATTTTATGAAAAAAGATGAAACGTTACTAAAGCAGCTAGATTATGTTTCTGAAAAGGTGTCGTTTTCATATGTTAAAGGAATGAATCACCATCAACCAGACCTTCCATCTATCTTTATGTTGGATTCAACAATAAATCATGTTAACTGGGATTATAGCTATATGAATAGAATGGCTAAAGACTCGTTTGAATCTGAAAAGGAGTACGAAGAGAAATTAGTATATCACTTAGGAGCAGGATTTCAGGTAGACCTTCCTGGTCATTTAATGCATTTGAAAGTCAATGTGGAAACATTGAAAAAAGGTGAAGAAGCCCTCTCTGATAAATGGAAGGATGCTTTAAAACAGTTTGAGTTAGCAATTACTAAGCTTGAACGATATGCTGAATGCTCTTTTAAATATGCCATGGAGCACGTTTTAAAGATACCAGAACCCTTAAAGGAGCAGAATAGACTAGACCATCGATTGTTAGGTACTATGATTCATAAAATTATTGAGAGATTCTATAAAGATGTTCGTCATATTGAGTTTGAACGTGTTCAGCATTTTTTCGAAGGAGATGAAGATCGAATCCTTCAGGAAATCTTTGAAGAAGAATGGCTCTCTATTCAACAATCACACCCTGAAGTTCCTCAGAAGCAACTCAATCGAGAGAAAGAAGACTGGAATTATAAATTACGAAAGTGGCTTGCTGCTGAGAAAATAAGATTTTGGGCCAATCCTGAGTTAAAGAGTATGAGAATCTTTAGATTGGAAGAATCAGTGGAATTGAATTTCCCATTAGCAACAGGTGACGTCTTAACTTTGAGAGGGAAAATTGATCGACTCGATATCGATGAACATGGTTTTGTTATCTATGATTATAAAACCAGTCCAAAACGATTGGATTTTACCACTGAAGTTCCTAAAGGATTAACCCTGCAAATTCCTTTGTATATGATTGCTGTCGAGAAAGAATTCGCACATGGAAGGTATAAAGATAGTAGTAGTGTAAAACCTTTGCAACCAATTGGCGGAGGCTATATTTCCATGAAGGAGCCACATGTTAGGAAAAAAAATACAGTGTGGAAAGATAAAGACCAAAAAGTGAGATTTGAGCCAAGATTTCAAACGCATATCGAATCAATAGATGCTGTTACATTAAAGCAAAACTATAAGCTAGATGAAATAGTAGAACAACTTTGGGAGGGTGTACATAGCGACTTCTCAGTAAGGCCAGCATCACAAACCGCCTGTAAATATTGCTTATATAAAGTAACTTGTCGGATTAGTACGGAGTTGCTAGACGAAGCGGGGGAAACACATGAATTTTAATACTGAACAAAAACAAGCGATATTTGGTACAGAAAAGCTAATTGTCATCTCAGCCGGTGCTGGATCAGGAAAAACAAAAGTATTAACTGAGAGATATATATACTTGTGTGAACAAAAACTAAAAGGTGAGAACATTGGCGCTTCCGTTGATGAAATTGTAGCACTTACATTTACAGAAGATGCGGCGCTAGAAATGCGAGACCGCATTAGACATAACCTTGAAAATAAAAGGCTTCAAGCTGAGGATCACGATTCAAAGAATTTCTGGCTAAAACAAATGGAGTTATTAGAAGGAGCAATTATATCAACCTTTCATAGTTTTTGTCAGCGAATTCTCTCAGAACACTCATTTGAAGCAGAACTTTTCCCTGACATGAAAGTATTGGATGAAAGTGGATCATTTTTATTGAAACATGAAGTGTTATCACAAATGATTGAGCAAGCAGTCGACGAACAAAAATGGCCACATGTATTCAAAGCAATGGAAGAGTACCAAATCAAGGATGCAGTCGTTAGTCTTTATGAAAAGATGAGAGAATTTGAGTTCAATGATCATAAAAAAATTCATTTACTTACTTCAGACAAGGTAAAGCAATGGATTTTAAAACGAAATGGAAGCATAGAAGAGCTGTATGGAAAAATAGTAAATTTTTATGCAGAAGATCATGATAGTAGTAAATTTACTAAAACAACTACTGAGCCGTACAGTGATTTAAAAGAAGTAGTAGATTGTTATCCTGAATATCAAATAGGCTTTTTTGAGGATGTTTATAAAGCACTTATAAAAATAAAGAAAGCTCCACATGCGACGATCAAAAAGCAATGCCAACCATTTTACGAATTGTTGGAGCAGTGGGTAGAAGTTAGAGATTTTTGTTCATGCGCTTCTCGAGAAAATCTGATCTTTATTGAAAGTTTTTCGTTTGAGTTTGGGCAGCTACTTGAGGAATTTTCTTTAGAATATGAGTTCAAAAAAAGAGAGCAAGCTTTATTAGATTTTTCGGATCTCCAACAAAAATCAGTGAGTTTATTAACTAATAAAGATTTATCTACCTTTTATCAGGAAAAATATAAGCATTTTATGATTGATGAATTTCAGGATACAAATCAGCTTCAATTGAGCATGCTTGATAAAATAAGGCCTGAATATACTTTTATTGTCGGTGATGGCAAGCAATCAATCTACCGGTTTAGGGGTGCTGATGTCCGTTTAATTAACCAAAAGATTAAAGAATCAAAAGAGAAAAGTAACGCCCGGTTTATTGATATGAATATTAATTATCGAACGTGTGGCAGTATCATCGAATTTATTAATCAACTCTTTGAACAAAATCATATGATGGGCTATAAGTTAAACGAGTCTACACCTATTTATAAAACAGAGTATACACCATTAATACCGAATCGAAATTCCGTAACAGAGTTGGATAAGCGTGTTGAATATATTAAAGTTAGTGAGCAACATGATGAAACAGAAGATCGTAATCAATATATGATGATCGCAAGAAGAGCAGTAGAACTGTGGAAGAATAAAACATTAATTTTTGATAAAGATTCAAGAGAATGGAGACCTGTTTTATGGTCAGATATTGCCGTGTTAATTCCCTCAAGGGCAAGCTTGAGCAGGCTTGAACGTGCCTTCAATAAGTATCAAGTTCCTTATTCAGTCCACAGTGGGGTCGGTTTTTATGACCGAAACGAGATTGTTGAAATGACATCACTTTTAAATTGGATTAACCGTCCATTTGAGCCACTTCATATTATTGCGATGCTTCGAGGTCCATTAATTGGTTTGACAGTGGAAGATCTTTTGGATATTCATGCTTTAGTCAAAGATCCATATCAGTTAGGAAACTTTCTTTATGAGGAAGGATTTCTAGATGAAACAACGCTGAATTCTAAGGTGAAAATGGGCTTGCAAAAGTTTGTTAAAATGTGTAAGCGGTTTGTTCCATTTATGCTAACAGGTTCAGTAGAAGAAAAACTTAAACAGATCTTTGAAGAGAGTGGCTTAAAGTATTTATTCTTAATGAATAAAAATGGATTACATCAGGTTCGAAATGTTGAAAAGCTCATTGATCAGTTGGTGGATATGAATACACCTTCATTAGAAGAAATGCTTACTAAATTGAGTATTTTAAAAAGTGCCTCTAAAGATAGAGAAGGTGATGCGGATGTTGAAAGAGTGGGAGGAGAAACTCTTTCGATTATGACGATCCATGGCTCAAAGGGGCTAGAGTTTCCGGTTGTCTTCGTCCCGAATTTATCTAAATCGTTACAAACGGACAAAAGTTCAGTTAGATTTGATCCAGAAGAGGGTATGTATCTTAGATTAAAATGGGAAGACAAAGAAGAATTTTTTTCTGAAGAAATACAAATAGAAACACCCGATTTTTCATCGCTATCATCCGATGTGAAAAATCAAGAATTAGAAGAGTCAAAAAGATTACTATATGTTGCCTTAACAAGGGCAAGAGATTACTTGATTTTAACCACAAAAGAGAAAGACACCAGCAATACTTGGGCAAATTGGTTAAATGAGGGGTTAATGAATAATCAACAACTTTTAGAGATGATTACCATCAAAGATGAAATAGAGGAACAAGATCCAGTTGGTCAAGAATTTGAAATTTACTCAGGACCTACAAAAAAGGTAGAAAGACGGATTCCAATATATCTTTCGGTATCAGAAATTTTAACATATTTACAAGACCCGACTGAGCATTATTATAGGTATATCCTCAAAATCGAGCCAATGGAAGAAGAACTTCCTCAAGAGGAGACAAAATGGTGGGCAAAGAGAGCAAACGGTATTGATCCATTATTACTAGGTACTCTCGTTCATAAGGTTTGCGAACTATTAGACCAAGGCTTACAAAGAAATGAAGCATATGACAATGCTCTTTTACTTGTTGATCGTGACAAGGAAAACTATTTAACACAATTGGATCCTCTTATTGATTCCTACATCTCAAAAAATTTGGGAACAAGCATAGAGAATGAATGGGGATTTGAATTAGAAATGGAACATATCATTATTATTGGAGAAATAGATAAAGTCGTAGACATCGATGGTGACTTGTATGTAATAGACCTAAAAACCAATCGAATCAACGATAATTTAGAAGATCTTATTAGTTACTATAAACCACAGCTTTATCTTTATAAATTAGCTTATGAACAGAAAACAGGTAAACAAATAAATGGAATGAAGTTATTTTTATTACGAGATGAAGAGCAAGGATTATATGATATTGAGGTCAACCCTGAATTTAAGGTTCAACTAATGCAAAAAATAGAAAAACTTGCGAATGAAATACAAACATTCAAATCAAATCAGCACTGTTAAAATGTAACATTTACTATCAATCAGTGTAAACCTCCATGCGAATAATATTCGCACCATGGAGAATGAAAATAGTGTACTTACTAAGTGTGGAATGAGCGGAGAGCCACCTGACTCCTGCGGGATTCAGTGGTCTCGTGAGACCCCGCAGGAGCCCGCCGCTGGCGACGAGGAGGCTCACGGACCACCCCGCGGAAAGCAAGTGGATCGCAGCTCATGGAACTCTACATCATTAGGTATTTTCAGGGTAAACTCATTAATTAATTGTTTTCACTATGTACTACGAAACAGGCCTAATGTAAGGATTGATTATAGTGAACCTAGCGAGTGATGAGCAGATATATGAATATATACAATCAAAGGAGTGATCTAATTTGAATGTCATCCTATTCGATGGCCAATGTAATTTTTGTAATAGTAGCGTTCAATTTGTTATTAAAAGAGATCCTAAGGGATACTTTTCATTTGCTTCACTCCAAAGTAGCGTTGGGCAGGAACTCTTAAAAAAACATAATATAGATAACCAAACTGACAGTATGGTCTTTATTCAAGGAGAACATGCATTTATAAAATCAACTGCAGCATTAAAGATATGTGGACATTTAGAGGGTGGCTGGAAAATAATACAGTTATTATTAGTAATACCATCTTTTCTTAGGAATCCTTTTTATGACTTTATCGCAAAAAATAGATACAAATGGTTCGGTAAGAAAGACCAATGTATGCTTCCATCGGCTGAGATCAGAAATCGGTTTATAGATTAAATTGTAGTGGAACTTATTCAACCATAGGTGCTCGGTAGTTTTAAAGATTTATTTTTGAGGCAGCTTAATTTTTTTCTCATATATAAAAGAATGTATAAAGGAGATGGTGAAGTTGAGGGAGTTAATAATTGGTTCGTTCATCATTATTATAGTGATTGTGACGACTCACTTCTTTGTAGAAAAGCCACCCAACCTTTCACCGATAAGTACATTAACAAACTTTCAAGCGGCTTACAATGATCAAGATGTTCATGAATTATTGCATCCCGAATTTATAAAAAATCAACTTGCTGATGAACATACGGTGCACTTTTTCAAGAAGGAAAAGTGTTCGTTTTTGTGAAGTCGTTGACTAACAACCTATTAGTAGTCATTTATTGCTTTAATACGTAGTAGACTAAATAATGCGCAATAAATAGATATTGCTTTTTTCTGAGTTCAATGGGAAAACCTTGGGCTCAAATTAAAGTATTGCAGAATTAATGAAAAAACCTCTTTAATGTTATACAATGTTAAAGTGCATTGTTTATGATATTATAAATTTTAGTTAGAAAGAGGAATGCCATGAATACATTATCAAAAACGAAACGTTTCCAATTAGCTCTTCTGTTGGGATCACTTGCAATTTTAGGACCTTTTACGATAGATACGTATTTGCCTTCATTTCCAACGATTGTTAATGAATTTAATACTAATGCGTCTTTAGTGCAAATGAGTTTAACATCTTGTTTGTTAGGTTTAGCCGTGGGACAATTAATTATTGGGCCATTAAGTGATGTTCAAGGTCGCCGTAAGCCATTACTTATTTTTCTGAGTTTATATTTCTTATCTTCCTTAATTTGTGCAATAGCACCTAATATTTATACTTTGATTTTGTCTCGTTTCATCCAAGGGTTCGCAGCGGCAGGTGGGCTCGTCATTTCAAGAGCGATTGCTCGGGATATGTATAGTGGAAGAGACTTGACGAAGTTTTTTGCGTTGCTAATGTTAGTTGGTAATCTTGGTCCCATAGTTGCACCGATAACGGGCGGTGCTATCATCGCTTTTGCAAAATGGAAAATGGTTTTCATCTTCTTGTCTGGTATTAGTATGGTTTTACTAATAACTGTTGCATTGAAACTTGAAGAAACATTGCCTACTGAAAAACGTACTCCAAGCAATTTAAAACATGTAGTAAATAATTTTGGCTCTTTATTGAAGGATCGTGAATTCGCAGGTTATGCCTTTACACAAGGTTTTATTGTTGCAGGTATCTTTGCCTATGTATCTGGCATTTCGTTTGTATATCAAAATATATATGGTGTTTCACCTCAAGTGTTTAGCTTTTTATTTGGTGTAAATGGTGTGGGATTAATTATTGGAACTCAAATCGTTGGTCGATTTTCTGAACAAATCCCTGAAAAAACCTTTTTGAAATTCGGTTTACTTTTATCAAATACAGCTGCTATTTCACTACTTATTGCTCTTTTAGTAAAAGCGCCGTTAGTAGCTGTGGCCATACCGATTTTCTTTTTAGTAACGTCTATAAGTATTATTGGCACATCGGCTTTCTCATTGGCAATGGAATCAAAGGGGCATATGGCAGGAAGTGCATCTGCATTGCTCGGTGTATTGCCATTTTTACTTGGGTCATTAACAGCCCCACTTGTGGGAATAGCAGGAGAGTATACAGCTATTCCGATGGGAGTAATTATCCTTTCATCAAGTATTTTAGCATTTTTATCCTATTATATCTTAGTCCGAAATCCTTCTATAAAGGTTAATGGTAAAAAACAAATTGTCCAAAATCATAATCTGTAAGTTTTTAGTGAGAAGAATTCAATTTCGAGTGACTTCACTTTAATACTATAAGATATTATAGGACAAATGCTCTTAAGCGAAAATATAAAAGCATTTCTAAATATAATTAAAGAAAACATCAGATATAATGACTAGACACTATTGAATAACGGGCAGCGTTTCTAAACTGAAACGCTGCTTTTCTATGGGAGGTTGATTATGTTGTGATTACTATGCTATTAGTAATGGCGGGAATGGCGATATTGATATGTTTTCTGATATTTTTTATATTTAAACTATTACGAAGCAAAAAGAACTTTTACTCTTGGTTAACCCTGATACTGGCTGTTTTCTTTCTAGGAATTGCCTTTTGGCAGAGTTTTAAATTTTTCAACATAAGTCTTTAATTAATAATAAAACAACAGGTAGCTTACTTGTACAATAATTAGCTTTTCATTAAGAAATTTGTAGATTGAGATATTTAAAATCAGGGGGAAATATAATGATATTAGAAGCGGTTATGCTACAAGTCAAGAATGGTATGGAAAAGGAATATGAGGAGGCATTTCGAGAAGCATCGAAAATCTTAGCTTCAATGCAAGGACACATATCTCACGAATTACAACGGTGTATGGAAGTTAAGGGGAAATATTTATTGTTGGTGAAGTGGGAAACATTAGAAGATCATACAGTTGGCTTTAGACAATCAGAAGAGTATCAAGAATGGAAAAAGCAACTCCATCATTTTTATGCTCCTTTTCCAAATGTCGAACACTTTGAAAAAATACATCTTTAAAAGGTTATATTACCAAAATTGCATAACCATTCAAATAAACTAGATTTCATAATTTTGTCATATTTGTAGTGGAAAAATGGCATTAAAGTGGAATACTAAGGATGTAAGGAATTGAAAGTAGGTTATTAGAATGAGCCAGTAACTTCTTCAGCAGTGTCGTGCAAGTTAGTTGTAGAGTTGTTTTTTTTGTGAAAAACATCACATGACAGGAGATGAATGAGAATGAACTTGATCATCTATGGTAAAAACATTCAACTAACAGATTCAATTAAAGCTTATATTCACGAAAAAATTGGAAGGATTGAACAATTCTTCGAAGAACCAATCGACACAAACGTACATGTAAATGTGTTTATTTTGAAAAATAAGCATTGTGTAGAAATAAGCATACCATTAAATGCAACGTTTATTAGAGCTGAAGCTCATTCTAATGATCTATACCAATCAGTTGATATTGCTGAAGAAAAAATGAAACGCCAACTTCGAAAATATAAAACAAAAATAAATCGGAAACCTAGACAAGAGCTTAACTTACCTAAAGAAACACATGAGTTAACTAAACCTACAAAACCTCAGAAAAAAATAATCAGGGCTTACCAATGAGATTTTATAAACCTATGAATGCTGAAGAAGCAATCCTGCAAATGGAATTATTTAATCTAAAACATCTATATTTCTTCGATGATGTCACTAACGAGTTAAGAGCGGTATTTAAAAGAAGTGTTGGTGAGTATGGTTTAATTACTCCGAATCAAACTGAAATGATTGATCAAGTAGGATAAACATAAGAAAAGCGCCCGACTACCTGCGAAAGCGTTTTTCGTTAGTTTTAAACTTTTGTAACTGTTTTTGCAATTTAAAATAAATGGCTCAGTTTAGTTACTGAGTCATTTTTAATATCCTTTTTTGGGTGTTCGCTGAACTAGCGCTCCTAAATATTCTGGCTTACTCGACCATATGGGCACGGCCCTTAGGACCGAGAAGCGGGAGTACGTATGGTTTAGAAAATTAGCGGAGAAATTTCCATTATTTAGGAACTAGCATTGTAAAAAGCTTTTATAAACGGAAAAATTCCGGCTATTGAATCATAAAACGTCCAACTAGGTAATTTTTCTTTAAGTAACCGGAAACCCTCCGCTTATATACCCGAATCGTGCGCAATTCAGCTGTTTTAACCGGAATTTTTCCAGTTATTGTTTTCCAAAAGATAAATGTATATCAATTTAAGGGGAATACAACAGCCATTGTACTCCTTGGGGTCATTTCCAAATACAACTTTTCAATGAATATCCACCCAAATGGGCTTACACCTATAAAAAATGAGTGTCAATTTCTAATGAAAATTGGCACTCGACTTATATTTTTAAGGTTTATGATAGAAACGGAACATGTTATTAGTATCTCTTCACCCTTAATCTTGATTGAACAACTTTAAACTTTTAATGTACTGGTCATGAAATATTTAAAAAGCTCGTCTGAAGGGTGCTCTACTTCGTTAATGAGTTTTTCATGTATAAAGTCTGACTGAAAGAGTAGGTGTTCTTTTGGTGGATCATACAAATAAAGCATAACTAAACAAAAAGCAATAATAGCAAAGGTTATTGTTACGATTTGAGGAGCATGTAATAATCTCATTGTTAGAACTCCTTTCCACTTAATTGCTTTATTTTGAGCTTCTATTAAGTAGTTCCTTTCATTAGTAGTTTTTACTGTTTTTTAGAATGAAATATGAACTTTCTTTAACAAATTTCTTTATGTGATATCTTGTTACAAATTCACAGTTAATCATGGATCAATAATTACTATATTATGTTTATTAACATTCATTACAAGGAATAGTTTTATATGTTGTTTCCTTGAGGAGTGTTTAAATGTCAGTTAATATGATTGGATTAAGTTTCATAATTTTAGGGATTTTATTATTAATTGGAAAATTAATTCGTATCAAAAGCACAATATTTCAAAAATACTTTATTCCTAGTTCAATTATTGGTGGTTTACTAGGGCTTTTACTTGGTCCTGAAATCCTTGGGAAAATCATTTCATTATGGAAAGAGACTCATGTCTTTGCTAACGGTTTGTTTCCACATGAGATAATCGAGCTTTGGGGTATTTTACCTTCAATATTCATTAATATCATTTTTGCATCACTTTTTTTAGGTCAAAAGATACCTAATATAAAAGATATATGGTTAACAGCAGGTCCTCAAGTATCGTTTGGACAAACAGTTGCTTGGGGACAGTATGTGGTAGGGATTTTATTAGCGATTACGATTTTGTCTCCTTTATTTGGGATGAACCCTATGGCTGGAGCCTTGATTGAAATTAGTTTTGAAGGTGGCCATGGTACTGCTGCGGGGCTGGGTTCTACATTTGAGGAGTTAGGCTTTTCTGAAGGACAAGATCTTGCTATTGGATTGGCTACCATTGGTGTCATATCAGCTGTAGTAATTGGTATCATTATAATAAATTGGGGAATTCGCAGGTCAAAAACTGATACACTTAACAATCCATCTGAAATGTCTTTGGAAAATTTAAAAGGGATTAACGATAAAGATGATCGACCTGTAGCAGGAAGACTAACGACAAGCCCTGAATCAATTGAGCCGTTAACCTTCCATTTTGCTTTAATAGGGATTGCAATATTATTAGGCTATGGTCTTTTACAAGGTTTGATTTACATTGAAGAAATTACATATGCAAATTGGTCAGAAGTAGAGATTATGAGTCATATTCCACTGTTCCCACTCGCGATGATCGGTGGTGTTATTCTCCAAAAATTAGCAGATCGCTTTGATAATTATAAGTTGATAGATCGGGAATTAATCAAACGTATTCAAGGGTTTGCGCTTGACTTCCTGATTGTAAGTGCAATCTCAACACTATCTATTTCTATCATCGGAACTCATTTAATTCCGTTTCTACTATTAGCAGTAGCAGGAATCGCCTGGAATATACTTGCTTTCGTCTATTTAGCGCCAAAGATGATTCCTAGGTTTTGGTTTGAAAGAGGGATTGGGGACTTTGGTCAATCAATGGGAATGACAGCAGCGGGACTGATGTTAATCAGAATTACAGACTCTAAAAATAAAACGAAAGCATTTGAGGCATTTGGATATAAACAATTATTATTTGAGCCGATTGTAGGTGGAGGGTTATTTACAGCTGCTTCAGTTCCTTTAATCTATCAATTTGGACCGTTACCGATTTTAATCTTATCATTTATTTTAATGGTAATATGGTTATTAGTGGGATTTTTATATTTTGGAAAAAAAGAATAATAAACGTAGAGAGATGGATTTGATCCCTCTCTTTTTTTTTCTGGTCTTTATCTCAAGTCACTTATTCATTTTATATGTTAGATAAACTAACCAAAAACTTGTGGAATGAATTGAAATTGTTTAATCTGAATCTAAAGAATATTTTAAACTATCGACAAGAAATGCTCTCGATTTTAAGCAGAATGTGTGTATAATAAGAGCAATTAACTATTTATTAGTAATCTCTTAGGATAAAATATCAATTCTCATTGAATAATAGAATTAGGAGTGATCATTCATGAGTAAACAAGACTTAATAGATTGGATTCAACGACACGAATTCAGATTTACAGATATGGCTCAACAAATTTGGGACCATCCGCAGGTTGCATATGAGGAAACATTTGCTTCTCAATTACAAATGGCCACATTAAAAGAAGTAGGTTTTAAAGTGACAACTGATGTTGGTGGAGTTTCAACGGCGTTTATTGCAGAGTATGGAATCGGTTCCCCTATTATAGGAATTTTAGGTGAATATGATGCACTACCTGGTTTATCTCAAGCCGTAAATGCAGTTCGAGAAGAGATTATTCAGAGTGGACCAGGACATGGGTGTGGACATAATTTACTTGGAACTGCAGGCGTTGAGGCAGTGATCGCATTAAAGGAGATTATGGAGCAAGAGGGAATTCAAGGGACGATCCGCTATTATGGATGTCCTGCTGAGGAAGTATTATCTGGTAAAACATTTATGGCACGTGCAGGTGTTTTCGATGATTTAGATTGTGCATTAACCTGGCATCCTGGGACTGCGAACTTTGTGGTTAATATGAAGATGCAAGCAATGGTTTCAATCAAATTTCATTTTAGTGGAATTACTGCACATGCAGCAGGAGCTCCTCATGCAGGTAGAAGTGCTTTAGATGCTGTAGAATTAATGAATATTGGTGCGAATTATTTAAGAGAACACACTTTAGATGGAACGAGAATCCATTACGTAATAACAAATGGAGGCCTCGCTCCAAACATTGTACCTGATAAGGCCAGTGTTTGGTATTACTTAAGAGCATCTTCAAAGGGTGAAGTGGAAGCAATGTTACAACGTGTACATAAAATTGCTGAAGGCGCAGCATTAATGACTGAGACTCAAGTCCAACATGAAATATTAGCATTTGCTTACGATACTCTTCCAAATGATGTATTAAATGATTTAATGTTTGAGAATATGAAAATCACAGGATCACCTCTTTTTACGGAGAGGGAACAAGAGTTTGCTCAAGAGTTAGTTGACACTGTTGATTCTACTATTGTCGAATCATCAAGAAAGCTGTTTGGAAACACACCAGATGAACTATTACCTCCAGGATACTATAATTTACCTCAACTAAGGGGAACTACAATGGGAGGATCAACAGACGTGGGTGATGTAAGTTGGATCGTTCCAACTGGTCAAGTAATGACAACATGTGCACCAGTGGGTGTACAAGCACATTCTTGGCAGGCGACTGCCTCCTATGGTTCATCCATTGGCTATAAGGGGATGCATTTTGCAGCGAAAACAATGGCTTTAACCGCATATGACTTGCTATTGAATCCCACTTTTATAGAACAGGCAAGAAATGAGTTTATGATTAATACTGAAGGACAGCGATATAAGCCAGGAATTCCTGATTATGTACAACCACCAGCAGCAAAGAAACCACAAAATTCTTCTTCAAATCTTGTTAGAATGTAGTATTTTTGTTGAAGTGAGTCAAACCATAATGGGTTTTCACTTGCAACATTTGCAACATTATGTATGGAAAAAACCTATCAATTATTGATATAAAATTGATAGGTTTTTTATAGTTGTAACCAGATATCAGTATTAGAACTATCAAAAACGAATGAATTAAGATATATAAGGAAGAAGGTGTACTATGAACTACAATCGGAAGATCGTATTGTTCATTGCTCAAAGTTTGGATGGGTTTATTGCAACTAAAGAAGACTCTTTAGATTGGTTATTTAAAGTCGAGGGTGAAGGGGACAATGGTTATTCGGAATTTTTTGAAACGATAGACACAATCTTAATGGGCAAAAGAACATATGACTGGATATTAAAACATGAAAAGGGTCAATTCCCATATCAAAATAAAGAATGCTATGTGTTTTCTAGATCACCATTAAACGATACGAACGATGTTAAATTCATTAATGAAGACATTGTTAACTTTACGGATAATTTAAAAAAAGAAGAGGGGAAAAATATCTGGCTAGTTGGTGGTGGAGACCTATTGCATACGTTTTTAAAAGAAAATTTAGTCGATGAACTGATTTTGACAGTTGCACCAACAATCATAGGCGAGGGAATCCCATTATTTAAAGTAGATGATTATCGCTTAAATCTTTCTCTTAAAAGTACTAGAACGTTTAATCAATTTGTAGAATTACATTACATAGTAAAGAAATGAAGACAACATATTCTTAATGCCAAGCTTATATAAATATAATATTGACTGATTGTTTTGGAAATTGTATAATTAGTAAAATTTTTCCATATTAAAACACGGTGATTAGGAGTATTAAGGAATCTTTTATTGTTTAGAGAGCTGCCGTTTGCTGAAAAGGTGGTCAATAAATTCCCCAACTCGCCTATGAGTGGTTAGACTGATATGTAGGTCTAAACGGTTTACTCCCGTAAAGAAGTATTTGAGTAGGTTTGTTTAAATAGGTTTGTTAGATAAACTAAAAAAGAGTGGTACCACGTGGGTTTAATCCTGTCGTCTCTTTATGAGATGATAGGATTTTTTATTTGTAAAAATTCTATAGAAAAGGGGAATTATGATGGGGGAAGTTTGTTTTATTTGTAATAAACATAAGGGGAGTATACCAACAACTGGTGAGCCCATCTTTGAAGATGACTATGTTTATGTTGGTCATATTGATAATAACAGTAAACCTAATTATTTAGGGCATATTATGATAGATTTAAAGAGACATATACCTACTCTTGCAGAAATGATTCCTGAAGAAGCAAAGTCATTAGGAGTGATGATGGCTAGATTAAGTAAAGCACTCAAAGACGTTGAGAAGGCTGAACATGTCTATGCTCTTGTCTCTGGTAATTCTGTTCCCCATTTACATATGCACATAGTTCCACGCTATCCGTCCACGCCTGAACAATACTGGGGACCCATCCTTGCATTTGCAGTTTATGAATCTCCAAATGCAAGGATGGATCCCAATTTAGAAGTAATAGAGTTGTGCAAAAGAATTAAATTATACTTTGAGGACAATCCATATGAGTGAGTTTGATCGAAAGGAAGAATATAGCTGGGTAGGCAATCAAGAAACCTTCATAGATAAAATCAACATCCAAAAGGTAGGACATTCTGTAATAGGGCGATTTGGTGGTAATTCTTCTGCTGGTCAACACAAAAATGAAGATGGATGTATTGTTTGGGTAAGTGATGCATTACAGCCTTTCCTGAACGGGAAAGCCCACTCCTTCAGGCGTGGGATGAAAGTGAAGTCGAATACGGAGTGCCACTGGTAAACCGAAGGTTTGTGGTGCTTCAAGTATTTGAAAGATTAGTTCTCTTTTTCGGGTTTCTTGTTGTAGTATGTACAATAAACTGATACGATGATAGTATGAATAATTATAGAAAAACAAACACAACTATTTCATTAATTAACTACCATTTTGTATTTTGTCCCAGATATAGAAGGAAAATATTCCTACAAAACACTGTAGAAGAACGTTTTAAAGAGTTGGTGCGAGAAGTTTGTACTGAACTGGAGATCGGCATTGTTGCATTAGAATGTGATAAAGACTATACCCACATGTTCCTGAACGCACTACCAACACTAAGTCCTGCTGATATTATGGCTAAAATAAAAGGGGTGACTTCGAAAAAGTTAAGAGAGGAATTCTCTCATCTTCAACATTTGCCTAGCTTGTGGACACGTTCGTACTTTGTATCTACCGCAGGAAACGTATCGAGCGAAACAATCAAACAATACGTTGAAAATCAAAAAAAACGACAATAGTAAGGAGTAGAATCCTATGACAAGAAAGAGCACACCAACCTATACAATTGAGTTCCCTTTGCGTATACCTATTTGGCAACAGGACCGTTTAGAGAAAAAGTTAAAGATTGCTAGGTTAGTCTACAATTCTTGTCTAGGTGAAGCCCTTAAAAGACACAAAGCTGTAAAGGCAAACAAAAACTATCGCATCCTAATCAATGAACCCAAGTCAAAAATTCGCGATAAGCAGTTAAGTGAATTAAGGTTAACCTTCGGTTTTTCTGAATATGGAATGCATCATTTTGTAAAGTCTGTTCAACAAAAATTCAAAGAGAACATTGGTAGCTTAGAAGCACAAAAAATTGCCACTAGGGCTTTTGAAGCCGTTGAGAAACTGCATTTTGGAAAAGCTAAAAGAGTGCATTTCAAGTCATTTCGTGATGATATTTCGGTTGAAAACAAATCCAATTCTACTGGTTTGCGATACGTGGACGGTAATATTCTTTGGGGAGATAAACCAACAAAGAAAAATCCTAAACCAAAAAATTGGATTTGTGCCCCTATTACGCCGAAAGCTAACGATGAATATGCTCACATAGCTTTATTGGATAAAACAAAATATGTACGCATTCTAAAACGTGAAGTTCGTGGTAAAGTTCGATACTATGCACAACTCATTTTAGAAGGGTATCCTCCAAAAAAAAGCAACCGAAAGGTTGCTGATGACGAAACAAAACGAGTTGGTATCGATATTGGAACATCTACTATAGCTATTAGTAGTGAAAGTAAGGTAGAACTTCATGAACTTGCACCAGAGTGCAATACCGTAGAAAGAGAGCTTCGTCGTATCCAACGTAAAATGGACCGTTCTAAACGGTCAATTAACCCTAACAATTTTCACGAGAACGGGACTATTAGGAAAGGTAGATTAACCTGGACCTATTCTAATCAATATAAAAAATTGCGTCAAAAACGAAAAGAATTATTTCGAAAAACCACTATTAAACGAAAATTAGCACATGAAATATTAGCAAATGATATTCTACATCTCGGTTCTGACATTCGAGTAGAAACCATGCGGTTTCAGTCCCTACAAAGACGAGCGAAAAACACTACAAGAAATAAGAAAAACGGCAAAATAAATCATAAAAAACGATTTGGTAAATCCATTGCGAACCGAGCTCCTGCTATGCTACTCGCAATCATTGACCGGAAACTCGGGTATCAGGGACGAACTATTAAAAAAATAGATACATATGCTACAAAAGCAAGCCAGTTCAATCATAGAACGAATGAATACAATAAAAAACAACTTTCAGAGCGTTGGAATCATTTTGGTGAAATTAGCATTCAACGTGATTTATATAGTGCTTTTTTAATAGGTAATACAAACGAAACCCTCAATTCCGTTGATGTAGATTTATGCAATGCACAATGGGATAACTTTGTTAAGTTGCATAACCGTGAGGTTGCACAATTAAAAAAATCATCAAGTAAAACATTGCGTTGGTTTGTCGCATAAAATACAAACCTGATTGGTCGTGATAACGTCCAAGAGAGAAGTCGGAACGGTAAGCACACAAGAGGTCCCTTTAGGCTGACTTGGCGAAGTGCCTTGCTATACGCAATACGTCCGTTAATGTTCTAAAAGAACACACACCAGTGTTTTGGCAGAAACTCTTTCTGCAAGGAAGATAAGGGTGCCATTAAGAAGTGTATTAGTATTTTAGAACCCCACTCCTTCAGGGGTGGGAGTTATCAGAATATGAGTTCGTAGTACTTTTAGATGCACATCAAACAGCTGAAAGTGCAGAATTAATAATATCTACTCTAGAAACTCACAAAGCCGAAATAAAAAGGTTCCTTAGTAATTCACCTAAAGAAATTCACCTAAAGAAGCATTAAATCGCCTTCATCAAATGCTCTTAACCATTTTTGAAGGTGATCCATTCAAAGAAGCTTGTAAGACCATACGAGGAGAAACAGCCTTTTTATGTGTAGTAAGAAAAGAAAAATATCTTTGGTGGTTTTCAGTAGGTGACTGTATCCTTTATCTAAACCACCCAGAACTTTCAGACCTAAATGAATATCAACAAAATCACCGAAGCTTTTATGAATGGATTGGAAGAGTTAATACCTTTGATTTAGATGTCCCCTGTTTCAGTACAGGCACAAAAGAACTTAGGCAGGGTAGTAATCATATATTGCTAACGACTGACGGCCTTTTAGAATGTCCTAACACCAATTTTATTAATCCAATTGAGATATTTAAAGCATTTAAATTGGCTGCAAATGAGGAAGGTGTAAGGAGTTTGTTGAAAGAAATCGAGAGTAAGAATGTGAGAGACAGTACTACAATTATATCATGGCTTGTTAATATCGAGTTACAAGGTAGTCAACCAAGCAAGTGATATTACTTAATTAGTGCTGTATAATGAATTGTTTTTGAGTTGCATATTTTGAATAGGTGCCCGCTATTTACTATGCAATTGTTATTTTGTTTATTAAAAACAGAAGGCTATAATTTGTTGAAGTAGATATACTTATTGGAGGTTAAAATGAATTTTCACGAATATCCTAACTCATATTTTAAAGCTGTAGCTATTAAAGTTGAGAACATAGAGAAGTCTCTAAAGTTTTATCAAGAAATGATTGGATTTCAAGTGCTTGAACAATCAAGTCATCAAGTGATTTTAACTGTAAAAAACAGCAATACCCCGATATTAACCATCGAACAGCCAGAAACTGTGGTACCCAAAGAACAAAGAAGAACTGGACTATATCATTTTGCGATCCTCTTACCAGATAGAGTATCATTGGCGATGGTATTAAGGCATCTACTTGAAAATCGTTATCCACTTCAAGGGGCATCAGATCATCTTGTTAGTGAAGCCCTCTATTTAGCCGACCCTGATGGAAATGGCATCGAAATTTATGTTGACCGTCCTTCAACTTCTTGGGAATGGTCTGGCGAAGATGTGGTTATGGACACCATTCGGTTAGATGCCGAAAATTTACTCTCTCTAAGTCAAGAGACGAAATGGTCAGGCCTATCAGAAGGTACAATTATGGGACATATTCACCTTCATGTATCAGAATTACAAAACTCAAAAGAATTTTATACAAAAGGGCTAGGCTTTAACGTAGTAAATCAAATCTATGGCGACTCTGCATTATTTCTTTCTACAGGAGGGTATCATCATCATATTGGAATAAATATATGGAATGGCAAGGGAGCGCCACCGGCTTCAGAAAACAGTGTCGGATTAAGCTCATTTACCGTCCAGTTACCAAATGTAGTTGTTCGTTCGGAAATAGTACAAAGGGTAAAACAATTAGGATACAACGTGACTAATGAGGGAACATCCTTTATGGTAACAGATCCTTCAGGAAATAACATAAAACTAGAAATTTAGTGCAATGGAAAAAGTTATCGACAAAAGCTCGGTAACTTTTTTTGAATAGGGCGATGAAAGTAGAGTCCTTAAGTGTGGAATGTGCGGAGAGCCACTTGACTCCTGCGGGATCTAGTGGTCTCGTGAGACCCCACAGGAGCCCCCTGGCGACGAGGAGGCTCACGGACCACCCCGCGGAAAGCAAGTGGATCGCAGCACATGGAACTCCACTAACTAAGTATTTTCAAGGTAGACCTTTTAAGTAAAATAGTATTTTACATTAGTTATTGATATCGCTATCATGGAAGTAAATGGTGATTTCAACCAATAAAACGTAAAGGTGAAAATATATGAAATGGTTAGCTAGTATTCTAATTTTCTATCTGATATTATTCGGTTTTTCGCTACAAACCTATCAAACTCAAACTTCAAATCCAGTTGTAACTGACGCAGCTAAGCTACTACCTACACGCATTAAAGAAATAAAACCAAGTACACCAGCAACAAATCTCCAAGCGATCATTACGGATGCAAATCTTAATGGCGATAAAATTTCAATTGCTGGTATGCAGCACAGTCAAGGGGGACATACATATTACCCGAATGGAATCATGTTAGATATGAGGGGGTATAACAAAATCCTCAATTTTAACCCTAAAGAAAAAACGATTACTGTTCAAAGTGGCGTTACATGGGGAGATATCCAAGAAAAAATAAATCCCTATGGGTTGGCAATTAAGGTAATGCAATCTCAAAATATTTTTACAGTAGGAGGATCAATTAGTGTAAATGCTCATGGGCGTGATATCAGAAATGGTTCTCTTATAGATACAATTCAATCCATGAGACTAATGAAAGCAGACGGATCAATTGTAACAATTAGTAAGAACGAACATCCTGAATTGTTTTCCCTAGTTGTTGGAGGATATGGCTTATTTGGTGTAATCTTAGATATTACCTTAGAGCTAACCGATGATGAACTTTATGAGATTAGAACTAAAACAATTGATTATAAAGAGTACACGGATTATTTTTATAATGAAATAGCTGATAGTCATGTTGTTAAAATGCATCTCGGAAGAATATCTGTTGCCCCTGACACATTTTTACGAGAAATGTATGTTACAGATTACCTTTTAGCAGAAAATCAGTCTCAATCACCCGAATATAGTGAGTTAAAAGGAGATGACGTTATTGCTCTTCCTAAATTTTTGTTAGGCCTATCTAGGTATAGTGATTGGGGTAAGAACGTCTTTTGGGATACCCAACAGATGTATATGGAGAGGCTAAATGGTTCACTTGAAACGCGTAACAATGTGATGAGATCTCAAAGTACGTTCATGGAATACGAGCATAGTAAGAAAACCGAAACACTTCAGGAATACTTTGTACCGGTTGAGCATTTCGCAGCATATATCGATGACCTTAGAGAAGTATTAAAAAATGAAGACTTCAATTTAATAAATATTACACTAAGGTATGTAGAACAGAATGAACATGCAGTATTGTCGTATGCAAAAGATGACATGTTTGCTTTAGTCTTATTAATAAATCAAGGCAAATCAGAACAAGAAATTCATAAAACGGGGGAGGTAATTCGGAAAATGATTGATGTTACCTTGAAACATGGAGGTAGTTATTATTTGCCTTATTATCCATACCCAACAGATGAACAATTGAAGGAAGCCTATCCAAGAATCAATGAGTTCTTTCAATTAAAAAAGCAATATGACCCTAATCAATTATTTATGAATTTATTTTATGAGGAGTATAAACAATGACATTTAGACGTTTTATGCTTTCACAAGGATTAATCATGATGGCGAGTTCTATGATTTTTCCATTCTATGTGCTGTTACTAAGAAATGTAGGAGATAGTTACTCACAGTTTGGGTGGGCGTATGGGCTTTTTGCATTAACTGCTGCACTATCTTATCCATTGATTGGTCGATTTTCTGATAAACTGGGAGATCAAACCTTACTTCAAATCTATTGCTGGTCCATGGCATGTTTATTATTGTTTTTCCCAATTGTTACGGAAGTTTGGCAGATTTATATGTTACAAGTGCTCATGGGATTTTTGGGTGCTGTCCAGAAGAATACGGAGAAAACTTCTTTGGCGCGATCAGTTGAAAAAAAGAGTGCAGGGCAGGAAATTGGAACCTATCATTTATGGACTTCTGTCGGAGCTGCCATCGCCATCATTTTAACTGGATATCTAGTGGATTTTATAACCATTGGTAGTATCTTTTATTTGGCATCATTCATTTATGTGATTAGTGCCTTAGTGTTGTTCCGGAGGAAAAAGATTAATCTGAAAAACTCCCAATCTTTTAGTAGTGATCTTTAATTTACATTTAACATACAGGGAATGGTGGACTGATTCATTTGGTAGAACGACAATATGGGATGGATAGGTTACGCGTAATAGCAATGATGGGTGTTTTATTATTTCATTGTGCAATGTTTTTTAATACATGGGGATGGCATGTGAAAAATCCAGAAGTCACAATTTTTTTTGATCTTTATAGTTACTTATTTGGGTTATGGATCATGCCTTTATTTTTCTTAATCTCTGGATTTGCGGTTTACTATTCTTTTGGAAAAAGATCAATAGGTAAATATGTACAAGAAAGATTTGCTAGGTTGTTTATTCCATTAGCTTTTGGCGCTTTGATTTTATCACCTCATCAAGTTTACATTGAACGTTTCACGCATGGTGAATTTGAGGGAACATTTATTGATTTTCTTCCAAGTTATTTTAGTGGGTTTTATGGGATTAACGGTAACTTTGCTTGGATGGGACTACACTTGTGGTACGTATTAATCTTATTCATTTTTTCATTAATAACCATACCGTTATTTAAAAGGTTAAAAGTACTTAACCTATCATCAAAAAAAGTTAGTTTGCTAAAGCTTCATCTTTATGCAATTCCAATCCTACTTTTACAATATTGCTAGATCCTTCTTCAATTTGTCTTACTGATTTTGGTGGATGGAATTTATTGATCTATTTAACTCTGTTCATTTATGGATTTACTTTGTTTACAAAAAAAGAGGTTCAGGATGGAATAAGGGAATATGGAAAGACCTTTTTGTTTTTATCTGCTATAACCATTATTGGTTTTTTAGTTTGGTATTATTATTTCGGATATCCTTTATTTTCTACAAATGAATACATTTATTTTGGTCTATTAAAAGCGTTGTGCTGTTGGTATTTGTTACTTTCACTTATGTATATAGGCTTTGTTCACTTAAACCATCAAACAGAAGGACTAGCGATTGCCAGTAAGTTACTAATGCCGTTTTACATTTTACACCAGCCTATCATCGTTGCAATTGCTTATTTACTTAGGAATTCTCACATACATGTAATTGGAAAGTATAGTATACTTGTTGTTTTTTCAGCTACTTTAACTATTTTAATCAGTCATTTTATTGTTTTAAGATTAAAATGGTGTAGGTTTTTATTTGGGGTAAAATAGCTAAGTTTCTATCTCTCCGACCACTCGGGGATATCGTTGGCACAGAAAGCAAAAATCCCAGAGCGGAATAAGTATTAGCATTTAACAACTTGTATTGTTAAACTAAGGGGAAAATTGAAGATGATTGGTGGTGCATGAAATGGATCACATCCAGGAGTTAAAAAGGAAACAACAGGACTATTTCTCCCAAGGAGCAACTAAAAGTGTACAGTTCCGCATGAAAGCTCTAAAAACCCTAAAGCATCTGATTATTAGTAATGAGAAAGCCCTAATGAGTGCATTAAAAGAGGATTTAAATAAATCAAACTTTGATGCTTATGTAACAGAAATTGGGATTTTGTTGGAAGAAATTCGTTTTACAATGAAACACCTTAAAAAATGGGCTCAACCACGAAGGATTAAATCTTCTTTGGCCCAATTTGGTTCAAAAAGCTATATTTATCCAGAACCTTATGGAGTTGTTTTAATCATTGCCCCTTGGAATTATCCTTTTCAGTTAGCTATTGCACCATTAATTGGAGCGATAGCTGCAGGAAACTGTGCGATCCTCAAACCATCGGAGCTCACGCCGCAAACTTCAAAACTTCTCGGAAAACTAATTTCTGACTCTTTTCCGAAAGAATACATATCGGTTATTCAAGGGGGAGTGGAGGCAAGTCAAGCTTTATTAAGGGAAAAATTTGATTATATCTTCTTTACAGGTAGTGTTCCAGTTGGGAAAATAATTATGGAAGCAGCAGCAAAGCATCTTACACCTGTTACTTTGGAATTAGGTGGTAAGAGTCCTTGCATTGTACATAAAGATTCAAATTTAAAAATAGCAGCCAAAAGGATCGCATGGGGTAAGTTTATGAATGCAGGACAAACCTGTGTTGCCCCTGATTATTTATATGTTCATGAAAAAGTGAAGGAAGAATTTCTAAGCTTATTAATAAATGCTATTGACGATATCTTCGGGGAAAATATATTTGAAAGAGGAGAATACACTAGAATTGTAAGTCCCAGACATTTTAATCGATTAATTTCGTTTCTTTCAGATGGTAAACTAAGTTATGGTGGACAATATGATCAACGTCTTTTAACAATTGAGCCGACGATATTGGAGGATATAAATTGGGAAGATGAGGTCATGAAGGATGAGATATTTGGTCCTATTTTACCGATATTAACGTATTCAGACGTAAACAACATGATTAAAGAAATAAATCAACGTCCAAAACCACTTGCTCTTTACGTATTTTCAGAATCAGATGAAATACAACAATTTATATTGGACAAAATTTCATTTGGTGGTGGTTGTATCAATGATACAGTGTACCATCTTAGCTCACCGTATTTACCATTTGGTGGTGTAGGTGAGAGTGGGATTGGAGCTTATCATGGAAAAGGAAGCTTTGATGTGTTTTCTCATGAAAAAAGTATATTAAAGCAAACAACTTTATTTGATTTGCCTTATCGTTATCCAAATACCAAAGATGCCTTGAAAAAAATCAAGCGTCTAATTAGATAAATAGTAGATAAAACGTTAAATAGTGATGTACATCACATCTTTTTGAGAGCTGTTTTGATATATTAATTTTATTAACTTAGTGTAAATGTTGTTAAGTTAATACTTACCTACATTTAAAATAAGGAGTGAATACATATGTCAGAAGAAACATCGTATGAAAAACTAGGTGGGGAAGAAGCGATCAGTAAGGTTGTTGATTATTTCTACTCTGAGTTAGTTTTGAAGGACCCAACAGTAAATCAATTCTTTGTTAATACAGATATGGAAAAACAACGTCGTCACCAAACGAAATTTATAAGCTTTGCATTAGGTGGACCAAACCAGTATACCGGTACATCCATGGCAAAAGCACACACAGGAATGAATATTCAACCTGAGCATTTCCAAGCAATTGCCACACATCTTCATGATGCTTTAGCGCATTTTGGTGTGAGTGAGGCTGATATTAACCAAGTAATTGCTAAGGTTGCTACACTTAAAGACGATATACTTTATAAGTAAATTGATGATTCAAAAACCCCTAGTATTATATAACGGGTTCCGTTGATGGGGGAAACAATACGATCAGCAAATGAAAAGACCAAATAGCATAGCTATTTGGTCTTTTCATTTATATTCAAGTCTTGATTTAATGGGATTTAACCTTAGAACTAGCTCGCTTTTAGTATTTCCGGCACATATTAATTAATATTCAGTGTCCAATTTTCTTTGCTAAATTGCCTGAAAAATATATATAAATATAGGAAGTTTTATCATTAATCAAGTGATCAAAGATCCTTAAAATAAGGGGATATTTTTCCTTTAAACTGCAGAATATGGCTTGGAAAAGGGTAATTAAGGGGAATTTTTCCCCTTAAGAAGACCACAATCACCCTATTTTCACGTTTTTTTGTAAATAGCGGGAAATTTTACCTCTATTTTACCTATTTTCAGTCCCATGTCCTTATTTAGGGAAGTTTCTCCCCTTATTTTATCAGCGCATTCCTTCATCTGAAGCTGAGGGTTTCCGCTGTTTATGGCCGGGTGGGACCATGAATTAAGAATCCGAACGGATGTTATGTTATAAGTAAAAAAGCTCGGTACATGTACCGAGCTTTTTGCTATTTCTGGTGTTAATCGGGTTGTTAAACCATATGCATTTACCTTTGCAATTTCTTTGTTAGATCCCATCTTCTCCCCCGCAAAGGAACCTGTTAAGTATTAAATAGGGGTTTTTTATATTTTAGCTAAAATTTTCCTTTTAATATATATATCCATTGGTTAAGATTATTTTACTAGTAATTTCATTTTCTTCAAAAGGAGGTTTTCTATATGGATCTTGAAACACTTAAAAATAACGTTTCTTTCTTTAAGACCGCCAATCACATTAAACGACTAACTAAAGGATTTTCACCAGATCATAAATACATAGTTTCTGACCAAAATGGAATAAAATATTTATTCCGAACAGCTGACCTAGAACATTTTGAGAGGAAGAAACTAGAATTCGAGATAATGAAAGACATTGAAAAACTCCGTGTCCGTTCACCAAAAACATATGAAATAGGTAAAATAAAAGACTTAGGTATATGTTATTATATTCTCTCTTATATCGAAGGAGAAGATGCAAGAGACAAGTTACCTGAATATAGTGCAGAGATTCAGTACAAAATTGGGTTAGAAGCTGGAAGAGATTTAGCTAAGATGAATACATATCCAGCACCATCTTTAATACTAGAATGGAGCGAGCATATCTATAAAAAGTATAATAGATATTTAGAAGCGTATAAAACATGTGGGATTAAATTAAGAAATGATGAAAAAATCATACATTTTATTGAAGAAAATAAACACTACTTAATGGGTAGACCTAATTGCTTTCAGCATGATGATTTTCATGTTGGCAATATAATTGTTATTGACGAAAATTATGCAGGGGTCATTGATTTTAATCGTTTTGATTGGGGTGATCCTATTTTTGATTTTGTTAAAGTTGCATTATTTAGTAGAGAAATAAGTATTCCTTTTTCAATTGGTCAAATTAATGGCTATTATGAGGGTGAAATTCCTGAAAATTTTTGGAGACTTTACTCTATTTATGTTGCAATGAGCATTTTTGCTTGTGTAGTTTGGTCAAAGGATTATACTCCAGAACTGTTAGATGAAATGCTAAATCGTTTATACATGGTGTTAGAAGACCATCGTTATTTCGAGTACACTGAACCTCAATGGTTTAAAGATGGAATAGGTATAACTCAAGAGGTACAATAAATAATAAGGCATATAGATTGGAAGGAGGTATATCAAATGGAGAATCACAATTTTAACATTGAAACCGCCACCTTCGGGTTAGGATGATTTTGGGGCCCTGATGCTCAGTTTGGGCATATACCTGGTGTGTTAAGGACTCGTGTAGGATATTCAGGGGGATCAACTCCCCATCCAACCTATCGTAAAATGGGAGACCATACAGAGACACTAGAAATCGATTTTAATCCAGTTGTTCTTACCTATAGAGAACTTGTAAACTTCTTTTGGAATAATCATAACCCTAATCGAGCTGCTTACAAAGGTCGTCAATATTAATCACTGATTTTATTTCATAACCAACAGCAAAAGGCAGAAATTGAGGAAGCGAAAAATTTGATTGAAGAAAGAACGAAACAACAAATTCAAACAGAGATTTCTCCATATCAAGAGTTTACGTTGGCTGAGGATTATCACCAAAAGTATTATTTGAAAAGGTATCCTGATGCAATCGAAAAGCTAAAAATTCTTTATCCCACCAATGATGAATTTATTAATTCCACTTTAGTAGCCCGTCTTAATGGGTTTGTAAAAGGATATGGTTCACTAACAAATATCAAAGATGAACTAAAGGAATGGGAAATTAATGACATCCTAAGGCTTAGAATGATTGACATAATCAAGTCTATTAAATGGTAACAAAGGCAGTAGGGAGGTGTCGAAATGCTAGAAACTGCAACATTTGCAGGTGGTTGTTTTTGGTATATGATCGAACCCTTTGAAAAAGTAAAAGGTGTAAGTGAGGTAATACTAGGTTATACGGGTGGGAAAGAAGTTAACCCATCATTTAAGAAAGTGTGTTCAGGGGAAACAGGACATTTTCAAGCTGCTCAAATTAGGTTTGATTCAACCATTATTTACTACAGAGAACTCGTAGAGATTTTTTTTCACCAAATCGATCCTACAGATGAGGAAGGTCAATTTAATGACCGTGGACAATGCTTTCAATCGGCTATCTTTTATCATTCCCCCTATCAAAAGCAAATTGTCGAAGAATATATGGTTGAGCTAGAAGTGAGTGAGCATTTCTTAAAGCCATTAGTTACTAAAATACTCCCTGCGTCTTCTTTCTATAAGGCTGATGAATTTCATCAACAGTTTTATATTAAAAATGTTTTTCGCTATAAACTTCATCGTCTGAAATCTGGACGAGACGAGTCGTTAAAAAAGATCTGGAGAAGTGTTGAGCAAGAAGAAATGTTAATGAATCAATTAACACCGCTTCAATATGGTGTGACTCAACTTAATCAAACCGAGCCTCCTTATCAAAATGAATATTGGAATAATACAAAAGATGGGATTTATGTGGACATAATTTCTGGGGAACCACTATTTAGCTCAACTGATCAGTATGATGCAGGCTGTGGGTGGCCTAGTTTTACGAAAGCAATCGAATCTTCTGTTAAGGAAGAAATGGATGTTACACATCATATGGTTAGAACAGAAGTGAGAAGTGTGAAATCAGACTCACATCTCGGACATGTGTTTCCAGACGGACCTGTCGATCAGGGTGGGTTGAGGTATTGCATTAATTCTGCTGCGTTAAGGTTTATAGCTAAAGAAGAGTTAGTAAAAGAAGGTTATCCTCAATTTCTTAGCTTGTTCAATCGTAAGGTTCTATGAATTTATCAAGAACCTTTTTTAACGTTTTCAGAAAAGCGCTGCGACTCCAGCCTATCGGCGAGAAGGATAAACAAGACACAGTTCTGACTAAAAACGAATTCTTTGAATTCAGTTAACAAGGCGCTTTTCGCTCATCCGCCTGAGACTGATTTAGAGCATAGAGCCGATGGTACCTGGAGCTAGACACCAAAACCACGTTGGAATTTATATGTTTTCTTAAATTTCCAGTATTAATTATTAGAAAGGTATACTATTCGAATGAGATAATTTAACTATAACAATAGAAAAGTAAGGGGAGTAACAATGAATAATTATCGAATTGGATGCTTGGTAGATACCGAGACAACAGGTTTAAGTCCTGATTTTGATGAAATGGTTGAAATTGCTATCCTTTTGTTCTCATATGATCATCAGACAGGGCAAGTGATAGAAGTACTTGAAGAACATACATACCTTAGGGAGCCACTAAGTTCCTCAGCTAGAGCAAATTATGATGTCGCTTACCGAGTACATGGTATACCTTTTACGGATGTTGAAGGGAAGGAATTCGACGATTTAATCATACGGGAAGCTTTTCATAGAACTGATTTTATTATCGCGCATAATGCTTCTTTTGATCGAAGCTTTCTTTTTAGAATGTATCCTGAAATTAACGAGAAGAAATGGTACTGTTCAATGAGAAATATAAAGTGGAAAGACTATGGATTTCCGAATAAAAAACTATTAACTCTTCTGAAATGTCATCAAATTTCAACAAGTCAATCACACAGAGCGCTGGACGATATCTTCCAATTATTAGAGTTATTAAAGAGAAAAAATTACAAAGACGAATATTATTTAAAAGAGTTAATGTCTACGAAAGCAATGCGGAAGTACCAGCCGAAGGTGAAGGTGGATTTTCAGCCTTCAGCATCAGGGAAAACATTCTCTTTCTAATATAATATAAACTAAAAATAAAGGGATAAGGGGTGAGCGGTTAGTGATAATTTCCAACAGTGCTAGTGATTTTTTAAAACACCTTATGGAGAAACGTAATAAAACAGGTGTTAGAATTGGATACAATGAAAAAAGTAACTGAGGATTATCGAAGTTTAAATTAACTCTGGATGAGTTAAAACACGGAGATTGTGTGAAGGAAATAAAAGGCTTAAACATTTATTATAGGGAAGATGTTGCTACAAAACTCCATCGATTAGAGATTATCTACGAAAATGGGAGGTTAGGACTAAAAGATAAGAATAATCTTTGTGATAGTTAATGGAGGGAAAAATAATGGATGGTAATTTTCATCGAGCTTTTGGGGTTTATGGTATTTGCGAACAAAATAATAGATTATTAGTCATAAAGAAAAATGCCGGACCATATATTAATCGTTATGATCTTCCCGGGGGGAACCTTGAGGAAAAAGAAAGTCTATCTGAGGCACTAAAAAGAGAGGTATTAGAAGAAACAGGATATAAGGTGAATATAATTAGACAACTTGGAGTTGCTGATTTTGTTTTACCATGGAGTTGGAGAGACTTCTCCCATGTTCATCATATTGCGGTATTTTATGAGGTGGAAATACAGGGGGGAGGAACATTATTCCTGAAAAGTTTGACGGACAAGACTCATTAGGTGCTCATTGGTTGGATATAACAGTGATAAAAAAAGAAGCGGCTTCACCATTGGTGATGAAAGCTATTGAGTGGTTAGAAACAAAGAAAATTGATTTTGAACAAACATTAGCGCCGCATTCCCCTTCAAAATCTGTGATTTAGTGGGGGTTAGGCGCTAAGGTCTTACTCTCCTTGTTCTTGGATATATTTTTTTATGACTTCGATCGTTGCCCCACCAATAATATTTAGAGAGTTCCTTCGGTATGTTCCACCACAAATTACTTTTATTAATGGTGCTTTTGCAGAGGTTGAGGTAGAAAATGGAAAGGGAACAATCATTCAATTTTATAGAGAGTAATATTTAACTTTAAAAAGGGGAGAATCTCAAGATGGGCGTTAAGCTACAAAGAGTTGGCACTACCTATATTCCGGTGAAAAACGTAGAAACATCATCTAAATGGTATATAGAGAATCTTGGAGCAGAATTAACTTATCGTGATCAAGATAAATCAATCATTAATTTAGCGAATCAAAGCTTCTTTTTGGTAAAGGCAAAAGAGAAAGAGACAGCTAATTTTATTGATGATAAAGGTGAAGAGTGCTTCTCAATTACTTTCGAAGTTGATGGACTACATAGCTTAGAGGCACTTTATAAGGACTTTAAGGATAAACAACTAAAAGTTGGTGTTATAGAAAACAGAGGGCATTCTGGTAGAAACTTTGTGTTTTGGGATCTAGATGGAAACCAATTTGATGTGTG
This sequence comes from Litchfieldia alkalitelluris, assembly GCF_002019645.1. GTDB lineage: Bacteria > Bacillota > Bacilli > Bacillales > Bacillaceae_L > Litchfieldia > Litchfieldia alkalitelluris. The sequence goes on along the minus strand of NZ_KV917374.1, from coordinate 3,758,719 downwards.
GAGTGAGTTGAGTCCTTCTTTTAAAGCAAAGTACAATATTTAAAGTTTGACTAAGCCAAAGTGTATTACTTAAAAAGTGTAGAAGAATGTAAGATTTATCCCTTTCCAATAATAATAATCAATAATTACGATAAAACGCTCAGATGAGCGTTTTATCTATACCCTGATTGTTTCTTATAATTTCTAAAAATCATCCGACTCGCTTTAATCATCCTAATTTTTTTATAGTAATCTTGTAGATTAGCATCACACATCAAATCTACCATATAAATGTCTTCAAGTTGAGCTAACATTCTTAGAATTAACTCTTTGCCTATTCCTTTATTTTTTGATAATCAGGTAATATTTCTAGAAAAGGAATGTAAGCCGATCTTATTAGGCTATACTTCACTGTTGTGGGAAATGAAAATGGATGCCTTAAATAAAGGCATCCATTGAAATCTCCTCCAAAAAGGTCCTTATGTTATGTCTGAGGTGATAATCATGGGTGATAACATGTATAAGTTTTCTTTGATGTCTTAATGCTTCTTGTTGCTACTAACTATTTCTAAGATGTTAGATCATGGTGTGACAGGGCAATTTTGGAGTGGATCTAATAACTATCTTGGACAAATGTCTTACGATCAATACACGAAAAATAAAAGTTAGAATTGTAAAAACTTTATTAAATTAGGCTCTTTTCTGAAAGATTGTTGCTAAATGACCTATTTGCTTTTTTAGGAAACTGGTTATGGGTTAGAAAAAAAAGAGACGTCCATGTGAATGAGTATTTGCACCATGGAGGATGAAAAGTTTTTACACACAGTGTGGAATGAGCGGAGAGCCACTTGACTCCTGCGGGATCTAGTGGTCTCGTGAGACCCCACAGGAGCCAAAAGCGACGAGGGAGGCTCACGGACCACCCCGCGGAAAGCAAGTGGATCGCAGCACATGGAACTACACAACCTAGGTTATTTTCAGGGTAGACCGCAATGCTAATGAAATTCGTACCGTGGTGTATGAAATGTTTACTCCTAAGTGATAAAAGACCTTTCAAAAGAACAAAGTTACAAAAATAGACTGAAATAAAAAAAGTGGAGGATGGTAATGAAGTTTCCAATCATCGATACGGAGAGGCTTTATTTAAGAGAACTAAAGATAAATGATAGAGAGGCGGTATTTAAGCATTTTGCAGAAGAGGCTGTTACAAAATTTATGGATATATCTCCATGTAGCGGGTTACTAGAAGCTGAAGAAATCATCCAATTTCATCTTGATGATTCAGGTTGTAGATGGGGAATTTTTGATAAAATCGAAGATACGCTCATCGGAACTTGCGGTTATCACTGTTGGGATAGTAACAGTATTGCTAAGGCTGAGATAGGATTCGATTTATCAGAGTCTTTTTGGGGCAATGGATACATGACAGAGGCAATTTACCCAGTTATCCAATTTGGATTTAAACAAATGAACTTACAATTAATTGAGGCTACGGTGGTTCCTAACAATGAAAAATCTATCAAATTATTGGAGAAATTAGGCTTTAAAAGAAAAGAAGAACTAGTTAATGGTCTAATGTATTTCTACCTCACAAATGAGAATGTTGATTATTAATAATAATAAAACTCCTATGCTAAATTATTTAGACATAGGAGTTTATATAAAGTAACCTATTTCTTAAAAATACCAAAAGGTTTCCCAACAGGTAATGTAACTCGTCCAAAATGATTATTTAGAACATTTGCTGCAGATCCATAAAAGGATAGTAATGCAATAATTAATTCGGAAACTGCTGCTAACATATGCATTCCTTCACGCATAATTCCAAATGAGCTAAGTGATAGACCTATAAATAAGAAATCAATAAAGACAAAGATAATGAAAAGCACCTTATTCGTCTCCATTGCACCAATTGTCATGTAGATACTAAAAATTAGATAACCAAGAAAGGCTACCCCTAATTGCCGCGGATCGACATCTGCTGCTAAATGCTCACCAAATGCTCCTAATTGGATTAACCAAGACATGCCCACACCAAACCAGAACAGTCCAAATGCCCCAAATGCGGTTGTTCCGAATGTATTATTATGCTTAGCATCTTGCACACAAGCAAAAAGCTGTGCAATTCCGCCTAAAAAGAATGCCCATGGGATAACAAAGGAGAGCCCTTCTGTTAAACCTAGTTTCTGAGATGAAGCGACAAAGGTGACCATAGCTAAACCAAATAGGCCGAGAGCTGAAGGGTCTGCAGTTGTAATTTTAACATGTTGTGTATTCTGATTTTCCATTATTTCCTCCTATAAAAAAAACATACTTAAATAAAATACAGAAAAAATTTTTTTATGTCAATGAAAAAGTGATTGAAACAGCTATCTATATTATCTATCTATACTCACTTATAATATGTAACCTCTTTGTTAAGTTTTGTTATATAATAAATCAAGGTCCTAAAATGATAGTGTGTCCTTAAGTTGACAGGAGGAAGAAACGTGTTTAAGGATATTGAAATACAAGAGATGATTGATTTGCACAAAAAGAAAGAAGTAGTCTTAATAGATGTTCGTTCCCAAGCGGAGTTTAATGATACTACGATTCCTGGTAGCATCAATATTCCTATTTTCACTAACGAGGAAAGAGCTGAAATAGGGACTATTTATAAACAGAAAAGCGTTGAAGCTGCAAAAGACCGTGGACTTGAACTCTTTTCTAAAAAGCTTCCAACATTTATAAAAGAGTTCCAGAGAATAAGTGGGGAAAAAATTGTGTTTTGTTGGCGTGGAGGAATGAGAAGCAAAACCTCTGCAACCGTCATTGATTTAATGGGGATAAAAGTCTACAGATTGTCAGGAGGCTACAACGCTTATCGAAAGTGGGTCGTTGAATCACTTAAAGATATAAAGTTACCTACAAAGACTTATGTGCTCAATGGATGGACTGGGACGGGTAAAACAGCTATTTTAAGGAGCTTATATGCAAAAGGATACCCGGTTTTGGACATCGAAGGCATGGCAAATCACCGTGGATCTATTTTTGGTCAAATAGGACTTGTACCGTATAACCAAAAAATGTTTGACTCATTATTTTTACAGGAAGTAGAAAGATTGCAAGGTTCACCATTTGTCGTGTTTGAGGCTGAGAGTAAAAGAGTAGGAAAAGTTGTATTACCTGAGATCCTGTTAAAGCAAAAGGAAACAGCTACACAGCTTTTTATTGATTTACCGGTTGACGTGCGCGTTAAACATATATTAGAAGACTATCGTCCTCATGAGCATCAAGAGCAGTATATTGAAGCTTTTTCACGTATTAAAAATCGAATTCATACACCAATAGCTAATCAGATTGAAAATAATCTACATGAAAGCTCGTTTGACACAGCGATTCAATTATTACTAGAGCACTATTATGATCCAAGATATCTGCATATGAGTAAAAACTATTCGCAAGATAACATTGTTACTATAAAAGCAGAAACCATTTCCGAAGCATCAGACCTCGTGGAAGAGGCTCTTCAAACTCAGATGATTAAACACTAACACATAGCGGAAAGGGAGTCGTACTCTCTTCCGTTTTTTATTTTTAATTTTGTGAAATTATAGTAAAATATATAAATAGTTTTATAAAAAGGGGAGATTTTCTGTTGTTACATCTTAAAGCACCAACGATAGAGAGCTATTTTAGAACATTAAATATTTTGGATTTTGATGTACACCCATCTGAAAATGAAATTACATTTACAACGAATTTAAATGGTTTTTATAATATCTGGGCATTGAAATTGGACAAAGGCTATCCTTATCAAATGACGACCATGAACCAGATGAGTTCCTTTGTAAAATATGCCTCACAAGGTCAATATCTTTTAACAGGTTTTGATACAAATGGGGATGAGGACTATCATGTCTATGCTATTCCTGGAAGTGGTGGAGAAGCGACACCATTATTAAAACAGGAAGGTGAGAAATTCTATTTTGGAGATCTTTCTCAGTCAGGAAAGGATCTATATTACACAACCAGTGTAGATAATCCGAATTTTTTAAATGTAGGAAAGCTAAATTTAGAAACAAATCAGAAGACAGTACTTATTCGTGGTGAAGGTGGTCCCTGTGATCTATTTTCAGTAAGTCCTGATGAAGCAACCTTCACCTTTTCAAGAGCAGTTGGAAATACAAGTGAGTTTGGATATGTATTAGTCAATGGTGAAGAAATTCTCTTAACACCATCAAAAGAACATGCTCACAGAGTCAATCAAGCTGAATACATTGACAATGATAATATCATCTTCATTACCAATTATGAAAGTGAATTTAGTTATATAGCTAGTTTTCATATTAGTACTGGAGCATTTAAAAAGCTTGTTGAAGTTGAAGGCCATGAACTCTCAGATCTAACAATTGATAAACTTCAACAAAAAGCTTACTTTGTCGCACAAAGAGGAGTGGAGGATCATTTGTATGAGATGAACCTTAGTTCTAATGAAACCATCAAATTAGACACGCCGATTGATATCATTGATAAACTAGTTGTCGGAAAAAAAGGTACGCTATTTTTACTAGGACGTTCAGCTAAGCTAGCTGCTAATGTATACTGTACAACAGACTTTGTAGCATGGAGACAATTAACAGAACATAAGATTATCGGTGTGAATAGTGATGAATTAACAGAACCAGAAGTACTTACATATAAGAGTTTTGATGGATTAGAAATTGAAGCGTTATTTTATCAACCACAGCAAGAAAACGATAATGGGCATACGATTCTTTGGCCACATGGCGGACCTCAGCATGCTATTCGAAAAAATTTCAGCCCCTTATTTCAATATTTATGTAGCCAAGGGTATCGAGTCTTCTCACCTAACTTTAGAGGGAGTACAGGGTATGGAGAAACCTTCATGAAATTAGTGAATAAGGATTGGGGTGGTGGACCAAGACTTGATATTATTGCTGGTATGGATTGGTTAAATAAAGAAGGTAAGTCCACTTTTGATAAATGGTTTTGCGTCGGTGGAAGCTATGGAGGATATATGACTCTATTACTTCATGGTAGACACCCAGAACGTTTTAAAGCATTTGTTGATATTTTTGGACCTAGCAATTTGTTCACAACAATTGAGACAGCACCTGAACATTGGAAAGCAGCAGACCGAGAACTAATTGGTGATGTTGAAGAAGACCGTGAAAAGCTAATTGAGGATTCTCCGATGACATATATTGATCAAATGACGAAACCAATGCTTGTGATACAAGGGAAAAACGATCCTCGTGTTGTAAAAATCGAATCAGATGTCATTGTTGAGGCGATGGAAAAGCGTGGACAGGACATTGAGTATCTTGTCTTAGAGGACGAGGGACACGGTTTTTCAAAAACAGAAAACGCAATTAAAGTTTATAAAACAATGGTAACATTTTTAGAAAGATATATCTGATCATGAAAACAGCACTAGGTCTCTTCATTCCTAGGCTGTTTTTTATTAATTTGATACTAGTGCAACTTGCTCACTGACTGTTGAGATATATAGGTTGATACCTGTTTTGGTTCCAATATTATTATTGATACATTTGATCACTTTGGCCATTAATTGGATTTTGCCCTTGATATTTGTTTAAAGCCTGCTGAATGATTGGTTGATCCTCTGGTACAAGTTGATAAGTAGCACCCATTTTACTAACGAGTGTTTGATCAGCCTGCTCAAGCGGGTAATACCCTTTTTTAACCATATATTGCCACATGTCATATGCATGACTACAACTCATCATAAAGGCTGTTTGAAGGAAGGAGCGTAACTCAGGATTTGCTGCTTCCATTGCAGAGTATGCATATTCACGGCCAGCACGCTTTAGGGTTAAAAGATAAGCAGTACCCATTTCTCGGTCATTCATATCCTGAACAATCGTACGTGGTTGAACAGGAATATACTGTAATACAGGTGATTCAGTATAATTATTCAACTGACGCTGCTCCTGAAATAATGGCAGCTCCTTTTTTGCACCCTCTGTTTGATTTAGGAATTCAACTTTCATATTGTAATCCCTGATGTGAAATGGGTAATGCCTTTCCATAATACTCTTAAGCTCAGGGTCTTGGACATGTTGAAGCATATATGACATATTAGTAATTGAATTCACACAACTCAAGGTTAATTCATGTAAGTCCTGCAATTCATGGGCTGCTAATTTCATTGTTATTTCCTCCCTAAAGTTGATTGTTGAAAAGTAACATGAAAATTCCAACGATATTAATCTTCCTCACAGAAAAATAATAAAAGCAGTTAAATTAAGGGAACTGTTTTACATATTAAAACCTTTAAGGAACAGAATATAGTTGAAACTATTCGTTCATAAAGGAATGATAACTTGTGGAAAATGAAATGCAGTATAGTAAGGATGAAAGATTTATACCAGTAACATCAGTAGCAAGTGGCCTTGGTCAGCAAGTGGGAGAAGATATTTATTGTCATACAATTCAAGTTGTGAATATTTGTTTGGTTGGCAGCCCTGAACATTTTATTCTTATAGATGCAGGAATGCCTGAATCATCAGACGAGATTTTGTCAATTGTGAAGGAGCGCTTTGGCGAAGGTAGTCGTCCAAAAGCAATTGTGCTTACACATGGGCACTTTGATCATGTTGGTGGGATTATTGAACTTATTAATGAATGGAACGTGCCTGTTTATGCACATGAATTAGAGCTTCCATATCTTACGGGAGAAAAAAGTTATCCTGCCCCTGACCCGACCGTTGAAGGCGGAATGGTGGCGAAAATGTCACCGATGTTTCCCAATGAGCCAATCAACCTAAGTGATCATGTACAAGCACTTCCATCCGATGGTAACGTTCCTGAGATGATGGGATGGCGCTGGATTCACACACCCGGACATAGCCCAGGCCACGTGTCTTTTTTTAGGGAAGAGGACCGTTCATTAATCGTAGGAGATGCGTTTGTTACCGTAAGACAAGATCACCTGTATAAAGTATTAACTCAAGAAAAAGAGTTGAATGGACCGCCAAGGTACTTAACGACGGATTGGGAAGCGGCATGGAAGTCAGTAAGAACACTTCAACAGTTAGACCCTAGTGTTGCTGTAACCGGGCATGGGGTTCCTATGGCAGGAAAAGAATTAAAGGAAGGTCTAGAAAGACTGTCTAGTGAATTTAACTCGTTAGCGATTCCAGATTACGGAAAGTATGTAGATAAAGATAAATTAAATTGATTTTTTCAATTGTTCCTGTTCACGCAGGAGCATTTTTTATGAAATAATGCCTGTTAATAGCAATCATATTCATACTTTACTATAATTAAGAAGGAAAAATTTATAGAAAAGTGAAACCATATCAATAAACAATTCGTACATATACGTATGAAATGACTCCGACTGAGGAGGTGTTGGAAATGAGTCTTTTAAAAAAGCTGTTTGGAAAAAAAGAACAGATAAAGGAAGTTAAAAGTCGAAGTGTCTTATCAATTGAAGTGGCTGATATAGTCACATATGACCTTGAGGATTATGAGGTTGTAGGTAAATTAATTTATCAGGACCACGGATTTGAATGGAAAGCATACCAACTTCAGGGACCAAACAAAACCATTTGGTTAAGTGTTGAAATGGATGATGAACTTCATGTTGGAATTTATGAAAAAGTAAAATTAAAGCTAAGTGAACCGATACCAAAAGAAATCACTTACAATAATGTCAAATACTTTCTTGATGAATCGGGTTCTGCAAATGTTCGTGGTGAAGGCCGAGGTAGTAATGTGAATAATATAAAATGTATGTATTATGATTATTGTGATGAAGACGAAGAACAATATTTATCTGTAGAAGTATGGGGTTCTGAAATCGAGGCTAGTGCAGGGTATGATATTGAGGAATATGAAATAAAAATAATTGCTGGTAGCTAAAATGAAAATTGGAGGGGAAGAAGGATGTTCTCATTTTTCAAAAGAGTAAAAACAGTTGTAAATTCAGAGTTAAATGCAATGCTTGATAAAGCAGAAGATCCAGTAAAAATGTTGGACCAATTTATGCGTGAAATGGAAGCTGATATTCGTGATGCCGAAACTGCTGTAGCTAAGCAAATTGCTAATGAAAAATTGCTTCTCAGAAAAGTTGAAGATGCAGAGAAGATGGTTGTGAAACGTGAAGAACAAGCTTTAAAGGCATTAGAAGCGGGAAATGAAGATTTGGCAAGGAGAGCATTAGAAGATAAAAAAGGACATCAAAGTACTGCAGATACGTTAAAAAGTTCCTACCTACAAGCTAAACAAGATGCCGATACACTAAGAGCAAAGCTTGAAGAAATGAAAAGTGAATATAATGAAATGAAACTTAAAAAGGACACATTAAAGGCAAGAGCTCAATCTGCTCAAACAAGAACAAAAATGAACCGTGCCATGTCAAATATCGGAAATGACCAATCTCGCCAAGGATTCGATCGGATGGAAGAAAAGGTACTCAGATATGAGGCTGAGGCTGAAACGAGTGAAGATTTACGTTCATCTAACCGAAGTCTAGATAGCGAATTCGACGCATTGGATAAAAGTAATGGGGTCGATGATGAGCTAGCTGCATTAAAGAAAAAGCTAGGTCGTGAATAGTTAAATCAAAAAAAGAGACTGATGCACTTTTCTAGTATAAATGATTCATCAATAAGTTATGCTGGAATAAAGTCAGTCTCTTAGCTTTGATTGAAAGCAGGTGGAAATATGAAGAAACTACTTTTAGCTTTTGGACTTTTACTAACATTTCTTTTAGTCGCGTGTTCAAATGGTCTTTCAAGAGAAGGAGTGGCTGATTATATTTATAATGAGTATACCCTTTATGATACAGTTAACGATGCCACAGATACTGCTAACTTTTCAGAGATTTATCTCGCAGAAAACCAAACAATTGAAAATGTCTCAGACAATATCGTATCATTTGAGCAGCCTAACGAAATTAGTGAAGTAAAGGATGGAAAACAGGTTCTTATTTATGATGAATTATTTGTTATCATAACAGAGGATAAAGATAATTCTTTAAATTCAAATATTGAAGTGGCTAATCATGATTTTGTAAGAAACAACTATTCCCCTAGTTTCTTTAACGGTCTATTTTTACTATGGGTTTTAGATGATGTACTCGATGTTGATGATTGGGGGAAAAAACGTCAAGTACAATGTAAACAAAATCCAGATTATTGCTACGGTGGTTATGGGAGTTCAGGTGGATATAAGGGAATTAATAAGACTCCAACCGTACGTGGGGGAAGCTCAACTGTCCGTGGTGGTGGACCAGGCGCAGGTAAATAGAGAGGAGTAAGATAATGGAACCATTTTTATTAACTATTTTATATTTTGTCATTGGAATCATCATTGTAATTATAGGGTTGGTTATTTTTGAAGCATTAACAAAGAAATACAGTGATTGGGAAGAAATCAAAAATGGAAATCAAGCGGTTGCCTTGTCCATCATTGGGAAAATAATTGGAATTTGTATAATCCTGTCTTTTTCCATTTATCATAGCTCTCAAATTCTTGATACACTCATTTGGGGGATCGTAGGTATTGTCTTGCAAATGGCTACTTATTTAGTTTTTGAGTTTGCTACTAGGAAGTTCTCGGTTGAGGAGCAACTTCTAAAAGGCAATATTGCAGTAGGAATTATCAGTTTCGGTGTTTCTGTTGGAATGGCATTCGTAATCGGGGCTTCAATTACTTGATCACATGCAAAAGGGGTCCGGGAACATGCAAGACAACTTGAAAAAAACAAGTGCAATCTATTGGGCTTCAGGAATTGTTTCTATTTGTGGAATTATTTTTGAAGTTTTATTTGGAGCTGCAGGTTCATACATATTGGGAGATGGTGTAAAGCAATATACTTTAACCATCTCTCTCTTTCTAACGGGAATGGGTATAGGGGCTGTAATCAGCGAAAAAGTAACACGTAATTTAATCCTTTCGTTTGTTTGGATTGAATATCTTATCGCTATAATTGGTGGATTCTCCACATTTATCCTTTTTGGTGTAACAGCCTATTTAAGTGCAGGTACTGATGCCTTCTTTTTATATTCAATTACATTAATTGTAGGAACCTTAACTGGAGTAGAATTACCCATACTTATTCGTAAAGCAAATGAGATAGGAGAGACACTAAACCGAAGTGCTGCAAGGGTGTTATTTTCCGATTATGCAGGGGGATTAATTGGAGGTATGCTCTTTGTATATATTCTGCGGCCACAATTTGGGTTAGTTAAGACAGCATTTGTCGTAGCGCTTATCAACATTTGTGTAGCGATATGGCTATTGGTTCAGTTTAAAAATGATATTAAAAACTGGAAAATTCATGGAGTTTTAGGGGGAGTAATCTTTACAGTAATATTAGCTGGTGTTTTTTTTGGTGAAGAAATGGCCTTTAAGTTTGAACAAAAATTATACAGAGACCCAATTGTATATTCAGAGCAAACAAACTATCAAAAGATCGTTTTAACAAAAGAACAGGGTGATTTACGTCTATTTTTAGATGGACAGCTACAATTCAGTTCAACTGATGAATATCGTTACCATGAAACACTTGTACATCCTGCAGTTTCATTGACTGATAAGCCATCAAAGGTCTTAATCTTAGGTGGTGGAGATGGACTTGCCATTAGAGAATTAAAAAAATATGACAATATTGAATCAATTACGGTTGTAGATTTGGATCCCCGTATGATTGAGCTTTCGAAAACACATCACGATATTGTGAAACTAAATAATCATGCATTTAATACTGACCATGTAATGATAGAAACTAAAGATGCTTTTAATTTTTTAAAGGAAAACAGTAGTATTTATAATGTGATTTTAATAGATTTACCAGACCCTAATAATGAATCCTTAAATAAATTATATACCCTAGAGTTTTATCAATTAGTTCGCAATCATTTGGCCCCTGGTGGCACGGTTATGGTGCAAGCAACAAGTCCTACCTTTGCAACAGAAGTTTATTGGAGTATTGATAAAACAGTTAAAGCTACCGGCCTTAAAACTGAAAACCTCCATGTAGATATACCAAGCTTTGGTGATTGGGGATTTATTTTGGCAAAACGAGAGGATTTCAATATAGAGGACGTTAAGATAAAAGCAGATACTAGATTCATTACAAATGATTTAGTGCAAGCAATGACTTATTTTGGTAAGGATATTGATTTGGAAAATGACAATGGAACAAACTTAGAAATAAATACACTAATAAATCCGATCTTAATTGAAAAGTACACAAAAGCATGGCAGCATTATTAGACTATGGCGAACAGCAATCAATCGGATTGTTGTTCTTTTTATTTTTTATAATAGGCCAAATAGCAAACATCTTCAGCTTTTATCAACACTAATTTCTGCTAAATTGTATATTATTTATAATAATTGTTAAGTCTCTTCATATGACCTAAAATGGGAGACGGAAATTATGATTTCATTTCGAGGAGACGCGCATAAGCTGTATCTAAAGATAAGAGAAAATAAATTAAATAATAAAAAACTTAGAGATATCAAACCGTTAACTGAGATTCAAGAATTCCAGAACTTTTACAGGGAAATTGATAGTGATACATTAAAAACAATTTATTACAGGATGATTAAGGAAAAAAATGGATCAGGTATTATTCCGATTTTTGTAACTTCTGTACCCTGGTTTTTCTTTCTTTTCTCAAAACAATTACAAGAATTGTTATTCAAAGAAGGAAGTGTTCTATGGATCTTATTTAGTTTCATTTATCTATTTACTTTATCAACAAGTGTTATTCTTCATTTTAGAGAAAGAGCGTGGGCTGCGGTTCATATTGAAATTATCCAGGATACATTAAAAAATCGAAAAGACAAGGGAAATACAGAACAATTTTCATAACTCTTCTAGATTTAAAACATTTAAATGTCTTTTTTGAAATGGTAGTTCAAAGGTAAACATCCATTTCCTAGAAGGGAATAGGTGTTGTTTATTTGAGTACTTGGAATGAGATGAAATCCAATCAGTACAATCAAAAACAATAGCAGTTTCTTTTTGTGATGTTTTTTAAATTCACGTGAGACAAAGCTAGGTTCTTACGATAAATAATAGCTTCCTGATCGTCCCCCTGCCGAACCAAAATGTATTGATAGATTTGATGTTTAATCCTATAGTAGTAGTGAGGGTACAATAAATCCACTACATAAAAGGGGAAGAAAAAATGAAAATCTTTATTTCTGCAGATATAGAAGGTGTTTCAGGGGTATCAACAAATCAACAATTAAAAACACCAAGTGAGTATCAACGCTTTCGTAAATTGATGACACAGGATGTGAATGCTGCCATTGAAGGAGCCTTCAATGGTGGTGCAACTGGAGTAGTAGTTGCAGACGGGCATGGAAATATGTCAAATATCTTTATAGAGGAATTAGATTCAAGAGCTACTCTTGTACAAGGAAGCAATCGAGTAATGTGTCAATTAGAAGGTTTGGATGATTCATTTGATGGAATCATGTTTATAGGTCATCACGGACGAGAAGGTGGCTCTGAGCGCACAATCATATCGCATTCATTGGCTGGTATATGTGTCAATGAACTGAAAATTAATGGTAAGGTTGTTGGGGAAACAGAAATGAATGCAATGGTTTCTGGATACTATCATGTTCCTGCCATTATGATTTCAGGTGACGATGCTTATGTCGCGGAAGTACAAGAAACTTTACCAAATGTAGAAGGTGCCGTAGTAAAACGAGGTATAGATCGATTTGCTTCAGAATTAATTCATCCAGTAAGAGCACAACAAATTATACGTGAAAAAGCAGAGGCAGCCGTGAAAAGAATTAGTAGTTTTGAACCACTAAATGTCGATGGACCTGCTACCTTTGAAATTCAGTTTAAAGGGTCTAACCAAGCTCTTATGACAACAACGATTCCTATGGTAAACTTAATAGATCCAAAGACAATACGCTTCACCTGTGATGATATTGTAACTGCATATAAATTAATGTGGGGCTGTGTAATCATTGCTATAACAGCAACCAATGGTGTTTTGGGAAATGTAAATGCATAAAAAAATATTTGAAGAGACTATCCTTTTTGGATAGTCCTTTTGATTATTTAGGACCTTTTATTAAGTGAAGTTGCTATAAGTGGTCTAATCAAAAATTCTATGAATCACTTAGAACGTTTTATAAAATTATTTATCATTTATTGATATAGATAAAGTGATATGATATATTTAATTTGCAAGAAAGCGTTTGCGTACAAAAAATGCATTGTCGAATAGATTCTTAGATTGTTCGGGAGGGATATTTTTTTATTTTAATGCAAACGGTTGCTCAATCCAAACAAGGTGAAAGGGGAAAAAGAATATGAGTAAAGGTTTCAATAAGTGGTCGTCGATTGGTTTAGTTTTTATCCTACTAGTTAGCTTATTAACTAACTACATACCTGTCATTGAGGCAAATGACGAACTTGTAAGCCCTGTACTGAATGAAAATGGATCAGTTACATTTTCTTATGTAGATACTGATGCAGAAAGAGTACGTGTTGCAGGAAGTTTCACAGATTGGCAAAACAATGCTTTGGAAATGAAAAATAATGGAGGAATATGGTCAGTTACTACTAAGACTCTAGTTCCTAATACGTATGAATATAAGTTTATAGTAAATGAAGATCAATGGATTGTAGATCCACTTAATACACAACTATCTGGTGATAACAGTGCTCTTATTGTTCCTGGATTAAATCTTGAAGAAAATTCTTCGCTTATTGAAGCTGGAAGTGAGATAAATCTTAAAGCTAAGCGTGTTAACAATGATGGTACACTGACAGATGAGTCAGAGAATGTCAGATGGAGTGTAGATAGTACTACAAGTAATATTGAAATTGTAAGCGAAAACACTTTGACGGTGGCACCTTCTGTCCCGGTGGGCACGACTTTTAATATCATTGCTGAACAAGATAACTATAAAACTATTAAGCAATTAACTGTAAGTGAAAAGTTAAATGAATATACAATAAATTATCATAGACTTGATAACAACTTAGAAAACTGGGATATGTGGATTTTTAACGGAGGATATGAATCTGCTGGATATGAATTCCAAACTGTTAATGGTACTGACATTAAGTTTGCAAAAGGTGTCCATCATTTCCCGGGTAGCGCAATAACAATCATCCCAAGGAAGGGTAATTGGGAAACCCAGGATAATGAATATACTATAACTCTACCAGATAATAGCAAAGCGACTGAGGTTTGGTTGATTGAAGGAATGGACACAGTATTTACAAGTGAAGAGGCAGCAATTGAGGCTTTAATTGGTCCGCAGCCAGAAAAACGAAAAGTCCAATTTGTTTATGAAAGAAAAAACAACGATTATGATGATTGGAACATCTGGACATGGCAAACTGGAATGACAGATGGACAAAAAGATTTTCAAGAAATCACTGAACAAGGTGCAGTTACTACATTTGAGATCGGAAAGAATACTTCAAGTGTGGGGTTCGTTTTAAGAAAAGGTACTGATTGGGCAGTAAAAGACCCATATGGACAAGATCGTTACATTACTACTGACCTTACTCAAATGTTAACAAAAGTACATGTTTATGAAGGAGAAGAAGCAATCCGTGTGATTCCTTCAGTTAATGGACCTAAGATAGAAGACGGGAATGTAACTTTCTATTATAGAGATCAAGAATTATTTGAACAAAATGAAATGAATAGTCTTGATTCTGTTAAAGTAAAGGTAAATGGTCATGAATATGAGATGGAGTATAATAGTGATAACGAGTATTTTATTTATACACTTGAGAATGTAGAGGAAGGAATTCATACTTACACATTCCTAGTTACCGTAAACGCTGAAACTTCTGAGGTAGCCGATCCTTATAATACAAATGATGAAGGATTATCAATTGTAGAGTACTTTAAGCCTAAATTAGATATTAAGACAACTTTATCTAAAGAATCATTGAATTATAATGAAAACACTGTTTTATCTGTAGAGATTGATCAATCAGATTTAGTAGATGAGCTCTATATTGATGCATCATCAGTAGGTGTTCAAGAAAAAATTAGCATTGATCCTGAATTAATGTCTCAAACACTAGCTGTTAATGACTCTGTAACAGCAGGAACAAAGCAATTAACACTTACAGCTGTGGATATCTACGGAAACAAGCATTCAGAAACATTAGAAATCCAAGTAAATGCAAGACAAACTGTAGGAGAATTAGACTTTGATTGGGATGAAGCACGTATTTATTTCATGCTAACAGACCGTTTTGAAAATGGAGATCTTACAAACGATGATCCAAATGGCGCAAATTATGACACAACACATCCAGAAACGTATCATGGTGGAGATTTCCAAGGTATTATCAATCGATTAGATTATCTTGAAGATCTTGGGATTAATACGATTTGGATTACTCCGATTGTTGATAATATTGAATGGGATTTACGTCATGACAAAGATGGAAATCAATTTGGTTATCATGGTTATTGGGCAGATGACTTCACTAGTCTTGATGAACATCTTGGTGATCTTGAAACATTCAAGGAACTAATCGATAAAGCCCACGATAAAGGAATTAAAATAATGGTAGATGTTGTTTTAAATCATACTGGATATGGTTTAAAGGAGACTGATTCTACAGATTTGAATATCCCACTATATCCGACTGACGAAGATCGTGCAAGATTTGAAGGAATGCTCCGAGATGGTGGATTGGATGTTATTGAAGGTGAGTTAGCTGGATTACCAGATTTGCTTACTGAAGACAAAGAAGTAAGAGATCAAATTATCAAATGGCAAACAGATTGGTTAACTAAGGCTAAGACAGACCGTGGTGATACCATCGATTATTTCCGTGTTGATACAATAAAGCATGTTGAAACAACAACTTGGAAAGAATTTAAAAATGAATTAACAAAGGTAAAACCCGACTTCAAAATGATTGGCGAATATTATGGTGCAACTGTAGATAATACAGGTGGATATCTAAATAGTGGTCAAATGGATTCTCTATTAGATTTTGATTTCAAATATCAAGCTGAAAGCTTTATTAATGGAAATCTTGAAGAAGTTGCAGCAAATCTAGAATATCGAAATAGCAAAATAACAAGCTCCGCAACACTTGGGCAATTTTTAAGTAGTCATGATGAAAATGGTTTCCTAACAGAGCGCGCTGGTGGGGATATCTCTAAGCTAATGGTAGCGGCTGCCTTACAGATTACTTCAAAAGGTCAACCTGTTATTTATTATGGTGAGGAACTAGGTCAATCAGGCGATCATGCAGGAGATATGGATGCAGGCGAGTTTAATGAAAATCGTGAAGATATGCCATGGGAGAAATTTGAGAATGGCGATGAAACGATGGTAGCACTTCATAACCATTATCAGAAGCTCTTAAATATTCGAAAGGATTATTCTGACATTTTCTCTAAAGGTGAAAGTTCTACTGTTGGAGGAAGTAATGAAGAGCAATACCTAGTTATTGAGCGTGAGTATGATGAACAATCGGTGTATGTTGGTCTTAATATTGAAGAAGCACAAAACACGTCGACCTTTACAGTTGATTATCCTACAGGAACGGTTGTAAATGATATTTATAACGGTGTAGAATATGTAGTTTCTGACAATCAGGAAGTAACTGTTACTGTTCCATCAAGAGAAACTGGTGGTACGTTTATCCTTGCTGCTGTAAGTGATGACCCTATCGATGGGGAACAGCCAGGAGAAGGGGATGAGCCAGGAACTGGTGAAGGTCCAGTAAACGGAGAAGAACCTAAAAATGATCAAAAACCTGGTGGAAATGGTGATAAAGCTGAAGGTGAAAAACCATCAGATTCAGATGTGGTTGATACACCAAAAACAGGCGGAAAATTACCAAACACCGCAACACCAGTCTATAATCTTTTATTAATGGGTGCAGCTTTATTAGCAATAGGTTTATCTATCTTTCTACTAAAAAGAAGAAATGCTAGAGTCTAATCAATAAAAAAAGCTTGTGGTTATATCGCCACAAGCTTTTTACGTATAATTATAGGGGATTTTTAAAAGAATTTCCCACTATAACAGCATTTTTGATTGAAGATAGTGATAAATCAACTTGGTTGTATTTTCAATAGAAGAAATATGTGTACGTTCAAATGCATGAGATGAATCAATACCAGGACCGATTAAACCATGGATAATGTCATGGCCCGAACGAATTGCTGCTGATGCATCTGAACCATAATAAGGATAAATATCAAGCTTATAACCGATTTGGTTTTCTTCTGCAAGCCGAACTAAGTTCTTTCTCAATTCATAATGGTAAGGGCCACTAGCATCCTTCACACAAATGGACACCGTATATTCATCTGTAGACTGTCCATCACCCATAGCCCCCATATCCACTGCAAGATATTCCACTGTTTCAGGTGTGATATTGGAATTCCCACCATAACCGATTTCTTCATTATTCGAAATAAGGAAGTGTGTTGTATATGGTAGGTCAATGCCCTCAACTGTTATCTGCTTAATTAATTGAAGAAGAATCCCTACACTTGCTTTATCATCTAAGTGGCGAGACTTAATATAACCGTTTGGTAGTAGCTGCACTCTTGGATCAAATGACACAAAATCCCCTACTTCAATACCAAGCTTACGTACTTCTGCGGCAGTATGTACTTTTTCATCAATTCTGACTTCCATATTCTCTTGATTTCGCTCAGCTGTTCCTGCATTTTTATAAACATGAACTGTTGTCTGATGCATTAAAATCGTTCCTGTATAAGTTTTTCCGGAGGAAGTTTGTATTTGACAATATTCACCTTCAATGGAGTTATACTTAAACCCACCGATCAAATCAAGCTTCAATCTTCCACTTGGCTTTACTTCTTTTACAATTGCTCCTAAGGTATCAACGTGTGCAGTAAGCATACGATGGTTAGTATCATCATTTCCAGGAATAGTTGCAATAAGCCCACCTTTACGGTTGCGTTTTGTTTCAATATTATATTCTGCTAAAAATTTCTCCACAAAGGTTATTACTTCATTTGTATTACCGGAAGGACTCGGTATTGATACTAATTCTTTTATCAGGTTGATCGTTTCTTGTGAATTAGGATAAGACAATGATTTATCTCCTTTCAACTTTCACTTTTAGTGTTCTTACTTATTATACAATTTTTACTAAAGGGGTGAAAGACATCTAGTTTAATAGAAAGTAGAGGGCATTCATATGAAACCGCTTAAAAAATTACTGTTCAAGCAATTTTTTTATGGTAAAGTTATATCTAAACCGCTTTCCATAGCATTTTTTATATAAGGGTGGTATGAATGAAAAAATGGGAACTGAAAAAATATAATACATTAAGAAACCAAATCTTAATCGTATTTTTACTAGTAATGATGATTGTGTTGTTTTTTGTTGGTGTTGTCATTTTTAATCAAGTATCTGATTTGTTAAAAAACAACGCACAAAAGCAAATACGTCAAACTGCAGTTCAAGCAACGGGAAGAGTAGATTCACTATATAAGCAAATTGACATGCTTTCGAATCAAGTAGTCACAAATCCAACCGTTCAACAGCAACTATTAAACTATAATAGTGGAATGCCGATAAGTTATGGACAAAAGCAGAATCTTATGCAAATTGCTAATTCTTTTCAAGCTTACTCGAATGGGATATCAAATTTTGAATTATATACTTCTGATTATCAGAAGATCCTTCCTCTTGATGAGATCTCTTTATATAGTCGTCTTGAGATTGAGTGGATAAGAGCTGCGAATGAGGCTAAGGGAAAGCTTGTATGGATCGGAGAGGACCCAAAAGAACCAGGTTTTTTTCTAGCAATTCGAAGAGTGAGTCTAATAGATAGGTGGTTTTCATCTGGTGGCTACCTAGTAGTTCAAATAAATGCAAACTACTTTGATTTTGTGGATCATGGTCGAATGGACGAATTCATGATT
Source organism: Litchfieldia alkalitelluris (assembly GCF_002019645.1). GTDB lineage: Bacteria > Bacillota > Bacilli > Bacillales > Bacillaceae_L > Litchfieldia > Litchfieldia alkalitelluris. The sequence goes on along the minus strand of NZ_KV917374.1, from coordinate 3,739,822 downwards.
TTAGTCGATCAATATCAACAACCGATTACCTCTAATTATCAAGGCGATATTTCTCAATTATTAAGTGAACATGAGAGCAATATTCATATAGGAGAAAAAGAGTATATCTTAACGAAAGAGGAGTCAGTTACAACTAATTGGACCTTAACAATATTAACCCCTGTTGAAACCTTGATGGGTGGAATATCTGTAGTACGGTCAACGATTATTCTTTCTGGTGTGATTGGGATTCTTATATTTATTTTCTTTTCCTATATATTATCAACCATGATTACAAGGCCAATTAATCAATTAACCAAAACAATGTTAAATGCTAAACGTGGGGAATTACGAAAAAATCCAGAAACTGCATCTACAATAGAGATTAAGCATTTAAACCAATCGTATAACCAATTAGTAGACAATACGAACCATTTAATTCAAGTAGTCTACGAGAAAGAACTAATTCGAAGCAGGACAGAATTAAAAGCGTTACAAGCACAAATAAATCCACATTTTTTATTCAATACTCTTGATGCACTATACTGGTCATTAGAGGAAAAAGAGGAAGACGAATTAGCTGAAATCGTTATCAGTATGAGTGAGTTATTTCGCTATACAATAAGCAATCAAGAAAAGAACGAATGGGTTACTGTAAAACAGGCTTTAGAGCATATAGAAAGATATATGCGAATTATGAAAATTAGATTTGGGGACCGCTTTAGCTATAGTATAGAGGTATCAAAGGAATTTGAATACCTACAAATTCCAAAGTTGCTTATCCAACCATTAGTTGAAAATGCGATCTCACATGGGATTGGAAATAAAACAGGCCCAGGTACTGTAAAAGTAGTCTTACAACCAGCAGAGAATGATAATCACCTAGTAATTAAGGTCATTGATGATGGTATAGGAATGGACAAAGAGACGATAGAACGAATCTTAAGACAAGTAGAAACAGGCGAAGTCTCATCATTGAAAGGAAATGGTGTAGCAATTGCTAATGTAAATAAGAGGTTGCAGCTATATTACCAGGATTCAACATATAAAGGTATTTCTATCACGAGTGAAGTGAATAAGGGGACATGTTTTGAATTTGAAATCCCCTTAACAGGAGGTATACGGTCATTATGATTCAAAAAACAATTTTAATTGTTGATGATGAACCCAGAACAAGACAAGGTCTCAAAAAAGCCCTGGAAACCTGGTCGAAGGGGAACTATGAAATTATAAGTGCAGAAAGTAGTTCCGAATCACTTGAGATTATAAGTAAGCAAAAGGTTCATTTGCTTTTAACTGATATTAGTATGCCCGAAATGACAGGTTTAGAAATGTTGGATACATTAAAAAAACAAAAACAAGTTCCGGTTGTGATCGTTATTTCTGCTTATTCGGAGTTTTCCTATGCACAGGAAGCAATAAGGCTAGGTGTTCATAATTACTTGTTAAAACCAGTTAACAAATTAAAGTTGATTGAGGTTGTAGAAGAGGCACTAGAATATGAGGCTAATCGAGAGAGAATTGGGATGATTCAAAAGGTGGTTGATTCAAAGTTAGTAGATATCAAACTTGATGATCAAAAAGAAGAGTCTCCAATAACAAAGGCAATTAAATATGTTGATGACCATTTGAGTCATCCATTGACCTTAAATGATGTGGCAAAACATGTTCATTTAAATCCAAGTTATTTAAGTGTTTTATTCAAAGATCAAGTGAATATGAACTTCAGCGAATATGTAACTCGAAGCCGTCTTCAGCTTGCGAAACAGTTACTAATTAATACAAAAAAGACAGTTAACGAAATTGCTGAAGAAGCTGGTTATGGAACTTCTAAGTATTTTATTAAGTTATTTAAAGAACATGAAGGCCTTACTCCTAGTAAATATAGAAAACTTGCACTTGAAGAAAAATAGAGCAATTTGAAAGCCTTTTTCTCCGGAAAAGGGCTTTTTCTAAAAATAAGAGTATTTTGCCCAATGATAGGTACCTTTTTTGAAAGCGTTTAACTGCTAAAATAATAACTGTAGCAATTATATAAAGGGGGAAACAAGTAATGAAAAGGAAAGCGATTACACTTTTGCTTATGAGCATGTTAGTAGTATCTTTAATTCTTTCAGGATGCTCTGGTTCTGATTCAAGTAATGGAAATGAAGGTGATTCATCTTCTGATCAAACGACAATAAAGTTCATGCATTTATGGCCTGAAGGTAGTGCTAAACAACATCATGGAATTGTTCAAGACATCGTAGCAGAATTTGAAGAAACAAATCCAGGAGTGAAAGTTCAATTAGATATCTTATCTGTTGAACAATACAAAGAGAAGCTTAAAGTATTAGCTGCTTCAAATGAACTTCCTGATGTTGGGTTAACATGGGCAGCTGGTTTCCTTGAGCCCTATGCAAATGGTAACATGTTTGCAGAATTAGATGATATAAAAGGTGAAAATTTCATTAGTGGCACAACTGAAGCGTTCGCAGTTGATGAAAAAACTTATGGACTGCCTTTAGAGTTAAATATCGCTCCAATTTATTATAATAAGACTATTTTTGCTGAACACAACTTAGAAGTACCGCAAACTTATGAAGAATTTAAGAATGTAGTGAAAACGCTTGCTGATAATGGTGTTACACCAATTACTGTTGGTAATAAAGACCGTTGGACTGGTTCTATGTGGTATATGTATCTTGCAGATCGTATCGGTGGGCCAGAAACATTAACAAATGCAATTAATCGTACTGGAACATTTGAAGATCCAGCATTAATTCAAGCTGCCCAAGAGATTCAAACATTAGCTGATATGAATGCGTTCGTTAAAGGATTTAATGGTTTATCAAATGATGAAGCAAAGGGTCCATTCATGAACAATCAAGCTGCTATGTATCTTATGGGTTCATGGGAGTTACCAAACTATACAACAAATGAAGATGTTCCACAAGAATTTAGAGATTCTATCGGATTCTTCAAGTTTCCAACTGTAGAAGGTGGAAAAGGAGATATTAATAGTTTCGTAGGTGGACCAGGTGTTGGATTATTCGTAGCTGAGGATTCAGAAGTGAAAGAAGAAGCAAAGAAATTTGTCTCATTCTTTGTTGAGAAATGGGGAGAACGTTCTGTAACAGATGCAGGTGTTATCCCAGCAACAAAGGTTGATACAGAATCTGTAGATCTTCCACAAATGTATATTGATGTATTAAATGAATTAGCAAATGCAAGCAATATTACTCTATACGCAGACGTACAAATGAGTGCCGGTGTTGCAAATGAACACTTAAATATGATTCAATCACTATTTGGTGGTCAAATTACTCCTGAAGAGTTTGCGAAAAAGCATGAAGAAGCACTTGCTAGCGAGGAATAATTAAAGGCTAGTTTAGTAAACGCTTTTAGAAAAAGAGTGTAATTAAATATCAATTAACGTGAAAAAGACATATCTGTAGTTTTCTGGTATGTCTTTTTCAATAAAAAATATATGGTTGTGGTGAAAAGAAATTTCATCGTTAAGAAGGGACTGAAACAACGTTATGAATAAAGTTATGTCCAACAAGACAGTTATCGCATTATATGTACTTCCAGCACTTTTAGTTCTTATCGCATTAATATATGTCCCAATCCTTATGACAGGCTATTACGGCTTAATGAAGTGGGATGGAATTGGTGAAATGACTTTTATTGGGTTGGAAAATTACACTAAGTTAATGAAAGACGCTATGTTTTGGGATAGTGCCTATCATTCATTTCTTCTAGCTATTTTCTCTACGGTAAGTTTAATAGGATATCTAATTATCTCTCTTATCCTCGCAAGTAAAATTAAGGGAGCAAATCTCTTAAGAAAAATCTATCTAATTCCAATGCTGTTATCCTCTGTTGCCATTGCTCAGCTTTGGTTAAAAGTATACCATCCTTCAAATGGACTTGTGAACAGTTTGCTAATGACGTTTGGTGTTGATAACCCTCCTGCATGGCTTGCAGAACCGAATCTTGTATTACAAGCTCTGTTTGTACCGATTATTTGGCAATATGCAGGGTTTTATATCTTAATCTATTATGCTGCATTAAAGAACATTCCGGATTCATTAGTTGAAGCAGCTAAAATCGATGGAGCTAATCCACTGCAAATTGCTTGGAAAATAAAAGTACCATTAATTGCAGGTGTAATTAAAGTGACGATTGTACTAGCGATCGTAGGGTCATTAAAGTACTTTGATTTAATTTACGTAATGACAGGTGGAGGACCAAACGGTTCAAGTGAAGTTATGGCTTCATACATGTACCAAAAAGCATTTGGAACCTATGATTTCGGATATGGTAGTTCAATTGGTTTCTTCTTATTAATTATATGTTTAGTTATTACTTGGCTAATTCGTAAGTTAACCGCAACGAAAGAAGAACTTCAATACTAAGGAGGCGAGCTAAAGATGGAATTTAAAACAAATCAACAATTGAATAAAAATCTACCCATTCAAAAAGAAAAACACACACTTTTTAGCCGTCTAGGAAAAACGGTATTATATATCATTTTAGGCATCATTGCGGTATTACAAATTTATCCACTTATCTGGTTGCTTTTCTTCTCTTTAAAAGGAGATGCTGAGATATTTAGTAATTCACCATTTGCATTGCCAGAAAGCCCTAAATGGGAAAACTATACAACCGTATGGAATCAAGGCAATATTGATTTATACTTCTTCAATAGTGTTTTGGTCACAGTAGTTGCAGTTGTATTAACCGTTTTATTGGCAAGCTTTGTTACTTTTGCAATCACACGTATGCAATGGAAGTTAAGTAAGTTAGTTCTTGGGTTGTTTATGATTGGAATTATGATTCCAGTTCACTCAACATTAATCCCATTGTTCCAGTTTTTCTTAGGTTTGAATTTGATTGATCACCCATTGGCAATCATTTTGACGTATACAGCATTTAATTTACCATTAACGATTATGATTTTATTAGGTTTCTATCACACCTTACCTCGCGAAGTTGAAGAAGCTGCAGTAATGGACGGTTGTTCAATACACCGTATCTTCTTCCAAATTACATTACCAATGACAACTCCAGTTATTTCGACAACTGTAATCATTAATATGATTTACAACTGGAATGAGTTTGTTTTTGTAAATACGTTTATTAGCTCGGATAAGTATAAAACGTTAACCGTTGGTATTCAAAACTTTATCGGACAATATGCAACCGATTGGGGTGCAATTGGTGCAACGTTAATGATTAGTATCATACCTATCTTGATTGCGTTCTTCTTCTTAAGTAATCGAATTGTAGAAGGAATTGCAGCAGGATCTGTTAAAGGTTAATAGAATTTAAATTATATTTTCATAGTTGTAATTCTGAACATACCAGTAGATAGCAGTTTTATTTAGTGGTATGTTCAATTACATTACAAGAATACTTCATTGTCTATTTTTATATACAAAAACAAATTATTGAAAACGCTTAAAAAAATATATAACTTAGTTTGTTTGTGTGATAAACTAAGTTTATTGGAATACAAACTAGATTATTAGTTATCTATGATCTTTAATAATTATCAAGAAAGTTGGGGATAAAATGCCGAAAAATATCTTTTTTAATGCACATCATTCACCAATAGGTTCGTTTTCAAGTTTTACTCTTGGATTTCCAGGTAGTGGTGGTGGACTAGACTTGGAACTTGGTCGATCACCAAAGAAAAATGTTTTTATTGGTGTTGAATCTTCTGACCAAGAAGGCATCTATGAAGCACTTCCGTTTTTTGATTATAGTGAAGATGAAAGTAAACGATATGATATTGAAAATCCAGATCCGGATCAAGATAAACCAAAAATTATTTTCCCATTTGCTAATGAAAAAATTCAACGTGATTTCCAACTTGGAACGGATACTTGGAAAGCAGGAGACTTAACCTTTAGAGTTTATTCTCAAGCTCAATCTGTTCCAGATCCAGCGAATGCATCAGAAGAAGATTTAAAAATGACTATAGTACCTGCAGTACTTGCTGAGCTTACGATTGATAACTCTAATGGTGAAAAATCACGTAGGGCTTTCTTTGGGTATGAAGGCAGTGATGTTTATAGTTCGATGAGAAGAATGGATGATACTCTTGATGGGATTGCAGGAATAGGGCAAGGGCGACTAACATCTTTGACCTCGGCGGATTCAGATGTTAAATCTGCTCTACATTTTAGCTTGGAGAATATTTTAACAACTCCATTTGAAGAAAATTGGACATTTGGCCTCGGACCTATTGGAGCAATAATTATGGATGTTCCAGCTGGTGAGGTAAAGACTTACAAATTTGCAATAAGCTTTTATCGAGGTGGACTTGTTACGGCGGGATTAGATACAAGTTATTATTATACTCGTTTCTTTAAAGATATCGAAGCTGTTTCACAGTACGCTTTAAATCATTTTGAACAAATTGCCGAGCGTGCAATGAATGCTAATAACCTTGTTTCACAAGCAGACCATTTATCAGATGATCAAAAATTCCAATTAGCTCATTCTATTCGAAGCTATTATGGGTGCACTCAGTTGCTAGACAATGATGGAGAGCCATTCTGGGTAGTTAATGAGGGTGAATATCGAATGATGAACACGTTCGATTTAACTGTCGATCAACTGTTCTTTGAATTAAAGATGAATCCTTGGACTGTCAAAAATGAGTTAGACATGTTCGTCAAGCGATTTAGCTACCAAGATGGTGTGCGTTTTCCAAATGATGACAAGGTATATCCAGGTGGACTTAGCTTTACACATGATATGGGTGTTGCAAATACGATCTCAAGACCAGAGTATTCTTCATATGAATTATACGGATTAGATGGTTGTTTCTCACATATGACACATGAACAACTTGTAAACTGGATATTATGTGGTGCTGTTTATTATGAACAAACTAAAGATGAAGAATGGTTGAAAGCGAATCTAACTATTTTTGAACAATGCTTCGAAAGTATGTTAAATCGTGATCATCCAGTTGCGGAAGAAAGAAATGGAATCATGGGCTTAGACTCTACTCGCTGTATGGGTGGAGCGGAAATTACGACTTATGATAGCCTTGATGTTTCGTTAGGGCAAGCACGTAACAATATATATATGGCAGGTAAGTGTTGGGCTTCATATCTTGCGCTTGAGAAACTTTTCTTAGATCAAGGATTAACAGATCTTTCAAAACAAGCTGGATCACAAGCTGAAAAATGTGCAAATACAATCAGTAACTTTATTACTCCTGAAGGTTATATTCCAGCAGTTGTTGGTGAAGGGAATGATTCAAAGATTATCCCAGCTATCGAAGGGTTAATTTTCCCATATTTCACAAATTGTCAGGAAGCCCTTGATCCTAATGGTAGATTCAGCAAATATCTTGAAGTATTAACAACTCATTTAAATACGGTATTAGTTGATGGAGTTTGTTTATTTGAAGATGGCGGGTGGAAGATTTCCTCTACAAGTAATAACTCATGGTTGAGTAAAATTTATTTAAGCCAATTTATTGCCCGAGAAATCCTTGGATTTGAATGGGATGAAAGAGGAGCAAAAGCGGATGCTGCTCATGTTGAATGGTTAACCCATCCTACATTATCAGTATGGAGCTGGAGTGATCAAATTATTTCAGGAGAAATTACAGGGAGTAAGTATTATCCTCGAGGAGTAACTAATATTTTGTGGTTGGCTGAAGGAAAAGAAAAGAATTTATTTGCAGTGAATACGAACACAAATGCTCAACATGTTTAAAAATATATAAGTAAAACTAAAGGCTCTTTTCTGAAAGTGTGTTGCTAATAGTCCAATTTTTTTAGTGGGTTACACTATTTCGCTTGATGGTATGGTTATAATTTAGGAAGAAAAGATGCCACTCTACTTAGTTGATAGTGATTTTAAAAACCTTCAACGCTAACAAAGTATACGAAAATAGCCAAACTAAAAACTCTCGTAAATCGTTTGCGAGAGTTTTTTACATAACGAGACGGAGGAATTAATATGATTAGTAATCCGATTTTACGTGGTTTTAATCCTGACCCTTCTTTTTTACGTGTAGGTGAGGACTATTATATAGCAACTTCAACCTTCGAATGGTTTCCAGGAGTCCAAATCCACCATTCAAAAGATTTAATTAATTGGACTTTAATAACACACCCTTTAACTCGTAAATCGCAGTTAAATATGGAAGGGAATATTGATTCTGGTGGTATCTGGGCTCCATGTTTAACTTATTCAGATGGTTTATTTTATCTGATCTATACCGATGTGAAAAGCAGGCAAGGTGCCTATAAGGATACACATAACTATCTAGTCACTGCTTCTGATATATATGGTCCGTGGTCAGAGCCTATATATTTAAACAGTAGTGGATTTGATCCATCCTTATTTCATGATGAGGATGGTAGAAAATGGCTAGTAAATCAACTGTGGGATTTTCGAAAAGGCACTAATTCTTTTGCCGGCATTGTCATTCAAGAATATTCTAGGCGCGAGCAAAAGCTTGTTGGTGCGCGAAAGAATATCTTTAAGGGAACAAATCTAAAATTAACTGAAGGCCCTCATCTCTACAAACGTAACGGATATTATTATTTAATGACTGCAGAAGGTGGAACTGGTTATGAACATGCAGTATCAATGGCAAGGTCAACTTCCCTTTTTGGTCCTTACGAGGTAGATCCTAGAAATCCAATGTTAACATCTGTTAATGACTCAGGACTTCTGTTACAAAAAGCAGGACATGCGAGTCTTGTTGAAACACATACAAATGAGTGGTACTTAGCGCATTTGTGCGGGAGACCTGTTAAAGAGCGATATTGCATTTTGGGACGTGAAACAAGTCTGCAACGAGTGTTTTGGACTGAGGATGGGTGGCTTAGAGTAGATGGAGGAGATAACACCCCAAAGGAAAATATTCAATCACCTTCCATTCCTGTCCATCCAGTTAGTTCAGTAGCTATTAAAGACGAATTTGATGACATTAATTTAAATATTCATCTAAACACCCTACGTATACCAGCAGTTTCATCATGGATTTCATTAGAAGAAAGACCTGGGTATCTACGATTAAAAGGGATGGAGTCTCTTTCATCTACACATCGACAAAGTCTAGTTGCCAGAAGACTACAAAGTTTTTATGTTGAAGTGGAAACCGAGGTAGAGTTCGAGCCAGAGCATTTTCAACAAATGGCTGGACTGGTCATATATTATGATACAAAGGATCATGTATATTTACACATAACTCATGATGAAGATTTAGGAAAGAGTCTAGGAATCATTCAAACGAAGGCTGGGGTATATGACGAATTAGTAGAAAATAAGATACCCGTAAGTGGTAGTGTTAAATTAAAAGCTTCGATTGAAAGAGAACAGCTTCAGTTTTATTATTCCCTTAAAGGTAAAGAATGGTTAAAAATTGGACCGTTGATTGATATTTGCCATTTATCAGATGAATTCGGTGATTATATACGTTTTACTGGAACCTTTGTTGGGGTCTGTGTACAGGATTTGAGCGGAGAGAAAAAGCATGCCGATTTTGATTACTTTAGTTATAAAGAAGTGGAAGAGGGTTAATGATTAAGATCATACAACACCTACCTGTTTAGAGCCTAACTATCTTTGGCTCTTTTTTTCATGGGGAAACTTAGTTAAAATGAAAGATACGGAAATAGAAATGTAGGTGTTATTTTATGATAGAAAACAAGAAATTACTAGAGATAGATTTATATAAACCGATACAAAGATATTTTTCAAAACAAGGGTTTGAGGTACATGGTGAGGTCCAGGACTGTGATTTGACTGCTATAAAAGATGATGAACTAATCATAGTCGAGCTAAAGAAAACGCTGAATGTTGATTTATTGGTACAAGCTGCAAAGCGACAGAAAATGACGGACCAAGTGTATGTGGCTATACCTAAAGGAAAGCAAAACCTTCGTTCTAGAAAATGGCGTGATATTTGCCATTTACTTAAGCGTCTAGAGCTTGGATTAATTCTTGTTTCCTTCTATGGAAATCGCACGAGAATCGATGTTCATCTTCATCCTACACCGTTTAATCAAAAAAGAAGTGCAGGACAAAATAAATATAAACGTAACTCTTTAATTAAAGAAATGAATGGAAGAAGCGGAGATTATAATGTAGGCGGAAGTACTAGGACTAAAATTATGACTGCTTATAAAGAAAATTGCATCCAAATCGCGTGTTATCTCGAAAAATATGGCCAGTTAACACCTAAAGAGTTAAGGAAATTAGGTACAGGTGAGAAAACCTTATCCATTTTAAATAAAAATTATTATCGGTGGTTTGATAAAGTTTCAAGAGGTTTATATGAAATAAGCGAAGAAGGGAAGAAGGAATTAGTAGATTTTCCTGAGTTGGTCGAGTTTTACCTTAACAAACTTGATGAACACTCTAGTTAACGTGCTATCTCTCAGCATGTTAACGATAAATATGCTATAGTAATGGTTAATGACTTTCCGAAAGGATGTTTTACATAACATGAAGAAAAGTGTTGTATTAGCAGAAAAACCTTCAGTTGCACGTGATATTGCACGTGTATTGAATTGCCATAAAAAAGGAAACGGATTTATTGAAGGAGATCGATATATTGTCACATGGGCATTAGGACATTTAGTTACGCTTGCTGATCCCGAAAGCTATGATGATAAATATAAGTCATGGAAGCTTGAAGATTTACCGATGCTGCCGAATGATTTAAAGCTTGTTGTGATCAAGCAAACAAGTAAACAATTTCATGCTGTTAAAGCGCAACTTACTCGTTCCGATGTAGGTGAAATCATCGTTGCTACAGATGCTGGAAGAGAAGGGCAGCTTGTTGCAGACTGGATAATAAAAAAAGCAAAAGTGACAAAGCCGACAAAGCGTCTTTGGATCTCATCTGTCACAGATAAAGCCATTAAAGAGGGGTTTCAAAAACTCAAGAATGGTAAAGAATTCGAGAATCTCTTTTTATCAGCGGTTGCTCGTTCAGAGGCCGACTGGTATGTGGGGTTAAATGCAACAAGAGCTCTAACGACCAAACATAATGCCCAATTATCCTCTGGAAGGGTTCAAACTCCTACTCTTGCTATAATCGCAAAAAGAGAAGAAGAAATTAAACAATTCGTTCCTAAACCTTATTATGGTTTAAAAGCTCAAACGGAGGATAACTTATCCCTTATTTGGCAGGATGTAAAAACTAATGAAACAAGAACATTTGCAAAGGATAAAGCAGACCAGCTTTTAGTTAAAACAAATAAAAACCAGGCAAAGGTCATAGATGTTGATAAAAAGCATAAAAAAAGTTTTGCACCGGGTCTTTATGATTTAACTGAGCTACAAAGAGATGCAAATAAAGCATTTGGATACTCAGCAAAAGATACTTTATCCATTATGCAAAAGCTTTATGAACAGCATAAAGTACTAACCTATCCTCGGACAGATTCGAGATACCTTTCATCTGATATTGTTGACACACTAAAAGAGAGAATTAAGGCGTGTGGTGTTGGACCCTATACAAAGCTTGCTCACAAAGTGTTGCAAAAACCAATTAAAACAAATAAATCATTTGTTGATGATTCAAAGGTTTCTGATCATCATGCAATTATCCCAACTGAGGAAACGGTTTTTCTTGCTAAGTTATCAGATAAGGAAAGAAAAATATATGATTTAGTTGTAAAGCGATTCTTAGCGGTATTATATCCGGCATTTGAATTTGAGCAAACTACAATAAAAGCGTTGATTGGTGATGAGACCTTTGTTGCCAAGGGAAAAACGGTTATCAATTTAGGATGGAAAGAAGTTTATGAAAATCGTTTTGAAGAAGATGATGAAGGTGATGAGATGAAGGAACAACTTCTTCCTCGATTGGAAGTGGGTAATATGTTGAGAATTTCCTCAGTTACTCAGACCAAAGGTGAAACGAAGCCTCCTTCTCGATTTAATGAAGCAACACTTCTTTCTGCTATGGAAAATCCGGCTAAATATATGGGAGGAGAGAATAAGGATTTAATAAAAACGATCGGTCAAACTGGTGGATTAGGTACTGTTGCGACTCGAGCAGATATTATAGAGAAACTCTTTAATTCTTTCTCAATTGAAAAGAAAGGAAAAGAAATTTTCATCACATCTAAGGGTAAACAATTACTAGACCTGGCTCCAGAGGATTTGAAATCACCTGCCTTAACAGCCGAATGGGAGCAAAAGTTAGAAGCTATTTCAAAGGGTAAACTAAACAAAAACGCGTTTATGAATGAAATAAAAAGCTATACAAAAACCATAGTACATGAAATCAAAAATACTACCCAAAAGTTTAAGCATGATAACCTGACTGGAACAAAATGTCCAGATTGTGGAAAACCTATGCTTGAAGTAAATACTAAAAAAGGAAAAATGCATGTCTGCCAAGACCGTGAATGTGGTCATCGTAAAAATATTTCAAAAGTAACAAATGCCCGTTGTCCACAATGTAAGAATAAGCTAGAACTTCGTGGTCAAGGGGAAGGTCAAATGTTTGCTTGTAAATGTGGGCATAGAGAAAAACTATCAACCTTTAATGAGAGAAAGAAAAAAGAATCAAATACAAAGGTTTCGAAAAAAGAGGTTTCCAACTACATGAAAAAGCAGAACAACCAAGAGGAAGAACCGTTTAATCCTGCACTGGCAGAAGCCTTGGCGAAGTTGAAATTAAAATAAATCAATATAAAAGAGACTTTTCAAATGGTACACCTTAAGATTCTATAACTCCTATCGGTAATTCGGATATAGAACCTAAGGTTAAACAACCCAATTGGAAAGTCTCTTTCTTCATGGAGTTTTAGGGATTGAACCCTTAACTGACTTTGAATATTCCCTAACCAAAGTTATTTTAGGATATTCATCGATGTATGTTATTCTAAGAGCAGAGCTTATTACACTAACGAATCAGTAATGTGCAATAAGCAAGTCGGAGATGCTTAGTAAACCTTACTACTCAGTAAATTAAAATAGAGGGAAAAATTCCCCTTAATAAATAAATAGCATTGAAAATCACTTAAATAGAGGGAGAAATTTCTCTTATTTGACTCGAAATCCTTGAAATAGGCAATTTTGCTTTATATAAGTGGAAAAACTATCCCTATTTACCCCAAAACCAGCTATAATCTGCAATTAATGGAAAAATTTCCGCTTATTTTTTTATCGCTGTTCACCAATTTAGGCCTTTTAATTTAAAGGAAGTGGGATAACTGAACTACTTAAATTCAATTTCTCCAACCTTATTTTTCGGTTAGAATAACCATTACAACAACACTTGCAAAGTCCAAACAAAGTTGATTATGACCATTTACTTTGTAAATATCTGTTGTTACTATGTTTCTTAAGTAAGCGTTTTATTAACATGATAGAAAGCACAAAGGAAGGTGTAAAAATTGACTAGCACAAAAATTAACCAGAATTCCTTAAAAAATGTAAGAATAACAGACAACTTTTGGAGCCAGTGGATAAATACAATTTCTAAAAAGACAATACCATATCAGTGGAAAGCCTTAAATGATGAAATCCCAGAGGCACCACCCAGTCATTCTGTTGAAAACTTTCGAATTGCAGCAGGAATCTCAGATGGTGAATTTCATGGAATGCCGTTTCAAGACAGTGATGTTGCAAAATGGATAGAAGCTGCTAGTTATAGTTTGTTTCATCATCCTGATAAGAGTTTAGAGGAAAAGATAGATCAATTGGTAGATTTAATTGAAAAAGCGCAGCAAGATGATGGGTACATAAATACGTATTATACCGTTGCAAAGCCCGATGAAAGATGGACTGATTTTTCACATGGTCATGAATTATATTGTGCGGGCCACTTAATAGAAGCAGCCGTTGCTTATTACGAAGCAACAGGAAAAGATAAATTGGTTAAAATAGTTAGTAGATTTGTAGAGTATATTGACTCGATGTTTGGGCCTGAAGATTTCAAACGAAAAGTGTACCCAGGTCATGAAGAAATTGAACTTGCTTTGTTTAGGCTGTTTAAGGTAACAGGAAACGAAAAGTGTGTCAATTTAAGTTCTTTCTTTTTAAGGGAAAGAGGAACACAACCTTCATTTCTGTTAGAAGAAAAAACACTAATTGGGGAAAGAGATCGCTGGTTTGGGTTGGATTATCACCAAGCACACGCACCAATAACAGAACAAACAACAGCACATGGTCATTCGGTAAGAGCGATGTATTTATATAGTGGAATGGCTGACCTCGCGCTAGAAACTGGTGACAAAGAAATCATCAATGTGCTAAAAGAGCTTTGGACTGATGTGACAAACAAAAAAATGTATATCACAGCCGGAATTGGCTCACAGGGCCATGGTGAAAGGTTTACCTTCCCCTTTGATCTACCAAATGATGTAGCTTATGCCGAAACATGTGCATCGATAGGATTAATGTTTTGGGCAAAAAGAATGCTAGAAATAGAGAATAATAGAGACTATGCAGATGTGTTAGAAACAGCACTGTATAATGGCGTCCTAAGCGGGATATCTATAGAAGGAACAAAGTACTTTTACGTGAATCCACTTGAAGTGGTTCCTAGTGCAGTTGAACATCGGTTCGATCACAAGCATGTGGAACCAGAAAGAGTTAGCTGGTTTGGCTGTGCTTGTTGTCCTCCTAATATAGCTAGATTAATCACGTCATTAGGCCAATATATTTATACAATAACAGATGATAAAGTAAATGTTCATTTATATATGGGTAATGAAACGAAATTTGAGGTATCTGGACAGATGGTTCATCTTATTCAAAAAACGAACTATCCTTCTTGCGGAGAAGTTGTGTTTGAAGTAACTCCAGATTATCCGGTGAATTTTGATCTATCATTGAGGCTCCCTTCGTGGTGTCAAAACTATCAAGTAGTTGTCAATGAAGAATTAGTAGATTTAGAACTTGGTAGTGACGGTTATATCACAATAACGAGAGAATGGAAAAAGGGTGATCGAGTTGTCCTAAACCTTTCAATTGAGGTAGAGAAGGTGCGTGCAAATCCATTTGTAAGAGAGAATGCGGGTAAAATAGCTATAAAACGGGGTCCAGTGGTGTATTGTTTAGAGCAGATTGATAATGGACCACTTTTATCTAATATTTTCATACCTAGGGACGAGAAACCAACAATTAGTGAATTTTCAACGAATAAGGTGGAAATTCAATTCTTAGGTGTACGAGTTGATGAAACAAAATGGAGTGGGAAACTTTATTCTTCGGAGGAAGAGGCACTTAAAGAAATAACTGTTAAAGCAGTTCCATATTGGTTTTGGGGAAATCGTCAAACAAAAGAAGAAATGCTTGTTTGGATTAAGGAAATTTAATTCTGAAAAATCGGTTCATTTTTGTGTCGCCACTTATAGTGAAGTGCCATTAAATACTTTCTAGGGGAGAAGATAAAATGGAATTATTACATAGACTACACCCATTATTAAATAGTTTTGTAGAAAAAGGTCCGGCAGGTTGCTCTTTGGCAGTTATGCATGAAGGTAAAAAAGTATTTGAAAGCCATGTTGGCTATTCGGATTTAGCACTGAAAAACCAGATTGCTGAAGATACCATTTATCGAATTTTTTCAATGACAAAAGTGGTAACATGTACTGCAGCATTAATGCTATTTGAACGTGGTTTATTTTTGCTAAACGATCCATTGGAGGACTACTTACCAGAATTTAAGAACATGCAGGTATATGGCTATGATGAACAAGGTGAGCTTGTTGTTTTACCTGCTAAAAGAAGTATTTTAATAAAAGATTTATTTACAATGACTTCAGGGTTAACTTATAGTGGTGAAGGAAATGAAACTGAGCGTCAAGTGATGGCCGCGTTGAAACAAAAAGAAGAATTAGGAGAGAATTTAACTGTCCGTACTCTTTCAAAAACATTGGCAAATATCCCGTTAGCATTTGAACCAGGAACAAAATGGTGTTACGGATTCAGTCATGATGTACTAGGTGCACTAATTGAAGTACTATCTGGAAAGTCCTTGGGAGAATTTTTTCAAGTGGAAATTTTCGACCCACTTAAAATGAAGGATACTTTCTTCACTATACCAGACAATAAGAAGCATCGTTTAGCGACCCTTTATGATCGATCAGATGAGGGTGAGTTAATAAAAAATGAGAGAGTAGACAAACAGTTTCAACCTTCTGTCACATTTGAATCAGGAGGAAGTGGGCTTTTATCTACTTTAGATGACTATAGTCGCTTTGCTTATATGTTAGCAAATGGTGGAGAATTTGAAGGGGTTCGTATTATTGGAGAGAAAACCATTCATTTAATGGGGACAAACCATCTTCAGCCAGAGCATATGGAGCAATATAATTGGGGATATCTTGCTGGATATGGATATGGATTAGGTGTTCGGACTTTAGTTGACCCCGCATTAAGTGGAATCAATAGTAATATTGGTGAATTTGGCTGGTCGGGACTAGCGGGGACATGGGTGTTAATTGATCCAAAAGAGAAGCTTTCTGCAGTCTATATGCAACAGATGTTCCCTAACTTTGAGAGCTATCATCAGCCGAGGTTACGTGCAGTAATCTATGGTGCATTATAAACAATTTAGTAAAAAGGTCTCCCTAAGAAGAATTGCTTAGGGAGTATTGGTTTTTAAATTTGTATGTTCCTTCATTATTCGGTAGAATAAATAAGAATTTATAAAGTGAAGGGGTTATTAGCATGATTGATCATATCGTATTAGTAAAATTTTCAGAAACAACTACCCAGGAGCAACTGCAAGAAGTGGTTGATCGATTCAAAGCACTAAAAGATAAACTTACTGGTATTGTGGATTTACAGGCAGGACTTAATTTCTCGGAAAAAAGTCAAGGCTATCAAGTAGTTTTATCTGTAAGATTTGAGAATCAAGCAGCTCTTGAAGCATATGGACCAAATCCAGACCATCAGGCGGTTGCTGCATATATTCGTGAAGTGGGTAGAGTTGATAGCATTGTGGTAGATATCAAAATCTAATACATAATTTGAGCAAACAATTGGTTTTGCTCTTTTTTATAATCTGTTTTCGGTAAATTAGTGTAGTCTACTTTAAAATAGGTCAATTAGCAGCAATCTTATAGAAAAGACTTAATTATAATAGGAGAGTGTATGATGAATCTTACTGAACAAGTTGTCTTAGTAACTGGTGCAAGCCGAGGTTTAGGAGAAGCGATCGCTAAAGCTTTTGGACGAGAAGGAGCAAAGGTTGTTGTTAATTATTTCAACAGTGAAGATAAGGCTAATTCAGTTGTAGATGAGATCGGACATGATCGAGCGATTGCAATCAAAGCTGATATTCGAAAAGAGCAGGATGTTCGTCGATTGTTTGAAGAAGCCAAGGCCCATTATGAAAAGCCAATCACTACTATCGTAAATAATGCTCTTGTTGCCTTTAAATTCGATGCCGTGAATAGGAAAACTGCTGAACAAATTGAGTGGAATGATTATCTTATCCAACTTGAAGGTAGTGTTAAGGGATCTTTGAATACAATACAAGCTGGTAAGAAGGATATGGCTGAAATGAAGTTCGGTCGAGTAATTAATATAGGGACAAATTTAGTGCAAAATCCAGTTGTACCATATCATGATTACAATACTAGTAAAGCAGCTCTACTTGGTTTTACGAGAACAATGGCTAAGGAATTAGGCGCAGACGGTATAACAGTAAACATGGTTTCTGGTGGGTTGTTACAGCAAACAGACGCAAGCTCTGCTACATCTTTGGAAGTGTTTGAACTGATTAAACAAAGTACACCACTTCAAAAAGTAACGACACCTGAAGATTTGGCTGACACAGTGTTATTTTTTGCTGCTCCTTGGAGCCGAGCTGTTACTGGGCAGAATTTAGTAGTTGATGGTGGATTGGTGATGGATTGATCTAATATGACGTAGCTCACTAAGTGGGATGCGTCTTTTTTATCATCATAGAAAGAATATAAGTTATTAGGTTGTTATGGTTAATTGCTTTGTGTTTATAAAGAAGTGTTTGTTATGTTAAAGGGGCTAAGGATATATCAATGTTATTAATAGAATAGGAGTTTTTAATTTGGAATCAAAACAGTATTTTGTATTTGTTTATGGCACCTTACTTGTGGGAGAAGTAAATCACTATGTTGCCGAGCCTTATATACAACAAATAGAAACAGGTTCGGTTAAAGGATTTTTGTATAATTTAGGACCGTACCCAGCTTTGTTGCTCGATGAAAGTGGAATGGAGGTTCATGGGGAGTGGTTCAAGGTCTCAGAGGATGGCTTGGCCCAAATGGATATTCTTGAGGATTTTGAAGAAGGACGGACGAATAACTTATATGAAAGAGTCAAAGTTAATGATTTGAACAAGAAGTTAAATGGATTCGCCTATGTATTTAATAAAGAAAAAATTAAACATCTCCCACTAATAAAAAGTGGGTCCTGGAAAACTAGAGATAGATAAATCAATTGTGTATTTTACAGAATCAGTATAGTTAATTAGAGAGAGCTTTTTTCTTCTACAAGTATCTATAAAAAATCTAATAACAGCAATTATATGTTTCAGTTTTTATTATATAATGATAGAGTAAAAATATTGGTTAACTAGGAAAAAAGAAAAAAGGGGTTTTTGCTTTGAAATTTAGTTATATTTCTCATTTGTATTGTCCAAAGTGTAGTACTGAATATTCTTATCAAGAAATACAGCAATTATGTACTTGTGGTTCTCCACTCCTAGTAAAATATGATTTAGACGAACTGCGTTCTAACCTTAACAAAGAGAATTTGGTAGATAGAGAATCTAGTTTATGGAGATATCATGAACTTCTACCTGTGGTGGACAAAGAAAATGTAGTTACATTAGGAGAAGGGATGACTCCTCTTTTACCAATGTCAGTGATTGGAATTGACATGGACATTCCAAACCTTTATATGAAGGATGAAGGGATTATTCCAACTGGAACGTTTAAAGCTCGTGGAGCAGCAGTAGGTGTTTCGAAGGCAAAAGAGGTCGGAGTGAAAGAACTTGCCATGCCGACTAACGGAAATGCGGGAGCTGCTTGGGCACTTTATGCTGCAAGAGCTGGAATTAAATCCAGCATTGTGATGCCAATTGATGCACCGAAAATCACTAGAAATGAATGTGCTATTTCTGGTTCAAATCTTAACTTAGTAAATGGACTGATTAGTGATGCAGGAAAAATAGTTGGAAAGGCAGTCGCAGATTATGACTTATTTGATGCATCAACATTAAAGGAACCATATAGAATTGAAGGCAAGAAGACAATGGGTCTTGAAATAGCTGAACAATTTGGTTGGAAAATGCCTGATGTTATTCTTTATCCGACCGGCGGGGGCGTAGGGATTATTGGAATATACAAAGCGCTTTGTGAACTTAAAGAGCTTGGTTGGGTTGAAGGGAAACTTCCTAGATTAGTTGCAGTTCAGGCTGAAGGGTGTGCACCTATTGTGAAAGCTTGGCAGGAAGGGAAAAAAGAATCTGAATTTTGGGCTGATTCGTCCACAATAGCTTTTGGTATCAATGTTCCAAAAGCACTGGGAGATTTTTTAGTACTAGAAGCCATTTATGAAACAGAAGGTTGTGCCATTGCGATTGATGATGCAGCTTTTTTACAAGAACAAGAGAAAATAGCTTTTCTTGAAGGCGCATTTATCTGCCCAGAGGGAGCAGCAACATTCGTAGCTGCACGAAGACTTAGAGAAAGTGGATGGATAAAAGAAGATGAAGTTGTTGTAGCTTTAAATACAGGTATGGGAATTAAGTATCCTGATACGGTGAATGTTGATGTTCCTGTATTGCAAAAGGAAGAGGCATTAAAGAAGTCTAACTAATGTAAAATGAAACCCACATATTTTATAAAGGGTTCCGTTTTGAGGTGCTTTTCTTAAAATACGTGCTTAAGGACAGTGGTATTGGTTTATTGGTAAATGAAAAAGTAAACTCGTCATAGTTATTGGCGAGTTTTTTATTAGGAAATTGTAACCTTAATTGTATAAAGTTTTGTCCTTAGTTGAGTAACCAGTAAAAAGTAAAATAAGCGAAGATTTTTCGGTTAAATGCAAAATGGAGCTCGTTTCGGGAGATATAAGGGTAGATTTCCGGTTATGCAAAGCAAAATCTCTCATTTTCAAACTTTTTAAGCGAATAGGCGGAATCTCTCCGTCTAATTAAGCTTATTTTTAATAGTAACAACAAATTAAGCGGAATTCTTCCGTCTATTTATCCGCTCCAGTATGCTGCATAACATGATTCCCCCGTCCGATAATTCCTGTTGTGTTTTTAATAAGAAAGCACCCAAAAATGAAACCTTTTGATATGCTTAGTGGGCTTTTCCTATTATTTGAGTTTAGAACATATAAATAATTTAAAATGCTTGGTGATTTGCGATATAATAAAGCTAGTTTGTTTATTAGTGTTAATTAAGGGGGAAGTTGAATTTATGAAATATCGTAGCCTAGGCAATAGTGGACTTAAAGTCAGTGAAATAGGATTAGGTAGCTGGTTAACGTATGGAAAATCTGTTGGAAGCAAAACTGCACATGAATGTATACATAGAGCTTATGAAATAGGAATTAATTTCTTTGATACCGCAAATGCTTATGAAGGTGGAAAAGCTGAAGAAGTTCTTGGAGAAGCGTTGAAAGCGTATTCGCGTAGTAGCTATGTTGTAGCAACAAAACTATTTTTTCCTATGGGGACAGGGCCAAATGAACGTGGTCTTTCTAGAAAACATATTATTGAACAATGTGATGCAAGCTTGAAACGACTAGGATTAGAGTATATCGATTTATATCAATGTCATCGTTTTGATCCAGAAGTACCGATGGAGGAAACACTTTATGCATTAAATGACCTAATTTCACAAGGGAAAATTCTCTATGCTGGTGTTAGTGAATGGTCGGCTTCACAGATTGAAAAAGCGGTGGGGATTAGGAAACAACATTTACTAAGACCAATCATTTCCAATCAGCCAATTTATAATATGATCGAACGGTACATTGAGGAAGAGGTCTTACCTGTATGTGATCAGGCCGGGATTGGGCAAATTGTTTTTTCACCGCTTGCACAAGGAATTTTGACAGGTAAATATAAGGCAAATGCGGCAAAACCGTTAGATAGTCGTGCAGCAAATGATTCCACAAATATGGTAATTAATAGCTATTTCCGTAACGATGTCCTTGAATGTGTTCAGAAACTAGAGGAGTTAGCTTTATCACAAGGTATAACATTAAGTCAATTAGCATTAGCGTGGATTTTGAGAAAACCTGGTGTAAGCTCCGCGATAATAGGGGCAAGTAAACCTGAGCAAATTGATGAAAATGTTAAAGCAGTTGACGTTGACTTAAACTTAGAGACTTTAGAACAAATAGACAATATTTTAGAAGAAATTAAAGGTTTTTCACCATTAAGATAAAGGTTAAGAGGGAAAACATTCATTGTTTTTCCTCTTTTCGTAATGTGCTCACAGTCAAAAAACGATATGACTTCATTAAAAAAAATAGTTAGTAATTACTTTGATTCTTGTTGGTCAATCTGATATTATCTACTAATATATGAATAAATGAGTATCGGATTGGTTAAGGCAAATTATACCTTCATCCTTTCACTTCAATTGGAGGAACATCTATGTCAAAGTCAGTCTTATATTCTTCACTATTATTTGTGACCATGCTTTGGGGATTGAACGTTATAGCTACTAAAATATTAGTCACAAATTTCTCCCCGGTAACTATGACTTCTTTTCGCATCTTCACGGCAGGTATTGTCGCATTACTCATATTGTTGCTGATGGGAAAACTGAAAAAAATATCTTTTTTAAACATTCGATATATTTTCATAGCTTCATTGTTTAATGTTGTTGGACATCATGTGTTCCTATCACTTGGTCTAACAAAAACAACCGCATCTAATGCTGGTCTTATTTTAGGACTTTCCCCATTAATCTCTGTGATTTTATCAACTCTCATACTGAAAAATAAACTCTCCATTAAGAAGGCGATTGGAGTCTTAACTGGATTTACAGGGGTTTGTTTTGTCATACTTAACGGCGGGGATAGCATTACCTCTATTTCAATGGGTGATTTATTCGTGTTCTTGTCAATTGCTACACAAGGGTTTAGCTTCGTAATGATCAAAAAAGTAACTTCAAAGTTAGATCCAACTGTAATGACTGCATATATGCTTATTTTTGGTTCATTAATTCTTTACATCATAAGTATGATCATAGAACCAAGTGGACTAAAATCCATGAAGAATGGAACAATTGGTGTTTGGACGATATTTTTTGCTTCAGCTATATTTGCCACTGGAATATCACACATGATTTATAACAGGGCAATCCAAGAAATCGGTGTGGCAGAAGCAGCTATTTTTATTAATTTAATTCCGTTCTTTGCTTTACTTGGTTCGTTCTTTTTCTTGAAGGAGACCATTACGGTTCTTCAAATATTTGGCTTTTTGTTTATTGTTGTAGGAGTTTTATTCGGTTCTGGTGCCTTAGATAAAAAACGAATCTTCAGGAACAATAAAGTGCTCAGCAAAAATGCGATTTAATGTGAATGAGTTAGAGATTGAAATGATGTCTAGGCTTTGCTATAGTAACCGTATATTTCTTCTTATGAAGACTGGATAATTAATAAGGTGGTAAACAAATGGAAAATCAATACAGAGTCCTTTTATATTACAAATATGTTCATATTTACGACCCTCAAGAGTTTGCGGCAGAGCATTTAGAACTTTGTAATAAAATCGGCTTAATGGGTCGAATTATTGTAGCTAAAGAAGGAATAAATGGTACAGTGTCTGGGACAATCGACCAAACAGATGCTTACATGAAGTATATGAAAGAAGACACTCGATTTGAGGATATGATTTATAAAATAGATGAGGCGGATGGGCACGCATTTAAAAAGATGAAGGTTCGACCTAGAAATGAGCTTGTGACATTAAGATTAGAGGATGATGTCAACCCTTTAGAATTAACTGGAAAGTATTTATCTCCTAAGGAATTTTATGAATCAATGAAAGCTCACGATACTGTCGTTATTGACGCTAGAAATGATTATGAATATGACCTTGGGCATTTTCGAGGAGCAATTAAACCTGATATTAATTCGTTTCGAGAACTACCGGATTGGATTAGAAATAACAAAGAGATGCTAGAAGGTAAAAAAATTCTAACCTACTGTACGGGTGGAATACGATGTGAAAAGTTTTCAGGTTGGTTACTGAAAGAAGGATTTGAAGATGTTTCTCAACTTCATGGTGGGATTGTCACATACGGCAAAGATCCAGAAGTACAAGGGGAACTCTGGGACGGCCAATGTTATGTTTTTGATGAACGTATAGGAGTCCAAGTAAACCAAAGAGAACATAATGTCGTTGGGAAAGACTATTATACAGGTGAACCCTGTGAACGATTCGTAAAATGTGGAAATCCTGATTGTAATAAACACATCTTATCATCAGAGAAAAATGAACATTTTTATTTAAGAAGTTGTTCACATGAATGCAGAATCCACCCAAGTAATCGATATGTTCAAGAGCATGGACTGTCCGAAGAAGAAGTTCAGTTAAGACTAAAGAAAATTGAAGAGAATAAAGTAACTGTAGAATAAGGAATCGACCCTTATTCTTTTTTTATTTGGCTATTTTCGTGAAATTTGTTGCTCTTGAACCGTGATAGAAAACACTATGAAATAAGTGGAGTGGCATCTTTTCTTCCCATAGCCTAACCCTTAAATTCGATTCGTACATGGAGAATGAAAATAGTGTACTTACTAAGTGTGGAATGAGCGGAGAGCCACTTGACTGCGGGATCCAGTGGTCTCGTGAGACCCCACAGGAGCCCGCCCCTGGCGACGAGGAGCATTCCTGTTTTATAACTTTAAAGGTACTTGAAAAAAAAATAGCCCTCATATATGATGCATGAGTGTCAACGACCAAATTGACTCATTACCATGTAGGAGGACTACTTATGAATCGTAATATGAATTATAAAATTAATCAAGTATCTGAAAATACCTTAGTTGTTGGAATTGATATTGCTAAGAATAAACATTACGCATGCGCTATCGATGACCGAGGGCGTGTGTTACAAAAGTCATTTGCTTTTATGAATGCTCGTCATGACTTTGATTATTTACACAGCACAATCGTCTCTCTACAAGAGAAACACGATAAATCAGAATTGATTATTGGTTTTGAACCAACAGGACACTATTGGATGAATCTTGCCTCTTATTTAGTTAATTTAGGCATTCGTTTTGTAATGGTTAATCCCTTACATGTAAACAGAACAAAAGAGCTAGATGACAATCTACAAACCAAAAATGATAAAAAGGATGCCCGTGTTATCGCTCAGTTGGTTCGTGATGGAAGGTTTAGTTACCCTCGAATCTTAGAAGGTATTGAAGCAGAGCTCCGAAATGGAGCGTCTTTAAGGTCAAAGATCCAAGAAGATCTTTCCGCTCTTAGAAATCGCATTATTCGTTGGATTGATCGCTTTTTCCCAGAGTTCCATCTAGTCTTTAAGAAACTAGGTAAAACAGCTTGTGCGGTACTAGAAAAGTCACCTCTACCAAGTGATGTTAAAGGGAAAGAAATTCATGAGCTAGTAGAATTATATCGAACAGTAGATTACCTTAAATGTGTACCGAAAGGTAAGGTTAATGAATTATTGATTGTATCTGAAGAGTCCATAGGCTTAACAGAGGGATTACAGATGGCCCGTTATGAGATTGCCACTTTAATGTCTCAGTTTAACCTACTCTCTCAACAATTCGATGAACTTTCAGAAAGGTTACGTGAATTGGCAGCACAGCTAGCTGAGTATGAATACATTTTGTCAGTTCCAGGGATTGGCGAAAACACAGTTGTAGAACTATTATCAGAGATGGGTTCCCCCACGCATTATGAGCATCCACGCCAAATTATTAAACTAGCGGGACTAACATTACGTGAGAATTCATCTGGACAACATAAAGGTCAAAAAAAGATTTCTAAGCGGGGGAGGAAGAAGCTAAGAGCTATTCTATTCCGGGTAATCCTCCCACTTATACAACATAATTCGGCATTTAAATCAATGTATAAGTATTACACGACCAGGAGGATCAATCCTCTTAGGAAAAAAGAAGCCATGGTAGTACTCTGTTGTAAGTTATTAAAGATTGTTCACGCGCTAAGTAAAAAGAAGATATATTTTAGTCATACAAGTATGATGAACGACCTCTCTTGCCTCGAAGGGGCAGCTTAAGCTTTTCATTTTCTAGTTATTACTTTTGACATTAGGATGACACGGAGAAGCCGGCAACAAACGAGCCATTAGACCATGAGTCCCCCGAGGAGCACCGCCAGCCTCTGCCTTATGAAAAGACCGAACGAAGGAATGTACGCGCTTGACGCCAAGAGACATGGGAGGGTACGTCGTCATAAGATTCGCAGAGATCCATAGTGCATCACATAAGATTCTATGTCAATTTATACCAATTGACTCTAGCGAAGCGTATCTTGTAGTTACCATAGTTATGTAAATATGTAATATTAATACACTTTTAAGATAGTTATCTAACTGAAAATATTTTTTTAAAGAGCTAAAAGCTCTTTGAAGCGTTGATATAGCAACATTTATAGAGGGAGGCTCACGGACCACCCCGCGGAAAGCAGGTGGATCGCAGCTCATGGAACTCCACAACCAATGTTATTTTCAGGGTAGACTTCTATGCTAATTAAAATTAGCACCATGGAGGATGAAAAATTATACTTAGCTTAGTGTCTAGCTCCAGGCGCTATCGGCTCTCAGGTCTAAGTCAATCCACCCTAGAAGGTTAAAGAGCAACCTTCTAGCCGTCTTGTCTTATGCCTGTCGCCGATGAACGAGCGCCTTCCGCATTTCTTTTTTCAGGGTAGACATCCATGCTAAATAAGTATTTCGCACCATGGAGTATGAAAAATTATACTTAGCTTAGTGTCTAGCTCCAGGCGCTATCGGCTCTCAGGTCTAAGTCAATCCACCCTAGAAGGTTAAAGAACAACCTTCTAGCAGTCTCGCCTTATGCCTGTCGCCGATGATCGAGCGCCTTCCGCTTTTCGTTTTTCAGGGTAGATATATGGAAATCACCCATCTAAAAGTATCCTTTTCAAAAATACAGATAGAAAATTATGGTAACCTATATAAATGAATTATATAATTATTTCGAACCTAAATTAAATTCACACGAATTCAATTGAACAAGGAGATGATACAATGAGTGTCATTACATTAAATCCAATTGGTTTTGTATTCAATGAACGAGAAGTAATTGAGGATGATCACTGGGGAAACGTTATATCTAGAATAAAAATATCTGAATCATTCAATGAGGACTGTATAAACGAAATTGATACATTTTCCCACCTTGAGATTATTTATTACTTCCATATGGTAGAGGATGATAAAATTGTTACTGATGCACGACATCCTAGAAACAATAAAAATCTTCCTAAGGTAGGAATTTTTGCTCAAAGAGGGAAAAACCGTCCGAATCGCATAGGATTAACAACGGTTAAGCTTGTGAAAAAAGAAGGAAGAGAACTGTATGTTCAGGGATTAGATTGTATAAACGGTACACCGGTACTCGACATTAAGCCCGTCATGAAAGAATTCTTACCAAGGGAAACCATTTCTCAACCAGATTGGTCCAGAGAAATTATGAAAAACTATTGGAATTAAAAAGGGGTTGCTAATGATTAAAGAACATTTAGCTATATTTACTGATACTGGAGAAAGAATTGGCGAAGCATCCCGTGAGGATGTTCATAAAGTAGGTTATCTTCATGAAACATTTCATTGTTGGTTCATCACAAGGGCGAATAATAGAAATTATATATATCTTCAAATTCGAAGTGAAGATAAAAAGGATTTTCCAAACTTACTAGATATAACTGCTGCTGGACATTTACTATCTACAGAAACGGTTGTTGATGGAGTGAGAGAGGTGGAAGAAGAGCTAGGTATCTCAGTTGCTTTTGAAGAGTTAGTTTCTTTAGGGACCATTAGAAATTCATTGCAGATTGGTAGTTTTATCGATAATGAGCTATGCCATGTTTATTTATATCCTAAGTATATAAATCTTAATGAGTTCAACATTCAGAAAGAAGAACTGTCAGGAATTGTTAAAGCAGAATTCAACGAAATTTCTGATTTGTGGATGGGTAAGATTCAGAACATTATCGTAGCAGGATTTAAATATAATAAATTAGGAGAAAAGGAATTTATTGAAATGAAAGTAGGAATGAATGATTTTGTTCAACATGAACGACAATACTTTGATACTATCATTAAAAAGATGAAGCAACAGTTAAATATATAGGATTCAAAGGGATTGTGATGAACAAGGGGAAAATTATTTTATTAAATGGTGTTTCGAGCTCGGGAAAAACAAGTTTGTCTAAAGTGTTAGTCGAAAAGTTACCGCATTTCTTTCACTTTAGTCTCGATGAATTTGATCATATTATAGAAAAAATGGAAGATCGCCAAAACGGGAGATTAATCCCTATTGCTACCGAAACGTTTTATCATAGAAATATTGCTATGTTCTCTGATAATGGAGTGAATTTAATTGTAGATCATGTTCTTCATAATTATCAGACCTTAGATGATTGCCTACGAACTCTAACTGGATACCCAGTATTATTTGTAGGAGTACATTGTCCACAAAAAGAACTGGAACGAAGAGAAACTTTTCGGGGAGATCGATTGATTGGTCAAGCCCTTAACCAAGCGAGTTTTGTTCATAAACAAAATGAGCCATATCATATTGAAGTAAATACATATACAGACAGTCTAGAACAATGTGCAAATCAAATCATTACTTTCTTAATTAATCATGATAGTCTAAGCAGTGGAATAGGGGATAAGTGATGCTTACGTTTCCAGTACCAACGTCTAATGCCGAAAAACAACAAATGATAAATATTATAAAGAATAAATTAATTAATAAGTTTGGTGATCAATTGATTGCAATCGGAGCATATGGGTCAATCGGACGAAATACAGAAATGCCGTATTCTGATATAGAAATGCATATTGTCACAAATGATGGGTTTGTTCAAAAGAGTTATGAATTTGTTTATGATGGGTTTAAAATCGAACTAAATCTAAGGCAAAAAAGTGACTGGATAAAGAGGGCGAAAAGAATTGATGACTCTTGGGCCATCTGGGCAGGTTCTTTTATTGATATTAGCCCAATATATGATCCTACCGATTTTTTTCGAAT
Organism: Litchfieldia alkalitelluris; assembly: GCF_002019645.1. GTDB lineage: Bacteria > Bacillota > Bacilli > Bacillales > Bacillaceae_L > Litchfieldia > Litchfieldia alkalitelluris. The sequence continues at coordinate 3,711,619 of NZ_KV917374.1, read as the reverse complement.
GAACAATCAATTACCTTTAGACATATCGGAAGATGATATAAAGGCAGTTATGATGGAATTTATGGTATGGGAGCCTTACGAAACAATGGGAAAAATTAGAAACCTAGTTGAATCAGAGGATTGCGAATTCATAACCTTTTTAGCGAAGGATTTCGCATGGCAAACAGCAAAGCTAATTGGACTTGCAAACAAGCGATACTATACGACAAGGGTTTCAACATTTAAGCAGTCATTAGGAATGAACTCAAAACCAACTGGTTATCAGGAGCTCGTTACATTACTACTAAGAGGAAATTTGCAAGATATTAAAAAAACTTATTTTAGTTGCGAGGATCTATGGACCGGTTTGAATAGTTGGTTTCAAGAGCTAGGAATTGAGTATGAAACAAAGCATTTGCCTTTTTAATCACATAAGAGTCCTTGCTAATAAGGACAATTATGTGGTTTTTTGTTTTTTGAACAACTCAGAGAGCGAGGTTCCATTAGCTTGATTTAACATTCTACTTTTTGGTTCAAATAACTGTTGCGAAGGCCAAACACCATATCTCCCAGAAAATATGTAACTTATTATACATGCAATGAAAAAATACTCGTATCCTTTACCGTTAAACAATTCTATAGCTAAGATAAAACATGAAATAGGAGTATTAGCAGCTCCCGCAAATACAGTAATCATTCCTAATGCTGCTAAGAATGTAGTCGGTAAATTAAAAAAATCTGCTAAGGTATTTCCTAGAGTTGCCCCCATAAAGAATAAGGGAACTGCTTCTCCACCTACAAAGCCAGTGCCCATTGTAATCGCAGTGAACACAAGTTTGCCCAAAAATGCAAAAGGCGGAACATCGCCTTCAAATGCTTTGTTTACCATTTTTAAACCCCGACCAGTATAGTCTCGAGATCCTCCTAAGAGAAACACTAAGCCAACAATTAAAATTCCTCCAACAAAAGCTCTTAGCATAGGTTCTTTTAGGTATCTTTTTGAATAAACCTCTGTACTATATCTTAAGATACTGTAGAGAATACTTATTATGGTAAAAATGATACATAAAATAATTACTTTAAAGGTAGTAATTGTTGTTAGGTCAGGAACTTCCTTAATGACATGGTGTTCATACTTAACTCCCCATTTAGTTGTTATATAATGACCAATAAAACTTGCTGTAAAACAGGGGATAAGTGCTTCATATTTCATTTTTCCAATAAAATATAACTCCATACCAAATATCGTTCCAGTTAAGGGTGTTCCAAAAGCTGACCCAAAACCAGCACTAACCCCACTCATTAGTAGGATTTTACGATCAGTTAAATTTAAATTAAAAATTCGGTTGGTTGTTTCAGCAATACTGCCGCCCATTTGAACAGCAGCTCCCTCACGTCCTGTCGATCCACCAAATAGATGTGTAATGAATGTACCAATAAAAACAATAATCCCCATTCTTCTTCGAGTTTTCCCGCGGCCTTGAATATCCTCCATAATCAGATTATTTCCTTTTATTGAATCCTTCCCAAACCTTTTGTAGATATAAGCAATAAAAATTCCAGCGAGTGGTAAAAGGTATAAGAACCAAGAGTTTCCTTCACGTTTTTCGGTAAGGAAGTCGAGGGTAAGAAGTAACAAGGCTGTGAAAGAGCCTATAAAAATACCGATGAAACAACCTAGTAAGACCCACTTTAGAATGCTTATAAAGAAGTTCGAATCCCCTTTTATCCCACTTTTCACAAAGAAAGCCTCCATTTTTTTAATGGTAGCTTTACCGTTTTTATAAGATATTATCAATTTATTATTGAGAATATTGACAGATTTCTTGTATTAATGAAACTAATCCAATAATTTAACGCCTTCTTTATAGGTAGTTAAAGCATGGTTCCCTGCAAGACTTCCAGTTTGAATTCTGAAATTTAGTGGAGAATCTACATGTGAATATTTCCAATCCTTTTTAGTGAATGGACACTGTATTTTTTCCGGAGGGAGCAGAGGGATGATATCGTCTTGATTAACGAACCGAGTGCTTTTATTAATCAGTTGATTATAGTTATTTGCGAATTCCTGATTTCCTACTCTTGGTGACGCAAAATTAATCACGTTTACATCTTTGAAATCTGTGTTCATCGCAGTATCAAGGGCATGCAGTGTAGCGATAGCTGCTCCTAAGCTATGACCAGTTATAAATAGTTTCTTATTGTTCTTTGATACTGTTGAATAAGACTTTAGAATTTCGTCTCGGCAGGATTGATAAATGGATAGAAAACCATCATGAACTAAAAGTTTTTTATCAGTAGAATATGGGAAGCTTGACTGAAAAACTTCAGCATCTGAGATCCAGTCGGGATCCGAATCGGTTCCCCGAAAGGCTGTTATTACAGAATCATCTTTTTCTAAAATAAAGCCAAACCATTCAAGTGAATCAAAAGATTTAGCTTTGAAAACCTTAAGAACCTTTGCGTTATTCGGAATACTGAAGCTGCCATCATGGTCAAATTGATCATAAGTAAGCTTACATATCTTTAATAAGTATAATGCTAAGTTTTTATTGAATTTACCGTTAGTCATTTAAGACACCCCTATCACGTACGCTCTATTACTAATATACTGAAAAAGTTTGATATGGTGTGTCACACTGAACAATAATTTTACGGTCTTAATAATGGTGGGGAATTCAGTTTTATTTAGAGACTATAATGTTATATAAGGTAAGGGAGAGGGTGAAGAAGCAGAGAAGGTCTAAGAGGAATTAAACAATCAATATCAGAGTCTAGGATACCTAACGTTAAAAATTAAAAATTAACAGAGCCTCATTTGTACCATAATTTATTTGATTAAAACTAAATAATGAATTCCTATCTGCCTTGAACACCCCTTCTTAGAAATATTATTAGTTAATAATGCTTTGTTTTTTAGTGTATCACTTTTCCATCTCATCTAATATGAACGTTATGTGAAATGTAAAATTAAGGATGTATGGTTTTGTGAAATAACCACTATATATTTAAGTTGTGTAGTATTTTTAATGAAGGGTATTTGCATTACTAAGGGAGTCACTAGGAAGGGGTGGACAAAATAGGTGAAAAGGCAATAAAAAAGCTGACTTTTAAAAAGTCAGCTTATAATACATATAGAAATGTTCTTGAATTCATATATTTTTTATGTTAACATTAAATTTGGTCTAACATTTTTTAGCGTTTACATATCCGTTTCATAAAATAACTTAATTATAATTATAAGATATAACTTGTCGAATGTCAAAGCTTTTGATTGGAGTGTGAAATATGACAGAATCAAATAAAGACCTAGCAATTGAACAAAATCGCGTAAATCAAGTGATGGAACTTATTGATAAAAAGAAGGATCGACTTGAACGAAATACCGGCGGATTAAAAAAAGATATTATCGGTATTCGTACAGACTTTTGGGAAGATGTTACTGTTAATTTCGATGAACCAGATGATATAGGTGAAACATTTACAAGTATTAAGCAGCAGACAGAGCTTTTGTCAGAGCGTGAAAGAAGTCATAAGCAATTTTATCAGCAAATGAAAAATTTAGAACGACTTAAGCATTCCCCTTATTTTGGAAGAGTGGATTTTCTTGAAGAAGGTGAAAGCCAAGTAGATCAGATCTATTTGGGTATCACTTCTCTAATGGATGAAGCAGAAGAGAATTTTGTCATTTATGATTGGCGCGCCCCAATTTCTAGTCTGTATTACGATTACGCCCCTGGACCTGCTCATTACAGTACTCCTTCAGGTGAAATTGATGGTGAGATGAAATTGAAAAGACAGTTCATCATTCGAGATGGCTGGATTAAGAGTATGTTTGAAACTGGAGTTACCATTGGAGATGAAATTTTACAAGAGGTTTTAGGGAACCAAGCAAATACGCAGATGAGAAGCATCGTTTCAACAATCCAGAGGGAACAAAATCAAATTATCCGAAATGAAAAAAGTAAAATGTTAATTGTTCAGGGAGTAGCAGGAAGTGGTAAAACATCTGCTGCTTTACAGCGTGTAGCATATTTATTGTATAAACACAGAAAAACGATTAGTGCAGACAATATAATGCTTTTTTCTCCAAACCCAATGTTTAATAGCTATGTAGGAACAGTTCTTCCAGAGCTTGGGGAAGAAAATATGAAGCAAACCACGTTTCAAGCTTATCTAGAACACCGCTTAGGAAACAAGTTTAAGGTTGAAGACCCCTTCACTCAAATTGAATATGTCCTCAATGACATAAAGGACCCGTTATATTCAATAAGAACTGAAAGTATTCACTTCAAGGCGAGTCTTGATTACAAGAAGTTGATTGATCAATATGTTTTCACTCTAAATGAGAAGGGATTAATCTTTAAGAATATTGATTTTCGAGGAGATACCATCATAACCTCTAAGCAAATTGAGAAATACTTTTATTCCATTGATAACAATATATCAATAGCAAATCGCATTCAAATGGTGTCAGAGTGGCTATTGAAAAAATTAGTAAAGATTCAAAAGGTTGAGAGACAAAAGGATTGGGTTATAGAGGAGTCTGAGCTGTTAGACCGTGAAGACTATTTAAAAGCGTATAATAAGCTCCAAAATGATAATAGATTCACTGAAAATACATTTGATGATTATGAACGTGAAGAACAGTTACTTGCAAAAATCGTGATAAAAAGGAACTTTAAACCTATAAAAAAAGCGGTAAGAGACTATGGATTCATAAATCTGAAAGCAAACTACATTAATATGCTACATTGGAGCATTAAGAACAAAGATATTCAATCTCAATTGCCGGATTGTTGGGATGAAATCTGCAAATTCACAATTGAAAGGATAAATGACCAACATTTATCCAATGAAGATGCAACACCTTTTCTATATCTTCAAGATCAAATAGAAGGAAAACAAACAGAAACAACAATTCGTCACTTATTTATTGATGAAGCGCAGGATTATTCACCCTTTCAATTTGCTTTTTTTAAGGAATTATTCCCAAATAGCTCTATGACAATTCTTGGTGATATTAATCAAACCATTTATACTCATGCAATGAATAACTCAAGTGTTTTTTCAGAAGGGTCAAATGAAAGTGAAAACCAAGAAATAATTAAACTTATGAGAAGTTATAGATCAACGAAGCAAATTGTAGAATTTACAAGGGGTCTTGTTGCGGGTGGAGGTGAAATTGAACCATTTAATCGAAATGGAAATAAGCCAATATTAACGGAAATGGATACTTTAGAGAATTTAAACAACGGTGTCTTGGAGTGTGTAAAAGCACTTCAAGGAGAAGGCCATAAGACGATTGCTATTATTTGTAAGACATCAAGTGAAAGTAGTAAAGCTTATAATGACCTAAAGGATACGCTTCACCTAAAATTAGTAAATAGTAAAACCAGTGAGTTTGATCAGGGTGTTTTAATCATACCGGCATACTTAGCTAAGGGAATAGAATTTGATGCGGTTGTTATCTATAATTGTTCAAACGACCGCTATCATCACGCTTCTGAACTGAATCTTTTTTATACTGCTTGTACAAGAGCGATGCATGAATTGTATTTATTTAGCTTAGGTAAAAGAAGTTCTTTTTTCGATAATGTATCAGACGATACATTCGTCATCAAGAATGCTACCTAAATCGTTGAGGAAACCTTTTATTTTCTGGTTAAAACTTTAAGTGAAGTTAGGTTTATTGAACAAATTGGGTAATTGCTGCATACCATGTTATTGTTTAGCATCATATAATTTAAAGGAGATGTTATAAGTGGGTGCAGTAGCAGGTGCAACAACAGGATTTAGTGGAGGATTTGCTTTATTAATTGTTTTATTCATCTTATTAATTATTATCGGCGCAAGCTGGTATGGTGGATATGGGGTTTATTAATTCATAAATTAAGTTAACAAATAGAAGAAGCCAACTTGAGTTGGCTTCTTTTTAAACGTCTTAAGAGTTTAAAAATTTTACCTAGTTAGTTGTAGTCCAAAGCCTTCAGGAGCCGCAAGCGCTCTTCTTAATGCTCTATGAGTTGAGTAATTGGTACGTTTTTTTCATTTTGTGGTTGTTCTAATGGGAAAATCCTAGCGGTCTCAGCATCGTCATCAACATGTTGAATGTAGATAGGTGTCCCGTTGTATGTAACATTGACCATCTCCGGTAATGTAGCAATCTCTTTAGCTCTTTGGATATTCATTTAATCCCCCTCCTTTTGTAACTTATTTTCGGTTTTATTTTTTAAAATATACATATCATTTTTAGTTATAACTGGTCTATTAATTTGACAAGCCTCTATTTCAATTTTAAAAGATAGTAAAAAGACGCCCTTCATCCTTGAAGCGTCTTTACTGTGTTTATCATACTACGGTTATTTTTTGAAAAATAAGAAAGCAATAGCTACAATAATAATTAATGCCCCAGTGACGAAAGTAGGAAGGGTATTTGGTTTTTCGGAAGGATTAGAGTGTTCTCCAGGTTCCTCTTGGTTTACATCTTCATGTTGATTCAGATTGTTCTCGTTAGATGTATGATTGGAATTGCTACCTTCTTTTCCGTATAGCCCGAGTTGACTGGACCTAGCTTCTTCCATTGCCTCATGAATTCTATCTTCATATTTATAGTTGCCATAATCATAAAATTTTTTCACAAGGCCGATTTTTGTAATTTCTTCTTGATGAAGTTGATTGTCGACCCATACCCATGCCAATAATCTGTCATATTTATCGAATAATTCAAGTCCATCAGTTTCAAGTACAATTTTTCCTTTTTGTAAAAAAGCACAAGTGAATTCACTTGCTTCCTTCCCGAAAGGTTCGACTTTATTTGTACTTTCAGGCGTATCAATGTAAAGAAACCTTGTTTTGTAAGTAGTTCCGTTAATAATAAATTGTGCAGTATCGCCATCAGTGCATTGTTTCAATATGGCATTATACTTTGCGCCAAGTAGTAAATCAGAGGAAGTGACCACGGGTGATGAATCAATACTAAGTTCTTCATTACCATTATGATCTACATCACTATTAAAGGAATATCCTTCTAACTCAACCTTACTTTCATCTAGACTAGTTTTGCAATGTTCGTTCCCATTATATTGTTGTATTAGTTGTACGAGTTCGCTTTTATTTTGTGCGGATTGGGCTAAAGATGTGGGTTCATGTAATAGATAGACACAATCTGCATTGCGAAAATGGCCACCTAACTCATCTCTTGAACCGTTATGTGCCTCAGTTAATTCGGGGATAAAAAGAAGGACAAACCCTATACATATTAGAAATCTAAATTTATTAATCTCAAAATTCCCCCTTATACAATATGGCAATAGTAATAATACCATATAATTCACTTTAGTTGGATAGATAGGAAAAAAGTTTGTTAAATATATACAGCTATACTACTATAAAGATAGGAGGTGAGAAGATACGAAAATGCCTAAAGTCTTCCTGTATTCATTTTTTATTTTAGTCATAAAAAATGAACTGAATTGAGGGATCTTGAAATGATTTATAAGTTAGAGTTAAAAGATTACAAAAAAATAAACAAACTAGTATCGCCTTTTCGTTTTAATCCTATTATTCAAGGAGTTATTGAGGGGAATCAACGTGGTGAGATTTATACAGATTATTTAGAATCACCAAACACTGCTCTGGTTTGGGCGAAAAATGAGATGTATTATTTAATTGGTGATTCAAGTAATCTAATCTTTAATGAAGAAATTTTGTCATATTTAAAATCTACTATTTTTCCTGAAGCAATAAACATCGGTGAGGATACGTTAAATTTAGAAACCTATCCACATGAATCATGGAAAAAAGTAATAGAATCACAATTTGATATGTTAAAAACTGGGGAGCGAATTCCTTTTGAATTCCAAAAAGAACTCTTTTTGCAATCCTCATTTGGTAAACGTAAGTTATCAAAAGAGTATGAGATAAAGAGAATTAATAAGCAATTAATAGAGAGTGATGATCGTCATACCGTATTAAATGAAATCCTAAAGTTTTGGAAAAGTATTGATTTATTCCTAGAACATGGGATTGGTTATTGCGCAACTTATAAAGAAAAAGTAATCGGTACATGTATTTCCGTTTTTGTAAGTCAGGATATTTACGAAATTGGAATTAACACATATGATAAATCACATCGTGGAAAAGGAATTGCTACCAAAAATGGCGAGTGACTTCATTATTGAATGTTTAGCTAAAAATGGGACACCGCGTTGGACGACTGAATATTTTCGAAAAGATTCAATTAGTATTGCTAATAAACTTGGTTTTAAGCAACTCCCAAATTATGATGTTTATTACCTTGAGTTTCAACAATTTTTAAAAAATTTGAAATTATATCTAATGTATCAAAAAGCGTGGATTCGTATAAATAATCACGCTTTTTCTTTTGTGTTTTTTAGGGACTTATCATAAAATCAGTTTAAGTCGAAGCTAGATCAGTTGTTCTATATTGAGCATGTTTGAATGTGCTCTTAAACGGGTTATAAGTCACCTCTTGAGGAGTGCAAAAGCTTTAAAAAAGTTGTATGGTAATAATAGTTTGATTTAAAAGTTATCTTTGTATTGGAGTGAATTGCATGGCGAAAATTTTTATATCTGGAAAAATACCTGATATTGGTTATGAGTTATTGAAAAATCATGAAATAGAAATATACGAAAATGATGATGTAATTAGTGAGGATGAGTTAATGAGGAGAGTAGTTGATAAGGATGCACTTTTAAGTCCCTTATCATCTCCCGTAACGAAGAAAGTTATTGACAACGCTAATCATTTAAAAATCATCGCAAACTTTGGTGCAGGATTTGATAATGTTGATATTTCAACTGCCCGGGAAAGAAATATTATCGTGACAAATACACCTGCAGTTTCAACGGATGCTACTGCAGAACTTACAATGGGTATTATTTTAGCTGTTTCTCGTCGAATTGTTGAGGGAGATGAATTATGTCGGACAACCGGTTTTAACGGGTGGGCACCTCTATTTTTCTTAGGGAGAGAATTAACAAATAAAACACTCGGTATTATTGGCCTTGGAAAAATCGGTCAGGGTGTTGCAAAACGAGCGCGTGCTTTTGGAATGAACATTATTTATACAGGACCTAACCGAAAAGATTCTTCTATTGAATCTGAGTATGAAACTACATATGTTTCACTGGAAGAACTTTTAAAACAGTCAGATTATGTTAGTATTCATTCCCCATATCGTACAGAAACACATCATTTAATAAAGGAAAAAGAACTGAATACAATGAAAAATGAAGCCTACTTAATTAATGCTTCCCGTGGCCCTATTGTAAAGGAAGACGATTTAGTACAAGCACTTAGAGAGAAAGTAATCGCTGGAGCTGCATTAGACGTTTTTGAGTTTGAACCAAGAATTACCGAGGAGCTAAAAAGCATGAGTCAGGTTGTGTTGACACCGCATATTGGAAATGCAACTGTTGAAACGAGAAACATGATGGCAAAGCTTGCAGCACAGAATATAATCAACGTGCTAAAAGGAGAAAAAGCAATAACTCCAGTTAATTAGTAGTACCGAATAAAGTCCCCTAGCATAAACTGTTTCCTATAATGATAATTAGAGAGAAGTGGGGATACAGATGTTAGATAAAACTGTTATGATAGGGGTAATTGGAGCAACTGAAAAGAAACATATACATACCGACTATTTTTGTCAGATAGAGGGAGTATCTATTTCCGCTAAGACAAGTTCATCACTTATTGATCATCATGAAACTATTCCAAAGGTCTATTCGTCGGTAAAAGATCTATTAGATGATCCTGAGATTGACGCAGTTATTCTTACTGTTCCAAATAAGTGGCATAAATCACTTGCCATTCAGGCATTACATTCCGGGAAACATGTCATTCTTGACCAACCCTTAGGAATAGACAGCACTTCCGCTAAAGAAATATATAAGGCTCATGAGAAAACAGGTAAAATGGTCTTTGTTTTTAGACCAATGCGCTGGAAATGGCAAATACAACAGTTAAAGAAATATATTGAATCTGGTGAGTTTGGCCATATTTATCATGTGAAGACGGGGATGTTCAAGAGAAATGGTATACCAAACTGGGGAAGTTGGAAAACGCGCTTAAGTGAATCAGGTGGGGGATCTTTAATGGATATAGGAGGGGAACTTCTAGATCTTTGTTTGTATCTACTAGAAGACTGCAATCCTTGTTCAGTGTTTGGATCAACTTATGGCGAACTAGGTAGGCAAAAAATAGGAATAGACCCAAATAGCCGTCCGAATGGCCAAGGTTATTTTGATGTTGATGATTTAGCTACAGCACTTATAAAACTTGATAATGGATCATCCATTTCATTGGATGTAACCTGGTCTGCCCATATTGAACCCACTATAAGGCCTTTCCTCTCTATATTAGGTACAGAAGGTGGAGCTTATGTTCATGAAGATGGAATAAAGCTTTTTACGGAAAAATTTAATGAACCAATAGATATTGAAATCAAGTCTCCAAGTGAAGAGTCTGATGAATGTTTGTTAGAGAGTCGGCATATTATTGAATGTATTCAAACTGGGAATATAGCTAAATCTTCGCTCGTGAGTAGTGTGACATCTTGTTTAATTATTGACGCAATTTACAAATCTTCTAGTCATGGTAGAGAAGTAGTGCTTAATTGTAGTCTTTAGAGTGTAATTGTTGACCCCTTGTATTTTAGTTTATTCGTTGTAACCTCATGAGCAGCTAATATGAATAAAAATTGTCCCAATATAATAGAATGTGATAGCCTAATTTTTTTCAATCTCGCTAAAAAAGTAATCTTTGTCGTTAGGATTAGTAACTTAACATATCGATCCTAGGATATGAATTTCTTTTGATGCGAGGGGGAGTCAATGACTTTTAAGATAAATCTCATTTGTCTATATACAATTTTCAGATTATTGAATACAAGTCAAGAATTTGATTCACATTCCAATCATAAACTAACGAATGAACAGTTAGAAAAGGTAAAGCATGAAGAAAGAGAGATTGAGGTCTCACATAAGGAGTTGAATAACCAGGCTTTGATTAATGCGCCAATCATTACCCAATTTCCTGAATTAGCTCGAGGTTGTGAAGTAACAAGCCTAGCCATGCTTTTGCAATTTGCAGGGGTAGAGGTGGACAAAATGACACTAGCTGAAGAAATTCCAAAGGTGCCGTTCTTGAACAACGGAATATATGGAAACCCTAATGAAGGATTTGTTGGTAATATATATACATTTAATGAACCGGGATATGCAGTGTATCACCAACCGATCGAAGAACTGGCAAAATCGTATTTACCAGACCAAATTATAAATATTAGCGGAAGTGAATTTGATGTTGTTAAAGAATATTTATTATCAGGAAATCCAGTTTGGGTAATTGTGACAAGTACCTTTAATAAACTACCTAAAGAAGCTTGGCAAACTTGGGAAACAGAATCAGGAGAAATCAATATTACCATGAAAGAGCATTCCGTATTGTTAACTGGATTCGATCAAGAATATATTTATTTTAATGATCCTTTTAAGACAGAAAAGAATTCTAAAGTTGAAATTGGTAAGTTTTTAGCAGGTTGGAAACAATTAGGGCAGCAAGCAATTACCTTAAAGATTAGCGATAACTTACTGGATATTGAAAAGTGATCATAAAAGCCTTAAAAAGATCTAATCCACTGGGTTAGGTTTTTTTGTGTTCTGTTTTAAAAGTTTAAACGTGCCAATGAGTATTTGCATCATCGAGGATGAAAATGTTTTTGTGCCTTCAGTGTGGAGGGAGAGCAACTAGACAACTACTGATCTTTCGGTCTCAGATATCTTTCATTCCCTTTGTTGAGCTTTTGGCATGAGAAAGGGAACAAAACAATGCTTTTCATTCCCTTTGTTGAGCTCTTGGCATGAGAAAGGGAACAAAACAATGCTTTTCATTCCCTTTGTTGAGCTTTTGGCATGAGAAAGGGAACGAAACAATGCTTTTCATTCCCTTTGTTGAGCTTTGGCATGAGAAAGGGAACAAAACAATGCTTTTCATTCCCTTTGTTGAGCTTTTGGCATGAGAAAGGGAACGAAACAATGCTTTTCATTCCCTTTGTTGAGCTTTTGGCATGAGAAAGGGAATGAAACAACGCTCTTCATTCCCTTTGTTGAGCCTTGGCATGAGAAAGAGAATAAAACAACTCTTTTCATTCCCATTGTTGAGCTTTGGCATGAGAAAGAGAATAAAACAACGCTTTTCATTGCTTTTGTTTGGCTTTAGGCATTAGTAAGGGAATTGGGACTCTCCGACCTATGTATTTTCAGGGTAGACTTTTATGCGAATGAATATTTGCACCATGAAGGATGAAAATGTTCTGCTCCCATGAGTGGATCGCAGCTCATGGAACTCCACAACCAAAGGTATTTTCAGGGTAGACATCCATGCTAAATAAGTATTTCGCACCATGGGGTATGAAAAAGTGTTTCCTCCTCAGTGTGGAATGAGCGGAGAGCCACTTGACTCCTGCGGGATCCAGTGGTCTCGTGAGACCCCGCAGAAGCCCGCCCCTGGCGACGAGGAGGCTCACGGACCACCCCGCGGAAAGCAAGTGGATCGCAGCTCATGGAACTCCACAACCAAAGTTATTTTCAGGGTAGACATCCATGCTAATTAAAATTAGCACCCTGGAGTATGAAAAATTATACTTAGCTTAGTGTCTAGCTTCAGGCGCTATCGGCTCTCAGGTCTAAGTCAATCCGGCAAGAAGGTTAAAAAGCAACCTTCTAGCCGGCTCGTCTTATGCCTGTCGCCGATGAACGAGCGCCTTCCGCTTTTCTTTTTTAAGGGTAGACTTCTATTCTAAATAAGTACTCGCACCATGGTGAATGAATAGCAATGAGAATTCGAAGCAAGTAATAAATTTTATGAATAGTTTAAAATTACAAGCTACATAGTAACTATAGGCATTCACTTTTACGAATGCCAATCTCATTGAATTAATAGGAGGCTTGTATGGCACAAAAAAATAACAAACAGTACATGATGCCTGATGCTTTAAAAGGAGAGAAAAGCTACAAATATCGAGTTGGCTATGAGGCGACAACAGGTAATGAAACATCACCGAATCATAAGGATGCAGGAAAAACAACGAAGACTAGTGACTAAAACAGTTAATCAAAAGGAGAAACCATGAAGAAAACTTCTAACAATAAAAAAAGTCTCCACCCAGTTATGGCCAATAACCCTACACCTAAACTTGAAGACAGTATGCCCAATAAAGAAAAAGGAATTGAAACTTTATATTTAAAAGATGATTTCCGGTCTTAAAGAGGAGTTAACAATAGCGCCGCCTGATATTCTTGGGGCGCTATTGTTTGTTGATTCCACCATATTAACTAGGGTGCAACTAATTCTACCTTAATTCGATCAGGGTCCTCAAAATACACTGCATAATGTAAAGGTCCACCTGCAAAAGGCTGTTTTTCCTTATATAAGATGTTTATTCCTTTTGCATCTAAAAAATCTGAAATCGAGTCGACTTGTTCTTTAGATTTTGCATGAAAGGCAAGATGATTTAGACCGACTCGACATCTGTGATAAGAAACATCAGTGTACCTTTCTTCAACTTGTACAAAGACAATATAAGTGTTTTCGTATTTAAAGCTGATCCCACTTTCCCATTGTTGGTACTTTTGATACCCTAACTCATTTAAAAACCATTCCCAAAATTTTTTGCTCTCATTTAAGTTTGAGACATAAAGTTCAATATGATGTAAAATTGTTCTTCACCCATTTCGACTAACTATAGAAACTTAAAAGAAATAGAGTCTTTTTTCTTAAGTCGACTCTAGTCTTTTTGTTAAGTATACTATATTATAAAGAGTATTTTTAAGGAAGTGACAGATTGAATAAAAGACTAGAAGCGGTAATATTTGATATGGATGGAGTCATTGTTGATACAGATGAGCTTTATTTTATTGTTAACAAAGCAATTGCGGATATGTTGTCTATTCCTTTTACATATGAGGATAATGAAAAAATAAAAGGGATACGGCGTATGGAAATCATAGAAATGATGGTAGAAAGAAGTGGAAAGGATTATTCAACTTCAGCGAAACAAGAGTTAGCTAGATTAAAAAACGAACACTATCTTTCCTTAATAGAAAATATGGATCAATCGCATGTTTTTCCAGGAATGATTAACTTTATAGAGGAATTAAAGTGTAATGGATTAAAAGTTGGTCTTGCATCGTCGAGTTCTAATCAAAAGAAGATTATTGAGAAGCTTGGGTTAACTCCTTTCTTTGATGTAATGATTGATCCTTACTTGTTAAAAAGAGGAAAACCAGATCCGGAAATATTTTTAACAGCTGCTGACCGTCTTGGAGTCAGCTATGAAAATTGTGTAGCAATAGAGGATGGAGAAGCAGGTATGAGGGCAATATTAGCGACCGAGATGTTTTCAATTGGTGTCGGAAATGGGAACGAATGGGTCAAACAAGCGAATTGGCATGTTACACATACAACTGAGTTGACTCTTTCTAATTTGATTGAACGTTTTCACTAGGAAGTAATTAACATCGATATAAAGACAAAAAATTTTGAAAAACACCTTTCTTTTTCATATAATTAGCTTTAACCATTAACATCGGTGAGGGAAGGTAGTGTTATCATGATTTTTCAATTGGACAGTGTTTATTTGCGGAAAGATGGAATTGCCATTTTAAAAGAGATTAATTGGAAAGTGAATAAGGGTGAGCATTGGACATTATTTGGATTGAATGGGGCGGGCAAGACGGCTCTGTTAAATCTCCTCAACGCTTATGAGTTCCCAACGAAAGGAAAAATGGTTGTTCTTGAGAAGGTGTTTGGAAAAAGCCCACTCGGAGAAGAGCTTCGAACAAACATAGGCCTTATTTCTTCCTCCCTTCAACAAAAACTATATCCGGAAGATAGTGCTTATGAAATTGTGTTAAGTGGCGGATTTGCTTCTATAGGTTTATATCAGACTCCAACAGACAAGATGAGAGAAAAAGCGATCTCTTTACTTAAAGAATTGGGCTGCATCGAATATGCTGACCGAAATTACCAGACCTTATCACAAGGAGAGAAGCAAAGAGTATTAATAGCAAGGGCTTTAATGGCAGAGCCTCAGCTGCTCATTTTGGATGAACCAACTAACGGTCTTGACTTTATTGCTAGAGAGAAACTTTTAGAAGCGATTGAAGGGATAGCAAGAAAAGAAAATTCTCCTACGATGATTTATGTAACACATCATGTAGAAGAAATTCTACCACTATTCTCTAAAACTCTATTATTGAAGCAGGGGGAAGTTTTTGCTTCAGGTGAGACTGAGGATATGATTTCAAGTGACAAATTAACTGAATTTTTCGAGCTACCAGTTGATGTGGTTTGGAAAAATAATAGACCACTATTATCAAGAAAATTGGTGAATTCTACGACATAGTTTCCTAGATATTAAAACTATTTAAAGTGTGGGAAATTCACTTAAGCTTGCGAATAAGTAGGAGAGATGCAATTGTTAGTATCATTAAATAAATTTCTTGAAAAACATATGCCATTGATTACGCCTATTGGTGTGATCATAGGTGTTTTATTTGCTGGTAACTTAGAAGGATTTGCATTTCTGATACCATGGATATTCGCGTTCATTACTTTTTCTGGAAGTCTAAGTTCAAACTTTTCATCCCTCCAACGAGTTGTGGCACATCCATTTCCTTTATTAATTGCGATGTTTATATTACACATTATCATGCCATTATGGGCTTGGAGCATTGGCTTTATTACCTTTCATGGTGATATATACACTATGACTGGACTCATTTTAGGAATGATTATTCCTACAGGTATTACAAGCTTTTTATGGGTTACTATTTATAGAGGTAACATCGCTCTCACACTATCAATCATTTTAATTGATACATTATTATCACCATTCATTGTTCCGCTCACTTTATCTTTGTTTGTCGGAGAGAGGGTAGAGATGGATATTATACATATAATGAAGGGTTTGCTTGGTATGGTTGTAGTCCCATCTTTAATTGGAATGTTGTTAAATCAGTTAACTAAAGGAAAAGTAAGAGATGTATGGAGTCCAAGATTGTCTCCATTTTCAAAGCTATGCTTAGGAATTGTTGTGATGATCAATGGGGCAGTAGTTGCTCCTTATTTAAGGAACATAGATGTGAAGTTGGTAGGAATTGCGGTAACTGTTTTTATCATTGCATTCACAGGGTATTTATTTTCCTTTCTTCTAAGTACCTTACTTAAGAGAGATAAAGAAACTGTTATAGCTTTAACTTTTTCAGGAGGTATGAGGAATATTAGTGCAGGTGCTGTATTAGCCGTTTCCTATTTTCCTGCAGCCGTTGCTGTTCCTGTCGTGATTGGAATGTTATTTCAACAAATATTAGCTTCTTTATTTGGGGTAGTTATTGATCGCTATTTTCAATATAAGGAAGTGAAGAAGGCCAAAGTGGCATAACTTTACTCTATAGTGTTTTATAAAATGCATATTCAAAAAAACTTTGTATTATTTTATTGGAAAAAACCCAGACAGTTCCGTTAATAGGTAGAAACAATACAATCAGCAAATTAGTTGACCAATTAGCATAGCTATTTGGTCTCTTGATAGTCTTGATTTAATGGGATTTAACCACACTTTTTAGCTTGACAATTTATCAGCATATAACAATTATTCAGTGTCCGGTTGTTTTGCAAAATGGCCTGATAAAATATATGTAAAGCATAGTAGGTTTTATTATTAATCGAGTGACTAAAGATACTTAAAATAAGGGGATAATTCCCTTTAAACTGCAGAATATGGCTTGGTTAGGGGTAATTAAGGGGAAATTTTCCCTTTAAGCAAAGCACAATCTCCCTATTTTCATGTTTTTAAAGTAAATAGCGGGAAATTTTACCTCTATTTTAGCTATTATCAGTCCCATTTCCTAAATAAGGGAAATTCCTCCCCTTAATTATCCGTCAGCCCTGCTGATTCCTTCATCTGGGTCCGAGCTTTTTACTATTTCAGGTGCTAATAGGATTGTAAAATCATATGCTTATACCTGTGCATTTTCCTTTGTTAAATTCCATCTTATCCCCCGCAAAAGAACCAGTTACCAATTGGGTGTTTTTTACTCTTTAATTAAATGCTCATAACTATTTTGATGAATTTTGTCCAACTCTTCAATTTGATATATGAAAAATTCATGATCTGAATTGTTCTGTAACCGATTAACTTTAATATAAGTTTCCTTAGCCGCTTGTGCTCGTTCTTTTGATGTGAAAATACCAATCAAATTTGAACTCTCTCCACATTCCGTACATCCAATATCAATAACCACAAAGTACATCCGTTTCACACTTCCTATAGTCTGATTTTAAAATTTCCGTTATCTATAAAAAATGTAGCATTCCTTATTAAAAAATGCCACTAATTGTGATATAGCTGCTTTATTTTAGATTTTTTCACACTCTTTAATTCTTTGAATAGCCTATTACAAGACAGGAGAGTGAGAGTTAAATGTACATGCTTTTTGATGTTAACCGTGTGGGGAATAACCTTAAAGTGATTAAGAAAACATCCGATCAGCTTTATAATGTATCTTTTTATATTGACCACTATTATTTGGGAAACCTTTCTTATTTAGAAGGATTAACCCTTAAATTACCTTACTATAAAGCAAGGAACTTATATATTAAAGCAGATGTTCTTTCAAATGGATATTTTTATAGCATGTCTGAGCAACATGATATTCTTCAGATAAAAAACCTAAGGGAACAGGATTTATTAGATGTAGATTATATGGCTGGTGATATCCTTGTTGCCTGTGACAATGTAAGTGGATTACCATTTGGGTATATGGGGCATGCAGCAATTGTTGTTGACTCCAAGCATATAGTAGAGGCACTTCCAAGTAGGCCTATTGTCAGAAAAACCCCGATATCTAGTTTTACAGAAAATCATCCAAATCACGCTGTGATACGGCCACGTTCAAGTGAGTTGGGAGAAAAGGCATCAGAATATGCGTTAGATTATTTGGAACAATTTCAGAATGGTGAGAAGACGCCTGAATTTAATTTTACGTTAAAAGAGTCGTTAACTGAGGGGGAGTTTATCTATTGTTCGAAGTTTGTGTGGATGAGTTATTTTCACGGAGCCGGATATGAAATACCAAATGATCACCTTTGGTTTGCTCCAGAAGATCTTTATACTAAAACAAAGGAGAACGATAATTTTGAAGTTGTGGCCATTCATCCAGAATTTGAATTTAAAGTGGATTTATAACTAATTATAGAAGGTTGATCAAATGGTAATAACTAACCATACTTTGGTCAACCTTTGTTCATATAAATTATAAAGAAAATTAAAGGGAAATCCAGGAAACAAGTCGAAATATAAAAATTAGTATACGTGGATAAAGACAAGAGAGGAATAGATATGAAAAGAAATATAGACTTAGAAAAACTTGAGAAAAGAGTAGACGATTTAAGAAAAGAAGCTCATGAGATAAAGGTATTAATTTTAGAGATTAAGCGGGAGGAAGGAATACATAAAAACGATGATAAAGTACTTCGTCATATTGAGGTGGAAACTAAAAACGAGGGAAATTTACCACAAAAGAAACAGCAGAATAAGCGAATAGAAAATAATGAACCAGTTGATTGGGAAAGACAGATTGGACAAGTATGGTTACCGAGAATATTCATATTTGTTTTGTTACTAGGTATAGTTTGGGCATTTAAAGCGGCATCAGATTATGGATTACTCAATAATCCTATAAAGGTGCTGTTAGGTTACATCGCAGCAAGCTTCCTAATTTATATTGGCCATAAGCAAATATCAGAAAATAGAGCTGCTTTAGGACAAGTGTTGCTTGGTGGGAGTATCGTATTATTATTTATTGTGACGTTTGCTGCACATGTTTTGTACCTACTGTTTCCGATGTTTTTAGCTCTTTGTGCAAATATCATATGGTTGATATTAGGCCTTTATTTAGGACAAAGGCATAACTCCCAACCGCTAGTAATTATTACGGCAATTGGAGGATATTTAATCCCTTTCTTATTAGAAAGTGCGTCACCTAATATTCCGAATTTTATTATCTTTGAAACTATTTTATACTTATCTTTATTGGTCTTTGCCATTAATAAGAAATATGCCATTTTATATCATATTGCTTTTTTCTTTTTACACTTAACATTACTTTTTGGAGCCTTATTAATTTCGAATGGAAATACAGAATTATTTGCTATTTCAATCCTTATTCAACATGCATTTTTGCTGATTGTTTTCTTTATGTATAGTCTATTTATAAAGCAACAAATTGGGATTATGTTTACAAGCTTCCTATTAACATTAGCATGGACTAAAGCAACATATTCTGATCCTCAATTTGAATGGGTTGTTCTAATATTTGTCTTGGTTTATTCAGTATTATCAATTGTCTTTTGGAAAAGTGAAGTTAGACGATCAACTTCACTATCTATTACGACCATTGCTTTAGCTACTTTATTAATTCATCGTTTTGACATTGAAAATATTTTAGGGGTTCTCCTTGTTCAAGGTTTGTTGTCCATTTACTTGGGAATTCTGGCAAAATCTCTAATGAAGCAAGTCATCGGAGCTATTATTTACGTATACAGTGGTTTAGCCATTTTTTCAACGATGTTTACAGATATATTTTCGATCGAATTTATAAATTGGATTTTACTGTTACTTTCAATTTATGTAATTACTTACTTCGTGCCATATTTCAGTTGGATTAAAAAGAAAGATTGGAAGACTGTCTATAGAATATTGCAAATTACTTCAATGGTACTTTTGTTATTTTTTATTACCCTGGTAATTAATGCATTAACAAAAAATCAGTCGGTAAACATTCAACTAATGTCTGTATCTTTTGCTTGGGGCATATATGCGTTTGGCTCCATCGTTTTTGGATTTATCAGAGAGCATAAACCTCTTAGAGTATTTGGTTTGATTTTATTATTTATTACTTTAGGTAAGCTCTTATTTGTAGATTTATATTTCCTATCTTTGTTTATTCGATCAATCTTATTTATAGGACTTGGAAGTATTGGTATTCTAGGTTCAAGAATTTTTTATCAAAACAAAAAATAATGATCTTTCTGTTTGAAAAAAGTCTGACATAATTAGATATAACTTAATTTCCCTAAAATGCCACAATGTGAGCGGTACCCGATTAAGTGGTTTTAATAAAAAGGCTGTGACCATGTGTAAGGAATACACTTGGAAACAGCCTTTTTATGATTAAAAACTAACTTTTAGTGTTTATCTGCAGGAAATACCAAGCCAAGTTGGCTGCGAATATCATCTAACAGACTCATTGTATTTAGTGAATTGCTGAATGAATTGATTGAGGACTCGTAGGTATGAGATTTAATTAAATCAATAAACTCCTTAGCTTCAAAATACATTGGCGGAAATTCCATTGGGATAGTTAAATCTTCAACTGAACCGTCTTTATATCGAATCTCAACATGCTCTGGAGTGTGAATTTTATCAATAATCATACTACCATTTTCTCCTTGGATTTCAGAAGGAATATACGAATTAGTAATTTTAGAGTACATAACATTACCTGTCATTTTCCCAAAATTAAATATAATACTTCCTTCACCATCAACGCCTGATTCGAGCATAATTCCAGTCGCTTGAACAGTCTTTGGCTTCCCAAATAATGCTACCATCGGGTATATGGTGTACACCCCAATATCCATTATCGCACCATTAGAAAATTCCGGGTTAAATGCATTAAGAATGGTACCAGATTTGTATGCGTCATATCTTGAGGAATACTGACAATAACTTGCAAAGTATTGACGAATTTCTCCTAACTTATGTAGATTATCTTTTATCTGTGTGAAAGAAGGTAACAGAGTCGTTTTCAGAGCCTCCATTAGTAGTACATTGTTATTTCTTGCTGCATTTACCATGTCTTCTAATTCTGCAACATTAGAAGCAATTGGTTTTTCGCATAAAACATGTTTGCCTTGATTTAAAAATAGTACGGCTTGTTTTGAGTGTAATGAATTTGGACTCGCAATATACACAGCGTCGATATCGTCACTCTTTGCCATCGTTTCTAAATCAGTAAAAACCTTGTCAACGTGGAACTTTTCCCCGAATTCTAAAGCTCGTTTTTCAGTACGAGAATAGATAGCAGTTAATTGAAAATCTTCTATATTACTTGCGCTTGTGATAAAGGATTCAGTAATCCAATTTGTACCTATTACTCCAAATTTAATCATTATAGCTAACTCCTTTGATTATTTCTATTTGAACTTGGTTCATTATATCAAACTTTACTTCTTTAGACATATCGTTGGCATTTAAAGTTCTCGAGTATTAATGAACGCTATATACAAAGCTGACATAATAATAACATAGGCAGTAAACATGGAATTAAGAGGAGGTCTTTAGTTCATGCTTACGTGGCTTATACCAGCTGTACTTGTAATAAATATTGCCTTAATGGCGATGATGATATTTCTTGAAAGGCGTAGTGTTAGTTCAACATGGGCCTGGGTATTAGTATTAGCATTTCTTCCTATTATTGGTTTTGCTCTATATTTGATTTTTGGAAGAAATCTCTATAAATATAAGATCTTTAAATGGGATGAGGAAAGCTATAAAGAGTTAAATCAAATAATTGAGACTCAAAAAGAAGAAATAGAAATTGGCGGATATCGCTACTACAATTCTGTTGTAAAAGAATACGGCGACCTAGCTTATTTGAACTTAAATCATGGGGAGGCACCAATAACTCAAAATAATAAACTAGATGTTTTCGTTAATGGTAAAGAAAAATTCAATTCGTTGTTACATGATATTGAAAACGCAAAATCTCATATTCACTTACTTTATTATGTATTTCGAGATGATGAACTAGGAAATTTAATTTGTGATGCTCTAGCTAATAAGGCAAAAGAAGGGGTGAAAGTACGATTTCTATATGATGCTTACGGTTCTAGAAACTTGTCAAAACGTTTCAAACAGAAAATAATAAGTGCTGGAGGGGATGTCGAAGTTTTCTTTCCAACTAAGTTATTTTCAATAAAGATTAATTATCGTAATCACCGAAAGCTTGCCATTATTGATGGTGATATCGGATATATCGGTGGTTTCAATGTAGGAAACGAATATTTGGGATTGGATGAGGAGTATGGGAAGTGGAGAGATACCCACTTAAGAATCACAGGGGATGCGGTCGATTTTATCCAAACCCGTTTTATTCTTGATTGGAATCAAGCAGCTCAACATAAATTAAATATCCAAGACTTGAAGTTTAAAAGAAAGCGTCATAGTGATGGGGTAGGTATTCAGATTGTAGCAAGCGGACCTGATTCAAAATCAGAATATATAAAGAACGGTTATTTAAAAATGATTTTATCAGCAAAACATTACGTCTATATTCAAACACCATATTTTGTACCTGATCAAAGTATTTTAGATAGCTTAAGAATTGCAGCTTTATCTGGTGTAGATGTCCGAATTATTATACCAAACAAACCAGATCAGCCTTTTGTTTATTGGGCAGGTTTATCTTATATTGGGGAATTATTACAAGCTGGAGTGAAAGTATACACCTATGAAAATGGCTTTGTGCATTCAAAAACAATGGTGATAGATGATAAAGTTGCAACAGTAGGTACAGCAAACTTTGATATGCGTAGTTTCAGATTGAATTTTGAAGTGAATACCTTCTTATACCACTCTCAAGTGGCTAAACAGTTAAGAAGTTATTATGAAAATGATCTTGATGTGTCGAAGGAAATGACGATAGAGGATTATCAGAAAAGAAGATTATGCACAAAGATAAAAGAATCTATCTCAAGATTGTTGTCTCCTATTTTATAAATGTTCAGTTTGCTCTAGCCCCCATCCTAAAAAATGCGCATATAATCTTGGCGTATTTAAGTGTGAAATTCGAAAAAAGGGGGTTGAACGGTATATACCTTTCAATCCCTAAACTTTATTCTACTTTTACATAATTTCAAACCAATTTCAATAGATTGTGTGACGCAAAAATCTAGTATTTATAGTACTTATTAGTATATAATTCAAGTGAAAGAAAATACACAAGATATGATATTTGGTGTTAGGAGTGTAATAAATGTCTGAGGTTGGTCAACTAGTAAGTGATTTGAAAGAGGTAGTCTCAAATATCGAAAAATTTAATAATGAAATAAATAATCATTTACCAATAACCGGATTACTTACTCAATTTAAACATTGGTATTATATCCCGCATTTGAATTTATTCGGCCCGAGTAAATTTATTGGCTATAAATTTATGGATTCAGATCAGTACACTCAAATAAAAGGGAAACCGAGTATAGAGTCACAGAAAGCTCTAAATGAATGGTTTTATCCGTTACAAGAAAACTCCATAGAGGCCCGTATTTTACGAGAGCAACTTGGTAGTGTATTAGAAATATATGATAAGAAATTAAGAGCCAATGCAGTCTTCCACATACCTAAGAATACATTTCTGTTAGTAACTAATAAATAACTCTATGGATAAGAATAAAAATTTTCGAAAAATAAATAAAGCATAATTTTTATGCTACAATGATAAAATCAATTAAATAAAAAACCGCGAAAAGCGGTAGAGGTTTTTAGCTACCCTCTTAAAAAAACTAAGGAGATTCAGTACTCTTTTTAGTGTGCTGTTTTTTCTATTTGGAGGAAAGAAAATGAGATTATTTTTATACTTAGCTTCAATTGTTTTAGCAAATGTTGTAACAGCCAAGTTTGCACCACTTGAACTAGGGATGTTTATCATTCCTATGGGTACATTTTTAATTGGCGGTACTTTTATCTTTCGTGATTTAGTCCAAAATAAATATGGCCGTAAGAAAACATATATGTTTATTGCAGGAGCGTTATTATTATCTGCTTTTGCATCATACATGCTAGGGGATACGCTACTAATTGTATTAGCATCGGCGATATCATTTGCTGTTGCTGAAACAACCGATACCGAAATT
Source organism: Litchfieldia alkalitelluris (assembly GCF_002019645.1). Taxonomy (GTDB): domain Bacteria; phylum Bacillota; class Bacilli; order Bacillales; family Bacillaceae_L; genus Litchfieldia; species Litchfieldia alkalitelluris. The sequence continues at coordinate 3,687,633 of NZ_KV917374.1, read as the reverse complement.
TATACACGACTAAAATTACCTCTTAGTTTAAGAGTTTTCTATAGTGGATTAGTTGGTGGATTTTTAGATTCTGTTATTTTTGTAGTAATTGGTTTAAGTCCAATCGGTGCTGGCTTTATTCCATGGGAAGCTGTTCCAGCTGCTATTATGGGTCAGGTAATAGCTAAAACCATTATTCAAGGAATTGGAGCTCTTATTGTAAGTCAATTTAAAGATAAGATGTTTAATCACACTATTCCTAATAACGTTTAGTTTTTTATACCATTCTATTAATAATAAAACTTGCTTGGATTTTGTATCTATCTTTTTAGGTATATAATGAGGCAAGTTTTTTTGTGTAGGTTTGAAAATACATAGGTTGAGAGTGGGTTCCATGAGCTGCGAACCACCTGCTTTCCGCGGGGCGGCCCGTGAGCCTCCTCGTCGCTTTTTGAGCTCCTGCGGGGTCTCACGAGACCGCTAGATCCCGCAGGAGTCAGGTGGCTCTCCGCTCATTCCACACATAGTAAGTACACTATTTTCATACACCATGGTACGAATCGAATTAGCATGGATGTCTACGCTGAAAAATCTGGTTTGGAAATTCGTCTAATTTGGGTAACCACATCATAGAAGGCCTATGATCCACTTCCGTCTTGCGTTTACTTTGGTAACTGTATCGAAGCAACTGGAATCACCTAAATTCCAACTGATTATAAGTAATATTAACCAACCTCTTCATTTCTCCATAGTTAAATTACCATTTGCAAAAAGGTGCACCCTAAACGATATTTGCAGGGAAAGAAAGCGTTTTATTTCGTTGTTTACTAAAAATACAGAAAAAAATGATTTTTTTTGCAGGATAATTGGTAAATCTATCGAACACTTTAATAAAAGGTTTATTAGGAGGAGAAGTGTTAATGGTAATTAGAAGTTCGAATGACATACAAGTATTTCTTGATGATTTTAAACGCTTTGCTGCCTATGATTCTACGAATGGAAAGTATTATTTTGTCTTTCATGATAAGGACCGTGGTGGTCAATTAACCTTAATGTTATTAAATGATGAATGGTCATTTCATGGGCTTGGTGAAGATTATTGTGATAAACAAGAATCTTTATTACCTTCAGAGGAAAATCAGAAGTTCGTTTGGTACCACCGAAAAGCTATTAATAAAAGCATAAAAGAAAGTTTGATAACTAGTTAATGGAGATTACATCAAAAACCCTCTAAAATAGGAAGGTGTTTTTAGAGGGCAATTTTTTAGTTTAAAAATTCAGGGTATGAAGCACTTTTGTTATTAAATAATGAATATTGGATTTCGTGATTTGCAGTAAGTGAAGCAAAGAATATATCTTCAGGCTTTAACCCCTTTTTGTTGAATTGTTGTAACAGCCACTTGTCATCTAAATTAAATTGATTTAATATTTTTGTGTAAATCTTTCCTTCAACAAGGACAGGATAGGCTATTCCCACATGTTTTTTCTGAAGCTTTAGATCTTCGATTGTTACATTGTTTTTTTCTGCTTTCTTATGGACACTTAAGTTTCCATTTGCTTCAATTAATGCTAGTTCAACATCACTACTATCAAATACTCCTTGTTCTCTTAACATCATTAGTATATTGTCCAGAGAATAACGAATCCTCTTCATGTTTTTTATCATAAATTCCCCGTTTTTAATGACAATTGTGGGCTCAAATGTCACCATTTTCCCAAACCAACGATACTTAATTGCAAAGCCTGCTATTAACCGTTGTAATAAACCGATTGAAATCACCGCAATAGCAGTAGGTAAATGATTTACAGACGGATCTGCAATATCAGCACCAACTACAGAACCTAAAGTGATAATGATAATAAAATCAAATACGGGAATTTCACCTATAGATCTCTTTCCAACTAAAAGTGTGACAATTAATAGTAATGGTATGATAGTGACGATCCTACCATAAACCACTAATATGTCCTTAATTATTTCCATTAGATTTATCCCCGTTATAGCCTCGCGCTAACTCGGTATTCACATCCACTACTTTTTTGTTAAAATTAGCATAGCGGTACTCCGGAGTAATTTCAGGTAATTGGTCTGCTTCTTCTTGAGATGTTACGATTTTTCCTGCAGCAACATACCGGTTGCTTGGAATAGTGACTCCAATGACCCTAGCGCAAGGTTCAATTACGACATTTTCATTTATGTTAGAGTCGAAAATAAAGCTTTGCATCCCTACAAATACATTTTTATCAATTTTTACAGGGCCATGGATTTGGCATTGATGTGCCAGCGAGACTTTTTCATTTATATAAATTGAGTATGCTTCACCATTGTGGTAAACTGCATTTTCAAATAGTACACTTGTATAATCAAAGTTTTTCAAGCCGTGCAGGACCACTCCATCTTGAATATTCGTTTCGTTTGAAATGTGAATTCTAAGGCCCTCGTCTCCTCTAATTGAAGCAAAAGGCCCAACAAACACCGTCTTTCCAATATTAACTTTTCCAATAATTGAAGCAACCGGATGGACAAAGGCAGTTGGATCGATTACAGGTTTATCTCTGTGTAAATTAAACGATGTTTGAGTGTTCTTTTTTACATTATTAGGAAGGATTAGATTGTCAATAATCTTTCCAGCTATAGAAGCAACAGTTAAACCTAACATAACTTTATTACTTGTTTTCATTTTATGCGAACCCCATTTTGATCAAAATTTCCCTAAAAGGATAATATTAGTAATATGGTTTTTTATTGTTGAAATTATGTATAGTTTATAGTGAACTCTTTGCTTATTTTTCAAATTATATTAAACTATTATTAATATACAAAAAGTACTTTCATTGTTGATGTATTATCAATTACAAATTAAAGGAGAAAACATGCCTAAAATTAATTATTTTAATGGATTAATTTCGATGGACCTCTCCATATCAGAGGAAGAACGTTCACATATACTTACACAATTTCCAGTTCCTCATTTTGCTGGACAAGCTGGAGGATTTTCAATCGAAACTGAAACCCACGGGAATTTTATAGAGGATATTACTCTACTATTGAATGATTTTACAATTGAAAAAACACAAGGTAACAATCCAAGACCATATTTAAAGTTAAAGTTTTCAAACCATTTGGGAACTTATAGTGCTAAAATTTGGGATAATGATGGTGCTATTGAAAATTACCATCCAATACTTCAAAGTCATAGTGTGTTTAATATTTCAGGAAAGATTGAGGAATTTAGAGGTTTTAAATCAATTACTGTAAATAAGCTTTCACCTTGTGAAAATATCGATGATCCCTTTAGTTTAATTGCATGTACGCAGCAGTCGTTGGAGGACTTCACTTTAGAACTTTATCATTATATTAATGAAATTGAAGATCCTTTTAAATCAATTTGTATGGGAGCCTTATCGCGATTTTGGAAAGAGTTTTCTATTAGGCCAGCTGCAATGGGCCATCATCATGCCTATTTGGGTGGGTTATTGAAGCATACGGTAGGATTAATGCGTCTTGCACGTTATATCCTTAAACAAGAAGATCATCCTTTTAAAGCTGTAATTAAATTGATTAACCAGGTTGAGAAATTTTATAAACAAGAGCTATGGAATGATTTGCAATCTGAACATGCTGGTAATAATTGGCGAAATCTAGTTTGGAAGGATTCTGTTGACCATTTGTATTCGATGTTCTACGGAATGGCTAAACATAAAAAAGATGACCCTAATTATTCATTAATTATCTGTGCTATACTTTACCATGACATGGGTAAATTACTTGAATACCACCATGCAGGTAAAGGAATTGAGGAATTTAAATTTCTATACCCAACAGCAAATCATAGTTCTTTATCAAAGAGAAAAGCTAGCGGAATTACAATGGACGAACTAGGAGTATATATAGGTCATATCCCATATGGTGTGATGTTAATTTCAAAAATAATTGAAACTGAAAAAATCGAGATATCAATAGAAGACATTCATAAATTACAGCATTCTATCTTAAGTCATCATGGAAAGTTAGAGTGGGGAGCAAATATAGAGCCTAAAACAATAGAAGGATATCTTATTCATATTGTTGATTACCTGGATTCGAGGTATGAAAGGACAGAAGAGATAAAGTAGTAGTATCATCTAAACTAAAAGATCCCCCATCGCAAGGATAGGGGATCAAAGTTTTCTCAATCGATTATTGTCTAGCTAAAGCAATATTTTCTTTTCGCTTATTACATCCAAGCAGCGCCGACAATGATTAGAAGGATAAATAACACTACAATAAGTGCGAATCCTCCCATTCCACCTGTAGGTGCTACTCCAACTGGTGCTCCGTATCCATAAGCCATTCCTGTATTATATCCGCAATGCATGAAAACATCTCCTTTTAAAAGTTTTTTATTTTAATTATCTAATGTCAATTTTTAAACAAATGCCGTTCCGACAATGATTAATAAAATGAACAACACAACAATTAACGCGAATCCACCGCCATATGCGTGACTCATTTAATAACACCTCCTAACGTGTTATACAATACTATCCTATGGGATTACATTGGATTCGTTTGGGCATCCGCCTTTTTTCTCCAAAAATAGTGATTTAGCCCACAAATAATGAAAAATAAAAGGCTCTAAATAAGTACAAAAAATAGAGGTGAAAAAGATGTTAAATGAAGCAATTCAGATTTTGAAAACATATTATGGATACAATTCTTTCCGAAAAGGACAGGAAGAAATAATTACAAGTGTTAGTTCTAAAAAGCCTACATTAGCCATCATGCCGACTGGGGGAGGAAAGTCAGTTTGCTATCAAGTACCTGGTATGATGTTTGATGGAGTTACTTTAGTAATAAGTCCACTAATTTCTCTGATGAAAGATCAAGTAGATGCGTTAAGCGAGATGGGGATTTCTGCCACTTATATAAACAGTAGCATCCCAGTTTCAGAAATAGCTAATCGGTTAAATGATGCAGTCGAAGGAAAGTATAAATTTATTTATGTTGCCCCAGAGCGACTTGAGGTAGAAGTGTTTCGTCGTGCTCTTCAATCTTTAACAATTAGTCAGATTGCAGTGGATGAGGCTCATTGTATTTCACAGTGGGGCCACGATTTCAGACCAAGCTACCGAAATATCAAATCTATGATTGATAGCCTGAAAGATAAACCAACAATCGTGGCGTTAACAGCAACAGCTACAAAAGAAGTGATAAGAGATATTTGTAAAATGTTGCAAATCGATGATGATCAAGTGTTTATCACAGGGTTTACAAGGGAAAACCTAACGTTCTCAGTTATCAAAGGTGAAAATAAACGTGACTATTTAAAGAGTTATATACAAAAGAATACAAATCAAGCAGGAATTATTTATGCAGCAACTAGGAAGGAAGTTGACCAATTACATCATTATTTATCACAGCTGGGATATACAGTGGGTAAATATCATGCTGGCATGTCTGAGGATGAGCGTAACAAAGCCCAGGAATTGTTTTTATTTGATGAAATTACAATTATGGTAGCTACTAATGCCTTTGGGATGGGGATTGATAAATCAAATGTGCGTTATGTAATTCATCATAATCTACCTAGGAATATTGAGGCGTATTACCAGGAAGCTGGGCGTGCAGGACGTGATGGAGAACCCGGAGAGTGTATCGTGTTATATGGTCCACAGGACATTCAACTGCAAAAATTTTTAATTGAGCAGTCAAGCCTAAACGACAACATGAAATTATTTGAATATAAAAAGCTACAACAAATGGTTGATTATTGTCATACGCAGAAATGCTTACAACAATATATTCTCGAATACTTTGGAGATAGTGGAATCCTAAATCCTTGTGGTAAATGTCTAAACTGCACTGATGACCGAGATTCAGTGGATATCACGACTGAAGCAATGATGATTTTTTCTTGTATTAAAAGAATGAACGAAAGATTTGGAAAAACGTTGGTAGCACAAGTGCTTAAGGGATCTAAAAATAATCGGATTTTACAATTTAAATTTGAAAAATTATCAACTTATGGTTTAATGAAGCATTTAACTGAAAAAGAGCTTGTAAATATAATTGATTTCCTCGCAGCAGAAGGTTTTATTGCTTTAACTAGTGGACAATATCCAGTCCTTACTTTAGAAAGCAAGGCATATTCAGTACTAAAAGGGGATTTGAAGGTAAGTAGGAAATCTAAAGTCAAGGCGAAAGAGATTATAGAAGATAACCAACTATTTGAAGAACTAAGATTACTACGAAAGAAAATTTCTGAAACTGAAAAGATACCTCCATATATTGTTTTCTCAGATCAGACACTTAGAGAGATAAGTCATGTCTGTCCAACGAATAAACAAGAAATGTTAGAGATAAAGGGGATAGCAGAAATGAAATATGAGAGATATGGTTCGCAATTTCTTGAAGTTGTTCAAACCTATAGGGCAGTAAAATCTTAGAGTATTGTGCCTAATTTATTAAGGACAAAAGGCCTTTTTAACCTTCCTGAATATTAGTGTAATGACTTATATTTTAGGAGGAGATTTTATATGTATTATCAGCCTTACGGTTATGTGGACCAACGCCAAAATACGCTTGCTTATCATGAAACTCTTGAGATGCATGAATTAGTTGCATTTCAGGCAAATGGATTAATGAAATTTAAAAAATCCATTGGAATGGTTAAATGTAGTACATTAAAGGGAATTTACCGTCGTGTTATTGGGGACCTTGAAGCTAATTTAAATGAACTTTTAGCCTTTTATCCGATGACACCAAGATATAGCGATAACCCTGCTGAAATGGAAAAAGGATTTTACGCTGGAGACTTGCTTGGTTTCTTAAAAGCATCGGTAAGGAATTATGCCATTGCAATTACTGAAACAGCCACGCCTGAGTTGAAAAACGTTTTAGTAAACCAAATGCAAAAGGCTATTAAAGCACATTCACTTGTTTTTAACTATATGTACCAACGTGGGTTTTATCCTGCTTATAATCTTAATCAATTATTAAATAATGATGTTGTACTTGCAAAAAAAGCCTTGTCAATGGGTTATTAGTATAATGGTATAGTGAAAAAAGGTGTCCTAATGTACAAAGGGACACCTTCTTTTTCGTTAAATTACTTTTCTACATTGCTGAGCCTGTATTGTTTTATGTTTAAAGCTTGTGACAGCTACCCTCCTAGCCGGTTATCTAGGAGTATTCATTTTGTTTCAACCTTTGTCTAAAGATCGCTCGGGTAGCTATCCACCCATTTTAGACATTTCTATTTTGTTCTTCACAACATTTTTTTCTAAAAGGGTATTGCGCTCGACAGAATACTGATCTTTCCGTTTGAACCAAATATCTGAAAGTAGTTCAATTAATTCACTATCGGAGTAATTAGTTCGAAGTGGTTCCCGTAAATCATAACCCTTAGAAGCGAATAAGCATGTAAATAGATTGCCATCCGCTGAGAGACGAGCTCGATTACAACTAGAACAAAAAGCATCTGTAACTGAGGAGATAATTCCAATTTCTTCAGAAGAGCCCACATATCGGAATCTTGTTGCGACCTCACCCTTGTAGTTAGGATCAATTGGTTCAAGTGGCATGACAGAATGTATATCTTCTAGTATTTGTTTTTTCGGATAGACTTCCTTAAGGTCCCACTTATTTGTGTTACCTACATCCATATACTCAATAAACCGTAGGGGATGTCCTTTCTCCCTGAAAAACTTTGCCATTGGAATAATTTCTGTCTCATTTACTCCTTTTTGAACAACCATATTTATTTTTACACCTAAGCCTACATCTTTAGCAGCATCAATCCCAGCTAAGACTTCCTCTACTTTCACATTTCTACCATTCATCATTCCAAAAATATTATTATCAAGAGAATCGAGACTGATAGTGACTCTCCTTAATCCAGCTGATTTTAACTCATTTGCATATTTAGTTAGAAGAGACCCATTGGTTGTCATAGCAATGTCCTCGACTCCATCGATATCTGCCAGCTTAGAGATCAGATAAGAGATATCCTTCCTCATTAAGGGCTCACCACCAGTAATACGTAGCTTTTTAACACCAAAGTTGCTGACAAACAATCTTGCTAGTCTCTCTATTTCTTCAAAGGATAGTAATTCGCTTCTTTTTAGAAATGGGAAGTCGGGCCCAAATATTTCAGCTGGCATACAGTATTGGCAACGGAAATTACATTTATCTGTTACAGATATTCTTAAATCCCGTAATGGACGATTTAGCTTGTCTAATAATTCAGTGGATTGTTTCATCAAAATCACATCCTTTATAGTAACCTGGGACATTGTAGTTATTTTATTGGTTGGTTAGGCATTACTGAAAGTCTACTTTGAAAATAACCTAGGTAGTGGAGTTCCATGAGTTGCGATCCACCTGCTTTCCGCGGGGCGGTCCGGGAGCCTCCTCGTCGCTTTCCTGAGCTCCTGCGGGGTCTCACGAGACCGCTAGATCCCGCAGGAGTCAGGTGGCTCTCCGCTCATTCCACACTTAGTAAGTACCTATTTTCATACTCCATGGTGCTAATTTTAATTAGCATGGATGACTACCCTGAAAATACATAATGATGTAGAGTTCCATGAGCTGCGATCCACTTGCGGGATACCGCGGGGTGGTCCGTGAGCCTCCTCGTCGCCAGGGGCTCATCTCCTGCGGGGTCTCACGAGACCACTAGATCCCGCAGGAGTCAAGTGGCTCTCCGCTCATTCCACACTTAGTAAGTACCTATTTTCATTCTCCATGGTGCGAAATACATATTTATCATGGATGCCTGTCTACCCTGAAAATAACCTAGGTAATGGAGTCAAGTGGCTCTCCGCATATTCCTTTATCTGTGCGGTTAGATCACACCCATTTTTATTTTCAATCGTGAGAGACTTAACAGATTAAAAAATAAGTATATATTAACACAATATTATATTAGTTTTGGCCGTTTAGCTGTAATATAGGTCACTAATGTTTATTCACTATAAGTATAGTATTTACTATTATACATCTCTTTGGCTTTAGATAAAATAAATATGGATTTTTATGTTGTAGAGAAAAAATATGAGGAAAGTATTATATAATACTTTCCTCAAAAGACAGATGTAGGAGATAGGTGTAACACCTAGCAGTATTGATGTTCAAACTAAAAGGTGGTAACCATACTTTATTGTATGTAAAAGATAAATTAAGTTGTAGTACATGTACCTCTGATGATTTAGCACATTTGTAAATCCGTTTTGGGTATTCTATTCTTGAGGTGATAAAATGAATCCAACTGTAAAATGTAATGTCAATACCTGTACTCACTATCTATACGGTGATAGGTGTGGAGCGGGAAACATTGACATTCTTCATGAGAATGAAACAAAAATGTCTGAAGTTGTGGACCAAACGATGTGTAAAACCTTTCATGACGCAAAAAATGTATTCAGTTATTTAGGATCAGCTGACAACATCAATGCTTTGGGTACAATAGCTGGTATTATCAATCCTGAATATAAGGTGAGTCCTACAGTGATGTGCAGTGTCTCCAGTTGTAAATACTGGGGTGAAGGATCAATCTGTGTAGCAGAGGCAATAGCGGTAAATGGCCCAGACAGTAATGAGTGTCAGGATACAAATTGCCAAACATTTATTTTACGGTAGCCCTTTAAAGTATTGTTATGATTAATGTAGGGTGAAACTAACAAAAAAGGGAGGGTCATGATGAAATATAAAATGCATATAAAGGAAATTGACAATTACACAGACTATCCGATCGATGTCCTAATGGGTTTGACAGGACTAGGGAAAGACACAATTAGTTATCTAATTGCGGATGGAAAGATTTCCTCATTTGAAAAAGATGGAGAATCTGTCATAAATGGTAAAGACTTTTTAAATTGGTCAACTTCAGTAAACCATACTATAGAGGTTGAAAAGACACATTACACTAAAATGAAGGTAGACGAATAAAAAAAGTCCTTTTAATAGGACTTTTTTTATTTTTTGGGGACAAAAATAAGACCGCCCACGGTCCGTACTGGTTAGTCCCGCAACGAAGCGTCTTTGGAGTGGTGGGCGGCCTTAAGAATAGTATATGCACTTTTTAAATTAATTATTTACCTTAATTTTAAATTTCTTTTATGTTTCTGTAGTAATCAAACTCATTCATGTGTTCAATCGATGGTGGATTTTCAGTATGTTTTAAGACAAGTTCATCAGTTTCTATCAGGTAGTCATGATGAGAAGAAGGGATTTGTGTCTCCTCCCAATCCCAAAATACACCAGTAAATTGAAAATTACTATCATCTAAAAGTCTAACTTCATAAGGTATTTGGTTTATTTCAATAATTCCTACGTTATTGTTTTTCTTCACTAGTTCGATGAGTTGTTTTTTTTGTACACGCATCTTATATGCTCCTCTCAAAAACATCCGCTTTAAATTAGTCTTCACACTTTGGCTCAGGTTAATATGAATAAATTGGACAACATGCTGGAAACTGTGAGATTTTTTTCCACTATTTTGATTTATATTTTAAGTTTTAGACGAGCAAAATAAGTTTGCCCATTAAATCTTATTGAGGAGGATGATAACATGAGATGGCAACGCTCTTTGCTTTCAATGTTGAAGGATCGTCAAAATAAGAAGATTGCATTAGCAATAGATACATCAAGTAACCAGGTAAGAAGCATTTTAATCAATAATATTGTGACATTTTTTGGAGAGATGAAACCAGATGCAACACTGATTCAAGCTGATTTTAAGATTAGGAACGTTTCGCCAATAAAAGAAGCTCCACCGATTAAGTATTTTACTCATGGAAAATCCTCATATACCGAAGTTTTAGAATGGGCAGAACAAGAAAAGATTGATAGTTTATTTTATATTACAGATGTAACAGGCTATTTTTATGAAGAATTACAAGTAACTAATGAAGTATTTTGGTTAGTTCCAGATGATTACTTACCAAGAGTACCTTTCGGAAAAGCTATTTTAGTGGCATAGTGATTATTTAGGAAAGCTGTTGGTTATCCAGCTTTCCTTTTTAAATGTGAATAAATTCACAAATATGTCACATAAGAAGCGTTGTTTTTCTTTAATTAGTGATATAATAAGGTTGTAAGAAAGAGACAAGATTTAACACTTAACATCTTAGTTGGCTCAACCATATTGGTGTTCGTTCCGCGTAAGTGTGAACGATACAATTGAATAACGTTTTATTTACACAATACAGTAAACGCTTTCAAATCTTTGTTTTGTTCATTCGATTTTATTTCACTCGGTTTAAAAGGAACTTAAGGAATTACTTTAATAGTTGTCCTTGAAGATTTATGGTTATGACAATTCTCACAAATTGTAAGTAAGTACCTCTTCAAAAAGGATAAATTTGAGTATAATTTCTTCAGGGAATTTTCAGGACCCAAAGATTAAGCTTATTACGATATGTAATTCTTAATTTGAAATTTAAATCGATAGACGCATGGCTAATGCTTTTAGTGTGATGTATTGTATGGTAAGGGTAGAGTCGAACAATTTCCACAATGGTTCCAAATTAATCTGAATTATGGGTCTCCATAATAATCTTGCGGAACTGACACGCATCAGCATTATAGTTGTTGTAATCAGTTACTATTAAATTGAGTTGGTTAATTTAACTGAGAAGTGACTATATTAACGGCTGGTGAATGGTTGGGTCACCTAAGATGTTAATTTCAAAAATTAACTCTCCTATTATTTTACTCTCTATTAAGATAGAGGGTTTTTTTATTTATTCATTATTAACTGATTTTAAAATCTGGTTAGCTTCTTCAGTATCAGATGGTTTGTCAATCATAGATATTTTAGTTAGTTCAATTAATAACTCATTAATAGATAAAATCTCATATAAAAGTTTTAAACTTGATGAAAAAAGGTTCTTTTCCTTATCGATTATATAACTTTGATATGAAGTTTCTTTTGCTTTGAAAAATATCTTTTCAAGTTCTCCAGTTAATATCTGATGGCTTGTAGGAATTACAGGATATGGTGTCCTTAATATAGTAGACAAGGAGTGTAAATAAGATAAAACTTTTATCTCCTCTGTGTCTTTCCAACCATTTCCGCTGGTATGGGAAATGCTAAGATTTCTAAAGTGATATATAACCTGTTGAAGTATTTCGATATGTTTGCATTCAAAATGATATAAGCGTTCTTGTTTTTCAGTATGTCGATGGAATTTCCATTCCGCGTATTTATATTCACAAAGTTTTTTTGTTTCTAATAAGCTATGTTCAATCTTCAAAAGTTCTGGTAGAACATTTCCATTATTTAGTGTCCCTTTAACGATATCTCTAGACTGTCTTTCTAGTAAACGAGAACAATCATGATATGCATTTCTTATATTTTTTGTGATTTTCTTTGAGTAATCCGGTGGTAATATAAATAAATTAACCAATGTAGATACCAATAGACCTATTGTTGTGGTTCCTAGTCTAGTGAAGAATGCGGTTAAAAAATGATCCGGTGTAAATGGAATCATTGTTACGGCAGTCAGGGTCGCAACTAAAATTCCAGCTTCAAGCTTTAATTTGTGACAAGTAAAGATTGTACATATTGTTGCTAGTGTATAGGCAAGAGGAACATCTCCTAAAAGAGCAGCGTAAGTCATAGAGAATGCTGCCCCAATTGCTGAAGCTGGTAGACGTACGATTCCTTTTTTTATAGAATCAGCTGCGGTTGGTTCAATTGTAACAATAGCAGTAACGACTGCGAATATAGCAGGGAGGTCTAGTAATTTACATAAAAGAGCAGTTAGAAAAACCGCTAAACCAGTCTTTAGGATCCTACTACCAAAGATTCTTGTAAGATACTTCATTTCTTTAATCCTCAATTCGTTTATTAAATCATTATTACTATTATTGTCAAAACTGGAAGATGTTTATTCTCCTAGGCCGAAAGCTCTTTATTTTTAATTCTTTTAGTAAACACGAATTTTAAAAAGCTAGGTACAATTAAAATAATAAATAATAACCTAATAAGCTGTAGAGCACTTACGACTGCTGAGTCAGCGCCAATTGCTTTAGCTGTTAAAACCATTTCAACCATGCCACCTGGGGCAAGACTTAAGATGGAAGTTGAAAGTGATAATGTTGTGAAAAGAGAAAATAAATAACCAAATCCTACCGAAGTAAGAATTAATAAAATTGTTAAAATAAAGTAGTACCCACAATATTTTCCTCCAAGCTTTAAATCACTTAGCGAAATTTTATTACCCATGCTAATGCCCACAGTTATCTGTGCTATCACTAATACCCATAAAGGAATCATAGGAAGTGAAACTCCAAAAATATTTAAAGTAGCTATCACGATAAGTGGTCCTAATACGTAGGCAGCAGGAAGTATATTTCGGAACATCCAGCCTACAAGCATAGCGGGGACAAACCAAAGGTATTCAAAATATTTATTTTCGGTAATAGAAGGGGGAGTGGCCCCTAGATTTACCACGTCCATTGAAAACATATGAACTGCAAGAAAAGGAACGGTGAATACAACTGTTAATAGCCTGACGGTTTGAAGAATGGTTACTAATGCAGAGTTGGCAGACAACGATTCACTTGCAGCAACCATCTCGGATAAACCACCAGGAATAGACCCGAATACACTTGTAATAGGATCAATATCTATAAACGATGTGATTACAATGCTTATAAGAATACTCACTGCAAGTAATAAAATGGTTGAGATAATAAAAGGAATCAGATAAGGAGCAACTGTAGAAATAGTTGACTCTGTAAACGACATACCAAAATAGATCCCAATAAACATTAAGCCAGTATTATTAAGTCCTTTTGGAATCATTGTTTTTTGTTTTGTGAACATTTTTGTGATTAAAACAAAAGATAGAGGACCGAGAATCCATGGAATCGGAAGGGAGGCAAAGTGAAAAATAAATGCACCAGTACAAGCTATTAAATAGGTAAACAAGATTACTTTGAATGTTTTCATTATATTTTACCTTTCAAGAGGATAAGGAAATTTTACCATGGGTACTTTAATATTTCTATATCCGAAATAAAAAAATATAAAAAAGCTCTAGACCTGTCACAAAACAGTCAAAGAGCTAATGTATGAGCATTTAAATGAAATTCAATTCTCCCCAGTTTTCCAAATCTGAAATCATACCTTGTAATAGGATCAAACCTTTTTCAAAGTCGTTCAAATCTGCAACCTCAACTGGCGAGTGTGAGTATCTTCTAGCAAAAGTAATAGCTCCGGCTTTTACGCCTTCTCTTTCAAGATGTATTGCTGCTGCATCAGTAGTTGCTCCAGTCATGACAGCTACCTGGTAAGGGATGGCAAGCTTATTTGAATAATCAATAAGTAATTTCTTCATTTGAGGTGACATTAAATGTCCTCTTACTGATCCACCAGCTAGTGCTGGGATAACCGGACCTTTGCCAATTCCGATAGGGTAGCCTGAACCTAAGCTGTCTGGGGTATCTGCACATGGAATCGTATCAAGAACTAGAGCGAAATCAGGATTTATTTTATAGGAAGCGATTTTGGCACCTCTTAACCCAACTTCTTCTTGTACAGCAATGACTCCAACCAATGTCCCAGAAAATTCTCTTTCACTAAAGGATTTAAACAACTCCAATAATAAAACACAGCAGCTTCGGTTGTCGATAGCTTTACCACAAATTAAATCTTTATTTGTAAATTGTTCAAGTTCACTAATATATGTAATAGGATCCCCAATTTGAATGCCCATTTCGTATACCTCATTACGAGATGATGCTCCGACATCTACATATAATTCGTAAATGGAAGGGATTCTCTTTCTTTCTTCAGGTGTTTGGAGATGCCCAGCTTTTACTCCGACTACCCCGAAATGACCATTAACATTAACTTTTCGGCCTATTAATAGAGATTCTATAACTCCACCAGTTCTTTCAATTCTAAGAAAACCTTTGTCATCTATATCACGAATAACACAGCCTATTTCATCCGAATGAGCAGATACCATTAATGTAGGCCCTGGTTTTTTACCATTTAAATAGGCATAGACATTTCCGATATGATCGACCTCAACATGGTCTGCATATGGCTTGAACCAATCCACCAACGTTTTTACGACAGGCGCTTCTTGACCTGGGGGGCCTTGAATACTAGAAAGTACCTTCAATTGCTCGTAAAAAGTTTCTTTAAACAATTTCATCACCCATTTTGTAGTTTATAGTTTTCAATCCCTCCTATTGTTACATAATTCAGATAGAACGGCAAAGGATAAGCAACTATATTTAATTTCAATAAAAAAGCGTACAGTAAATGAAAACTGTACGCTTTTTAAATACTTTATATGAGACACGGTATTCTCCGTTTTTAATTATTTTTCTACATTATCATTACCAAATGGCCGCGGTAATGTTCCTTGGTAGCTACTTGAAATCCTTAAACAACGAAAGCCCTACCTCTCTTTCGTCCTCACGGCTCCGAAGCCGATCCAGTGTGAATAAGCTCATCTCAAACTTCGAGTGGAATGCCAAATTCATTTTAATTAATAAAACATATATATGAAAATGTAAATTGTTTTTTCGAAACGGAAGTACAATTTGCAATTATATCTCAAAGTCAGTTTTATGTCAACATGATAAAAATAATGTAACGTCATCTTTTTTTCTAATATTTTTAATGAAAAAATGTTATTCTGTAGATTAGAGTATTTCTAAACTAGGAATTAGAATTTCTGTTATATATAATTGCTTTTTAGGTAATATAAGGTTATATCATAATATGTGGATTATTTTTATTTATTTATACCCTAGTAGGAGGAAGCATGAAGTTTATTTCAAAACATACTGCAATTGTTTATTTAATTATTAGTTTAGTATGGATTACATCAACAGATATATTAATTGATAAAGTAGATATAACAGATAAATTATATGATAATTTACAGTTTATTAAAGGGGTTATATTTTCAGTCGTTACTTCTATATTAATCCATTTCATTATAAAAAAACATAATGCACATAAAAAAGCGGAAGAAAATAACAACGAACTCTCTATCCTTATTAACTCAATGCCGGATTTCGTAAGCTTTAAGGATGGAAAGGGCCGCTGGTTAAAGGTTAATGACTTTGGAAAAGAGTTATATACGCTAGAAAATATTGATTATGTGGGTAAGACAGATACAGACTTAGCAGAAATGGTACCATTCTTTAAAGATGCTTTTTTATATTGTGTAAAGTCAGATAAGGAAGCTTGGGAGAAAGGCGTTTTAAGTAGGTGTGAAGAATCATTTCCGGTAATTAGTGGCGAAATAAAAACATTTGATGTTATTAAAGTGCCTTTATATGATGAAGATAATAACCGCAAAGGATTGTTGACAATAGGTAGGGATATTACTCAACTCAAAGCTGCCGAGACAATGTTATTGAGGAAAGAGAAGCTGTCGGTGGTCGGAGAGCTAGCAGCAGGTATCGCCCATGAAATCCGTAATCCGCTTACATCCATCAAGGGGTTTATCCAATTAATGAAAGAGTCAAAGCAATCAGCTCCAAAGGAACATTTTAATATCGTCTTATCAGAATTGGATCGAATCAACCAAATTGTTAGCGAAATGTTAGTTTTATCTAAACCACAAAGCAAAACGTATAAACAATTTCAATTGAATGGCTTTATTAACCATGTATTAAAATTAACAAACCATGAAGCATTATTGTATGGCATAGAATTGGATTTTATAAATAAATCTGGTAATCCAAAATTGTATGGAGATAGCAATCAGTTAATACAAGTATTTATAAACATTATTAAAAATTCTATTGAAGCAATGCCAAAGGGTGGCACGATAAAAATAGTAACAGAAAAAAATTCTGACAGAATTAATATATCAATTATTGATACTGGACACGGTATACCAAAGGATCGTTTAGAAAGACTTGGAGAACCTTTTTTTACACATAAAGAAAAAGGTATGGGACTAGGTTTAACAATCAGTAATAAGATTATCCATGAACATAAAGGTTCAATGGAAATAACTAGTGAGGTAGGTGTAGGGACTCGGGTAAAGATTAACTTACCAATCTATAATATGGAATGATAAAAGATAACTACTGCAGTTGTCTTTTTTTATTTACCAAAACAAATATTTCCTCTGTCCCTTTTATTCATTGCTAAATAAAATAAATCGACCACACTTCTGTAGGTAAGAATACAGAGGAGATCCCCATACTGATTAAATTCGCACCACGAACCATGAAGTATGAAAAAATGTTTCCTCCTCAGTTTGGAATGAGCGGAGAGCCACTTGACTCCTGCGGGATCCAGTGGTCTAGCTCCAGGGGCTATCGGCTCTCAGGTCTAAGTCAATCCACCCTAGAAGGTTAAGAACAACCTTCTAGCCGTCTTGTCTTATGCCTGTCGCCGATGAACGAGCGCCTTCCGCTTTTCTATATTAAAATAATCAAACATTGATTTTATAGTATCTAATCATAGATAATATGGATTGATATGAAAATTTAGAAAATAAATAACTTTTTATAATCCGGGAGGTTTTAAATAAATATGCAAAACGAAATTGTCGGGCTAAAGGAGAAATTATTAAGAGATTATGATCAATCTTTAAATCAAGACGGTATAAATGGTAGTAGAGTTGCTACACGCCTTGAAGAAATTTCAAACATTGGACTAACTAGTGATGGTGGTTCTAACCGAGTAGGCTTTTCCAAAGAAGAAAGACAGGCCAAAGAGCTTGTGAAAAAGTGGATGATTGAGTTGGAGCTTGAAGTGAAAGAGGATGGCGCAGGAAATGTTTTTGGGAGATTAAACGGGATTAATAACGAAATGCCAGCAATACTAGCAGGGTCACATTTAGACAGTGTTCCAAATGGAGGGCATTTTGATGGTCCATTAGGAGTGGTTGCAGCTTTAGAAGTCGTTGAGTCTTGGAAGGAAACTGGTTATCAGCCGGTTAGACCGTTTGAAGTTGTGATTTTTTCGGATGAAGAAGGTGCCAGATTTAATGGTGGATTAACTGGAAGTGAAGCAATGATGGGGGATGTAGACGTCTCTCATAAGCTTACCCTTAAAGATAGTAAGGGTTTATCCTTTGAAGAGGTTTTAAGAGCAGACAATCTAACACTTGAAGGTTATCAAAACTCAATGAGAGACCATTCAGAAATTGGAGCATTTGTTGAAGTACATATTGAACAAGGTAAATTGCTAGAAAAGGAAAACCTTCCTTGTGGTATTGTAACTGGTATTGCTGGTCCATGCTGGATTGAGATGATTTTTGAGGGGAAGGCGGGTCACGCTGGTAATACACCAATGTTTGATCGGCAAGATGCACTAATTGCCGCAAGCGAGTTTATATTTAGGCTGAAAGAACTACCTACAAATATATCAAAATCCGCAGTTGCAACAGTGGGGAAATTAAATGTCTATCCCAATGGTGTGAATGTGATTCCAGGGAAAGTTCAATTATATGTTGATATAAGAGATATCTTTGAAGAAACTAGAGATACATTAGTGGAGGAGGCTCTTAAGCTAGCATCAAGCATAGCGAAAAATCACGAAATAGAACTTACGTGGAAGGAAAACACGAAAATTAAGCCAGTTCCGATTAAACAAGAAATGCAACAAATGATTTTATCAACAATGGAGTCTTTAAACATTCGTCCATTTTTCTTACCGAGTGGCGCTGGGCACGATGCAATGATGGTCGGTAAATCAATACCGGTAGCAATGTTATTTGTTCAAAGTAAGGGTGGGATAAGTCATAACCCGAAAGAGTGGTCATCCCTGTATGATTGTTTAAGTGCAGTTCATGTTTTAAAGGGAGTCGTTGAAAAGCTAGTCTCCAAGTAAAATTTTAAGGATTATCATTATATGGAATTTATTGACTTGTAAGAATTATTGTAGGAAAATTATAATTATTAAATTTTTTATATTAGGGAGTGGGATTATTATGAATATATCAAATGATGTTCAAAAGATAAAAAACAATATTAGCAAAGTAATTATTGGCAAAGAGGCAGTTGTAGAATTAGTATTAAATGCTGTCATAAATAAGGGGCATATTCTTTTAGAAAGTGTACCCGGTACAGGGAAAACAATGCTAGCAAAAAGCTTTGCTGGTTCTTTAAATGCATCATTTAAAAGAATTCAATTCACACCAGACGTATTACCTAGTGATGTAACAGGGATTCAATTCTTTAACCCGAAGGAACAAGAATTTCAGCTTCGTCCTGGTCCAGTTATGACTAATATTTTATTAGCTGATGAAATCAATCGTGCTACACCAAGAACACAGTCAAGTTTGTTAGAAGTAATGGAAGAGCGTCAAG
This sequence comes from Litchfieldia alkalitelluris, assembly GCF_002019645.1. Taxonomy (GTDB): domain Bacteria; phylum Bacillota; class Bacilli; order Bacillales; family Bacillaceae_L; genus Litchfieldia; species Litchfieldia alkalitelluris. The sequence goes on along the minus strand of NZ_KV917374.1, from coordinate 3,668,366 downwards.
TGACAATTGATGGTGAAACTCTGAAGTTACCTAGTCCGTTTATTGTAATAGCTACACAAAATCCGATTGAATCACAGCAGGGAACCTTTCCATTACCAGAAGCACAAATGGACAGATTTTTTGTGCAGTTAGATCTTGGCTATCCATCTTTTGAGGAAGAAAGACAAATCATGAGAACATACCGCAACAGCAACCCAATAGAAGAATTAGAGGCTGTCTTTTCTAAGGGTGAAATTGAACAAATGCAGAAGGAAGTAACTGAGGTTAGATTAAGTGAGGATGTTGAAGATTACTTAGTCAGATTGATTCATGAGACCAGAAAGCACCAGGATGTAGAAGTTGGGGTGAGTCCTCGTGGTACTCTTGCCCTTATGAAAGCTGTACAAGGAAGGGCTTATTTATTAGGTCGTAGTTTTGTAACACCAGAGGACATTAAGTATATGGCTCCATTTGTTTTATCACATCGTTTGGTATTAACAATGGAAGGATCTTTAAAGAAAACTAGTAAACAAGTGATTAAAGAAATTTTAGCAACCGTTTCTGTACCAGTTGAGGCAGGAGCTGTGAATTAATGGATTGGAAGAGGCAAATTGCTCTAGGAAATGAGTTGTCATTTACTGTTGGATTAGCTGTTTTAATCCTCTTAACTGGTATTATTGGAACAAATCTATTTCTTGTTGTAATTGGTGTGTTATTCATTCTGTTTGCCTATGTGAATTTATTGTACTTAAAGCATGTTGCAGATCAACTTTCGGTTGAAGTTAATAAGGAACTTATTAAACTTTTTAAGGGGCAGACAGACGAATTTTCAATTACGTTTAATCAAAAAGGAATTTATCCGATATTAGGTGCAAAAGTTCGAATAACAATTGATAGTGTATTAGAGTTCGAACAAGAGAGAAAAATGGTGAATTCTGAACAAACAGAACTCAATTTACCTTTAACACTATTAAAACATCAATCTGCTACTATAAATTTTCCATTCAAAGCCATTGGAAGAGGTGTGGCTAGAATTCGCACCTTAGAAGTCCAGATTCCACATTTATTTGGTTTTGGAAATGTATATTTAAAATATGACAAGCCACTCGTTTTTGAAACAGTGATTTATTCGTCCCCAGATAACATTGGTGGAGTGAATCGAATTATTCCCAAAAATTTAGGGGATTATCCGATGAGACAATCTCATTTTGAAGATATGTCAGCACTAATAGGTGCCAGAGGATATGTATCATCAGATCCGTTTAATCGCGTGCACTGGAAGGCAAGTGCAAAAACAAACAGCTTGCAAACTAAAATTTATGAAAGAACCTCACAGTTTTCATGGTCGATCTTTATTAATGTTAGAGAACCAAAGCTTGAAGAGTATTTAGGTGGAATTACTTACTTACTAGAGTTTGCAACAATAAAAGGCATTCCATTTGAGTTATATATAAATGTAAGAAAAGCGGGGAAAATCCCATATATCCATCATCCCTTAGGAAAAGGTAGAGAACATTTGCAGAAAGCTTTGGAAATTATTGCGAGATTAAGCAAACACAGTGTAATCATTCCCTTTTCACAGATGGTTTATAATATTCAAAGGAATAGTCAACCATCTCCCTATGTCATTATATGTGGGCAAATTGAACAAAATAAAGATCTAATCATGACTACTTATAGAAGAAGAGGAATTGATTGTTATCAAATAATTGAGCATGATGACTCTATCATGTTAACAAGCTATAATCTACCTGAAAGGAAGGTAGATCCACATGCAGTATAATAAGTTTTTTTCGCGTTTTTATTTATACACGATGGAAGTAATTCTTTTATATGTCGTATTATTTTTGTTTTATTTTCATACAGCTATGATTCCACCAGTTCTTCCTTTCCTAGTAATAGTCATCGGTGGTGGAATTATCTTCACTGGAGTATTGTCATTGATGAAAACAAATACTCCATATGTGTTTGTCATGCTGTTTGTTCCTGTTCTTGCATTTGTAGGTAATAAACTTGGATTCACTTTCGGTATAAGCCTGTTTCTAGCTGGATTTATTTGTTGGAGAATTGTTGGCCATTTTCAAAAAGATACGAAGCTATCTGAGTTTTGGTTGCTGTTCCTAACATTGGGCGTAGGATACCTAATTTACCTAGGTGCTATTGTTCAGGGGTACCAGTATAGCGATTTAATTTTATACTTTATGATCATACAGTTATTATGGATGATGATAAGTAAAGTGTTGGATGGTTTTTTCTCAAGCTCATTTATAGGTGGAAGTAGTGTTGTTACAAAAAATTCAGGTTCCATTCTTGGAATATTTATCGGAATGATAGTAGGAGCCGTTTCCCTTGCACTGGTTTTACCGTTTATTGTAAAAAATCTACTCTCTGTGTTGTTTTCTTTAACTGGGAAGGCGTTATACGCTGCTTCAGTTCCCTTTTTTAATGCTGTAGAAAATGCGGAATTCAAAAGGAAATCACCTGGTGATCAAGGTGAAGGAGTTGGTATTGGGGGCCTAGAGGATGTCACGCCATTACAAGAATACTTCTCGTTTCTTTCAAAGGTAAACATTTGGATGATTCTTTCTATAATCGGATTAATCATTATAGCGATCATTTTAGTTATAATTGCTAGAAGGAAATATGTGATTGAGCCAGAAGTAGTGGATGCAGGATCCGGGTATAAATATAATATGGGTACTGTAACTAATACTTCAACTGGTTCTACAAGACGAGCTAAATTCCCTGCTGAGAAAGTAAGGAAACTTCTTTTAGAGTTAGAGCTACTTGCTGCCAAAAAAGGGAAAGGGAGGCTGCATTCGGAAACTCTTGAAGAATGGTTAGAGCGAAACCATTTTCTTCATGCTAGTTTTGTGAAATCCTACGAAAAAGTCCGATACGGAGACGGAGTTCTAACAGTAGAAGAGGAACAACTGTGTGAACAGATTGTAAAACAATTAAAAATAGAGCTCCGACGCTTGAAGAAATCTGATTGAAAAAGGACTCCATTAAGTTTTGAGAACTTACTGGAGTCCCTTTTTTACGTTATTGGGAATATATAAAATTTGTATTTAGCATAGGTGTCTAGCTCCAGCAGATCGGCTCTATAGTCTAAACCAATGACATCGAAACAAAAAATGCCATTTAAGAAATTCATTGAAGAAATTTATCGTCAGCAGCTTGTCCTAAGCCTGTCCCCGAAGGTGCGCTGCTTTCGTGAATTTTTTTCATAAAACCATCGATGATTTGATTTAATTCTTTTGCATGCTTTGTTGGTAGTTGATGTCTGGCTTTAGAAATAAATACTTTTGATGTGTTTTTGATGTTGGTCTCGAGTATTCTTTGATATTTATGCAAATAGAAATCTCTTGATCCATCAACAAGAAGAACTGGTACTTTTAATTCCGATAACCGATCTGTGCATTTATACTTAAGTCCTTGAACATACATATTAAAGAGAATTTTTGGATTAGCCTTTAAGACGTAGTTTTCAATCTCATTTTGGTACTGTTTACTTTTTCCATGAGCCTTTCCCAAGACTTTGGCTAAAAAAGGGAGTCCGCGCATTTTTACTGTATAAATGCCTAATAAAAACTCAGACCGAAGTAGAAACGTACTGACCTCCGGGAACCCCCCTAATAAAATAACTCCTTCAACTTTTTCTGGATATGATAAAGCAAATTCTAATGCAATGGATCCACCATTTGAATACCCGCATATTACAATCTTTTCAACATTTAATTCTTGTAAAAGTAGAAAAATGTCTTTAGCAAGTAATGGTACTGAAACTTCTTCGCCGGCAGAATTACTGTTCCCATTCCCTCTCATATCATAAGTAATCACCTTATAGTGTTCAGAAAGTGGGATTTGTTGTTTGAATGTAACTAGACCCATGCCAGGTGGATGGACAAATAAAAGTGGTTTTCCTGAACCGTTCATTTCGTAGTAAATTTCAGTTTCGTCATTTAACTGAATAACAGGCATAATATCCTCCAAAAACTGAGCATTTTTTATTATTATGAAAGAATAATGAGTGAAATATGTAAACGGAACGAGTTTATTCTAGCTAGTAAGAAATTCTACTGAACTCGCCGTGGAAAAACTGATGATTTCATGTGATTCTTGTAGCTATCGTCATATTTATCGATTATAATTTTAGTATATTATGTCAAAGTTTGAATCTTTTTGTAATTGACAAGTCGGTTTGTGTTGGTAGTTGCCCGGGGAGGTTACGTATTGTTTGGTGGATATGTGTTTGGAAATCTAAATTATATAGCTGTAATCTTGGCTATACTCTTTAGTATGTTTGGTTCATTACTAGCAACTTTTTACAATACTTTAATAAATAAAAAAAGAATAATTAACATATCTTTTTCTAATTTAACTCTTTTTTTGATAATAAGTAGTACTTTTTCAATCTCTAATGCTTTCCTTATTATCTCAACAAATCATGAATTAGATACATTTAAGTTATCAGGAATGATCTCGGGATACATGATTACAAGCTGGTTGTTAATAATCGGCTCTTATTCTTTTTTAAATCATATTACATTCCGTTCGTATATCAGTATTATTCCAAGTTCAATACTTGCCTTTGTTTTAGTAGCTATAAATTCTATTTTTTATCTAATTATATTTAGTTCTAACGTCCAATTAAAACCATTACATCTTTTAATTTGCTTTCTTCTTACAGTAGGTTTTTTTGTTTCTGTACTTAAATTTTGGGTTTTACTAAAAGACGGTGAGGAAAATCTAATCTCTAAAAAATGGAGGATTGTCTGGAGTATCATAACTGGCTTCTCCTATGTTATTATCTCCTTCAGTTGTTTCCTGTCGGTAGTTAACCTTTCTTCTATTAATAACACGCTATCTATGGAAAGAGTAGGTTTACTTTTACTTATTATCATGTGTAGTGCAAATTTATTAATGATGATTATTACAGATTTACTTGCAGATTTAAAACTGATTGAGAGTAGATCCAATCACATAAAAAACCATGAGCACTTAAAGTCATTATTTAATTATAATCCTGATGCCGTCTTTTCAATGAACTTAAAGGGGATTATTGTAAGTGTCAATAAAGAAGCCCCACAATTAACTGGGTATCGCAATGAAGAACTAATAGGCATGTATTTTTCGAGATTAGTCAAGAGGGAACAACTCAAGCAGTTTATCCAACATTATCAAAATGTTATCACTGGTAAAGAAGATTTATTCGAAGGACATCTAGTTAAAAAGAATCGTGATTTATCTAATGTGAAAATAAATTTTATTCCGGTGTATTTTAAAGAAGATATTATTGGATTTTATGGAATCGTAAAAGATGTTACTGACACTGATTTGGCCCAAGAAACCATAAATTATTTAGCATATCATGATGAATTAACTAGGCTTCCAAATCGTAGATTATATATAAAAAAATTATATCAGCTCAAAAATAAGGGGCACAATTTTGCAATTATGAATTTGGATTTTGACCGTTTCAAAAGATTGAATGATTTATTTGGACATGCTTTTGGTGATCAAGTACTTGTAGAAATCGCAAAGCGGTTGCAACAATCTTTAGGAGAAAAATTTTTTATAGCCAGAATGGGAGGAGATGAATTCTGTGTAATTGTTACAGCTGAAGAGGATATACGGGATATTTCGGCACTTGCAGAATTAGTTTTGGACCAATTTAGGGTTTCATTAAGAGTAAAGAGGCATGAATGCTTAATTACAGCTAGTATCGGTATTGCACTTTTTCCAGCTCATTCAGACGAAATTGAAGCACTTGTTAAATACGCAGATATTGCCATGTATGAAGCAAAAGAGAATGGTGCAAATCAATATAAAATCTATAATAATAGCTTGAAGGATAAAACGATAGAGAAAATCAAATTAGAAAACGACTTAAGATATGCATTGAGTAATAATCAGTTATCCATATATTATCAGCCGAAGTTTCATGCGAAAACAAAAAAGATTATAGGAGCAGAGGCATTACTTAGATGGCATCATCCTAAAATTGGAACCATATCGCCAGATCGATTTATTCCAATAGCTGAAGAAACGGGCTTAATCATTCCATTAGAAGAATGGGTACTACAATCAGTATGTCAACAAATAAAACTGTGGAAGACTAATCATTGTTACTATGGACGGACCTCAGTAAATATATCACATCTCCATATTTATAAGAATGATCTAGTAGAAACGATTACAAGAATACTAGATGAATTTCAATTAGATCCTTCTTGTTTGGAAGTCGAAATAACTGAATCTACCATGATAAATAACGAGAATGATACGAATAGAACTTTGATGAGACTGAGAGAATTAGGCATTGAAGTGAGTATGGATGATTTTGGAACAGGTTATAGCTCGCTTGGATATTTAAATAAATTATCGATTGACCGAGTGAAAATTGATAAATCATTTATTAAAGAAATGTATAAGAATGAAGCAATCGTTTCGACTATTATTTCTATGGCAAAGCATCTTGAACTAAAGGTTATTGCAGAAGGGGTAGAAACTGACGAACAATTGAAGATGGTCTCCGAACTTGGGTGTCTTGAAATACAAGGGTTTTACTTTTCAAAACCTCTATGTAGTGAAGAATTTGAGAATAAGATACTTAGGTCACTAACATCTTAGACCATTAGAAGTAGTTTTCTTCTAATGGTCTGGTGTGTAGTCTTGGTGTGTATGTGTAGTGTGTGTGTTATAAGTATAGTTTTGATTAGTTTTTTTCCTTGGCATTGTTATTCATGATGTATGTTCTTGCTGTTAGTTGCCGCTATTTATTTGCCCTCCCTTCGTATAGTTTGTGTATATCTTTTGTTACACTTTTGTTCTTTATTCATTAATTTTAAAAAAGCATTAAAGGTATCAGCGATTTTTTTGCCATTATTTAATCACAAAGGCTGAGGAATCTACTTCCATTTAATATATATTTATTGACTAAGGTCTATTACTGCTTGTAATATGGATTACATTGACTTGAAGTTATGTTACTAGAAGGAGTTGAGGATTCGGTGATGGAGTCCTTTACAATAAAAAAAATATTGAACAATAATGTCTTAATTGCCGAACATACCTCTTATAAGGAAGTAGTTCTGATAGGTAAAGGAATTGGTTTTAATAAAAAAAATGGAGAGCAAATCACTCCAGATTCTGCAGAAAAAATCTTTATTCTTGAAAATGAGAAAGAACAAGAGCAATATAAGAAACTTGTTTCTACCATAGATGAAAAAATAATTGAAATGATGAATGAAATCATTCATTTTATTAAGAAATCTGTAGACACACCAATAAATGAACATATCCATGTTGCATTAACAGATCATATTTCATTTGCAATAAAGCGTATACAACAGGGACTAGAGATGACAAACCCATTTCTAATAGAAACGAAAACGATGTATCCATTGGAGTATAAAATTGCTGGTGATGTTGTGAAAATTGTTTCGGAGAAAGTTAACATTAGTATGCCAGAGGGTGAAATTGGATTTATTGCATTACATATCCATAGTGCACTAGTTAACAAAAAGATATCTGAAATCAATAAATACTCTCAACTAATTAATCAGCTAATAAGTATCATTGAAGTTGGACTTAAAATAAAGATTGATAAAGAAAGTGTTCATTATTTAAGGCTAATAAGACATCTACGGTATACTATTGAACGAGTAAAAAATGGCGAATCTGTGAAAGAACCAAAAAAACTAGCTTTAGTATTGAAAGAGGAATATCCTATATGCTATAATCTTTCGTGGAAAGTCATTAAAGTGATGCAACAAACATTAAAGTTACCAGTATATGATGCAGAAGCTATTTATTTAACAATGCATCTTCAACGGTTGGTTAATAAATCTGAATAATTTTTACATGTAAATTTACGTGTTACTGATTCGATCAGGCATGAGTGAATTTGATGATTTAATTTATGTAATAAGGGTAATCTATCCTTGTACATTTTTATCATCAACTCCTCATGCCTTTTTTATTTTTCCAAAATGTGTAAACGTTTAACGAAGTTTGTTGGGAGTCACAAATATCTAAAAGGAGGTTCAACTACGATGTTCAAGAACTTGTTTGGAACATTACAAAAAGTAGGTAAAGCTTTAATGTTACCTGTTGCGTTACTACCCGCAGCTGGATTACTTCTAGCGTTTGGTAATGCAATGAAAAATCCTGATACTGTTGCACGTCTTCCATTTCTGGAAAATGATTGGATTGTTCTTGTAGCGAATGTAATGGAAAGATCAGGAGATATTGTATTTGCCAACTTACCGGTATTATTCGCGGTTGGTGTAGCGGTAGGCCTTGCAGGAGGCGAAGGTGTTGCAGCGTTAGCAGCGATCATTGGTTACTTAATTATGAATGTAACGATGGGAGCAGTTATTGGTGTTACACCTGAAATGGTTGCTGAAAATTCAGCAGCATATGCAACAGTTTTAGGAATTCCAACCATTCAAACAGGGGTATTTGGAGGTATTATAATTGGGGTCTTAGCGGCCGCGATGTATAATAAATACTTCAAGATGGAATTACCATCATACTTAGGTTTCTTTGCCGGTAAACGTTTTGTGCCAATTATTACAGCTGTAACATCTTTATTAGTAGGTATTGCACTTGTATTTATATGGCCACCAATTCAAACTGGGTTAAATCACTTCTCTTACTATGTAATTGATGCTAATCGTACAATCGCTGCATTTGTATTTGGTTTAATTGAACGTTCATTAATCCCATTTGGTTTACACCATATTTTCTATTCACCAATTTGGTATGAGTTTGGACAGTGGACAAACTCTGCAGGAGAGGTTTTCCGGGGAGATCAACGTATATTTATGGCTCAACTTCGTGATGGTGCCGAATTTACAGCCGGTACATTTATGACTGGGAAATTCCCATTTATGATGTTTGGATTACCAGCAGCTGCTTTAGCAATATATCATGAAGCACGCCCTGAGCAAAAAAAACTTGTTGCAGGTATTATGGGTTCAGCAGCACTTACTTCATTCTTAACAGGTATTACTGAACCATTGGAATTTTCATTCTTATTTGTAGCACCAATACTTTTCGCGATTCACGCAGTTTTTGCTGGTCTATCATTTATGGTTATGCATATGTTAAATGTGAAAATTGGTATGACATTCTCTGGTGGGGTAATAGACTTTATCTTATTCGGAGTACTACCGAATAGAACTGACTGGTGGCTAGTTATCGTTGTTGGATTAATCTTAGCACCAATTTATTATTTTGGATTTAGATTTGCGATTAGAAAATTTAACTTAAAAACACCTGGACGTGAAGTGATTCAAGAGGGTGCAGAAGTAAATCGAGGAAAAGTAAGTGAACTACCATTCAATGTTCTACAAGCGATGGGTGGAAAAGAAAATATTTCTCATCTAGATGCATGTATTACAAGATTACGTGTATCTGTAAATGATATTAAATCAGTTGACAAGGACCGTCTGAAACAATTAGGTGCTTCGGGTGTACTTGAAATAGGTAATAATATTCAAGCGATCTTCGGTCCCAAATCAGATACATTGAAATCACAGATCAAAGATATTATGGATGGTAAAACACCTGCTCCAACAATCGTATCACCAAACACAGAGGTACAGGAACAGATTGAAGATGTAGTACCAGATGAAATGCAAAATGAAGTAAGTAGTGAGGATTTCTCATTTGTAGCTCCAATTCATGGTAAAATTTTACCAATTACTGATGTTCCAGATCAAGTGTTTGCGGGGAAAATGATGGGTGATGGATTCGCCATCTTACCTAAGGAAGGGACAGTTGTTGCACCAGTTGATGGTACAATTGTTAACTTGTTCCCAACAAAACATGCCATTGGACTTGAAACAGCAGCAGGTAGAGAAATTTTAATTCATTTTGGTATTGATACTGTTAATCTAAAAGGTGAAGGTTTTGAGGCTCTTGTTAGTCAAGGTGATAAGGTCACAAAAGGTCAACCAATTCTAAAAGTAGACTTAGATTTTGTGGCAAACAATGCTACTTCAACCATTACACCAATCGTATTTACTAATTTAAAAAATGGTGAAGCAGTAGTTATTAATACAGATGGTACTGTAGACCTTAAGCAAGAAGATATTATTACAATTAAATAAAAATGTGTTAATAAAAAGGAGAGAATGAACATGGCTGAAAAGACATTTAAAGTATCTAGTGAATCTGGGATTCATGCACGACCAGCAACAGCATTAGTACAAACTGCAGGAAAATTTAACTCTGATATTAATTTAGAATTTAACGGACGTTCTGTTAATTTGAAATCAATCATGGGTGTTATGTCACTAGGAATTGGTCAGGGTGCTGAAATAAAAATCACTGCTGAAGGTGCTGATGCAGAAGAGGCATTGGCAGCACTTGCAGAAACTTTTTCAAGTGAAGGACTGTAAATTATGGCTAAAATGATAAATGGTATTGCAGCTTCAGCTGGTATTGCTTTTGCAAAAGCCTATCGTTTAGAAAACCCAGATTTAACAATTGAAAAGAAGAATATTACCAATACAGAAGAAGAAGTTTCTAGATTTGATGTAGCATTAGAAACTGCAAAACAAGAATTAGAAGTTATTAAAGACAAAGCAAATCAAGAACTTGGAGAAGACAAGGCAGCAATTTTTGCTGCTCATCTTCTTGTATTAAGCGATCCAGAATTAGTTAATCCGATTAAAGATCGAATTAAGAGTGAGAACGTTAATGCTGAATATTCTTTAAATGAGACAGCATCTATGTTTATCTCTATGTTTGAATCAATGGATAATGAATATATGAAAGAACGTGCAGCTGATATTAAGGATGTAACTAAGCGCGTCTTAGCACATCTTCTAGGCGTTACAATCTCTAACCCGAGTATGATATCGGAAGAAGTTGTTATTATTGCTGAAGATTTAACTCCATCAGATACAGCGCAGCTGAACCGTAACTATGTTAAAGGTTTTACAACGGATATTGGAGGTCGTACATCTCACTCAGCTATTATGGCCCGTTCAATGGAAATTCCAGCAGTAGTTGGGACTAAGACTGTAACCTCTGATATTAAAAATGGAGTGCTTGTCATCGTTGACGGACTGGATGGTCATGTTATTGTTGACCCAAGCGAGCAAGTAATCTCTGAATATCAAGCCAAAAAAGAACAATATGAAGCACAAAAAACGGAGTGGGCTAAGTTAATTAATGAACCAACAGTTTCTAGTGATGAACAACATGTGGAACTAGCTGCTAATATTGGAACTCCAGAAGATGTTAAAGGAGTTTTAGCAAACGGTGGTGAAGGTGTTGGCCTATACCGTACTGAATTTTTATATATGGGAAGAGACCAACTTCCAACTGAAGAAGAGCAGTTTGACGCATATAAGACTGTTCTAGAAAAGATGGAAGGAAAGCCTGTTGTTGTAAGAACACTTGATATTGGAGGAGATAAGGAGCTTCCTTACTTACATCTCCCGAAGGAACTTAATCCCTTTTTAGGCTACCGAGCAATTCGTCTTTGCCTTGAGGAGCAAGAAATTTTCCGTACACAATTACGTGCACTACTTAGAGCAAGTACTTACGGAAATTTAAAAATTATGTTTCCGATGATCGCAACTCTTGATGAATTCCGCCAAGCCAAAGCAATTCTGCTAGAAGAAAAAGAAAAGCTTGTAGCAAGTGGTACAAACGTATCTGATAAGATTGAAATTGGGATAATGGTTGAAATTCCATCAACAGCTGTTCTAGCTGATCAATTTGCTAAAGAAGTGGACTTCTTTAGTATTGGAACAAACGATCTAATTCAATATACAATGGCTGCAGACCGTATGAATGAAAGAGTTGCTTATTTATACCAACCGTATAGCCCGTCAATTCTTAGATTAATTAGTACAGTTATCGATGCTGCACATAAAGAAGGCAAGTGGGCTGGAATGTGTGGAGAAATGGCTGGAGATCCGATTGCCATACCGATTTTACTCGGACTTGGTTTAGATGAGTTTAGTATGAGTGCTACGTCGATTCTACCTGCCCGTTCACAGATTAAGAAGCTTTCAAAAGAAAAGCTCGCTAACTTAAAGGACCAAATCCTTTCATTTGGTACAACAGAAGAAGTTGTTGAGTTTGTTCAAAAAAACCTATAATCACCAAAAGATCAGATTTCTAAGGGAGTCTGGTCTTTTTTTGGTATACTAATGAAAAGAACTAATGGATTAGGTGATAGGATGAACAAATGGAATGAAGAAGAAACTGATTATGATAAGTATGAGGAGCCATCTTTAGAAGATTTTAAGGCGGAAGAAGATTCAATAAAGGATAAGCATAATCCAACAATGAAGTTTTTCGTAAAGGTGATTGTCTTTTTACTTGTTTTCTCACTTCTTACTGGTGTGTTTAGTGTTTGGTTTAAAATGTTTAATTTGCCTTCTTTTGAATTTCTACAAAAATCACAAAGGTTGTCTGAGGAAGAAATCATCCAACTTTCTAAAGAAGCTATTGTAACAATTGAAGGAAATGGGATTAAAGGTACTGGATTTAATATAGCAGCAAATGGAATGATTATAACGAATCATCATGTAGTGGAAAATATGTCAAACATTGTTGTTAGTTTTCCTAATGGAGATTTTTTACAGGGAGAAGTGATCGTGTCTGATCCAACCATTGATTTTGCTTTAGTTGATATCAAGACTGATTTTGAATATCCTTTTCTTGAACTTGTTAATGTTAATGATCAACCATGGGAAATTGGAGAAGCTGTCTACATAATCGGAAATCCTCTTGCATACCACAGGATTGCAATAGATGGTAAAATCGTTAATCAAGATGAATCAGGGTCACTTAGATTAGATGCGCTAGTTCATAAAGGAAACAGTGGTAGTCCTGTCCTCAATCAAGAAGGAAAAGTAATTGGTGTCATATATGCGAAAACAATTCCAGCAATAGGAGAAGGAGAAGCAACACAAGGAATTGCTACTCCAATTAATCAGTTTATCCATTATATTAATTCAACTGGCTCTTAAGGAACGATCATGGAGCCAGTTTTTTAAATGGGTTTTTCCATTCCATTAATAGCCCATAATTTTTTGATTCTTCATCATCCAAATAATTCTCTACAAGCTGTACAGGTGTTCTCCCACACTTAAGCAAGAAAGTAATAACGGGATCCTTCAACTCACCACATAATACTTTTTCTATATATTCCTCAGCAGACATGTTAGAAGATTGTCGATGGAATCCTGATAATCGACCACCCCCAAGTAGACGGTCAGCATCTAAATGTACTACTACCTCATACATGGATTGCATTAGCCATTTTCCAATGCCCAATGAGCGATATGTAGGACTTACAGAAATATCAACAATATATATAGTGTTTCCTGTATTTTTATGGTTAGTGATATATCCGTTACTCGTAATTTCTTCCCATGAGTGCAAAGGATGTTGTGGACTAAAATCGACCCTTAGTCCAGTCATGGAACCACACAGCACTCCTTCGACTTCAACGCAAAGTGCACCTTCAGGAAATAATTTCACATGATTACTTAATTGTTCATTATTCCACAACAGTTCAGAAGGAAATGGCGGTGGAAAACATTCATGTTGAATTCGAATTAAGTTCTCAAAGTCTTGTTCTGTATAATTTCTAATAACAGCTTTTCGTGGAATGTTACTGTCAAACACAAAAAAATCTTTGTTCATGGTTCTTTCACCTAATTCCTTTTTAGTTAATAATTAAATTGGGATTTTTTGTTTTAAATCTCTCCCTACATATTTAACTATACATAAAATTTGTTCAGAAACAAATTTTAAAAGAGAGGAGGTGTTTAAACTATGACAAGAAATGAAGAAGAATTTCATGATAGAAATCCGCATCCGGATGAGAGATACGAAAGTATAATTAATGATTCATTGTCGACCGCTGGTGAAAAAATGGGCATCAGTGTTGATATGAATACTGAAAATTTTGTTCAACCCAAAAATCCCTTTCACTTACAACCGAAACAAGATAAGGCGATGAAACGGTTTAGCAAGTTTTTTGATGGGGAAAAGTAATTCTCTTTTTAATCCTAATTCTTTCCTTCGTTTTTCGCTATCATATATAATGATAATAGAATTGAATCGAAGAGGGTGGAAAAATGGAGTTAGATTTAAAAGGAAAAGTTGCTTTGGTTTTAGCTTCTAGTCAAGGACTTGGAAAAGCAATAGCAACTGAACTGGTAAAAGAGGGAGCTAATGTTGTTATTTCGAGCCGAGATGAAGATAAACTTGTGAAGGTTCAAAAAGAAATAGCTGTAGTTGGCACCGGTAAGGTTTCATATGTTAAGGCTGATATTACGAAACTTGAAGACATTAAGAACTTGGTATCGAAAACAGAAGAACTATTTGGACGCATTGATATTTTAGTAAATAATGCAGGGGGACCACCAGCAGGATCCTTTGATCAGTTAACAGATGAAGATTGGCAGAATTCGTTTGAGTTAAATCTCTTGAGTTATGTCCGTGTAATAAGAGAAACACTTCCATACCTTAGAAAACAAGGAGGGAAGATTCTTAATATTGCATCTTCCTCCATTAAGGAACCAATACCTGGTCTTCTATTATCAAACACTTTTAGGTTGGGTATTGTAGGCCTAACTAAATCACTCGCACAAGAGCTTGCAACAGATCAAATTTTAATTAACACTGTAGCTCCTGGACGAATTGCTACAGAGCGAGTTAGTTTTTTAGACCAAGTAAATGCTGAGAAGCTTGGGATTACAAAAGAGGAAATTGAGGAAAAAATGAAATCAAACATCCCATTAGGAAGATATGGTGAACCAGTCGAGTTTGCGAAATTTGTGACATTTTTAGTCTCTGATGCTAATTCATACATGACAGGTAATTCATATTTAGTAGATGGGGGAATGGTTAAATCTGTTTAATGTCAAAAAGCCACTTTATGCATTAATGGCATAGAGTGGCTTTTTTTATAGTTTAACTTTTGGCTTCAAGAATTCCAGTTAAAATAATCATAAGGAAAACTTCTTACCTACAAGTTTTTATAACCAAGCTGCCCCAACAATTATTAATAAAATGAACAATACAACGATTAATGCAAATCCGCTACCCCAACCAGAAACAGGCGCAACAGGAGCCGCATATCCATATCCACAATAGCCCATTCTTAACATCTCCTTTCTTTATCTTTTTAGTTTTAGTATCCGTAACCTACGTACGCAGCACCTACAATGATCAATAAAATGAATAGAACAACGATCAAAGCAAAACCTGCTCCATATCCAGCACCTGCAACAGCACCCATTACGAAACACCTCCTCAATCGATTTGTTATACTTTATGTAACTTCACTAGTGTCCGACAGGTACAAATCACCAATTTTTTAAATTTTTATGGGTGATAAACAAATAGTTTGTTTTTATAGGATTAAAAAAATATGATATTATTTAGGAATGCGAAAAGAAATATTTAATTTGGAGGAAATTATGAATAAAGAATACCTGATTGTTTTAAACAAAGACGAAGATACAGTATCATTTGTAAATTTAACAAACCAATTGGTTGAAAAGACAATTGAGACAGACTATAACCCTCATGAGGTTGTGGTAACCCCAGATGGTAAGAAAACGTATGTGACTTGTTCATTAGGAAATAAAATTAATATCATCGACAACGATACTTTTGAAATCATAAAAAAGGTAGAGCATGAAGATTTTAACTTTCCCCATGGCTTAGGAGTTACAAACGATGGACAAAAGTTATATATGGCTTCAACTTATAGTGAAAAAGTGTTTATAATTGATACAGCAACCGACTCTATCGAAAAAGTTATTCCTACGTATCAGAAGTATTCACATATGATTTCATTTTCACCGAATGGTGAAACAGTTTATGTACCAAATATAGGTAGTGACAACATCACAGTTGTGAATGTAAACAAAGAAGAAATCATTAATCATTTCCCAGTAGGTAAAGGACCAGAAGGTGTGGCTGTTCATCCTAATGGAAAAGAGCTCTATGTAGCAAACCAGGAAGATAATACATTGTTTGTCATTGATACTGAGAGTTTAGAGACTTTACATAAAAGAAGAATAGGGACTTGTCCAATAAGAATCGTATTCTCACCTAACGGAAAATACGCATTGATACCAAACCGAGAATCTGGAGATTTATCAATAATTGATACAAAGTTTGAGCTTAAAGGCACTGTCAAACCATGGGAAGTGAAGCGTATTAGAGTTGGGGTATGGCCTGGTGGTACAGTTTTTAATGAGGATGGTAGTAAAGCTTTTGTGGCAAATAATAAAACAAATGATGTGTCCATTATTAATATGGAAACGTTAGAGGAAGAAGGACGAATTAAGGTCGGAATTCATCCTGATGGAATTGCTTACTTGAAAAAATAAATTTTAGGAAGGAGGACTTTTCTTGGATACACAAGAAGGAAAAGTCATTGGCTTTATTGGAACAGGTGTAATGGGCAAAAGTATGGCAAGCCATTTATTGAATGCGGGCTATCAAGTGTTGGTCTATACTCGTACAAAAGTAAAGGCAGATGAATTAGTAGAAAAAGGAGCCCTTTGGCACGATTCTGTAGCAAATTTAGCAAAAGCAGCGGATGTTATTATTACAATCGTAGGATATCCACAGGATGTAGAAGAAGTGTATTTAGGCCAAGATGGAATATTAAATAATGCCAAGAGTGGATCATATTGTATAGATATGACAACTTCTACACCAACATTAGCCAAAACGATACATAAGATAGCAAAGGAAAAGGGGATCCATACCCTGGATGCACCAGTTTCAGGTGGAGATATTGGTGCAAGAGAAGCAAGGTTAACTATTATGGTTGGTGGAGATGAGACGGCTTATCAGGCGTGTTTACCTATTTTTGAGTGTATGGGTAAGAATATTGTTCTCCAAGGCGGAGCTGGTGCTGGTCAACATACGAAAATGTGTAATCAAATAGCCATCGCATCAAATATGATAGGTGTTTCAGAAGCAATTGCATATGCCAATAAAGCAGGATTAGACCCAGAAAATGTACTTAAGAGTATAACTGCAGGGGCAGCTGGAAGTTGGTCTTTAAGTAATCTAGCTCCACGAATGATTAGTGGCGATTTCCATCCAGGCTTTTATATTAAGCACTTTATTAAAGATATGCAAATAGCTATCGAGGAAGCAGAGCAGATGGATATGAATACTCCAGGCTTAAAATTAGCAAAATCTTTATATGACCAATTAGAGAAAACGGGTGAAGGAGATTCCGGTACACAAGCATTATATAAATTGTTAAAATAGACATTGAATGAAATTGCACTTGTTGTAAAAACTATGTTTGAAACACATAGCGATACAAGGAGTGATAAATATGGCAAAGCGAACAAAGAAAAATGATGCTGATCAAAAGAATAAACAAGGCTTTGATTCGGCAAAAACTGATTCAGAGTTTAGTCACGAAGTTGGAAGTCATGATGCTAATCAAAAGCATAAAGAAAAAGAAAAACGTAAAAAATCTTCAAAAAATGATGGAGAATACAAGGGATCTTTTTAATTCTGCAGCACAGAAAAGGTTGTCTTTCCTAAAATTCTGACCTACTACCGATTAATCGATAGGTCAGAGTTTTAGGGGCAATCTTTTTTTGTGTTATTTTATAAAAATAATATATGTACATAAGCTTAAGGGACTAGTACCTTTGGAAAATTTATAATTAATAGGGAATTTTAAAACTTATTTTATAAATTTTGAATTAATTAAAGTAAGGTTTAGAATTTTTAGAAAAATAGTTGAATAATTCTGGGAAAGAGTTGTATTATTAATATATACCTAACATACCGACCGGTTAGTAAGTAATGTGATTAAAAGGGAGGCTAGCGATAATGAATTTTTCATATTCAAAAAAGGTAATAGATTTGCAGGAAAAAGTAAACGCTTTCATGAATAAATTCATTTACCCTAATGAAAAACTTTATGAAGACCAATTAAATCAACAACCAAATCGTTGGACTGAGGTTCCAACAATTGTTGAAGAGCTGAAGGAAGAAGCTAAAAATCAAGGTCTATGGAATTTATTTTTACCAGAAAGTGAATATGGTGCAGGTCTAACGAATTCGGAATATGCCCCTCTTTGTGAGATTATGGGGAGGTCTTTAATTGCACCAGAGGTATTTAACTGTAATGCTCCTGATACCGGTAATATGGAAGTACTTGTTCGATATGGGACAGAGGATCAAAAAGAGCAATGGTTGAAGCCATTATTGAATGGTGACATTCGTTCTTGCTTTTCAATGACTGAACCACAAGTCGCTTCAGCTGATGCAACAAATATCGAAGCTAGTATTATTCGTAAAGGAGATGAGTATGTCATAAATGGAACGAAATGGTGGTCTTCAGGAGCTGGTGATCCACGCTGTAAAATTGCGATTGTAATGGGAAAGAATGACCCAAATGCACCAAAGCATGAGCAGCAGTCAATGATTCTTGTCCCGTTGGATACTCCCGGAGTCAAAATAGAACGAATGTTACCTGTATTTGGGTATGACCATGCTCCACACGGGCATGCTGAAATTACCTTTGAGAATGTTCGTGTCCCTCTATCAAATATTATTTGGGGTGAAGGTAAGGGGTTTGCAATTGCTCAAGGTAGGCTTGGACCAGGTCGTATCCATCATTGTATGCGATTAATAGGTGCGGCTGAACGAGCGTTAGAATATATGTGCGGGCGTGTTCAATCACGTGAAGCGTTTGGAAAAAAAATATCACAGCAAGGCGTGATCCAAGAATGGATCGCAATGTCACGAATCGAAATTGAGCAAGCACGTCTTTTAACTTTAAAAGCCGCCTATATGATGGACACAGTTGGTAATAAAGAATCTAAGGCAGAAATAGCGATGATTAAAGTTATTGCTCCTAATATGGCTCTAGCTGTGATTGATAGAGCCATTCAAGCTTTCGGTGGTGCAGGTGTTAGTAATGATATCCCACTAGCTGCACAATGGGCGAATGCACGAACACTCCGTATCGCAGATGGACCAGACGAAGTTCATAAAGCACAAGTAGCAAAATTAGAACTTAAAAAGTATCGCTAACTAATAAAAATTTACAGATAGGAGTGAAATTCATGAATGTCCTTGAACTCTTCGATTTAACAGGAAAAACAGCCATTATTACTGGTGGTGGTAGAGGTTTAGGTAAACAAATTGCAGAAGGTTTTGCTGAAGCAGGAGCAAATGTAGTTGTATGTTCTAGAAAAATAGAGGCCTGTGAAGAGGTTTCTCGTAGCTTAATAGATAAAGGGGTTAGATCACTAGCTATAAAGTGTGACGTAACTAATTCTGAGGATCTTAAAAGTGTGATTGAAGAAACGATAAATGAGTTTGGAAGAATAGATATCCTCGTAAATAATAGTGGTGCTTCATGGGGGGCACCTGTTGCAGAGATGCCTTATGAGGCATGGAAAAAAGTAATGGATGTTAACCTAAATGCTGTGTTTCTTATGAGTCAGGCAGTTGGAAAGTTTATGATTGAGCAAGGTGGAGGAAAAATTATTAATATTTCTTCAGTTGCTGGATTAGGTGGAACAGACCCTCGATATATGGATACGATTGGATATAACACTAGTAAAGGTGCAGTCATTACATTTACGAAGGATCTTGCAGCTAAATGGGGGCAATACAATATTAATGTTAACGCAATAGCCCCAGGTTTTTTTCCAACAAAGATGTCAAAGGTGTTAATAGAGAGGGGGAAAGACAGAATATTAGAAGGGACTCCTTTGAGACGTTTTGGTACTGATACCGATTTAAAGGGAGTAGCACTTTTTCTTGCGTCGAAAGCTTCTGATTATATTACTGGTGATACGATTGTCGTAGATGGTGGAACACACGTTTTATAAATACTGTTTTTCATATTCACCAAAATTACGTTCATCTCAATTATCACCAAAGGAAATAGGAAATCCCCAATGGGTATTACAGCTGAAAATCCAGTAGAAAAATACGAGATTACAAGAGAAGAACAAGATGAATTTGCTTTTAATAGCCAACGAAAAATGGCTCTAGCAATGGAAGAAGATAGATTCGAAGAATAAATTGTTCCAATTACAATTCCTGTACGTAAATGGCAACCACTTTTATTTAAGCAAGACGAACACCCTCGACCAAACACGGCTCTTGAAGGACTAGGGAAGTTACAACCAGCTTTTAAAGAGAATTGAACAGTTACTACTGGTAGTAGTCCAGGCTTGAATGATGCTGCTGCACCTCTAGTTATTATGAGTAGAGAAAAGGCAAACGATTTAGGTTTGGAACCATTGGCTACCATCCGAGAATTTGCGGTAGCTGGAGTTGATCCTAATATTATGGGGACTGGTCCAGTTCCAGCTATATATAAAGTTTTAATGAAAGCAAAATTAACTCTTGATGAAATAGATTTAAATGAGTTAAATGAGGCATTTGCTGCTCAGGTAATTGCTTGTGATCGAGAGTTGCACCTTGATTCTTCAAAGTTAAATGTGAACCGTGGGGCAATCGCACATGGACATCCACTCGGAGCGACTGGGGGGATTTTAGTAACAAATGCAGTTTATGAACTTAGATGAAGATCTGCAAAATATGCCTTAGTTACAGCTTGTTTTGGTGGAGGACAAGGAATAGCACCAATACTCGAAAGGGGATAAATCTGTGAGAGTAAAAGATAAAGTGGCAATCATTACTGGGGGTGGCGGAGGGATTGGTCGTGCTTCAGCTCTCCGCTTAGCCCAAGAGGGTGCTAGGCTTGTAATATCTGATGTGAATAGTGAACTTGGTTTGGAAACAGTTGAGCTTGTTAAAGAAAAAGATGGAGAAGCAATCTTTGTTAAAGCTAATGTGGCAAATCCTGCTGAAATACAGAATCTAGTAAAAGAAACATTGGCCGAATATAGCCAAATAGATATTTTATTCAACAATGCTGGAATTGGAAATTCGGAGGTGAAATTAGCGGATCTTTCAGTTGATGAATGGGAACATGTCATTGATGTTAATTTAAAAGGAGTTTTCCTAGGAATGAAATTTACCATACCCTATATGGAAAAACAAGGTAGTGGCTCGATTATTAATACTTCAAGTTTATTAGGGTTTAAAGGACAAAAATATATGGCTCCTTATAACGCTTCAAAAGGTGGCGTAATTCGACTAACTCAAAATGCGGCATTGGAGTATGGTAACAAAAATATCCGTATTAATGCCATTGCTCCTGGTGTTATTGATACGACGATTATTGATGGTTGGAAACAAAACGATCGAAAATGGCCAATTATCTCGAGAGCAAATGCACTTGGAAGAATTGGTCAGCCAGAAGAAGTTGCAAATGCAGTTTTATTCTTAGCTTCAGATGAAGCATCATTTATAACGGGTTCCACTATTCATGTGGATGGGGGAGGACTTACTTTTTAATGTCTCACGTGAGTTCAAGTCGAATAAACGGCGGGAAAGTGATTGAATCCGGCGGGTTTGACGGGAAATCGGGCCGAAGAAGAAAGAAATCCGGCGTAAGGCAATCGAACCATGTGTCCAAGTATGAAAATCCGGCGGAAAAGTGATTGAATTCGGCGGGTTTGACGGGAAATCGGGCCGAAGTAGAAAGAAATCCGGCGAAAGGCAATCGAACCGTGTGTCCAAGTATGAAAATACGGTGGAAAAGTGATTGAATTCGGCGGGTTTGACGGGAAATCGGGCCAAAGTAGAAAGAAATTCTGGCGGAAGGAAATACAAACAAGTGTCAAAGTTCGGTAAATTGGAGGAACACCACTGTGCCTTTTGTCCGAGTTCTTAACTCCTGATAACTAGGTATCTAACATTATTGATAAAGTATCAACAAAAAAATGGAGGCGTTTACATGAGAGAGAAAAGTTGGCTAAAACAATATCCTAATTCGGTTTCAAAGGAAATTGAAATTCCTAAGATTACAATGAATGATATTCTCCAGGAAAGCGCACAAAAAATTCCTGAAAACGAAGCAATTGTTTTTTATCATAAGCGAATCTCCTATAAGGAATTGGTTGGATTAGCATATGTTTTTTCATCAGCACTTCAATCAAATGGTGTCCAAAAAGGGGATCGTGTTGCAATCATGCTTCCGAATTGTCCACAGTAAGTGATTTCCTACTATGGAATTTTAGGAGTAGGTGGAATTGTTACTCAGGTAAATCCAATGCTTGTGGAAAGAGAACTTCAGCATATACTTTCAGATTCGGCTGCAGAAACTATTATCGTCTATGATGCACTTTATCCGAGATTAAAGTCGGTTCAAGCTGAAACAAATGTGAAAAACGTAATTGTCGTTGGTCTTCAACCAACAGATCAATCCTTTGAACCAGACTACACTTTTGAATCTTATATGCAATCTGCAACAGGTAAATTTACACCTGTGGACATTGAGCCAGAGAATGATATTGCGGTTCTTCAATACACTGGTGGGACTACGGGAAGATCAAAGGGTGCGATGTTAACTCATAGAAATATCGTGGCCAATGTTCTTCAATCCTATGAGTTTTTCAAGAATGATTTCACATTTGGAGAAGAACGAGCCTTAACAGTTATTCCGCTATTTCATGTATTTGGAATGACATCAGGGATGAACCTATCAATCTATTGTGGGTCGACTAATATATTATTACCTCGATTTGAGCTTGAGGAAATGTTAGAAACAATAAAAAGAGAAAAACCTACTACATTCCCAGGGGTTCCGACGATGTATGTGGCCTTAACAAATCATCCGAAGGCACAAGAGTATGGAATTGATAGTATACGAATTTGTAATAGTGGGAGTGCTCCAATGCCAGTTGAATTAATGAAAGAATTTGAAAGTAAAACTGGGGCAAAAGTTTTAGAAGGATATGGGTTGTCTGAGGCATCACCGACCACTCATTGTAATCCAATGTTTGCCGAAAGAAAGCCAGGTAGTATTGGAATAGGTTTTCCATCAACTGACTATAAAGTTGTAGACTTAGGTACGGGGATGGTAGAAGTGCCGACTGGTGAGCTTGGGGAGTTAGTGATAAAAGGTCCACAGGTAATGAAGGGATATTGGAATATGCCTGAAGAAACAGCCCATACATTAAGAGATGGCTGGTTGTACACAGGTGATATTGCTCGTGTCGACGAAGACGGGTACGTTTATATTGTTGATCGCAAAAAAGATCTGATTATTGCCAGTGGCTATAATATTTACCCTCGTGATGTTGAAGAGGTAATTTATGAGCATCCAGCAGTGCAAGAAGCTGTTGTAATTGGAGTTCCAGACAAATACAGAGGGGAAACAGTTAAGGCTGTCGTGGTACTAAAATCGGGAAAGAATGCGACTGATGAAGATATTATCACATACTGCAAGGAGCATATGGCAACTTACAAGGTTCCCAGAATTGTAGAATTTAGAGAACAACTTCCTAAGACAAATGTTGGTAAAATTCTAAGAAGAGTATTGAGAGAAGAAGTGGTTCCTAAGCACTAAGACACGATGGAAAATATGGTATAATTTTAAGATAATTATACTGAAAGAGGTTTACTGCATGAAAAACAAAATTACAGAGCAAAGTATCGCTTTATTTGGTGAAAGGGGCTTCTCTGAAACATCAATTCAAGATATTGTAGATGCTCTTGGTGTAACAAAAGGAACTTTCTACTACTATTTTTCTAGCAAAGAAGAACTTCTCATGGATATCCATATGGGATATATTCAAGATCTTCTTGAAGGACAACAGAAAATCTTGAATAATGAGGATAACTCTAGTAAGGATAAATTATATGAAATGGTCTATATGTTGATTCACACAATTGAATCAAGAGGACCAAGTGCTCGTGTCTTTTTCCGAGAAATGAGAAATTTATCGGAAGATCATCTTTCACAAATCATTCCGAAGCGAGATCAATTTCGTACAAATATTCAGGCTTTACTTGAAGAAGGTGTAAATAATGGGGAGTTTAAGAAAGATTTAAAAGTAGACATCGTTACATTTGGAATTCTTGGTATGACGAATTGGAGCTACCAATGGTTTAATCCTAAGGGGAAATTAACGGACCAAGAAGTGGCACAAGTCTTCGTTGATATGATTTTAAGTGGTATTGAAATGGTTTAAGAAAAAAATAGAAAGGAGGTTGTATCCCTTTCTATTTTTTTATAAGCAACATACCAACCGGTTAGTAAGTGGAAGAGAATGAGAGGAGATTATGAATGAATATAAATGATATTAAGAGAATTTGTGTAGTGGGATCGGGCCAAATGGGTCATCAAATTGCAATGTTATGTGCACTTGGAGGGTTTCGGACGACCATTCAAGATGTTAATCAACATGCTTTAGAGAAAGCAAAAGAAAGCTTAGAAGCTCTAATGGATAAATGGGTTGCAAAAGGAAAACTAGCAGAAGATGTAAAAGATGCTGCTTTTGGACGACTTGCATTTACCTCTAGTATACAAGAGGCTGCTTCAAATGCTGACTTTGTGATTGAGGCAATTGTGGAAAAGTTGTCCGTGAAACAAGAAGTTTTTCAACAACTGGATAAAATTGCTCCTTCACATGCAATTTTAGCATCTAATAGTTCTACAATTGTAAGTTCATTAATTGCAAGTGTTACCGAAAGACCAGACAAAGTATGTAATATGCACTTTTTCTTTCCTCCTCTTGTAATGGACTGTGTAGAGGTTGTGATGAGTGAAGATACATCTGAGGAAACCGCTCAATTAACTATGGAAGTTTGTGAAAGAATAAATCGAACGGGTGTCTTGCTTCGAAAAGAAATTTCAGGTTTTGTTGCCAATCGAATTCTAGGTGCACTCCAACGCGAAGCCGTTCAATTATATGAACAAGGTATTTGCGATTATAAAGATATTGATACGATTTGTAGAAAAGCGCTAAATCATCCAATAGGACCATTCCAATTAATGGACTTATCAGGAATTGATGTTGGGTATTACGTAATGGAACAACGCTTTGCTGAAACAGGTGATCTGGCAGATAAACCACCTAAATGTATTGAGGAAAAAGTAAAGGCGGGGCATTTAGGAAGGAAGACTGGAAAAGGATTTTATGATTATGTACAAAAAGGAGTGGAAAATTAATGGCACAATTTCTACAAGTTGAAAAACAAAATGGTACTGCCACAATTACAATCAATAATCCACCTCTAAATGTTATGAACTCAAGTGTTGTTGAGGAACTTTATCAAAGTTTTCAGGCACTTGAAAAAGATCATGAGGTGGTAACTGTGATTTTGACAGGATCAGGAAGTAAAGCATTTATGGCTGGTGCAGATATTAAGGAGTTTCCTAACTTAATTGGGAAAGCTGGGATTAAATCTAGTTTTATGGAAACTCATAAAGTATTGAACTATATTGACCAATTTAACAAACCAACTATTGCTGTTCTTAATGGTCTTACTTATGGTGGAGGCTGTGAGCTAGCTTTAACATGTGATATTCGAATTGCAGAAGAACATGTACAAATTGGATTACCTGAAATTAAACTTGGTCTTTTTCCAGGTGGTGGTGGAACGCAAAGATTACCAAGAGTGGTTGGTGAGTCTAAAGCGAAGGAACTAATGTTTACAGGTGACCCAATTACTGCTGCTGAAGCAGAAAAAATTGGCTTGGTAAATAAAGTCGTTCCAACAGGGGAAGGACTAACTGCTGCTAGTGACCTCGCAAGAAAAATCAGTCGACATTCATTGCAAGCGCTATCGCGAATAAAAAAAGCAGTTGATGACGGTGCAAATTTACCATTAGAAGCAAGTATTGAAAGAGAAGCTGAACTATTTGAAGAGGTTTTTCAGACAGAAGATATTAAAGAGGGTGTATCAGCTTTTATTGAAAAAAGAAGACCGGTCTTTACTCATCGATAAAAGTATTCAGGAGGAGTTGATTTGTATGAAACACGAGTTAGAGGTATCTGTCCGTTTCGGTGAGACAGATGCCCTAGGGCATATCAACAACACGAGCTATTTTATTTATTTAGAAGATGCTCGAATTAAGTTCTTTGAAAAGTTAGGAACTGGTACAGCGATTTCAGACTGGAGATTTATCCTAGCTTCAACTAAGTGCGATTTTGTTGGTCAGGGATATTTTAACCAAACTTTAATTGTTACAACTGCGGTATCGAAGATTGGTACGAAAAGCTTCCAACTTGACCATGAAATTATTGAAAAAGGTACTAGCAGGTTAATTGCAAAGGGATATGCGGTTATTGTTCATTTTAATTTTGAAAAGCAACAAAGTGAACCAATACCTGATTATATTCGAGAAGCACTGAATCAATATATCCTAATTACACATAATGGGAGGGGATAAGTTATGGTCGAAGGTGTAAAAGATACAATCCCCGTCAGAAAAGGAGAAGAACTAAATATCCCTGTTCTAGAAGCTTTTATCAAGGAATATTTAGAAGGAATTCCAGATAAACCTTTAATGGTTGAACAATTCCGAGCTGGACATTCGAATTTAACCTATCAATTAAGTATTGGAGATTGGGAGGCTGTTTTAAGAAGGCCTCCACATGGTCCGGTTGCCCCAAAGGCACATGATATGAACCGTGAATATAAAATTCTAAAGGAGCTTAATCCACTTTTTCCTAGTGCTCCGAAACCTTATTTGTTTTCAGAGAATAAGGAAATTGTTGGTAGTACGTTCTTTATTATGGAACGTAAAAAAGGGATTGTCATAGATACGGAGTTTCCAAGTTCGATAGAGGCTACGCCAGATTTATGTAGAAGGATATCAGAAATCATGGTAGAGCAGCTTGTAGAACTTCACCGAATTGATTATATGAACACGGAGTTAACAAAATTAAGTCATCCTGATGGGTTTATGGAACGACAAGTCCATGGTTGGCTTTCAAGATGTGAACGAGCAAAGACTGATGAAATTGAAGGATTTGACTTCCTGAAAAAATGGTTGATTGACTCTATTCCAGTTTCCGGGACACCAACAGTTATTCATTATGACTATAAGTTAAATAATGCAATGTTTTCTAAAGATCTCACAGAGATGGTAGGTTTGTTTGATTGGGAGATGACAACAATAGGTGATCCACTTGCTGATTTAGGAGCAGCCATGAGTTATTGGACCCAAGATGATGACCCTATTATGCTAAAAAAAGGCCTTGGCAAAGCACCAATTACCGTCAACAAAGGCTTTTTTACAAGAAATGAATTTATTGAAATGTATGCCAAAAAGAGTGGGCGAGATGTTTCGAACATTGATTTTTACGTCACCTTCGCTTATTTCAAACTGGCTGTTATATGCCAGCAAATCTATTTCAGGTATAAAAATGGTCAAACAAGTGATAACCGCTTTGCTCACTTTAACCATTTTGTAAACAGTCTTATTCAACATGCTTGTAACAATATATTTAAATAGGCTTATAAGAAATCGTGTGTTTGATTTGAAAGGGTGCTTAACATGCCAAAAGTTCATCTTCTTATGAAGAAAGAAGAAATTGATGAACAGAAGATCAAGGAACAAAAGATAGCTGTTGTATTCGATGTTTTACTAGCAACATCAACGATTACTACTTGCTTATCTTATGGGGCAAAAGAAGTAATTCCTGTAATAAACAAAGAAGCAGCAATTCGGGAAGCAAAGAATCTACAAACAGATAGTTATATCTTGGTGGGAGAGTATGAGGGAAGGACGATTGAGGGATTTTTTGATCCTAATCCTCTTTCACTAAAGTATGCTGTCAAAAATAAAACTGTTATCTTATCAACTACAAATGGAACTGTAGCAGTCAATCGAAGTCGTTTAGCAGAAAAAGTGTATATCTGCTCATTACTAAATGGAAGTGCAATTGCCACCAAGGTTAACCAATGCCATCAAGAGGAAACGATTGTTATTGTTTGCTCAGGTTCATCAGGGGAATTTTGTCTAGAAGACTTTTATGAGGCAGGGTACTTTTTAGACTGTTTGTTAAATGAAGGTACATCTACAAAATGGGAGCTAACAGATTCTGCAATAGCTGCTCACTTGTTTTACTCTCAATCAAGCGATAAAGCAGAAGAGATTCTTCGTTCTTCATTTGTCGGAAAACTCCTCGTAAAGTATGGCTATCGTGATGAGTTGGAGTTTGTTGCAAGTCGCGGTATTTTGGATATCGTTCCATATTTGAATGATAGAAATTCAATTGTTGAAGGAGATATAAATGGATATGTTACAAATGAAAAATAAGGGTGCTAGTTTCCTGTACTCAGCGATCGAAAAAGATGATTTATTTACGCCAGAGGATTTAAGCTTTGAACATAAAATGATAGCAAATACGGCACAGCAGTTTCTAGAAAAAGAAGTGGAACCCTATAATGAAGAGATTGAAAGTCAAAACTTTAATAAACTAGTAGAACTTTTAAAAATAGCAGGTGATTTAGGATTATTAGCGCATAGTATTCCTGAAGAGTATGGTGGTCTTGGCCTTGATAAAATTAGTAAAGGACTTATTGGAGAGGTCGTAGGTCAATCTGGTAGCTATGGTGTTGCTCATTCAAACCATACTTGTATTGCTACTTTGCCAATTACTTATTTTGGAACAAAAGCACAAAAGGAAAAGTATTTACCAAAGCTTGCCTCAGGGGAATATCTAGGTGCTTATTGCTTAACAGAACCTGGGGCGGGCTCTGATGCACTTGCTGCACAAACCGTTGCCAAATTAAATAATGAGGGTACAGATTATATCTTGAACGGAACAAAGCTATACATTACCAATGCACAGTTTTCTGATACGTTTATTGTGTATGCTAAGGTCGACGGGCAAAAATTCACAGCGTTTATTGTTGAAAAAAACTTTCCAGGGCTATCGCTTGGTCCAGAAGAACAAAAGATGGGTATAAAAGGATCTTCAACTCGATCGGTTATCCTTGAAGATTGTATGGTACCTGTAGAAAACCTTCTTGGGGAAGTTGGTAAAGGCCATGTGATTGCACTTAATGTATTAAATCTAGGGCGATTCAATTTGGGGTCAGCCTGTATGGGTGGAGCTAAGTCGGGCTTAGAAAAAACAATCCAATACACAAATGAAAGAAGGCAGTTTGGGCGGGCAATAGCTGATTTTGGAGCTACCAAAGAAAAAGTCGCAAAAATGGCAGCACGTATTTTATGCTTCGGAGTCACTTCAATATCGAACTGCAAGTTTAATCGAAAATGCACTAGGCGATTTATCTGATTCTACGGATCTTAAATTAATTGGCCAAAGAATGATGGAATATGCGACTGAATGTGCAGTTTGTAAAGTCTATGGATCTGAAACACTAGATTATGTCGCAGATGAGGCTGTTCAACTACATGGTGGTGCAGGTTTTATAAAAGAATATAAAGTTGAGCAAATGTATAGAGATTCGAGAATTAACCGTATCTTCGAAGGAACAAATGAAATAAATCGTTTGTTAATACCGACACATTTGTATCGAAAAGCCGCAAACGGTGAAGTTAATCTAGAAGAAATGGTACAAAAAGCCTTATCTGAGTTACAAGCTCCGTCAAGTGAGTTTACAGGTGTTTTGGGTCGTGAACAAGAAGCGGTAACAGCCTTCCGAAGAATTTTCCTAGTGTGTGCAGGTATTGCCTTCCAGACTTTTGGAGAAAAGTTGCAGGAGGAGCAAGAAACCTTGATGAAACTAGCCGATATTGCCATCCATTTATATGCGAGTGAATCAGCGGTTTTTCGAACTTTAAAAGTAATCGAAAGAAATGGTCTTGAAAAAGAAAAAATAAAAGCCAATCTTGCAGCTATTTATATTGACGAAGCTATCTTAAATGTTGAGGTTATTGCTAAAAGTTTAATCTCAGGTGCACTAACGGGAGAAAAAATGACACAGGCAGTATATTTAATTGGTAGAGAATGTAGTAGATTCATTCAAGAAGGGAGTAATATTCGTAAGCATGAAGTGGCTGACCATTTGAATAAACATGGTCAATATAAGGTTTAATCTCCAAAAATAGAGGAGGTAGATAACGATGGGTGGAAGATTTTCAGAAAAGGTTGCTGTTGTTACTGGAGCAGGAAGTGGAATTGGTGAAGCTACTGCAGTACGTCTAGCAAATGAAGGGGCAAAGCTCATATTAGTAGGCCGAACAAAATCTAAGCTTGAGCGTGTAGCAAGGAAAATCAATGAAGCTAGTAAAGTGCCAGTAGCTGAGATTTTTGTAGCGGATGTAACTAATGAGGAGGATTTAATCGAGTTATCGCAATATATTCAAGAGAATTATGGAGAACTACATGTGCTCATTAATAATGCTGGTGGTTCAAGTCACTCGAAAATTCTTGAGACGTCAAGCTCAGATTGGGACTATGTTCAAAGTGTTAACCTGAAAAGTGTCTTTTTAGCTTCAAAGATTATTGGAAAATTAATGGTAGATTGTTCGGATAATAGTCAGAAAGACGATAAAGCAATAGTTAATATTGCGTCATTGTCTGGATATAAAGCAGGAGCCCACATTCCCCATTATAGTGCAGCAAAAGCAGGAGTGATTAATTTTACGAGAGCTTTAGCCTTGGAACTTGCTCCATATGGAATTAGAGTCAATTCAGTCTCCCCGGGGTTTGTTGAAACACCTCTAACAGAACAAAGCTTGCAAAATGAGAAATTTCAACGAGCAATAGAAAGAAATACAGCCCTAATGAGAGTAGGAAAACCGGATGAGATTGCAAATATTATTTCGTTTGTCGCATCACCTGAGGCCTCCTATATGACTGGCTCAGATGTGTTAGTTGATGGAGGCTGGTTAATTAAATAGACTTGAAACATAGTGAGTTTGCTAGCCTGTTTAAAAGCTAGAAAATTTTTAAAATAACTATAAAAAAAGGAGGCAATTGATTTGAGTAATGATCATTTGCTTGTACAGATCGAAGGGCCTGTGATGAATCTTGTAATGAACCGTCCTGAGAGTTTGAATGCATTTAGTCCAGAAATGATTATGGGGTTAACCAATGCAGTCAAAGAAGCAGGGGAAAATCCAGAAATAAGAATAGTGGTATTATCCGGTTCAGGCAGATCCTTTAGTGCAGGTGGAGATGTAAAAACAATGGGTGAAGCATCTCCTTCTCAGGTTTATGACCATATTGGAAAACTCAATGAATGTATCCTTGCCATGAGAAGTTTGGAAAAACCAATCATTGCCGCAGTCCATGGTTTTGCTGCAGGTGCTGGATTTAACTTAGCACTGGCGTGTGATTTAATTGTGGCAGCAGAGGATAGTAAGTTTGTTTTAAGCTTTTCACAGGTGGGCCTTATATCTGACGGTGGTGGTTTGTATTTCCTACCAAGGCTCATTGGTCCTTACCGTGCTAAGCAACTTCTATTTAGTGGAGAACCTTTACTTGTGAAAACTGCAAAGGAATATGGGATAGTGAACGATACCTTTCCACTGGATTCATTCAAGGAAGAAGTGGGGAAATTGGCTTTTAAACTATCTAAAGGTCCTGGAAAAGCCTATGGAATGATCAAAAAAATTGCTGACCAAGCTGCTGTTTCTAGCTTAAGCGAAATTCTGGAGCAGGAACGAATTACTCAAACCTTAATGGTAACAACAGATGATCATATAGAAGGAGTAAGTGCTTTCAAAGAAAAAAGAAAGCCTCAATTTAAAGGAAAATAGGGAGTGTTAAATATATGAAAGCAATTCAGTTAACAACCTTTGGGGGACCCGAGGTTTTGCAAAAAGTTGAGGTTGAAATACCCATACCTAAAGCCAATCAAGTCCTAATCGAAGTAAAAGCAATTGGTGTGAATTATGCAGATACTGCTCGTCGAGAAGGACAGTATGTTGTCCGAACAGAGTTACCTTTTATTCCAGGAGCAGAAATTGCTGGAATAGTCACTCAAGTAGGGGGAAATGTCAAAAATGTCAAAATTGGTACACCGGTTGTAACGTTGATTGAATCTGCTGGTTATGCCGAATTTGCTGTTGCACATGAAAGTTCATTAATTCCACTTCCAGAGGGGATTGATTTTAATCAATCCGTTGCCCTTCCGTTACAAGGCTTGAGCGCTTACCATGTGTTGAAGTCGATGGGAAGACTTGATAAAGGTGAAACAGTATTAATCCATGCAGCAGCTGGTGGAGTAGGCACGTTGGCTGTACAACTTGCTAAAATATTTGGTGCAGGGAAGGTAATTGCAACCGCAAGTACTAATGAGAAGTTGGAGCTAGCGGATCAAATGGGAGCAGATGTATTGATTAACTATACTGCTGAAGGATGGGAAAACAAAGTAAAGGAAGCTACTGATGGTAAAGGGGTGGACGTTGCTTTAGAGATGGTAGGAGGAGAAGTTTTTAATAAAACGATCAATTGTTTAGCTCCCTTTGGTAGATTGGTTGTCTATGGTGCAGCAAGTGGCGAACATGCAACCTTTCATCCTTCCATCTTAATGAAAAAAAATCAGTCGGTTATTGAATTTTTTTCTGCCACAAATTATGAGGAATCAAAAGTTACTCCGGGAAAGCTTACATGAACTTTTAACGTTTGTTAAAACGGGTCAATTAGTCTTAACTATTGGTGGTGTGTATCCACTAGAACAAGCACGTTCTGTTCATGAGTTGCTTCAAGGTAGAAAAACGACAGGGAAGTTGATTTTGGTACCATGAAGAAAATATCGTTAATTGCCGTGGTCTTGATGATAAGGTAGGTGATTAATCAAATGTTTTATATAATCCAAAAACATTGTTCAATCTATCGATTGTACCAAACAAATCATCATAAATTTAAAAAAGTTCTTAGTATAAATACTAGGGGCTTTTTTCCATTATATGAATTTGAATCTTAATACCTATAGATATCATAGTTATTGTAAATTAAGGTATAAATATGGTGATGAAAATAAAGAAGCATTTAATATTGAGTAAATAGAGCAGATAAATGATAATAATAGAATGATAGAAAAAGGGGGTTCAGGTTCATATGGTATTGAACTCTAAAAACGGTTTATCTTTGTCAAAATCAATTAACAATACACCAGTTAATCTCGTCGCCTCTTTATCATTAAGTGGGAAGATTTTATATTTGTCATCTAGTTGTTTCGACCTAATAGGATATAAAAAAGAGGAATTAATTGGGGTGAGTTTTAGGGATATTACACATCATGATGATATTTTTTTAGTTGAAAGTAGTCTATTTGACCAAAAACAGGAAAATACTTGCCTTGTGTTTCGATTATCTACGAAACAGACAGGATATATATGGGTCCAAGCTAAAGTTGAATTTATTATCAGTCAAGTTGACCAAAAATGTGAAGAAGTATTTGTGACAATGAGTCAGATAACTAATGATCAAACGTTAGAATATAAGTATGATAAGCAGATTATGAGCTTCCATAAAAACTGGCCTTCATTGATCGAAAAGGCACCTGTTTCTATCATCCTGACGATTGCCGGAACTATACAATATATTAATCAAGAAGCTAAGGATTTGCTAGGCTTAGAAAAAGACACAAAAGTCATAGGGAAATCTCTATTAATGTTTATCGATAAAGAATTCCATTCAGTAGTTACAAAGGGTCTGTACCTTCTTTCAAAAGGTCACAGAATAGGTACAAGTCAACAAAAGTGGCTAAAGGAAAATGGTGAAATGATTGACGTAGAATTAAGGGCGGTACCAATTACTGAAAATGGAAAACAGATAGAGCTTTTTGTTGTTCAAAACATCACATCAAAGAAAAAGTTTCAAAGGGTTCTCCAACAAAGCAGAGAGCGTTATGAAAAGATTGTACATAATTCAATCGATGCAATCGCTGTTATATATAACGATACCTGGGCATTTATTAATGATTCAGGAGTGAAAATGTTTGGTGCTGAAAACTATACTGAAATCCTTGGTAAAAATATATACTCCTTTTTACACAAAAAATATCATAAAGAAATGAAGGATCTTATAAGTCTTGTTATTCATGAAAACAGAGAACACACAATAACAAAACAGTCTTGGTATACAATAAAAGGAAAGCACTTTTATACAGAGTTTATATGTATTCCGACGACATTTATTGGTAAACCTGCTGTTCAGGTTATCATTCGAGATATTTCAGATCGCAAGCATGCTGAAGATTTAATGATCAAATCAGAAAAACTTTCTATTGCTGGACAACTTGCGGCAGGAATTGCACATGAAATTCGGAATCCTTTAACATCAATCAAAGGGTTTTTACAGCTTATTCAAACACACTCAAAAGGTAATGAAACCTATTACCAAATTGTATTTTCTGAATTAAATCGTGTAGAAGCAATATTAAGTGAATTGCTTGTACTTGCAAAGCCGACTGAAGACTTTTTCATTGAGGTTGATGTAAGGGATATAATAAGAGATGTAATTACATTATTGGAAGCTCAGGCAGCTTTACAAAATATCCAAATTAAGCTGAGTATTCCAAATGATGTTGCTATGATTACATGTGATGAAAATCAAATCAAGCAGGTATTTATCAATTTAATAAAAAATTCCATTGATTCAATGAAAGATGGAGGAATTATAAGTATCGCTATTTCAGTATGTGAAGAGTATGTCCAGTTAAGTTTTAAGGATGAAGGGTGTGGGATTCCTGACTCTATCATTGATCGGATTGGGGAACCATTTTATACTACAAAAGAAAAAGGTACTGGTTTAGGGTTAATGGTCAGTTACAAAATTATTGAGAATCACAATGGCTTGATCTGTGTAGAAAGTAAAGTAAATGTAGGGACAACCTTCAATATCACTCTACCTAAATCTCAACCTAAAAAGAGCTAACATTATATCTACATAGTTAGCTCTTTTCCTATTTCCTTAATAATAAATGGATGCTAGTGGATGTTCGTGTGTAGTCTACTTTCAAAACCGAATAGATTAGATTTTATTAGTTTCCAAGCGACGAACAAAAGCTTCTAATCGATTCATTCCTTCAGTAAGAGTATCTATTGAGTATGCGTAAGAAATACGAATATATCCTTCTCCATATTCTGAAAAAGCATCTCCAGGGACAACAGCTAAACCTACTTCTTCTAATAATTTGGATGCAAACTCAAAGGATGAGAGATTATATTTCTCAATAGAAGGAAATAAATAAAAGGCTCCATTAGGTTTTACTACAGAAATTCCTAATTCAACTAGTCGATTATAAACATAATCTAATCTACTTTGATATTCTTGTTTCATTGGTAGAGCATCATTGAGTCCGTTTGTTAATGCTTCACCAGCTGCTTTTTGTGAAATGGAAGATGCACAAGATACATTATATTGATGGACTTTTAACATATGTTTGGTAATATCCTCTGGAGCAAAAGTAAACCCTATTCTCCAACCAGTCATAGAATGTGACTTAGATAGTCCATTGATAACGATCGTTTGTTCTCTTAAGTGTGATGCTATAGAATGATGATTTCCTTCAAACACTAACTCACTATATATTTCGTCCGAAATAATGAAGATTTCTTTTCCTTTTAGTAGACAAGCGATTTCCATAATTTCTTCTTGAGATAATGTAACACCAGTGGGGTTTGAAGGATATGGGAGAACTATACATCTTGTGTCTGTCGTAATATATTTTTCTATAATAGAAGCAGTTAATTTAAAATCACTTTCACGTGTGTCTGCGAAAACAGCTTTAGCACCACATAGCTTAATTAATGGTTCGTAACCAGGATAAACGGGACCAGGAAGAATAACCTCTGAACCTTCAGTAAGAATTGTGCGAAATGTAATGTCAATGGCTTGACTTGCGCCTACAGTTGTTATAACTTCATTTTCAAAATTATAATCCAAGTTGTATTTTTGTTTCATAAACTCAGTAGCAGCTTTCCTTACCTCCATAATTCCAGCATTTGGAGTATAGGTTGTAAAATTCTCTTTAATTGCTTTAGTAGCATAATTTTTTATATGTTCAGGAGTGTAAAAGTCAGGTTGTCCAATTGTTAATGAGATCACATCATCAAATTGGGAAACGAGATTGAAAAATTTGCGAATTCCCGAAATTTCGATGTTTTTTACACGAGAATTAATTAAATGCTCCAAGAATTTCTTCCTCTCTTTTTACGTGCTTCTTCATTCTTAGTTAAATTAGAAAAAGCTCTTTATTCATTTCACCTATTTTATCATTTAGAGAAATCTTTAACTAGGTGAAAAATAAAAAAGAACCAGATTTTTTCTGGTTCTTTTAGTACATTATGTGTTTCTACTAACTAAGTTTTGGTATTCATTTGATTTGTTCATAAATTCTTGCTGATCTTTGTTATCTATTGCTTTATCAATCGAGGCTTTAAGTCTTTCTTGATTGTATTTATAACATGCTTCATCAAGGATTAATTGTGCATATAAACTTAAGGTGTATGATTGTTCTTCAGTAAGGTTGTAACTCACTGAGCTATTTTTATTATATTTCATTAATTTTAATTTCTTTTTAAATGTAAACATGTATATCCCCTCCAACTACTTAATTAAGATAGCTATAATGATGAACTAGTGTAATATATTGCTTTGAAAGTTCCATAAATAAAGCTTCATCACGATTAACGAGGGTAAAGTCTATTTTTTCCATCAACTTAGATTTCTGAAAGGATATTTGTGACTGCAAAAGAACCATTTCAGCTTCTTTTTTGTACACTGTGGCTTCTTCGTTTACAGCAGTGAAAGGAACAATTTCATTTTTCTGAGGGTTATTTAAATGGCTCATTAATATTCACTCCTTAAATCCTTTTTTATATTATCCTAGAAAAATAAGAAAAAGTAAAGAGTTTTTTTAGAAAATTTAGATATGTCTGAACAGTCGCTAATTTAGCTGGGAGAAATAAAAAAAACCACATTTTTTGTGGCTTTTAAAGGAATATCAGATTTTTAGGTTGAGGATCATTTCGTTTAATGTACATTGCAAATAACTATGAAGTTACTCTTCTAAGGCAATTTTAAATTTTTTTATTCCGAGTTTCATAGTGTTTCAAAAAAGAATTTATACTAATACCCATAATCCCAATCTACATCTTCCTCATGCCAAAGCATAGGGGAAATTTGTCCGAAACCCACTAGTTGGCCATTTAAATGGTTAGTGCATTTTGGGCCGCCACATTGTTTGAGTAATTCATCGAATTTTTCTTTTTCAATATCTTCTATAAATCGAATATTTTGATCTGGTTGATATAAAATTGCTGTACCCTTCACAGCTATTCACCTTCTCTTTTGTTTTTGTTACCCTATGTCATTATTTTATTGATAGCAAAAGTGTAAATCTATATCTTTTGAGATGATTCACAAAAACTCCATATTGATTGTTAAAGAATTTGACAATTATGATTATTAATCATAGGGATTGGTGGATTTTTCAAACGAGCAAATCAAATTTAAAAATGGTATGTATCTTTGAGTTTTCTTTGAAAAAACAGAGCAGTACTAATTCAGTGTTTACCTGGAAATAAATAGGTCGGAGAGTTCCAATTCCCTTACTAAATGTTGAAAGCCTAAGAAAGAGAATGAAAGGAGTTGTTTGATTCCCTTTCCCATGCCATAAGCCCAACAAAGGGAATGAAAAGAGTTGTTTGATTCCCTTTCCCATGCCATAAGCCCAACAAAGGGAATGAAAAGAGTTGTTTGATTCCCTTTCTCATGCCATAAGCCCAACAAAGGGAATGAAAGGAGTTGTTTGATTCCCTTTCTCATGCCATAAGCCCAACAAAGGGAATGAAAGGAGTTGTTTGATCCCTTTCTCATGCCATAAGCCCAACAAAGGGAATGAAAGGAGTTGTTTGATTCCCTTTCTCATGCCATAAGACCAGCAAAGGGAATGAAAAGAGTTGTTTGATTCCCTTTCTCATGTTCAAAGCCTATGAAAGGGATGACAGATATTCGAGACCGAAAGATCAGTAGTTGTCTAGTTGCTCTCCCTCCACTCTGAGTAAATAAAACATTTTCATTCTCCATGGTGCGATTCAATTTAGCATGGATGTCTACTCTGAAATAACCTAGGTGATGAAGTTCCATGAGCTGCGATCCACTTGCTTTCCGCGGGGTGGTCCGTAAGCCTCCTCGTCGCCAGGGGCTCAGCTCCTGCGGGGTCTCACGAGACCACTGGATCCCGCAGGAGTCAAGTGGCTCTCCGCTCATTCCACACTGAGGTGGAAACATTTTTCATACACCATGGTGCGAAATACTTATTTAGCATGGATGTCTACTCTGAAAATAACGAAGGTTGTAGAGTTCCAATCGCTGCGCTCCACCTGCTTTCCACGGGGCGGCCGGTGAGCCTCGTCGTCTAGGGCCCTGCGGGGATTCAAGTGACCTGCTATATCCCTCATGAGTCCAGTGCCTCTCCACTCATTTCACACTTAGTAAGAACACTAATACATCCTCCATGGTGCAAATATTCATTTGCATAAAGGCCCGCACTGAAAAATACTTATGTTAGAGAGTTCCATTTATTTTCCTTCTAAACTACTCGATTTACTGTTACCTCATCCTTCCCACATCTTTGAGGAATCTCTAGAGACAGTTAGATCACAAGGGGGTGAATGGTTCTCCTCTCATTTCATAATGAGTGAGTAAACATCCACTATTTTGCTAATGAAAAATTAAAAATAGAAGGATTTGTATCAACTAATAGTGAACAGTGGTTTTATCTTCGTTATCACAGTCATACAATTAGTAGAAAGAAATTTTATAAAGGGAGGTTTTAGGATGGTTTATCAAGATAATAAGCAATATCCAAGGATTCAAAATGGATATTATTATTCCCCTCCACAACAAATTAGTACTACAAACGTTAAACCACAAATTAACTTTCATCACAATAGACAGCCTAGTAAAGAGTTGTTATATGTTTGGAAAAAGATTCGAAAAGAGCTTAAACCATTTTCAGAAGAAATGTTACAGTATAACTTACCGCCCGATTTGGCTAGAGTAATTTTCATTCAAACACTTCATTATACAGTGGAAAATGGGAATAAAGTATCAGGGACTAATAGCGAGAAGGTAGATGAATTATTCATTCAATTCACAAAGGATGATCCTCAGCTATTCTTACTTATTACTCCTTATCGAATTCCTGACAATGTATTAAAAGTTTCTCTATGTAAAATTATTTCTTTATCGCTTCAGAACCTAACAAACGACTCAGAAGATACCAAATGGTCAGAATGGGAAATTATTAATGGGAGGCTTACTTCAGGTCCGTCATGTGTTTCTTTAACGTCACAAAATTTTTATGTGTTTGCAAGGGGAAAAAACAGAAATTTATATTCCGTATTTTGGAATGGAACTGAGTGGCTGGAATGGCAAAACCTTGGAGGCAAGCTGAGTTCATCGCCTGCAGTCGTAACTTCATCAAGCGCTCGAATCGATGTTTTTGCAAGAGGAGAGTCTAACCAATTAATCTATAAATCTAGAAACAAAGATAAATGGAGTGAATGGAAAGACTTAGGCGGTACACTAACAACTTCACCTGCAGTTACAACACGTGATGGTCAGATTGATGTTTTTGCAAGAGACCATAACAAACACTTACAACATATCTATTGGGATGGAAAAGAGTGGAGTAAATGGAAAAAGATTAATACTCAGCAATTAACCTCAGCTCCTGCTGCAACTTATAGTAATGGTACAAGGATTGATGTATTTGCCAGAGGGAGTAAGCGTGAGCTTTTGCATATACACTGTGATAATCAAAGATGGGCTGAATGGGAAAGTCTTGATTATGAAATTTCTTCGAGTCCAGCAGTAATTTCACGAACAGATAATCAAATGGATGTTATTGCAAAAAGTGACAAAGGGAAGTTACTATATGTCAAGTGGATTGGCGATAAGTGGGAACAAGAAGAAAATATTGTAGGAGAAGTTACATCTGAACCCACAGTATCTTCATTAGACGGGAACCGTTTAGACCTATTTGTT
Organism: Litchfieldia alkalitelluris; assembly: GCF_002019645.1. Lineage (GTDB taxonomy): Bacteria > Bacillota > Bacilli > Bacillales > Bacillaceae_L > Litchfieldia > Litchfieldia alkalitelluris. The sequence goes on along the minus strand of NZ_KV917374.1, from coordinate 3,628,542 downwards.
CGTGGGCAAGGCAATCAATTGTTACACATATGGAAAAGCTAAGAAAGAGGTTCCAATTGGAACCTCTTTCTGTTATTAATTTAGAATGTTAGAGAGTATCTAAGATTACGCATAGTATGCCTTAAGTTGCGTAACCTCTAGGGTACTTTAAATCAATGACTTATGGTATGAAAAGGATCACAAAAATAACTTGTTAAATCTTTAGTATGATTATGATTTAAAGTATGATTAAATGTAAATGTATGACATATGGTTAGTACACGGAGGAATTTTTGAAAAAATGCTTGCACTTATAAAACCTATCATTGTAAATATTACTATTTTATTTTCATTAACTTTTAATGCGAATTTATTTTTTCCTTTTAATCACAGTAAAGTTCATTCATTGAAACAAAAAATCATTTATGGACTAATAGGTGCGTTAGCAGCTATACTTTGCATGTTATTCCCGATAACAGGGCTAGAACAAACTCATTTTGATTTGCGCATGATCATTATTTTAGTTGTTACACTATACAGTGGTCTTGTTTCTGGAAGTATATGTCTTGTGCTGGTTGTGATTGTACGTCTGATTATCGGTGGTAACTTTGCATTGATTGGTGTGTTGGTATCACTTGTAGCTTTTCTTGTTGCATTAATCTTTAGAAAATGGTACTTATCAACTAGAAGTATTCTAAAAGCAGTTTTTATTATTGCAACATACTTAGTTCTATATATTATTATCCTTTTATTTTCTGCACCATTTTTGGGTGTTCAATTTTACATCGTTTATTTCAGTGGTTTAATGCTAACCTCCTTTTTATTAATTCAAGTAATAGAAAGGTTAATTAAAGCAAACCAACAATTTCATGAAACTGTTTATACGGATAAGCTTTCGACAGTTAGTCAAATGGCAGCCTCAATTGCACATGAAATCAGAAATCCAATCACTACTGTTAGAGGCTTTATTCAGTTTCTTGAAAAAGATTCTAAAGATGAAAAACTAGTACAATTTGCTCCGCTCATTCTTGAGGAGTTAGATCGAACAAATCTCATTATTACAAATTACCTAAAGATATCTAAGCCTTCTAACTTCAAAATGAAAAGGGTGGATTTAAATCAAATATTATTCGACTCGATTGATTTATTAAGACCATTTGGTACATATCAAAATGTGTCTTTGTTTTATAATGGTTCTGGCAGTCATTTTATAATAGGTGATGAAGACCATCTGAAACAAAGTATCATCAATGTTATAAAAAATGGTATTGAGGCCATTGAAGATGGAAACGGTTATGTTAAAGTGTCAAAGAGAACTTCAGTCGATAATCGGAGAGTCCTTATTGAAATAGAGGATAATGGAAAAGGCATGAATCAAGAACAATTAGAAAAAATTGGCCTGCCATACTATACCACAAAGACAAAGGGAACAGGATTGGGGAGTATGATAACAAATCGGTTGATTAGGGAAATGAATGGTACAATAGAATATGAGAGTAAACCTAACAAAGGAACCATTGTGAAGATAACTCTTGCGCTTTCAAAAGAGTAAAAAAAAAGTGCCTTAGTAGGCACTTTTTTATTTTACTCATCTTTCTTAATTTTCCCTGTGTTGGGATTGACTAAGTACCAATCATCAATACCACCTGTTTTATTATTATTTATTTCGAACACATGAATGAGGTACTGATCTTTTTTTTCACGATTATAAAGTACAACTGTGTTGCTGTCATTTTTTAAGTTGAGATGTTTTCTAACCAACTCTTCTGCTTCCACTCGACTATAAATGTCTTTTTCCCCTATATTTAATTTTGCCATTCGGGATTCTACTAAGATTTCTTCATCACTTTGATATCCATCCTCCGCAGTATCCCCTAACCCTTCATTTAAATCTCCTTGTCCTAAAGGTTTAGCTTCATACCTTGATAATCCGCAGGAAGTTAACAACATCATACATATTAAACAACAATACATTCGTTTCATAAATTTCCTCCATAAATTATAAGTTTCTAATTTCATCGTACTGTTAGTATTTAAAGTAATGGCCACATTATTCTTCAAATTACTTGCTGAACAGATAAAAAAATAAATGTAGACAATCACTCTTGACATATATATGAAACATGTTTGTTAGAGGAGATGAGATGTCATGCCAAGATATGTATGGGGAGTAGACTCTGCAGCAGCCGTTACGGAGAATCTTTTTTCTTGTGTAAAAACAAATTATGGAACACCAAAATATTGGGGAAGGTATTTAAAAGGTGTACCAAACGTTTCTGATGGGTTAACAAGGGAAGAAATTTCTTTTCTTCATGGAAAAGAGTGAAAATATTACCAATATATAATGTGTTTCATGAAGCGATCGGATATGATAATGGTCAACTTAAAGGAAGGAATACGGTATTTAATGCAAGGAGATTGGGTATTCCAAATAATACGGCTCTTTTTGCTAATTTAGAAGGAATTTCTGAAATTGATGAGGCATGGATTATGGGGTGGGTAGCGTCACTTTTCCCAGCAGGCTATCATCCTGGGATTTACCATGATCCTGTACGGAAGACATGCTCCAGATTGTCCAATTAATACGAACCTTGCTGATAAACCTATCTTGAACTACCTATATTGACAGTGTTTTAAAGAATTAAAGAGAAGCTAAAAATCATTCTGCGATCAGGGTTACTTTTCATCCTGATCTTTGTAGTATTCTTAGCCACAATAATAGATTATAAATAGTACATAAGTAGCACGGAATTTGTCGAATTATTGTATAATTGGTCATAAGAGAAATGTTTTTATCGAGAGTGGTGTCTAAATGAATAAGTATATAGATAAATTTATATTAAACAATAAAAAAGTTATGGATGGTTGGCTTAAAAGTCCCAACGAAATCAAAAAAGATGAACTTTATCGTTTTCTACACTCTATGGCAGGTACAGCTCCTACTATTGGTTTGGATAATGTGGGACATGTTAGTAGAAAGTTAATGAATGAAATTGTAGAAAGAGGAAAGGAAAGCTGGACTCCGATTGATATTCAGGAGTTGTTATTTTCTCTAATCTCTTATTTCAATATCACCAGTATTCCAAAGGAGGAAGTTTCAACTCGGCATTCAGAACGAAAAACAGGTGATGAACAGACTATATTAATCATTGATAAAGTAACAACAATGTTAATGTATCTAAAGGAAGAGCTTCAAAAACAAGGTTGGTATGTCATTGTTATTGCTGATCCTATAAAAGCTGTTCTTTCCTATTATGATTATCAGCCTGATTGTGTCATTATTGGAATTCATAATAATGACAATGATGGGTATGGGGTATTTTCATCATTGCAACAAAAAGTTAGCCATCAATTTGTACCAACTATTATTTTGTCAAGTAATGATGACAAAGAAATGAGAATGAAGTGCTATGAAATGGGAGCGGATGAATTCATTTTAACTCCTTTTGATTTAGAAGAGTTGGTAGTTAGAATAAGAAGACATTTAAAGCGTAAAGAACTAATTGACAATTCCTTATTAATCGATGAATTAACTGGAGTTTATAATAGAAAATACCTAAAAAGAGCTTTTGCTTCATTAGATAATGACTTAAATCGTCGAAAGGAACCATTTTGTATAGCGGTGCTTGATCTGGATTATTTCAAAAAAATAAATGATAAGTTTGGACATGTAGTTGGTGATGAAGTGTTAAAGAGCTTTGCTTCCTATATGACTGAACGGACGAGAAAAAATGATGTTGTCATTCGCTTTGGTGGTGAAGAGTTTATTATCATGTTTTCTGGTATGACAAGTACAGATGCCTATCCTGTTCTAGAGCTATTACTAAGAAGCTTCTCCACTCATCAATTTACTTTTGATACTGAACCGTTTTATTGTACTTTTTCTGGTGGTATGGTTGATGTTAATAAAGCCGGAGAGTCTTTAACGAATTGGATTGAATTGGCTGATAGTGCCTTATATGAAGCGAAAGACGCAGGAAGGAACCAAATTAAGTTGGTGAACCAGATGACTTCTCATGTAGGTCGGAAAAGTTTAAATGTAGCGGTAATTGATGATGACCCAATCATTCGTTCAGTTCTTATGGATTTACTTGACAAGGTGGGCCAAGATTCAGCCTTTGATTTTGATATTCAATCTTTTAAAGATGGGCAAGCTTTCTTTTCTGATGAATGGCACCGCGGGAAAGAAGGGAATTATTTAATAATATTAGATGGGATTATGCCCAAAATGGATGGGCTAGAGGTTTTACAAAGATTAAGGTCATCTGATCAATCGAATAAGTATACAGTGATCATGCTAACTTCAAGAAGAAGTGAACGTGATATTTCACGAGCGCTTAAGCTTGGTGCAGATGATTATATTACAAAACCTTTTAAGCTACTTGAACTTGAAAGCCGTATACGTCACTTGTTAAAAAGGGTGAGGTAGGATGCTCAAGCCTGAAATTAACTTTTTGCTGATACTAATACTGTCTTTTGTATCAATTTTAAGTATATTATTTTTATATTTAATTATTCAAAAATCAATAAATAATGCTATCAGAAGACAAGTTGATAATTATAAAGAAGAAACTAGAAAAATGCTGTTTTTATACATTTCCAATGATGTTGAATCAAGAAAATTGATTCCAGATAGTAAGGTGAAATTCCGAGCGTTAGAGGAATTACTCGCTGGTTATGCTAAGGTGCTAGAAGGTGATCAATCGATTGATAAAATCAGTACTTTTGCTAATAAGTATTTTTATGTTGTCTACAAGAAAAATCTCCGTCATCGAAGGTGGAGCCTTCGTATGAATACTTTATATATGATAGAGGATTTTCATATTGATAGTTTATTTCCAGATGTATTAAATCTTTACAAATCAGATAGAATTTCAATCTCAGAAGAAACTCAAATTCTTAAATTGATGGCATTTTTTGAATATGATGGTCTATTAGGACATATAAAACATCCCAAATATGAATTGTCCGAGTTTGCGATTAGATCTATTTTTAATCGAATGAATGATAAGCATTTTGCATTATTGATAGAACAATATGAAGAGTTACCGCTCCCCCTACAATTACCACTTATTGATTTAATAGCAGTAAAAAATCTTTATCACTATAAACACGAGCTACTAAAACTTTTAAAAAGTGACAATGTTGAGGTAAGGATTCGAGCACTAAAAGCTATTGCGGAAATAGGTGTTCAAATTCCAGATGATTTAATATTCAATCACGCCATGTCTGAATTGTGGCAGGAACGAATGATGGCAGCTAAGGTATGTGGAGGTTTACAGGGAGTTAGAATGGTTGAGATTTTGAAACAGCTTGTGACGGATCATCATTTTCTGGTACGATCACAGGCAGCTCAATCTATTTTAAGGCTACCAAAGGGAATATCGGTTTTGAAAGAGATAGCAGAAACAAGCGGGGATGAGTATAGCAAAGATATGGCTATTGAGTGGCTTGAGAAAGGTAGATAATATGACAATCGCTTATAATCTTTGGCTTAATTTATTGAGTATTGTAGGAATCTTTATTTTAGTTTATATGGCTTTTGTCATTATCTTTTATTCTGCTATGTTAATCGTTTCTTTAATCCACTTAAGAAAAGAATATCAATTAGATGATATTGAACCATATGACGAACTTTTAAATTTAAGTTATACAAAACCCGTTTCGATATTAGTTCCTGCATATAATGAATCAATTGGAATCGTTGGAAGTGTTAGATCGTTATTGGGTATTGAATATCCTGAATATGAAGTCATTATCATTAACGATGGTTCTACAGATGATACTCTTGATAAATTAATCAACAACTTCAAATTAGTTAAAATGAATAAGGTAGTGCGTAAGCAACTTGAAACGAAGAATATTAAAGGGAATTATCAATCGAGCCTTTACGCTAATCTATTTGTTGTAGATAAGATGAATGGTGGAAAAGCTGATGCATTAAATGCTGGAATAAATATATCACAATATCCTTACTTTTGTTCTATGGATGGAGATTCTATTTTAGAAAGAGATGCATTTTTAAAGGTTATGAAACCCATCATTGAATCGGATGACAATATCATTGCATCTGGTGGGAGTATTCGAATTGCAAACGGGTGTGATATTGAAAGTGGTGAAATTGTAAATATTAAGCTTTCTAAAAAACCCCTTGTAGTTATGCAGGTTATAGAATACCTACGTGCATTCTTGATGGGAAGGGTTGGACTTAGCAGGCATAACTTACTGTTGATTGTATCGGGAGCTTTTGGAGTATTCTCAAAACATTGGGTTATTCAAGCCGGTGGTTATGCACATACAGTTGGTGAAGACATGGAATTAGTCGTTAGATTACACCGAATGATTAAAGAACGTGATTTGGATAAAAAAATTGTATATGTTCCTGACCCAGTATGTTGGACGGAAGCCCCTGAATCATTAAATATTCTGAGAAGACAAAGAAGTAGATGGCATCGAGGATTATTTGAAAGTCTTTGGACTCATCGTAAACTATTTTTCAATCCAAAGTATGGATCGATAGGCTTTATATCCATGCCGTATTTTGTTTTTATCGAGTTCCTTGGCCCGGTTGTAGAGCTTATTGGCTTTATCATCATGATCATCTCTTTATTCATTGGCGGGATATATTTAGAGTACGCTATATTATTCTTTTTAATGGCAGTTTTGTATGGTTCAATATATTCAATGGCCTCTGTTGTACTTGAAGAATGGAGTTTACGAAAGTTCCCTCGTGTAATGGATGTTGTAAGACTGTTTCTATTCTCTTTAACAGAGAGTATCTGGTACAGGCCACTAACTGTATTATGGAGATGTGAGGGAATCTTTCATTTAGTCATCCGAAAAAAAGGATGGGGAGAAATGACGAGAAAAGGTGTATCAAATGACAATGCGTAAAATAAACACAAAAACTAGTTATTTTATAGTAGAAATAATCATTCTAATCCTAATCATATCGTCGCCGCTTTGGATTTGGCAGATTAAGTCTGAGAAAATAGTAGATATATTAATTATTGATAAAACAGTACCAGATGAAAGCTATCGAGAACACAAAGGGTTAATGTGGTTGCTCAATCAACAGAAATATATTCAGTCAGATGGAACGCATTATGATATGAGAGAGGATTATGTTGGATTTGTTCCTCTAAGTAATAAGGAATATAAAGTTAGGGAGATTCCTGAGAATTTAGGTGAATACCAACTAATCTATATTGCTGACGGTTATGGAGTGTATGAAGAAGAGTTTTTTGGTGAAAATCAAATCGGTGAACGCTCCTCTCAAATTTATGGTGGTATGACTTCAGAAGACGTCTCGAAAATTAAACACTCTGTTATTAAGAATCGCACAACGCTTATAGCGGAATTCAACACATTTGCTAGTCCAACACCTGATTCAGTAAAACAAGAATTCTATCAAGTTTTAAACATTAATTGGACTGGGTGGATTGGCAGGTTCTTTATTGATTTATCTTCTAGTGAGGTTCCAATTTGGGTGAGAGAAAATTATGAGAAACAAACAAATAATAATTATGATTTTTCCGGCTCTGGTTATGTATTTGTTGATGAACAGGACAAAGTTGTTATTCTGGATAAGAATGATACAAATGGTAAAGGGGCAAAATTCACCCTTACGAACGAAGGTCAAGCATATTTTCAAGAAGGAATGAATGTTGAATATAATTATTGGTTTGATATTATTGAACCAATAAACTCAGATGAGGTTTTAGCAACTTATTCTCTAGGCGTTGATGAACAAGCGATAAAAAAGCTGAACGAAAACGGAATCCCTGATCAGTTCCCAGCCGTAATTCATCACAAGAATGACCGATATCAATCCTTTTATTTTGCGGGTGACTATGCTGATCAGGCCGAATTACCAGGCCTGTATCAAACAACTGGTTTTACTACTTGGAAAAAGTGGTTTACGCCAAATACACCTAACAATACGATGGCATTTTATTGGAAGGCTTATGTGCCGATGATGTCAAAAATAATGCAAAATCTACAACCTCAGTCGACTCAAGAAGTTAGCAAAGAAGAAATGTTCGTGGAAGATCGAATAAAAGTTGTAGGGCAAGCTAGCCAGGACTATCTACAAATCTATCGGAATAAAGAGTGGGAGGACTTTTTAGTAAAAGGTGTGAATATGGGGATGGCAAAACCCGGGGCATGGCCAGGAGAAGCTTCCATAACAAAGAGTGAATATGCAAGATGGTTTAAGCAAATCGGTGAAATGAATGCCAATGCTATTCGAATATATACAATTCATCCACCGGCCTTCTATGAAGCATTATATGACTATAACCAAACGGCAAAGGAGCCAATTTATTTATTCCATGGAGTATGGATAAACGAAGAGGAATTAGTAAGTTCTGGGGATACCTTTAATAAAGCTTTGACGGAAGAATTTAAGCAAGAAATTAATATGGCAGTTGATGTAATTCATGGTAATATTACGATTCCTAAAAAAGCTGGTCATTCTAGCGGTACTTATACGAGGGATGTTTCTAACTATGTGTTAGGCTGGATTCTTGGTATTGAGTGGGCCCCTGAGACGGTAAACTCCACAAATCTAAAGCATCAAGATGCTTCTGAGTACACTGGAAAGTATATTCAAACAAAAAATGCATCGGCCTTTGAAAAATGGTTGGCGAATTTAATGGACGAAACGATTGCTTATGAGACAATAAATTATAATACCCAAAGGCCAATGAGTTTTACAAACTGGCCAACAACTGACTTGATTGAACATCCTTCTGAAAAAGATCAAAACGAAGATAAAGTAGGGGTTAACCCCAATGTCATTATCAAAACGGATTCATTTAAATCTGACCTATTTGCATCGTATCATGTATACCCATATTATCCAGATTTTCTGAATACAGAAGATCAATATATTAATTATCAAGATCATGAAGGAGAAAACAATAATTACGCAGGATATTTAAACCACTTACGAGACGTTCATGAAATGCCAGTCTTAATTGCAGAATTTGGTGTACCAGCTTCCAGAGGATTAACACATAAAAATGTTCATGGAATGGACCAAGGTGAACTTTCCGAAGAAGAACAAGGCACAATAAATTCGAAATTATTTAAAAGTATTGTCGATGAACATATGGCTGGTGGCATAGTTTTCACATGGCAAGATGAGTGGTTTAAGCGAACCTGGAATACAATGGATTATGACAATCCAAATAGAAGGGCATATTGGTCGAATGCGCAAACAAATGAACAGCAGTTTGGATTGTTAAGCTTTGATCCATCAGATAGCTATGAATCAATGATTAAAGTAGATGGCCAACTTGAAGATTGGCAAGATATTTATCCGACTTATAGTGGCGATAACTTATTAAATAATTTAAGCGTGACACATGATGCAAGATATTTGTACTTCTTATTACAATATGAACAAGAATTTGATAGTGATTATTATAAGAGTACAATTTTGCTTGATACCATCGAATCTCAAGGTCAAACAAAAATCCCTGGGATTCCAAAATTTAATACAAAAGGTATAGATTTTATAATTAATCTGAATGGCAAAGAACGTTCGGAGGTACTCATTGATAGTTACTACGATACCTTTTACTTTGACTATTCTTACAAAATGAATTTGTTGAAATCACAACCGTATGTAACTCAAAAAAATAACGGCGTGTTTCACCCTATTAGACTGGCTTTATTAAGAAATCCCTTTGAGTATTATGAAACAGGACAGCTCTTACATGGTAATGGAAATCCAAAAGATGAAGAGTATAACTCCCTTACTGATTTTAGTATTAATGAAGAATCTAAGATAATTGAACTAAGGATACCTTGGGGATTAATTAATGTTAAAGATCCTAGTCAACGAGAAGTTATGGGAGATATTTGGTCTAGTAAAGGAATAGAAAGCAGTGACTGGATAAGTGGTATTAAAATAGGTGCTGTTATTACGGATAAAGAAGAGGACATGGTGCATAGTTATCCAGAACATATTGAGGGTTATATACCTTCTACTCAGTATGCTGAATATAAATGGGATAGTTGGGACGAGCCAACATATCACGAGAGGTTGAAGCAATCCTATTATATCTTCCAAGAACTTTATCACAATTATGAAAGGTAGTGTGAAGTATGGCAAAGATTTTGCTTGCTGAAGATGAAGAAGTTTTGAGAATGTTGGTCGTTGATACGCTAGAGGATGAAGGCCATACGATAGAGGAAGCGAAAGATGGTGAAGAAGCTTTAAATTTCATATTAAATAATGAGTATGATTTAATCATCCTTGATTATATGATGCCTGTCTATACAGGGTTAGATATTATTATGAAAGTAAGAGAATTGCCTGAAAAAGAAGCTGTAAAAATCATGATGCTATCGGCCAAAAGTCAGGTAACAGATCAACAAGCTGTCCTTCGAGCTGGAGCTAACTACTTTATGGCCAAGCCTTTTAGTCCAAAAGAGCTAGTTATAAGAATTGAGGAGATTTTGGGTGAAATTGAGTAGTAGGTTTAAGTATTTTTTTCGTAAAAGCCTAGCCCGGCAATTTGCTGGGCTATTGATTGGTTTCTTCATCTTTTCCCTTCTTGGAGCAATTTGTTTACTATCTTATCAGCACTATGTCACAGAGGAAAATTCCGAAAAAAATAGGGTGTTAGAGAAAAAAGAAACACTTGGTCAGAGATTAGATCATACTTTTAATATGACTTTCTTTGACATGCGTGGATATTTCGCATACGGAAATTCTAGTATGAAGGAAAGCGCACTAAGTAAGAAAAACTCAATCAATAATATAACAGAGGAATTAGGACAGTTAGTTGAAACAGAAGAAGACCTGATATTTTATAATGAGGTATTAGATTTTACGTCATACTATTTTGAAAATGTTGTCCAACTTGGTATTCAATATTATGAAAATGGGCAAACGGAAGAATTAATACAATTAGCACAGGGTGGTGCAACTAGTAAAATTAATGATTTCCAACAATTATTACAAAATTATCGTTTAAGTCAGGATCAACAATTAGAAGCAAATTTTGAAGAACTAGTACAAAAAATTACAAACAGTCAATTTGCTTTTGTAGTTTTTATAGGACTTATGCTCATTTTACTTCTTTTTATTTCTAGAGCAATGGTCATTCAAATCGGATTACCTCTGCAGAAGCTTGCTGCTGCAGCAACGAATATAAGTGATGGTAAGGAGTTAACTAAATTTGAACAAACTAATCGTGATGATGAGTTGGGAATCTTGTCACGGGCGTTTGAAAAAATGGTACTAAGTATACAAAATAATGAACAAGATCTTACCGCACAAAATGAGGAACTTATTGCCCAACAGGACGAATTACAAGTACAACAGGTAGAATTAGAAAATGCTTTATCGTTGATGGAGGCACGAGAAAATGACCTGAAGAAAAGGAATGAATTAATTAAACATTTATCCAATTCTCTTGATAAGAAAAAAGTACTTACTAGTATCGTTGAAAATATGTGTAGCGTTCTCGAAGCAGAACAAGGAATAATAGTTCTCTTAGATACAAAAGATCATGCTGCATTTGGCATTTCAAACACCGGTATTCAACAATTTCTAGAATTTATTGATTCTGGGCATGTGAATAGGGCTGTAAATCAAAAAGAAGTATTTATGATAAGAAGAGAAACTAGTTCTTTGGAAAATGGATATCATGAGCGGGTCATGTGTTGTTGTGATCTTTACATTCCCATTATCTCATTTGACAATCAGGTAAGTGCAATTATGGTATATACAAGGTTTGACTCTCCATTTACTGAAAAGGAAGTCTATGAATCCGAATCCTTTTCAAAACAAGTTGCAATTTCATTAGAAAACTTGAAGCTTTTTAGTCAAACAGAAGATCAACAAATCATGACGCAAGATATCTTAAACACGATTTTAGAAGGTGTTCAGTTTGTTGATAAGAATGGTTCGATTTTACAGGTGAACGAAAAAATGTGCGACATTCTAAATGGCGGTGGACCGAAGTCCCTAATCAATCAGACCTTAGAAACATGGTTAGATTTACTAAGTAACAATGTAGTAGATCAAGCTCAGGAGATAAGAGGTTTTATAACTAGAGCAGTAAAGTCTGATTTGAAATCGTATGAACACACAATGATTTATCATACAATTGCACCTATCCCAAGAGTGGTTCAAGTATATTGCCAACCACTTTATAGTGATGATGAAAAATTAGGAACTGTATTTGTTCATAGAGATATAACAAAAGAATTTGAAGTAGACCAAATGAAATCAGAATTTGTTAGTACAGTTAGTCATGAGTTAAGGACGCCATTAGCAAGTATGCTTGGATTTACAGAGCTTATGCTAGAAAAGGAACTGAAGCCTGATAGACAGAAGAAATATTTAACGGCAATTTATCACGAAGCCAAAAGACTTACGGCCTTAATTAATGATTTTTTAGATGTACAGAGAATAGAATCAGGTAAACAAATATATGATAAGAAATTTGAAAATGTGGTTCCAATCATTAAAAGTGTGATTGAGAATCAGAAAGTTAATGCACTAAATCATTCAATTGAACTACAACAAGAAACGGAGCATACGTATATTCTTGGAGACAAGGACAAACTCTTCCAGGTCTTTAATAATCTACTCAACAATGCAATAAAATACTCCCCTGATGGTGGTTTAATTAAGATAATAATAGAAGAAAAAGCTAATCTGTTATCAATTAACATTAGTGATGAAGGATTAGGGATACCAAAAGAGGCAATGCAGGATTTATTTAAAAAATTCTACCGTGTAGACAATTCAGATCGCAGAAAAATAGGTGGAACAGGCCTCGGATTATCAATTGTTAAGGAGATTGTGAGAGTCCATGAGGGCGTAATAAACGTTGTATCAGACTTAGGAAAAGGAACAACATTCACACTTGATATTCCTCTGATTAAGGACCATACATCAGATGAAGAGGTTACCTTGCCTGAAGGAAGCTTAAGGAAACTTACAAACATTGTACTTGTCGAGGATGATGATAATCTAGCTTCACTATTAGAAACGGAATTAAAGGATAGTGGATTTTTTGTAACTAAGTATCGGGATGGATTCAGTGCACTTGAGGCTATAAAGCAATCACCTCCGGACGCAGTTGTGTTAGATATCATGTTAGAGGAGAAAAACATCGATGGATGGGATATCTTAAAAAGCCTTAAGCAACATTCTAATACCTCTAACATCCCTATTTTTATCTCCTCCGCTTTAGAGGAAAAAGAAAAAGGAATTTCACTAGGTGCTAGTGGGTATCTAGTTAAGCCTTATCGCCCTGGAAAATTAACAAAAACAATACTTCAAGCTTTATTAAATAGGGAATCATCTGGATCTATTCATGTACCAGAAAGTGAGTAAGAAATGCTATCAATAAAGTCTTAGAAAAGATATGAAAAAGAAGAGGAGATACAAAAATGTGTTTTTTTGTACCTCCTCTTTTAGTTATAGTTAACGTCACTTGTTTATTCTTGTGGATACATCATTAAATTTGATCGTTGGTATGAATGATAGCGATTACAAAAATAAGGGGATTAGTCCATCCCTATCTATTAAAAATAACTTTGGCCGAGTTTCTTAAAGACTGGTTTTTGGTAACTTTTTTGAATAGGCTTCTTTTCTTCGTCTTTTATACCAACATAATTTTGCAATAATTGTTTTGCAAGTGATAATGAAAGTTGTGTTTTGGGATTTCGATATACTTGGTCAAGTTCTCCAAGATGTGGAAGCTGTTCGATGTCTTCTTTTGAAGGAGGCATATGAAAGTAGTAATCACCAGCAGACACAAGAACATCAGATTGTTGTTGACTATTTTTGGGATTTCGTGAAAAATGAAGACCCACCTTTTTAGCTTTACCTTCTACTATCAATTTTTCTAATGCTTTGCGCTTTAAAAGATAGAGAAACTTCGGATTAGGGGCTGCTTTGGCATGTTTGTTAACGATAAATATTGCTCTCGCAAGATTATGAACAGACTGTTCGATTTGTATTTGTTTTCCTTGCTTTTTCATTTTTTCTCCCCTTTCTTATTCTTATTATACTGAACTTTACTGTTTTTGCAAATCTACCAAAACACAGAAAGGATGTTAGTAATTTGTTTTGCGTTTTTAAAAGGAATATTAAAGAAAATGTCGAATAGATTAAGTTGTTTATTATTTATTGTATATACAAACACTATGGCTATATTAGTTAATTTAGTGGTTTTTCAATTGATTATATTTAGGAATGATTAAATGGATAATTTAAAGAATCTCTTAACAAACGCAAATAATATGATTAAGATACAGGATGTTATTTTTGAAATTATATTACGTCATATTAAAGATCTAATCTATGTGATGAAGGTCGAAAATTCGTCATTTAAATATGTCTTCTTAAATGAAATAGCATTAAAACAAGCGAAAGTAACATCACACTGTATAGGTAAAACATTTCACGATGTATTGCCAGATGATATTGCAGATCATCTTCACCATCAATATAGTACAGTACTGAAGACAAAAGAGCCGTACTTGTTTGAGGATAATATTATCTTAGATAATAAAGTGATATTTGGAGAGTCTATTTTAACTCCAATATTTGATGATGAGAACAAGCACGTGAATTTTATCGTTTGCGTAACACGTGATATCACAGAAAGCGTATTAGAAAAACAGAAATTATATGAAACGAGGCAAAGATATAAATCAATTATTGATCATAATATGGATGTGGTATTTTCGGTTGATTTACAGGGATATCTTCTACAAACAAATCCATCCACGTTTGAAATTACCGGATATATAGAAAGTGATTTAGTAAACAAGTCCGTTTTTACCTTGTTTCATGAAAGAGATAGGGAAGGTTTCTTCTCTGTTTTTCAAAATACATTAAAGGGAAAACCAGATGAGTTTCTCGGCTGCAGGATCATCCATAAAAATGGACAGTCCCTAAAAGTCCATATTAAAACAATTCCAATTGTGGTAGACAATTCTGTACTCGGAATTTATATGATTATCAAGGATATTACTGAACAGTTAAATGCAGAGGAAATGATGAAGTATTTGGCGTTTCATGATCAGTTAACAGGTCTGCCTAATAGAAGTTCATTAAAAAAAGAACTAACAGAAGCTGTAATAAATTGTGGGAATAGTAGTCAACAATTAGTTGTGATGTACATTGATTTAGACCGTTTTAAATTATTGAATGATACAATGGGTCATAATGTTGGGGACTTACTCCTGGTGGAAGTAGCTGATCGATTAATTTCAATTGGCAATAATGCTAATTATAGTATATACCGTCAAGGGGGAGACGAATTTATTGTAGTACTACAAAATACTAATCCTGAGTTAGCTATTATCTACGCAAATAATATTGTAAACACTTTAAATAAACCTTTTAGTTTTAATAATCAGGAATTCTTTATAACGGCGAGCATAGGGATAAGTCTTTTTCCAGTAGATGGTTTAGACGGGGAGACGCTAATAAAAAATGCTGATACAGCACTTTACATAGTAAAGGATCGTGGAAGAGGTCATTTTCGCTTTTATAGTGATCAAATGAACCAAGGAAACTCATATATTATGATGATGGAAACTGGGCTAAGGAGAGCAATTACTCAAAATGAACTCGTTTTATTTTATCAGCCTCAGGTCAATATAAATACTGAAGAAGTGAATGGTTTTGAAGTATTACTAAGGTGGAATCATCCTACGTTAGGATTAATCCCTCCAAGTGAATTTATTCACTTAGCAGAGGAATCAGGAATGATTATCCCTATCGGTGAATGGGTAATTAAAACCATTTGTGAAAAAATGCGTCAGTGGAAGGACAAGAAATATAATCAACTAGCTATGGCTATAAATCTTTCTCCACGTCAATTTCAACAAACCGGTCTTGTTGATTTTATTAAAGTTGAAATTCTAAAGAATAACATTGACCCTACATTATTAGAGTTTGAAATAACTGAAGGGGCTATTAGAGATTCTAAAGAAGCTTTGACCACACTGATTCACTTAAAAGAGTTAGGAGTTAGAATAGCAGTTGATGATTTTGGGACGGGATTTTCATCTCTCAGTTATTTAAAAAGATATCCAATTGATACTTTGAAAATTGACCAATCATTCTTAAAAGATGTATTAATAGATAAAAAAGATCAAGCAATAATCACAACCATCATACACCTGGCCAAAAGTCTTGAATTAGATGTAATTGCCGAAGGTGTAGAACAAATTGAGCAATTGCAATTACTAAAAGAGAAACAATGTAATAAGGCACAAGGTTATTATTTCAGTAAGCCAATCCCAGAAGAAGAGGTGTTAAAGCAATATTTGAAAAAATAAATGAATGCCCCCTCACTAGGGGATGAACAATCATTTTATTTTTGCTGAGGATTTAAGTGTAAATACAGAAATTTCAGGACGCGCTAATACTCGAAAAGGGAGTCTTGTAGTTCCCAATCCTCTATTAACATAAAGTTGCATATTTGATTGTCCAATATAATAATTCCCCTCATAGTAATCATTTCCAAGTGGCGGGGTTATTAGTGGTCCAAAAAAAGGGAGCCGAATTTGTCCGCCATGCGTATGACCGGAAAGCTGTAGCATCGCTCCATGTGCAGCAGCTCTAGGTGCTACATCAGGTTCATGGACTAAAAAAACCGTATATTCATTCTCATCTATCCCTTTAAAAGTTTCGTTGAAGTCTGGTCTTCCAAGAATAATATCATCTATTCCTGCAATGATTATTTTTTCGTTTTTTATGGCCACTTCAATTGAGTTATTAAGTAAAACATTGAAATGCCCTTTCTCCATTGTATCTTTGTAAATATCTGACCCATATCCACCATGGTCATGATTCCCGTATATTGAAAATTTCCCAAGAGTTGCTTGTATTTTTCGAAGAATTGGTGGGACTTGATCAATCTGCTTATATTCATTAGGGTGATCGAGTAAATCACCAGTAAAGAGGACTATATCTGGATTTAAACTGTTTATCTTATTAATAATATGTTCTAAATGATTTAACTCAAAATTATGACCAATATGAGTATCACTGAATTGTACAATCTTTACTCCATCAAAATTTTTAGGAATTAAAGAATGTGTTATGGTATGCTGAGTAACTTCAATCCAATTAGGTTCAATGAATCTAGCATATGCATATCCTAGTGTAGATGATAAACCAATTGTAACTAAAGCCTTTACTGATTTATTCAAAAACTTCCTGCGCGTATATGTTTTAGACATGAAACAACCAACCTATTCTTGATATCTTTTAGGAATTATATCATAAGATCTAATAAAGTAGTTTTAGTTTGACTCTCATAATTCGTATCTATGATAACTGGATTATGGTTATGAGATTGTAGGTAGAATGTTAGAGAAGTGCTATGAGCTTTTGAATGGGGCTCCGCTAACTAGTGTAGAGACTAAAGGTGATGAGCTTTTACCTGATAGTTGGAACATGTTCTTAAAAAACAATTATGTTACTCTTTACAGTCTTACGATTGGCTACGTAAATACCTGGAAACAAATGAATCTTCTCGGGGGATGATGTGATATAATGATACATATTTATTTAGTGAATGAGGAGAGAGGATCATGGACGCTTTAGAAATTATGACAAATTTGCATCTTGTCGCTCCATTTTATCAGGCTGTATTTAGTGCAGATGAACATAAAGTAGTCGGTTATGAGGTCCTTGGAAGAATCAAATATGAAGATGAGTATAAAAGTCTAGGTCCATTCTTTCATGATGAGGCAATTCCAGAAGAATATCGAATTGAAGTGGATGATCTCCTTCTACATATGGCATTAGACCATTTTATAACATTAGATAAACAACCATATATTTTCATGAACAGGGATGCTAATCTGCTAATGATTGATCATGGTGAGTCGTTATTAAATCTTTTATTAAAATACCAAGATAAAGGATTAATTCTAAATAAAGTGGTTATAGAACTGACTGAGCATAACTTTATTGGTGATCTTGAAAGATTAAATCACCTAATTACTTATTACCGAACATACGGAATCAAAATTGCGGTTGATAACATAGGTAAGGAAAGTAGCAATTTTGATCGTATTGGATTGTTAAACCCTGATATACTTAAAATTGACTTAAAGGAATTGCTAAAGACAACCACAGGACAGGCATATCATGATGTGCTTTACTCGATTTCCCTTTTAGCCAGAAAAATTGGGGCCACTCTTCTATATGAAGATGTCGAAACACTATTTCAGTTACAATACGCATGGAAAAATGGAGGTCGTTATTACCAAGGTTATTTCCTTCATAAACCTTCAAGTGAACTGGTGTGTGATGAGGTCATGAAAGAAAAATTAAAAGAAGAGACGTTACACTTTATTCAGCATGAAAAAAAGAAACTTTTCTCTGTCTATGATTTATCTGAACAGCTTAACATTAAACTTCAAGGGTTGGTCCAGAAATATAAGAAAGTGGACAACTATAATGAACTAATCACATACTTGTCTCAAAATTTAGGTGAGCTCTCTTTCAGATTATATGTATGTGATGATTACGGTTTTCAGCAATCAGCAAACATTATCAAAGAAGAGGAAAAGTGGAGTCTTAAAGAAGAGTATTACATGAAAAACTGGAGCTGGAGACCCTATTTTTTAGAAAATATCGTAAGAATGAAATATAACAAAAAAGGAATTCTGTCTGATTTATACAGTGATGTTGAATCTGGAGAAAACATACGGACCTTTTCTTACCCGTTGAATGAAAAGGATTATTTATTTATTGATATACCTTACGAATTCTTATTTGAACATGATGGGTTGCTTTGAAAATTTCGTAGAATATAAATTTAACAATTTGTAGATATTAGAACTATATACCAAATACTAAGGTGGGTGTTAGTTCTTGGATCAATTAAATTTTATTTTAACCATTCTCTCTGTCCTAATAATTGGGACTGGGCTACTTTATACCTACAAATTAGGTAAAAGGCAACATACCATGCGCCAGCAATTTGATACGGAAATAAATGAAAAAGTAAAAGATCATCCATATATCCGTAATCCTGTTTTTCTTACATACGTCATAGCCTCTATCTTAACTATCGGATACATCATTTATTTGTCCATTATTTCTTACTCATAGCTGTTCTTAAAGGAGACTTTATTAAAGGTCTCTTTTTGCTTTGGTAAGGCTATTTTCAAAAAGACTAATTAATAATTTTTAGGCATGGCTCTAATCTGATAATGGATACAAAGTGTTAATCAAGGACCTTCTAAGCAACAACGTTTAAGTAATTAGCCTTTTGTAAAAAACTATACAAATTATGATAAATTTTATGTTAAGGAATGAATATTTCAGGGTAAATTGTTCATATAAGTATATAAGTGTCAAAACCTGCAGTTATTTTGGGGACGATTTCTGTGCTTTAAATAGTTGTATCTTGTTAAAATAGACCAAGTAGGACAAGCATCGGAAGGGTGATTCTTTGAGCAAATTGATAAATAGCATCATAATCTTACATCTAGTTTTACTTCTTGGATTCGGCGGGCTTGTTAATGCTGCTAATGATCGAGAAATGACTAGAGAAGATACCTTTAAGTTACTGGATAATGCTTTTAATGCCCAACTATCTCTTAGTGAGAAATTGAGAAATCTAGAAGAAATTAATCGCATTTTGAATTCTTATTTTATCAAAGATTATACTGAACTGTTTTTAAAGGAAAACTTATTTGAAGAAAAAGACGGATATATCGTTTACGGTTCGGATTTTGCGCCATATTATATTCCTTATTTTTCCTATACTCCAGAAACGAAGATCATACATGATGCACAGAAAGATAAATATTATGTTTATGAGCACTTTGATGAAAGTTCAGAAGGTCCTGTGAATTATGAAGATCATTATGCAACAGTTACTTTGCAATACACAAATGATACTTGGAAAATTTCAGAACTAACAATCGACCAGAGTCTTAATAGTGAAATTTTAGAGTTAGAAAAACAAGAAAATGCAACTGAGGTAAAGACCGCAGAAATGGCTCGGAAATCAGAACATACTATAACAAATAAAGTCTTTCGCTTGTTTTCCTCTAGTGGTTACTCTATTTTAGAAATGGAATATCCCAATCAACATTATATGAATATGATGGTTTACTTATATTAGCGAAATAACGCAATCTCTTTAAAGAACCTTTATAAGGTTCTTTTTTATTGATAAGTTTAAAATGTAGAAAAGATATGATGAGTTATTTTATGTTTTTTGAAGTTTTCGTGGCAAAAGAGTTAAAGAATGTTGGTTATCATAAAAAAAGTCCTTTGCTTATTGATATTTATGTACTAAAATGGTGAATGAAACTTGGTATAAGAAAAAGTGAACCAAGTTAATCTATACATAATAGGAATTAATAATTAACCCTTGCAACAATTTAAAACAATAAGAAGTTCTTGGATAGAACAAAATTGAATGCTAATGCTATTTAATAGGGTTGAACAATTAAATGTCAGGAAGGAGAGACTATAATGTCGCAATTACAAGGTATTATATCACGTCTCATTAGTTTACAGGAAAACGCAAATGGAGGGGAGCCACCGCAACGTTTTTTTGAAGTGAATGGTGAGAGAATTTGTAGTGTGAAATATTTTGACAAAACAAGTACATTTGAACTTGAGGTATACACACAAGGTGAGAAACCAAAAACGTTTCAATTCGATAATATAGACATGATTGCTATTGAGATATTTGACCTACTCAATTAATTTAATTAGTTAGTGTGAGGTGTAAGATGGCTGAAAATATAGATGATTACCTTGAACGTGGTATGTACGGTGCGAAAGAGATAAAATCTGATGAACGTCAGATATTTCTCACAACTATTAGAGAAAGAGTAATCCTAGCGCTTACTAATGGTCAGGTTATGAAGTCGAAAGTATACGAGCCAATTAAGGCGTTGATAAAGCAATATCCTGATTGTCAACTGTTATTAGATGGAGAATTAAGTTATTCATATCTTTCTAAATATGTAAAAATTGCCAATTCATTAAATATACCTTTTACAATTGTTGATGATGTTCAAAATACAACAAAAATCGGTCTAGTTTTAGCGAGTAAAACTGCTGTGAATCGCGATAATATATATGTAAGTAGTGATGTTTTTTAAGATTAAGGAGTGACTTTTTTTGAAACCCGTTGTGACATGTCCAAGTTGTCAGAAGCAAGCTAGCCTAGATGAGGTTTTAACAGCACAATCCAATCAAAATGTGATCTACACATGTACCGAATGTAATTTTACACTAAAAAATATTGAGACTAGTAAAGGATAAACTTATTTTCTCTGTCTTTAACTTGAAGAGCTTTTTATAAGCTCTTTTTTTTATTCTCTTCCTATTCCCTAAACAAAAAACTTTTTTAATTAAATTTTAATAATAATTCCTTTTATTAACAATAAGATGATTAAAAACGTACTATATAAAAAAGGAAATGGAAGGGAGCTAGAAATGAGCGATTCCTTTAGGTTTTATAATGTTTCAGAAAGTAATATGAAAATCCAAGATGTAATAGATCGTTTGAAGAATTTTATTATAAAAGATCCCAGGACCCAGTATGTTTTATCTATTGGGACTGATTCTCAGGTTCATCAAGAGGAAACAAGATTTATTACAGCAATCCATTTGCATAGAGTAGGGAAAGGTGCATGGGGGGGCTTAAAAAATAACATCATCAAAAGACCAATAACTAGTGTACGTGAAAAGATTTCTATTGAAACGTCATTAAGTCAAGAAGTTGCTTATTTATTTACGACTGAATATTTAATGGAACTTATGGATTTATTGATTCCATATACGGATGACGGAGCTGATTTAACGTTAGAAATCCATCTTGATATAGGTAAACGTGGTGTAACAAAGGATCTTATCACTGAAATGATGGGAAGAATAACAGCAATGGGTCTTGAGGCTAAAATTAAACCTGATTCATATGCAGCATTTAGTTATGCAAATAGATATACAAAGTGATCTCTAATTAAGAGTGTCATAGATAGTGATTTATTTCATATAATTTTAATAAGTCAATATCGGAGGGGGACTTTATGAGGGTTTTAAACAGTGCCATTTTAACTGATGAAGAAAAAGAAAGCCTATTAAGTATCGTGTTTAGTCAAAACTATGCACTTGAGCTAGTTAGATGCGAATTGGCAGACATTGAGAATGGCGATAAGATGGTTTCTAGAGAGGTATATCGCGAAATAGCTAATTTATATGATAAATTAGACGACGGTATAATTAAACCTACATAATGCCTTATTTTCGACTATCTATGATAGTCGTTTTCTTTTTATATAAGAATTAACTTTAAATATGTGTTAAAATATAGACTGTAAAAAAGATGGAAAGCTATAAGTTTATAAAAACCTTTTGTAATTTTTGCAAGTAATAGTTTTGCGAGCCACGGGCGTCCATGAATCCAAGCACATATGCGGGGGCTAATGTCTCATGTTTGGCCCTTGGTAAAAAAGCTTAAAAACATTATCATGTTTAACAAGTTTTAGCATTAAACAACATAGATAAAAATGAGGGGAAGAAACTGCCGTGAAGAGTCTTCAAAGAGATGGGTTTTCAGAAAAAAACCTAAAAGAAATTCTTATTTTTTCTGATAAGGTAGCGCATGTCCAGATGGGAAATAATCTTGAGCATGCATTATTAGTACTTACAAAAACAGGTTATACTGCGGTACCGGTTTTAGATCCGTATTATAAGTTACATGGTTTAATTAGTTCAACGACTATCTTGGATTCAATCCTTGGGTTAGAACGCATTGAATTTGAACGTTTAGAAAACATGAAGGTTGAGGAGGTTATGATTAGAGAAATTCCAAGATTGTTCATACACGATTCTTTAGAGAAGGGACTTGATTTATTAGTCGATCATCCTTTTGTTTGTGTAGAGAATGAAGAACATGTATTTGAAGGAATTCTAACAAGAAGAGCTATTCTAAAATTACTAAAAAAAGAATTGCAAAAAAATAGTAATAGTAATTACAGTTTGGATTTGTAAATATGGAGGAAATTCATGAAGAACGGACAAGGGGGAAATGTTCAAGTAAACAATAAATTGATTAAGAAAACCAGACGACCATTAGTTTTAGCTGCAGTTATGTTAGCAATGTTTATGGCAGCAATAGAAGCAACAATTGTTTCAACAGCAATGCCTGCGATTGTTGCAGATTTAGGCGGATTTAGTTTATATAGTTGGGTCTTTTCTGCTTATCTATTAATGAATGCAGTGACAGTCTTAATATATGGTAAGCTCTCGGATTTGTTTGGAAGAAAACCGATTCTTACATTCGGTATTATTGTGTTTTTAATCGGCTCTTTTTTATGTGGAATCGCACCAACAATGGAATGGTTAATTTTGTTTCGTTTTATACAAGGATTTGGTGCAGGTGCTGTAATGCCAATTGCTTCAACCATTGTTGGTGATATGTATACAAAGGAAGAACGAGCGAAAATCCAAGGATATTTATCAAGTGTGTGGGGAATCTCGGCTGTTATGGGACCTGCTCTTGGTGGTATTTTAGTAGAGTATATCTCATGGAGATATGTCTTTTGGATTAACATCCCAATTGGAATTATTACGATCATTGTATTAGGTTTATATCTACATGAAGGTATAGAAAAGAAAAAGCATAATATTGATTATTTAGGTGCAGGACTACTGTTTATTTCTATTAGTTCTTTAATGGTTATTCTTGTTGAAGGTGGTGTTCATTTGCCTTGGACATCAATGACAATTATTTTACTTAGCGTCCTTTTCCTAAGCACTTTAATTGGGTTTGTTTTTCAAGAAAGACGTGCAATTGAGCCAATGATGCCCTTTTCGATTTGGAAAGAACGCTCTATTTTTATTGCCAATGCTGCATCACTTACTACTGGTGTTATGCTTATCGGGATATCGAGTTTTTTGCCGGCCTTTGTACAAGGAGTTATGGAGAGATCTCCGATGATTGCAGGATTTACGTTAACGACGATGTCTATAGGGTGGCCCATAGCTGCGACAATTGCAGGTAGACTTTTATTAAGTATAGGATATAGGGTTACTTCCTTAATTGGTGGAGTCGCATTGATAGTTGGAAGTATTGTTTTTGTAACTCTATCACCTGAAGATGGACCGGTTTGGGCAGCGTTTGGTTCATTCTTGATTGGATTGGGCATGGGATTAACTACAACCTCTTTTATTGTCTCAATACAAAGTACCGTCAGCTGGAAGGTCCGTGGTATAGCAACAGCATCTAATATGTTTATGCGAAACTTAGGTAGTACAATTGGTGCAGCGTTACTAGGCGGAATTCTCAATAGCAGTTTACAATCTTACATTTCTTCAAAAGGTTTAGAAGATGAAATATCTATTGATACGACAAATGTGTTACTTAATGAAGAGCAAAGAAACGCTTTATCAGGACCAGTGAAATCTGTATTACAAGATGGTTTAACTCTTTCGCTAAACTATGTGTATTGGGGAGTTCTTACTTTTGCCATCCTTAGTGTTATTTTTATATTTTTTTTACCAAAGGGAGAGCGGGAATTAGAATAGACTAATTCGTTTTGGAGACGACTAGAATGGCAATGTTGCTATTCTAGTCGTCTTTTTTAGTTTATAACTATATATGTAGATTCCTGTTTAAGAAAGTTTAAGGTTTGCTCATGAGTGAACACCTACGAATGGGATTTTCGAATCTAAGTATTTTTTGGGTAGACGTCCATGCGAATGAGTATTTGCACCATGGTGTATGAAAATAGCGCGCATTCAACTAGTGTGGAATGAGCGGAGAGCCACTTGACTCCTTTGCGGGATCCAGTGGTCTCGTAAGACCCCGCAGGAGCCCTCCCCTGGCGACGAGGAGGCTCACGGACCACCCCGCGGAAAGTAAAGTAAGTGGATCGCAGCTCATGAACTCCACAAGGGTAGACATCTATGCTAATTAAAATTAGCACCATGGAGTATGAAAAATTATACTTAGCTTAGTGTCTAGCTTCAGGTAGGTCTAAGTCAAGCCACCCTAGAAGGTTAAAAAGCAACCTACTAGGGTGGCTCGTCTTATGCCTGTCGCCGATGAACGAGCGCCTTCCGCATTTCTTTTTTCAGGGTAGACTCCAATGTAAATAAAATATGAAAAGGTTGCTTAATATTACTTATAATGAGTCAGAATTTAGTAGATTCCAGTGGCTTCGATACAGTTGCCAAAGAGCCAGAGGGAAGTAGATCATATGCTCTATGATCCAGCTCCCGAAGCAAAAACGAGGAGAAAGTGAATCATAGCTTTATGACTTAGTTGCGAATGATAGGCCCATTTTGAGGCGATCTCCCAAGTAGGCGTATCCACAACCTAGGTTACTTTCAGGTAGAGATTTACTCATGTAATCGCCTTCATTAATTTGTTGATTTAATGATGTCTCCTCTTGTGTTAAAATAAAATGATTAAAAAGTCAACAAGTGACATAAGTGAAACTTATGGGGATATAGAGGTGTAAACGTGCAATTTTCTGAGTTTGAATTGTTAGTTGTTTTAGATTCTGAAATGAATATGAGAAAAGCGGCTGAAAAACTATTTGTGTCTCAACCAGCATTATCTCAACGTCTTCAATCCATTGAAAAATCATGGAATACAAAAATATTTGTAAGATCGCAAAAGGGGTTAACTCCTACTCCAGCTGGGGAGAAAATTATTGAATTTGCTAAAGAGGTTGTTGAAAAAGAAGAGAAAATCCGAGAGCAAATACAGTCATTAGACCATGAGGTTCACGGAACATTGAAGATTGCATGTGCATCGATAATTGGTCAGAACTGGTTGCCTCAAGTCCTAAAAAGATATGTGACAAAATATCCTCAGGCTAGGATATCACTTATTACTGGTTGGAGTAGTGAGATACTAAAAAATCTATATGATGATACAGTCCATATTGGAATTATCCGTGGTAATCCTGATTGGAAGGGTGTTAAAAAACATTTAATAACAGATACCATGTATCTGGTAGATACTGAAATTAATTCAATAGAGCAGGTATTAGAAACTGACCGTCCATTTATTCAGTTTAGAAGTGATTCTACTTATTATCAAGAAATACAAGAGTGGTGGCATCGAACTTTTCAGACGGTCCCCAAAAGGACTATCATAGTCGATCAAATTGAAACCTGTAAACAGATGACTTTAAATGGTATAGGTTATGCAATCCTACCCTCAATAACACTTAATCAGGATGATTCGCAAATATATAAAATACCTTTGCTAAATGAGTTAAATGAACCAATGAAACGAGATACATGGTTAATTGGGTATGAATCATCATTTGAATTAAAACAGGTTAAAGCTTTTATCGATATTATTCAAGAAACCTTTAAATAGTTTTATAAGGCTATTACGAAGGAAGTATCATTCGACCAAAAGTACGAGTTAATTACAGATAAAAATAATCATTCGCAAAAAAAACGACTTTTTTCTTGATATGCTTACTTTAGTTTGATAAATTAGATGAGAATATGCTTGGCTTTGTTTTTAGCCAAAACTTCAAAGAATTTAGCTAGGAGGAATACATATGAAAATGATGGATGCAAATGAAATTATCTCATTTATTCAAAATAGTGTTAAATCAACACCTGTTAAGGTATATGTTAAAGGTGATTTAGCAGGTTTAGATTTTGGTGCAAACTCCAAAACATTTATTACAGGAAACACTGGTATCGTTTTTGGGGAGTGGAAGGATATTCAAGCTACACTTGAAGCTAATTCTACACAAATTGAAGATTACGTAGTTGAAAATGACCGTAGAAATTCAGCAATTCCTTTATTAGATCTAAAAGGAATCAAAGCGCGTATCGAGCCTGGTGCAATTATTCGAGATCAAGTAGAAATTGGCGATAATGCGGTTATTATGATGGGTGCTTCAATCAATATCGGAGCTGTTATTGGTGAAGGTACAATGATCGACATGAATGCTGTCTTAGGCGGACGCGCAACAGTAGGTAAAAATTGTCATGTAGGAGCTGGAGCTGTATTGGCTGGTGTGATTGAGCCACCATCTGCTCAGCCTGTAATTCTTGAAGATGATGTATTAATCGGAGCAAATGCGGTTGTACTTGAAGGTGTTAGAGTTGGAAAGGGCGCAGTTGTTGCTGCAGGTGCAATTGTAATCGAAGATGTCCCACCAAATACCGTTGTGGCTGGAACGCCAGCTCGTGTTATCAAAGAAATTGACGAAAAAACTAAATCTAAGACTGAAATTAAACAAGAACTTCGTCAGTTAAATGAAGAATAAATAAAAGCATAAAGTTTATAAATACAAGCGTGGATTATATATCCACGCTTGTATTATATACATAACCTTTAATGGAAGACCTTTATGGATTAGCACCATGGAGGATGAAAATGTTGTTTGCTTAAGTGTGGAATGAGCGAAGAGCTACTTGACTCCTGCGGGATCTAGTGGTCTCGTGAGACCCCGCAGGAGCAAAGCAGACGACGAGGAGGCTCACGGACCACCCCGCGGAAAGCAAGTGGACGCAGCTCATGGAACTAAACTATCTAGGTTATTTTTATATACAATGTATAGAAGCAACGAAGGGAGAGGTAATCTGATGACCAACCCATTTGTGAAGATACGACGCGAGTTGCATCAAATTCCAGAACTAGGCTTTCAGGAATATAAAACACAAGCATACTTATTAAATTATATTCAATCCTTACCACAGGAAAAGATAGAAATAAAAACTTGGAAGACAGGAATTTTCGTCCTAATTAAGGGGACAAATCCAACCAAAACAATTGGGTATCGAGCTGACATTGATGGATTACCTATCACTGAAGAAACGGGATATGAATTTTCCTCTATTCATAATGGTAGAATGCATGCGTGTGGTCATGATTTTCATATGAGCATTGCTTTAGGTGTGTTAACCAATGTTATCCACCAACCAGTTAAAGATAACCTTCTTTTTATTTTTCAGCCTGCTGAAGAAGGACCAGGAGGTGCTTTACCAATGTTACAAAGCGAGATAATGAGGGAATGGAAACCAGATCTAGTGATTGGCCTTCATATAGCTCCAGATTATCCTGTTGGAACAATTGCTACTAGGGAAGGCTTGTTATTTGCTAACACCTCTGAGTTGTATATTGATTTTATTGGTAAAGGTGGTCATGCTGCATACCCTCACCAAACCAATGATATGATTGTTGCAGCTTGTTCACTTGTTACACAACTTCAATCAATCATCTCAAGAAATGTAGACCCATTGGATAGCGCTGTTATTACAGTAGGGAAAATTACAGGTGGAACTGTTCAAAACATCATTGCTGAAACAGCTAGACTCGAAGGTACAATTAGAACTCTTTCAGTTGAATCTATGGTTAAGGTAAAAGAGAGAATTGAAGCGTTAGTCAAGGGCGTCGAAGTAGGATATCAATGTAAAACACTGATTGATTACGGGGCAATGTATCACCAAGTGTTTAATCACTCTGGATTAACAAGGGAGTTTATGGAGTTTGTTTCTGAGCAAGATCAAGCTACTTTAGTTGAATGTCGCGAGGCAATGACTGGAGAGGATTTTGGCTATATGATTAAAGATATACCAGGTTTTATGTTTTGGCTAGGTGTAGATAGTTCATACGGCTTACATCATTCTAAGCTACTACCAAATGAGGATGCGATCGAAATGGGCATTAATCTATTGACCAAGTATATCCAGTATAAAGGTAATTAATTTTTGCTTATCCTTCTCACATATGTGTAAGAATAAAACGGTCTATTTTGAGGCAAGTTACATATATAGGAGGTGGATGAAAAATGGCGAAAATTGGTGTTGAAGGATCATTAACAGACGTTCAGCAAGCACTTCAAGAAAAAGGTTATGAAGTTGTTCAGCTTCGTCAAGAAAATGATGCGCAAGGCTGTGATTGTTGTGTCATCACAGGATTAGATTCAAATGTTATGGGAATGGCTGATTCAGTAATTAAAGGGCCTGTAATTGAAGCAAATGGTCTAACTGCTGAAGAAATTTGTCAACAGGTAGAAAACAGAGTAGGTCAATAATGAAATAACATTATACTTAATAAAAGAGGATGTCCTAGAACTTGGGACATCCTCTTTGTTAGTATTAGCTAATAATTATTCTGATTTTTTTTCGATATATACTTGGTGAGGAAATGGTATCTCAATTCCATTAGAATCGAGCGCCTCCTTAAGAGCTTTACGTAGTTTTCTTTCAACAGCCCATTGCCCCATGTTGTCTGTTTTGGCAATAATTCTGATAACAACATCAGAGGAGCCGAGAGATTGTACCCCAATAACATTAGGCCCTTCTTTAATTGACTCATCTTCAGCGGCAATTTTGTCACAAGTATTTTGTAATATATTTATTGCTTGATCAATGTCATCATCATATGATATTCCTATATCCACCAAGGCTCTCATGTTGCCTCTTGAATGGTTACTTAGACTGGAAATTTGTCGGTTAGGTAAAAAATGAAGAGTTCCATCAAAACCCCTTATTTGAGTTGTTCTTAGACCAACAGATTCAACAATACCAGAATATCCTGCTGTTGTTACATAATCATCAACATCAATTTGTTTTTCTAATAGGAGAAAGAAACCTGTGACAACATCACTTACAAGTCCTTGTGCTCCAAATCCAATTGCTAAGCCAATAACACCAGCTCCTGCAAGTAATGCAGTGGCATCATAGTTGAAGATTTCAAATACCATTACAATAAAAATAAAAAATAGGACATATGAAAAAATATTTAAACTAAGACTTTCTAGTGTTTTAGCTCTTCCCAGCGAAATGTCATCGCGCTTAACAACTTTTTCAAAAGATCTCCTGATAACTCGATTTCCTATACTCTTAACAATTAAAAAAACTATAAAAATTCCCAATAGTTTTAAACCTAGAATTCCAATTGTGGTCAGAAGTAGTTCAAAGTCTAGTTTTTCAAAGTTAAATGTCTCTCCAAACAAATAAATCCTTCCTCTCTATTAGTAATAAGCTTTTAATTTGTCCTTCTAACAATCACAGTACCAACTAAAAACATATAAAAAATTGTAACATAGTGAAAAATGATTTCAAGTTTCTTGTCTGAAAATGTCTAAAGGTTAATGAAAATGAAAAAATAGATTGTATATAAAGGAAGTGTAATGTTAGTAAAAGTTTTGATTTACTCAATTCTTCCTAAAATTGACTACAAAAAATGGTTCATTTATAATGGCAGGTGTTAAGAATTACCAAAGGTATTGAATTGTTACTGAACAAACTTAATGGAGTGATTAATAATGGCAGAACGAATGGTAGGTAAACCAGCACCTCGCTTTGAGATGGATGCAGTATTGGCAAATAAGGACTTTGGAAAAGTAAGCCTTTCAGAGAACATGAAAAATGAGAAGTGGACAGTATTATTCTTTTATCCAATGGATTTCACTTTCGTGTGCCCAACAGAAATTACTTCTTTATCTGATAGATATGATGAGTTTGAAGATTTAGATGCAGAAGTGATCGGAGTATCCACAGATACAATACATACACATTTAGCATGGATTAAAACAGGTCGTACTGAAAATGGCTTGGGAGATTTAAAATACCCATTAGCTGCTGATACAAACCACGCTGTTTCACGGGAGTATGGGGTACTAATTGGAGAAGAAGGAATTGCACTACGTGGGTTATTCATTATTAGTCCAGAAGGAGAAATGATGTACTCAGTTGTTAACCACAACAACATTGGTCGTGACGTAGACGAGACACTTCGTGTACTGCAGGCCTTACAAACAGGTGGGCTATGTCCGGCAAACTGGAAACCAGGACAAGCAACTTTATAAAGGATTATGATTATTTTGGTTGAGTAATTTTTGTTGTATAAGGGTCTAACTTGCTGTTAGGCCTCTTATCATTATAAATGGAGGTTGTGTATAATGAAGTTGAGAGAGCAGATGCCTGAGTTAGAAGGTGCAACAGAATGGCTTAATGGGGAGTTAAATAAATCGGATTTAATTGGTGAAAAACCAACTCTTTTCCATTTTTGGTCGATAAGCTGTGGATTATGTAAAGATGCAATGCCGCAAGTAAATGAATTTAGAGATCAATATAAAGATAAATTAAACATTGTTGCAGTACATATGCCAAGGTCTGAAAAGGATTTGAATCTAGAAGAAATTATAGAAGTTGCTGCACAACACGATATTAGTCAACCAATATTTGTTGATAATGACCATAAACTAACAGATGCATTTGAAAACCAGTATGTTCCTGCTTATTATGTCTTTGATGCTGAAGGGAAGCTGCGTCATTACCAGGCGGGTGGAAGTGGTATGAAGATGCTGACGAAGCGTGTGAATCGTGTGCTTGAAGAGAGCGAGAAAACCGAATAACACTGTAACGGGAAGATAAATAAAATCTTTCCGTTTATTTTTGAATGGCTTAATAAAAGCAAGCATCGTTCCTTCCTTGAAATGATGATCTCTGGATCGATTTTGCTCATTAAGATTTTTTACCTCGTTATTTGGTTAGGATAAAACACGTATTTTTTGTAAAAATTCGAGATGTTCAAACAATTTACTGGAAATTTATTTCGAAAGTCGATATATTAATAGTTATGTGTCATCATTGTTACATATTTTATTTAATCAACTGGAGGAGGCTAAATATGGAGACGTTTAAAAAACTGAAACAGTTTTATTGGCCATTTAAAAAACTTTTTCTTTGGTCAATCTTTTTTCTTTTATTTGTAACCGGAATTACTGTTGTTTACCCCATTGTTCTTCAAATTACAATTGACGAAGTTATTATAGCTGGGAATTACGGTTATATACCTTATATATCTTTAGGGTTTATCGGAATTATGATTGTAAAAGGAGTTACAACCTATTTTCAACAATACCTCGGAGACATGTTTGGAATTAAGTCCGTTTATACCCTTAGAAATGAACTTTATAAAAAGTTACAATACTTGCCATTCAGGTATTACGATAATGCTAAGACTGGGGATTTAATGTCACGTCTAACAGCTGATGTAGAAGGGTTTAGGTTCTTTTTATCATTTGGGTTCTCAGAATTAATAAGATTCGTACTTTTAGTTGGTACTAGTTTAGTAGTTATGTTTTCTTACTCAGTATCATTGACTTTTGTAACAATTGCTGCATTACCGTTTCTTGTGGTAGTTGTATATAAGTTTGATAAAAGGGTACATCCCGCTTTTAGAGGGATTCGGAAATCATTTGGTCGATTAAACACAAATGTTCAAGAAAATATCAGTGGAATTAATACGGTGAAATCTTTATCCAGAGAATCGTTCCAAATAAATAAATTTAATGACTCAAATAACGATTACAAAGGTAATCATTTATTCACAGCAGATATTTGGGCTAAGTATTTTCCGTTAATGGAATTCATCGGCAATATTAGTGTAGTAACACTTTTATCCTATGGAGGATATTTGGTCATCGGTGGTCAACTTTCTCATGGTGCATTGGTTGCTTTCTTTAGTTTGGTTTGGTATATCATGTGGCCAATTATGAACCTTGGTTTTATAATCAATCAGTTTTCACAATCAAAAGCGTCTGGTGAAAGACTTCTAGAAATTTTAGAAGCAGATGAAGAAATTATAGAAAAAGAAGCAGCTGTATCTAAAGAGAGATTAGAAGGTCAATTAGATTTTAAAGATGTTACTTTAAAATATACTGAAGACGATGAGGCGGCTCTTTCTTCTATTTCATTTAATGCTGAACCAGGAAAAGTTATTGGACTTATTGGTTCAACTGGATCTGGAAAAACAAGTATTACTCAGTTAATTACAAGATTTTATGAGCCGGTAAAAGGCCAAATTTTTGTAGATGGTCGTGATATTAAGGAATATTCCATTAGTACTCTTAGAAGAAATATTGGTTTTGTATTACAAGAGTCATTTCTATTTTCATCTACGATTAAATCGAATATTGCGTATGGACGTCCAGATGCCACAATGGATCAAATTATAGATGCTGCAAAACGTGCGCAAGCACATGATTTTATTATGGAGCTAGAAAACGGCTACGATACACTGCTAGGAGAACGCGGTATGGGTCTTTCTGGTGGCCAAAAACAAAGAATTGCCATTGCTAGAGCAATCTGTATTGACCCTAGCATCCTAATTTTAGATGATGCAACGAGTGCGGTTGATATGGAAACAGAGTTTAATATTCAAAGAGATTTAAAGGAAGTAATGAAAGGAAGAACTACTTTAATAATTGCTCATCGTATCTCTTCTTTAAAGCATGCTGACGAGATATTAGTACTTGATGAGGGTAAAATTGTTGAACGAGGAACACATGATGAACTTGTTCAAAATAATGGTGCATATCAAAGAATATATGATATTCAATATAAGGATCAAAAGACAATCCTTCAATCGCAAACAGGGTGAGGTAGGTGAGAAATATGAGTGAACAGAAAGTGAAAAAGAATAATGTAAATGAACGTTTTCATTATTCAACGGATCAAGCAATTGAGAAACCATTTAACTGGAAACAGATGTATCGATTATTAAGCTATATGAAACCATATACGAAAACTTTGTTACCACTTGCGATTATTGCAGTATTAATAGCTACTGCAGTTAGGCTGATTGTTCCTATTTTAATAGGTGTATATACGATTGACCATGCAATTGCTGATAAGGATACAAACCTTCTAATCACGTTGGTTTTTGTAATTCTTGGATTATATACAGTATCTTATATTTCTAATGTCTTCCGAATAAGATGGATGAATCAGTTGGGGCAAAATATTATTTATGACATACGAAAACATTTATTTACACATGTTCAAAACTTGTCCCATCGATTCTTTGATCAGCGTTCTGCTGGTTCAATACTTGTTCGTATAATGAACGATATCAATTCTCTTCAAGAGCTATTTACAAATGGTGTAATTAATTTATTAATGGATTTTATTTTATTAATTGGAATATTTGTTATTCTATTTGTGATTAGCCCTGAGCTAACACTGGCAATAATGGTTATTTTGCCAGTTATGTTCTTTATCTCTACTAGTCTCAGAAAAAAAATAAGACGTTCTTGGCAAATGGTTCGTATTAAGCAGGCGAAATTAAATTCTCACTTAAACGAAAGTATTCAAGGGATTCGCGTAACGCAATCATTCACTCAAGAAAAAGAGAATATGGAGTTTTTTGATGGTGTTAACACGGAAACGTTTGAAAGTTGGAGAGATGCAACTAGAAAAAATGCCATGTTTAGACCATTTGTTGAAATGACAAATGCAATAGGAACTGCAATACTTTTATGGTATGGGGCCTACTTAATCACTGGTGACAGCCTTAATATCGGTGCATTCGTATCATTTGCAGTATATTTAGGGATGTTCTGGGAGCCAATTTCCCGCCTAGGTCAAGTTTACAACCAACTTTTAATGGGGATGGCATCATCCGAACGTATTTTTGAATATTTAGATGAAAAGCCTATTGTTTCTGAAAAAGAAAATGCAAAGACATTAACAGATATTAAAGGTAAGATTGAGTTTGATAAGGTAGAATTCTCATATGACGAAAAACGAAAAGCTTTAAAGGGGATCTCTTTAACCATGGAAGCAGGTCAGACAGTAGCTCTAGTCGGTCATACTGGTTCAGGTAAAACGACAATCGCTAACTTAATAAGCCGTTTCTATGATTCTACAAGTGGAACAGTCAAGATCGATGGTATTGATATTAAAGACGTAACACTTCAAAGTGTTCGCTCACAAATTAGTGTTGTACTTCAAGATACGTTTATTTTCTCGGGAACAATATTTGATAATATTCGTTTCGGTCGTCCGGATGCATCGGATGAAGAAGTTATGGATGCTGCTAAGGCGGTGGGGGCACATGCTTTCATTGAAAAGCTACCAAATGGCTACAAGACAGAAGTCGAGGAAAGAGGTAATATTCTTTCTGTAGGTGAACGTCAGCTATTATCCTTTGCACGATCTCTATTAGCAGATCCTAAAATCTTAATTTTAGATGAAGCAACAGCAAGTATTGATACAGAAACAGAAATGAAGATCCAAAGTGCCTTGAAAAAACTACTCAAAGATAGAACAGCGATTATAATTGCACATAGACTATCTACTATTAGAGAAGCTGACAAGATTTTTGTATTAGATCACGGAGAAATCCTAGAACAAGGTTCTCATGATCAGCTTATGGAACATAAAGGAGAATATTATAAGCTAGTAAAGGCACAATTTAAAATGCTAGAAGTAGGATAGACTTAGTTTGAGAAGAGGTAGAATTTATCCCTCTTCTTTTTTTATGATTTTTTTATTCTAGACTAAAATTAACCCGCTAAATTGAAGCGATTAAGCATCTCTCATCCGTGTAATTTTCAGTTCAGAGGTAGACGCCGATGATCTATAAGTCTACACCAGAAAATTGATCAGAGTCTAACCCTAATGTGGTATACGGAGACCACTTGACTCCTGCATGATCTAGTGTAATGAGGCGTGTTGTGATTCCGCAATACACCGTAAGGAGCCCCTAATGGCGATGAGGAGGCTCCTGGACCACCCGCGTAAAGCAGGTGGGATCACAGCTCATGGAACTAACTCCGCTACCAAGGTTATTTCAGGGTAGACATCTATGCTAATTAAAATTAGCACCATGGAGTATGAAAAATTATACTTAGCTTAGTGTCTAGCTTCAGGCGCTATCGGCTCGGGGTCATAAGTCAATCCGGCAAGAAGGTTAAAAAGCAACCTTCTTGCCGGCTCGTCTTATGCCTGTCGCCGATGAACGAGAGCCTTCCGCTTTTCTTTTTTCAGGATAGACAACAAAACTAGTTATTCTGAGATAAATTATAAAATATATGATAAAATAACCTTATAAAAAGGATTACCTAGAAGAACAATTGGGGGACTACTTGTGAAAAAAGAATTTGCAGTTATTGGACTTGGTCGCTTTGGGGGGAGTATTTGTAGAGCGTTAAGTGAAGACGGTATGGAAGTTATGGCCATTGACCTTGACGAGGATAAGGTCAATAGTTATTCTACTATCGCTTCCCATGCAGTCGTCGGTGACTCTACAGATGAAAGCGTATTAAAGAGCTTAGGAATTAGAAATTTTGATCACGTGATTGTTGCTATTGGTGATAATATTCAGGCTAGTATACTAACAACCTTAATCCTCAAGGAGTTAGGGGTAAAAAATATAACCGTAAAAGCTCAAAATGATTATCATGAAAAAGTATTAAGTAAAATTGGAGCAGATCAAATTGTTCACCCTGAAAGAGATATGGGAAAAAGGATTGCTCATAATATTATTTCAAATAATGTATTAGATTATCTTGAACTTTCAGATGAACACAGTATTGTTGAAATTGTTGCAAGTAGAAAAATGGATGGCAATTCACTAATTGATTTAGACATTCGTGCAAAGTATGGGATTAATATTGTAGCTATTAAAAGAGGGAAGAATATAATTGTATCTCCACAGGCAACTGAAATGATCCTTCAAGGCGATATTTTAATCGTCATTGGGGCTGATACCGATATAAATAGATTCGAAAAGAATCTAGTAGGTGAATAAAAAAAGCGGCCACTGGCCGCTTTTTAATTTATTTATTTTTTAAACCTCCATAATGATCGGTAAAATCATTGGACGGCGTTTTGTTTTTTCGTATAAGAATGGTGCTAATGTGTCGGTGATTTCATTTTTGATCTCTGACCATTGCGTTGTACGACGTTCCATTACTTTATTTAAGTGTTTTGAAATTAAGCTCTGAGCATCATTTATTAAATCCCCAGATTCTCTCATATAAACAAAACCACGAGAAATTAAGTCTGGTCCTGCAGCAATCTTGAAATCCTTCATATTGATACTTACAACAACAATGACAAGGCCTTCTTCAGATAAAATACGGCGGTCTCTTAGGACAATATTACCAATATCGCCAACCCCACTACCATCGATATAGACGTTACCTGAAGGGATTTTACCAGCAACTGATGCTTCATTTTCACTTAAAGCGAGCACATCACCATTGTCCATGATAAAGCAATGGTTCTCAGGAACACCACAATCGATAGCTAGCTTTGAATGCATTTTTTGCATTCTGAATTCACCATGTATAGGCATAAAGAATTTTGGCTTCATTAAACGTAACATTAGTTTTTGCTCTTCTTGTCCACCATGACCTGATGTGTGGATATCATTTAGTGGACCGTGGATTACTTCAGCCCCTGCACGATATAGCATATTGATTGTACGGCTTACGCTGATTGTATTACCAGGAATAGGTGAAGAAGAAAATACTACAGTATCCCCTGGAATTATCTGAATTTGACGATGAGTTCCACCAGCAATTCTAGACAATGCTGCCATAGGCTCACCTTGACTACCAGTACAAAGAATTGTTACACGATTTGCCGGCAAACGGTTTATTTGAGATGCTTCAATAAAAGTCTCTTTTGGAGCTCTTATAAAGCCCAAATCCTGTCCGATCGTAATCGCTGCTTCCATACTTCGTCCAAATACTGCGACCTTCCTACCGTTTTGAACAGCTGATTCGACAACTTGTTGAAGGCGATGAATGTTAGAAGCAAATGTGGCAAAAATTAATCGTCCATCCACTTTTCGGAAGATATCATTAATACTATCGCCAACACGACGCTCTGACATCGTAAATTCAGGATTCTCTGAGTTAGTACTATCAGATAGTAAGCAAAGAACACCTTCTTTTCCAATCTCAGCCATCTTTGTTAAATCCGCTGGTTCTCCAACCGGTGTAAAATCAAACTTGAAGTCACCAGTATGTACAACTTGTCCAGGAGGTGTTTTTACAACAATTCCGAATGCATCTGGAATACTATGTGTTGTACGGTAAAAGCTTACAGATGTTTTTCTGAATTTAATGATTTCATCTTCGTGAACTTCAATAAGCTTCGTTTGGCGTAATAAACCATGCTCTTCCAATTTATTTCTAATTAAGGCTAAAGCTAATTTCCCACCATATACTGGAACATTTATTTCTTTTAAAAGATAAGGTATTCCACCAATATGATCTTCATGTCCGTGGGTAATAAATAAACCTTTAACTTTTTCAACGTTCTTAACTAAATAACTATAATCTGGAATTACGTAATCAATGCCTAATAATTCATCTTCCGGGAATTTAATACCGGCATCTATCAAGATAATTTCATCTTGAAATTGTACACCATAGGTGTTTTTTCCGATTTCACCTAACCCACCTAAGGCGAATACTGCTGTTTGATCATTTTTAACAAATTTCATACGAATCAAATCTCCAATACTTTAAAGTCTTCATTTTGTTGCTCATACTCTAGAAAAGCCTTTTCAACTTTTTGAATATATTCAATGTTAATTGCACGATCAATTAATTTGGTACGAACTTCTTTTTCAGATCCTGCTTCGACAAATACTGTTTTCGTTTTTTCTCTTACAGGTACCTCGTTAGCTTGTTCTTGAAAATAAACCTTAAAAATCATTTGCCAATTCTCTCCTTAATTACCGAAAGTTAGATTCACTTTTTCTATTATATAAAAAAATAGAAACTTTTTCATGTTTTTTCTACTATTTAGTAAAAAAGTTATTTTAATAAATCACTTGTAATATCGGAATAATGTTTATTTCCCTATTTTTAGTAGATGAAAACGCTACTTTTAAAAAATATTATATTTCTCATAACCGATTTTTAAAGTAAATCAATAAAATAAATGGACCCTCCTGATTTATGAAGGGCCCAGAAGGTTATTTTGTAAATAAAATTGATAATGTAAGCTTGTTACACAATTTAGGCGATTGTTTTCTTCTTTAATAAATCAGACCATTGTCTTAGTATTTTTTTTCTTAGCTTTTTAAGCATGATAACATCATCTCCTCTTTTAACAGATTTAAAACGGACATTTATAATAAAAAGAATTTATAGCTTGTACGAATCTGGTTAAATGTATTTTATTATCTATCTATAGTATATGATATTTTACAAATCCTTTTCATGGGTAAAAATGGAATATTTCTGACTGTTGTAATAGAGGAGATTTTGGTTCTATGACCTGAAGCTATATAGAGGATAAGTTAATTGGGGAGAATTGAAGACTCTGCTGCTGATTAACAAGTAGAGTCTTCGATTCAAGTTCAGTTTATAGTTCAATTGGAATAGCGTTCTCTGGAACCATAAAGGGATCATTCTTATTTATGTGATCATAAAACATCACACCATTTAAATGGTCTATTTCATGCTGAAAAACAATAGAAGGCAAACCTTTGAGTTTTATCAAAATTTCTTGTCCATCAATTGTTTTTCCTTTTACTTTTATCCTGGCGTGTCTTGGTACAATTCCTTGTACCTCACGATCTACTGACAAACAACCTTCACCATGTGTAAGGTAACTTTTTTCTACAGAATGACTAACTATTTTAGGATTAAATAGTGCATAACTATATAATCGGTCATCTTTATCCTTAAGGTGTACTGCAATCATTCTTTTAGTTATATTTATTTGTGGTGCTGCAAGTCCAATTCCGGGTCTCAAGCCATACTTCTCAGCAATCTGAGGATCTTGACTATTTTTCACAAATTCTAACATTTCACCTAGTATTCTTTTCTCATCATGTGATGGTTCATTGTTTACTTCTTCAGCCACTTTACGAAGAGATGGATGTCCTTCTCTAACTATGTTATCCATTGTAATCATATTCTTCACTCCTTTGAAATCCACTTAACCTAGTATGATTATAGTCATATGAAGAAAAAAAGGAAAATAATATTCTTTATTTGAAAAAATACATTCAATAAAAAGGTCTAAAAAATAGGACAGGCACATAACTTTTTATATACAACACGCTTTTTATATAAAATTAATTTACAGTTGTTAAATAACTTTAAACCTTTTATAGTATTATATTGTATAGGTTAGGGGGAATATTAGAGTGAAATTAAATAAAATGGTAAAAATCTTCACATTCTGTTTGTTTTTACTCATGATTGTAGGCTGTAATAATGGTCCAAAACCAGAGGAAGAAATATATACAGTCCTTGAAGAAGTAGTAAAACTTGAAGATTCTTTTAAAGAACAACAAAATCCATTAGTAGAACTTGAACAATCGGAAAAAGAACTATATGACGAAATTATCTCTTTAAGTATGAAAGATTATGAAAAGATTGTCACACTTTCAAATGAAGCTCTTTCCATTGTCGAAGAAAGAAAACAAAGAATCGAGAATGAATACGAGAGCATAAAGGAATCACAAGAAAAATTTAAAACTGTTAATGATCATATAGAAAAACTTGAAGATGAACAGTTAAAAGAAGAAGCACGAGCTTTAGTTGAAGTTATGAATAACAGATATGAATCATATGAAGAATTGTATAATTACTATACTGAAGCAATTAGTTACGATCTGGAATTGTATAATTTATTTCAAGAAGAAGATTTATCAATCGACATACTGCAAACTCAAATTGATGAAATAAACACCAGTTATGATCAAGTAATTATAGCAAACGAAAAGTTTAATGAATTTACAGAAATCTACAACCAGGCTAAAATTAGTTTCTATAATAATGCCGGCTTAGATATTGTATATGAAGATCAATCCAACTAAATATGATATAGCGACATACAAAAACGTATGTCGCTTTTTTAATTCAATCGAGGAAATTAAGATTAATACAACTGGGGGCTTTTTGAACTTAGCCCGTCTTAGATAATGGGCAAGAAAATTCTTCTGTTCTTTACTTGTTGACTAGAGAACTGCAAGTGACTCTTTCTTTTATTAGTGTACTTTTTATCGCAATTTCCCACAACTTATGCAAATATGAATTAATTGTGAATTTATTATAATACAGGATTTTGTTGTGTATTAATACAGTAATCGGTGAGAGCGATGGCATTTGTAAGAAGTTTTTATAAAAAAGAACTTATTAAATCTTAAATCAAAGAGATTGACGTAAGAAAATGCATTGGTGTAAACTGAAAAAGTAACATTTGTTGTATCATTTTGTTTTTAAAATAAATTGATACAGGGATTTGATTGACATTTTTTTATACATAGCTTAAATTCACTCGTTATTATTTCTTCCGACTCAAAACAAATAAAACGATAGTAAGTAAGTCGAAAAATGTCTTTTAAATAAAAAAATTGGGTAACCTAATGCTGATGTTTAATGATATTTAAGGTTAAAGAACGGCTAATAGAAAGGATAGGTGACATAAGTAATGGCTAAAACAAAGAAAGCTTTATTTGACAGTCAAGCACAACTTCAAAACGTTGCTGATCAGTTTCCAACACTTCAGATCCTTAATGAGGAAGGAGAGGTTGTTAACAAGGACGCTTTACCAGATTTAAGTGACGATCAATTAAAAGAGTTAATGAGAAGAATGGTATTTACTCGTATTCTTGACCAACGTTCTATTTCGTTAAACCGTCAAGGGCGTCTAGGATTCTATGCGCCAACTGCAGGTCAAGAGGCGTCACAACTAGCTTCTCAATTTGCGTTAGAAAAAGAAGACTTCATTTTACCTGGTTACCGTGATGTTCCACAGCTTGTATGGCATGGTTTACCATTATATCAAGCGTTTCTATTTTCACGTGGTCATTTCGAAGGGAACAACATGCCAGAAGGTGTTAATGTAATCTCACCACAAATTATTATTGGGGCACAAATTATCCAAACTGCTGGTGTAGCTCTAGGGATGAAGAAACGCGGAAAGAAATCTGTAGCAATTACTTATACAGGTGATGGTGGAGCATCTCAAGGTGATTTCTATGAAGGAATCAACTTTGCTGGTGCATACAAAGCTCCTGCAATCTTCGTTGTCCAAAATAACCGTTTTGCAATTTCAACTCCTGTAGAAAAACAATCTGCAGCTAAGACGATTGCTCAAAAGGCAGCGGCAGCAGGTATCCCTGGAGTTCAGGTAGATGGAATGGATCCTCTAGCTGTTTATGCAGCTGTTCGTGATGCTCGTGAACGCGCAATTAATGGAGAAGGCCCAACATTAATAGAAACATTAACTTACCGTTATGGACCACACACAATGGCTGGTGATGACCCAACTCGATACCGTTCAACTGAATTAGATAATGAGTGGGAAAAGAAAGATCCTCTAGTTAGATTCCGTAAATACCTAGAAGCTAAAGGTTTATGGAGTGAAGATGAGGAAAATAAAGTAATTGATCAAGCTAAAGAAGAAATTAAAGACGCTATTAAAAAAGCTGACGAAACACCAAAACAAAAAGTTACAGACTTAATGTCTATAATGTATGAAGAATTACCGTTTAACTTACAAGAGCAATATGAAATCTACAAAGAGAAGGAGTCGAAGTAAGCCATGGCGCAAATGACAATGATTCAAGCAATCACTGATGCGTTACGCACCGAATTGAAAAAAGATGAAAATGTCTTAGTTTTTGGAGAAGACGTTGGACTTAATGGTGGTGTGTTCCGTGCAACAGAAGGACTACAAGCTGAATTTGGTGAAGATCGTGTATTCGATACACCGTTAGCTGAATCAGGTATTGGTGGTCTTGCAATTGGTCTTGGTTTACAAGGCTTTCGTCCAGTAATGGAGATTCAGTTTTTTGGATTTGTTTATGAGGTTATTGATTCACTAAATGGCCAAATGGCACGTATGCGTTATCGATCTGGAGGTC
The DNA here is from genome assembly GCF_002019645.1 of Litchfieldia alkalitelluris. Taxonomy (GTDB): domain Bacteria; phylum Bacillota; class Bacilli; order Bacillales; family Bacillaceae_L; genus Litchfieldia; species Litchfieldia alkalitelluris. The sequence goes on along the minus strand of NZ_KV917374.1, from coordinate 3,585,904 downwards.
GTTATAATTCTCCAGTGACAATTCGCTCTCCATTTGGTGGTGGAGTTCATACACCAGAACTTCATGCTGATAGTTTAGAAGGTCTTGTTGCTCAACAACCTGGACTTAAAGTAGTTATCCCAGCAACACCTTACGATGCGAAAGGATTGTTAATTTCTGCAATTCGCGACAATGATCCAGTCGTATTTTTAGAGCATATGAAATTGTATCGTTCTTTCCGTCAAGAAGTTCCTGAAGGCGAATATACGATTGAAATTGGCAAGGCTGAAGTTAAGCGTGAAGGTACTGACATTACTATGGTTACATATGGTGCAATGGTACATGAATGCCTTAAAGCAGCAGATGAACTTGAGAAAGAGGGAGTTTCTGCAGAGGTTGTTGACTTGCGTACAATTAGCCCATTAGACATACCTACAATTATTGCTTCAGTTGAAAAAACTGGACGTGCAATAGTTGTTCAAGAAGCACAAAAACAAGCTGGAATTGGAGCTAACGTTGTAGCAGAAATTAATGATCGTGCAATTCTAAGTCTTGAGGCACCAGTCCTTCGTGTTGCTGCTCCTGATACAGTATTTGCGTTTACTGCCGCTGAATCAGTTTGGCTTCCAAACTACAAAGATGTAATCGAAACAGCTAAGAAAGTTCTAGAATTTTAATTTATAACAATTGATAAGTTCTCAGAAACGTACGGCTTCTGAGAACTTACTTAGTGGGTATGTTCAATAAAATTAGACATTATAGGAGGCGAAGACTGTGGCATTTGAATTTAGATTACCTGATATTGGTGAAGGGATCCATGAGGGTGAAATTGTCAAGTGGTTTGTTAAACCAGGTGATGAAGTTAATGAAGATGATGTGCTATGTGAAGTTCAAAATGATAAAGCAGTTGTAGAAATTCCTTCACCTGTTAAAGGTAAGGTTATTGATGTTTTAGTTGAAGAAGGTACGGTTGCAATTGTTGGTGATACTTTAATTACTTTTGATGCTCCAGGGTATGAAAACCTAGTATTTAAAGGTCATGATGATGAGGAAAAACCTAAAGCAGCAGAACAGAAAGAAGAGAAATCAGAAGAAGTACCAGCTGCGCAAGCACAAACGACTGTAGAAGTTGATGAGTCAAAACGTGTAATCGCGATGCCATCTGTACGTAAGTATGCTCGTGAAAAAGGCGTTGAAATCCGTGCAGTACAAGGAACAGGTAAAAATGGTCGAGTAGTTAAAGAAGATATTGATGCATTCCTTACTGGTGGTGCAACACCAGCTGCTACAACTGAACAAGCTGAGGCACCTGTTCAAGAAGCTCCAGCTAAGAAAGAGGAAAAAGCAGCACCAGCACCAGACAAGCAACCAATTCCAGCAGGACAATATCCTGAAACACGTGAAAAGATGAGTGGAATTCGTAAAGCTATCGCTAAAGCAATGGTTAACTCAAAACACACTGCACCTCACGTAACATTAATGGATGAAATTGATGTGACTGAACTAGTAGCAAATCGTAAGAAATTTAAAGATGTTGCTGCAAGCAAAGGAATTAAGTTAACATTCTTACCATATGTAGTTAAAGCTTTAACTTCAGCTTTACGTGAATACCCTGCATTAAATACATCTCTTGATGATGCGACTGATGAAATTGTTCACAAGCATTATTATAATATTGGAATCGCAGCAGATACAGAGAAAGGCTTATTAGTACCTGTAGTAAAAGATGCTGATAGAAAATCAATTTTCAATATTTCAGCTGAAATTAACGAACTTGCTACTAAAGCTCGTGATGGGAAGTTAGCTCCAGATGAAATGAAGGGTGCTTCTTGTACAATTACAAACATCGGTTCAGCTGGTGGACAGTGGTTTACTCCAGTAATTAACCATCCAGAGGTAGCAATCCTAGGTATTGGTCGTATTGCTGAAAAGCCAGTTGTGAAAAATGGAGAAATTGTGGTAGCTCCAGTATTAGCATTATCACTAAGCTTTGATCATCGTATGATTGATGGTGCAACTGCTCAAAACGCTCTTAACCACATTAAACGTTTATTAAATGATCCACAATTATTATTAATGGAGGCGTAACAAATGGTAGTAGGTGATTTTCCAATCGAAACTGATACACTTGTCATCGGTGCTGGTCCTGGGGGATATGTTGCGGCTATCCGTGCTGCTCAATTAGGGCAAAAAGTTACTATAGTAGAAAAAAACACTCTTGGCGGTGTTTGTCTTAATGTTGGTTGTATTCCGTCAAAAGCACTAATTGCAGCTGGACATCGTTATGAGCATGCCCTACATTCAGAAGACATGGGTATTAAAGCTGAGAATGTTACAGTTGACTTCAGTAAGGTTCAAGCTTGGAAAGCAAGTGTGGTAAACAAACTTACTGGTGGGGTTGAAGGGCTTTTAAAGGGCAATAAAGTAGATATCATTAAAGGTGAAGCATACTTTGTTGATACAAACACAGTCCGTGTTATGGATGAAAATTCTGCTCAAACTTATAAGTTCAAAAATGCAATAATAGCAACAGGTTCAAGACCGATTGAAATTCCTACATTTAAATATAGCGGTCGTGTTCTTGACTCTACAGGTGCTTTAAGCTTACAAGAAATTCCAAAAAGGTTAATTGTTATTGGTGGAGGCTATATAGGAACCGAACTAGGAACAGCTTATGCAAATTTTGGAACTGAAGTTGTAATTCTTGAAGGTGCTGATGAAATTCTTTCTGGTTTTGAAAAGCAAATGAGTTCACTTGTTAAGAGAAAGTTAAAGAAAAAAGGTGTAGAAATCTTCACTAACGCACTTGCAAAGGGTGTTGAAGAAAAGGCTGATGGAGTGACGGTAACTTTTGAAGCTAAAGGTGAAGAAAAAACAATAGATGCTGATTATGTATTGGTAACTGTAGGTAGAAAGCCAAATACTGATGAGCTAGGACTAGAGCAAGTAGGTATTGAATTCCTAGACCGTGGAGTTATTAAAATTGATAAACAATGTCGTACAAACGTTAGCAACATTTATGCTATTGGTGACATTGTTCCTGGACCGCCATTAGCACATAAAGCTTCGTATGAAGCAAAAATTGCTGCTGAAGCTATTGCAGGACATCCTTCAGAAATTGATTATCATGGAATTCCAGCAGTTGTATTCTCAGATCCAGAACTTGCTTCTGTTGGTTATACTGAGAAGGAAGCTAAAGATGAGGGGCTTGATGTTGTAGCTTCAAAATTCCCGTTTGGCGCAAATGGACGTGCTTTAGCACTGAATAACTCAGATGGTTTCCTAAAGTTAATTACTCGTAGAGAAGACGGCCTAGTAATTGGCGCTCAAATTGCTGGTCCAAGTGCTTCTGATATGATCGCTGAGCTTGGTTTGGCTATTGAGGCTGGTATGACAGCCGAGGATATTGCAATGACCATCCATGCGCATCCGACATTAGGTGAGATCACTATGGAAGCTGCTGAGGTAGCTATAGGAAGTCCAATCCATATTGTAAAGTAATAATAAATAATAAGAGGCTTTCTTCAGATGCTTAGCATTTAAAGAAAGCCTCTATTCATTACCAAGAGCCTCTTCCATCATAGAAATTATTTCTTTGGTTTCAGTTTGTCCATCGATTTGTTTTACAATTTTATTTTTTTCAATCACGACCAGTGCAGGATATGTGCTAATATTAATACTAGAATACTTATAGCTATCTTCTAAAGGTATTATTCTCATCTTCGAAATATCATCCGGATATTCATCTTTCAACTCTAGTAAGGCATCATAGTAATTCCCTTCTTTATCAATGTTTTCTTCATCAGAAAAAAACATGATAAACTTCTCATCGTCTGTATGAAAATGAGTATTAGATTCATTTATTCCATTATTACAAGAAGTAAGAAACACGAACGATAGAATGAATACTGAAAAATTTTTCATCTAACTCCCTTCTTTCGGGTTAAACTAGTCGACAAATTATACGTTTATTTTATCACGTCCTCGATTGTTACAAGCTATTGTTATGAATTTGTTACAAAAATGAAAAATAGTTAAACTATTCCAAGCATACATATTACCAAACAGTTCTTTTTAAGGAGCTAAGAGCATGCGAAATTATTTAATAATTTTAATTCAACTTTTAATTTGGTGTATTTATTCAATTGTAGAATGGGTATCAAAATCGGACGGTATAAAATCAAAGGGGATATTGCTGCTTATCTTTTGTTATTTTGCCTTTCTAGCTGCTAGCAAAATTGGCTTATCCAAACGACATGCAGCGCTAATTACCTTTTTCACTTTAAGTGGTTTCTTTATTTGTCAACATTTATTTTGGAGTTATTTGTTGGAAATATAATCACCTTAAATAGTTTGAATAAAACATTACCCTTCAATGCATCTTATTAAGAGTATAAAATGGGGAGGGGTAGAATGAAGTATATACTATTTTTAATTGTTTCTTTAGTACTATTAACGTCTTGCCAAGAGGGGAAAAATAATAGTGATGAATCCGAAATTAAAGTGAAACACCATGCACAAAGGGAGCAGCTAAAAAGAGAATATAAGAAGGATTTCGTTCGCTATGAAATCGATGATAAGTTATACAAAATAAATTCAAGTAATTGGAGTATTGAACCAATAGATCCACAGACAAATAAAAAGGTAGTTCTGCTAACAATTGATGATGCTCCTGATCAATATAGTGTTGAGATGGCTAAAATCTTAAAAGAACATAATGTTTCTGCAATTTTTTTTGTTAATGGTCACTTTCTACAATCAGAAGAGGGAAGGCTAGCTCTAAGGGAGATAGTTGACCTTGGGCATATGATTGGCAATCATACGATGAATCATCATAATTTAAGGGACCTTACAGATAAAGAAACAAATGATGAAATTACAACATTAAATAACCTTATCGAAGAAGTTACAGGAACTAGTCCAGTCTTTTTTAGGGCTCCATTCGGTATTAATACAGAAGCCAGTTTGAAAATTGTGGCATCTGAAGAGATGTCTATGATGAATTGGACTTATGGGTATGATTGGGAGAAGGAATTTATGTCAAAAGATGCTTTGGCAGATATAATGGTCAACTCACCTTTACTATTAGATGGAGCCAACATACTGATGCACGATCGCGAATGGACTAAGGAAGCCCTTTCAGATATAGTGAAAGGGCTTCGTAACAAAGACTATGAGATCATTAATCCAAATACAATCAAGGTAGGAGACTAAAAAATGTAGTATTTATGAACAAAGGAAAACTTTATCGCAAAAATAGTTACTTTCGTTTATAATAATACATAATCCTAGAATTAAATAAATGCAGTTCTCCTTCTAGCTTCTTCGCAAGAAATTTACAAAATTCATTTGCTTTTCCTTTGTCACCATGTGTTGATTGTTGAGGAAGAGATATTTGTATATATAATTGTGATTGCTCATCTGTCGCTGATTCTTGTCCTACACCTACAATTATCATGTTGTATCTAGAATCCTTTGATTCAAGAACGAAATAATCATCATTTTCTTTGCTGATATGATATGGAAATGCAGAATCAGCATAGTCCCAGTTTAATTGATCCCCAGTTCTACTTGTTATTTCTTTATAATATGTAAATAATTGTTTTACTTCTTCAAGTGAAACCTCTTGTGTGGCAGAACCTTCTACTAACTTTATATATGCATTTTCCATCGAAAGCACTCCTTAAATAACTTTTATGTGTATACTTGTATTCTAGCACTTGTTAGGAAATTAATCCAAGATTGATGTTAATACTTGCAATTAATCTTGAAATAATTTATAATAATATTCAGAATTGTCTAATAAAAAGGAGGAGGAATTTAATGAATTTATTTGAAAAATTATATGATGAACAGGAAAAAGCAGGTGTTAGATTTGTTGGTTTTACTACAACAAATGTAAGATATGATTTTGGTATTGTATATACTAATATGTTTTTTGGTAAACCATTAGTTGTATGTATGCAAACTGGGCGTTCTACACTACTAGATCCAAAAGATATTGAAAACCTTGAATATCTTCAAAAAGTATTCCGCATTGATAATCTTGAAGAAGCATCAGACCTCGCAGAATTTTTTAGGGAAGCATTACCCTCAATGCCATTCGAAACTCAATACGAATAAATTTAAAAATCAGGTCTATGACCTGATTTTTTTTTTTGTATTGTATTATATGAGTATGAACCACCCCGAAATCATTACCATTTTTTTGAAAAAAGTAAAATGTGATATACTTTTTTGTGTTGACATTCGATTAATGACATACTATTATAATAATATAAATGTAAAACGCTTAAATTATTGGTTGTTAAGGTTTAGGTAACGAATAAAGAGTTTATATCTTATGACAAAAATCAAAGGGAAGGGGTTTTTGAAGATGGTAACAATCGTATGCCAAACATGTAATCAAACAATTGATCATTTTGAGGATGAGAAAGTAACGACACTTTATGCTGATTTACAGGAATGTGAATGCCGTAAGTTAACGGTACAATAAACTCAAATAAAAAAATAGAAAAAGGTACATGAATGAATCTAAAATGTGCCGTTTTCAGGTGCTCTCTTATAAAAAAATATAAAAAAGACGTATGAATGGGTATACGTCTTTTTTCTTATTTTCCAGGTACCTACGAAATACCATTACCTTTCACATAGCAATTGAAATTTTTAATATGATGCACAATAGGTAAATTACAATTTAAAAAAGAGGTCCAAAAAGCCTCTCATTTTCATTGCCGTTTTGAGTAGCAATTTTATTAACCTTTTATAAGCTGTGCTGTGTCGATAACACACTGCTGATGCCCGCATCTAAAATCAAGAGGGTCCGGAAATGGTAGGGGAGGGAAATTACTGGGGGAAATATACGGTAGAATTCAGCTTAATTTGTAGTTACTATTAAAAATAAGCTTACATACACGGAGAAATTCCGCCTATCAGCTTAAAAAATTTAAAAATGAGAGATATTGCTTTGCATAAGCGTAAAATCTACCTTTATTTTCCTTGAAACTAGCTCTATTTTGCATTTAACCGGAAAATTTCCGCTTATTTTGCTTTTGTTTACTCGATTATACTCGATTAAGGATAAGACATCTAACCCTCATCAAAAATCCCCCAAAAGCCTAGCTTTACTGCATAACCGTTAGGTTTTTATAATAATAAGTTAAATGTATAAAGAAACTCGCCAATATGACGAGTTTACTTTTTTATATACCAATAATAAGTCCAAAACGACTATAATTATTGCAGCGCAATTTAAGAATTGTACCTCAAAATGGAACCCTTTAGAATAAATCAAGCGCCTTTATGATAAGTTAATCTCAAATCTACGTGTTATCGGATAGCCTTATGCTCCTTAATGACTCTTAATGATTTGAGTTCATAGTCCTCAGGGCCTTGGACTGGTAATCCAACCTCAATATTTTTCTTGATATAAGTTAAATTTTCTTGAGAAATAATTTCACCAGGGATGAAAATAGGTATACCAGGTGGATAGACCATGACAAATTCTGCAATAATACGTCCGACAGACTCTTCAAAAGATACTACTTCGGTTTCTGAGTAAAACGCATCTCTAGGAGTGAGTGCAAGAACAGGGATATCAGGTAATAATACATCAGGTAGTGGGCGATCAGATGCTAAACCTTGCGTCTCATCTGATAGTGCTTTTAATGCTTTAACCAATGATTGAATATCTCTTTCAGTATCACCAGGAGTGATAATACACAAGATATTATACAAATCGGATAACTCAACCTCGATATTAAACTTTTCTCTTAACCACTTTTCAACATCATACCCAGTTAAGCCTAACGCTTTAACTGAAATAATTAATTTTGTTGGATCGTAATCATGGGTTGCTTTCGTTCCGAGAATCTCTTTTCCAACACAATAGAAAGAATCAATTTGATTTATCTGAGCTCGCGCGGATTCAGCTAATCTAATGGCTTTTTCAATCAGTTCATAACCTTCTGTAGCAAGCCTTCTTCTAGCAACATCCAGTGAAGCTAATAGCAGATAAGATGTTGATGTAGTTGTTAACATGCTTAAAATTGATTGTACTCTGTGAGAGGATACTAACCCTTCCTTCACATTTAAAATAGAGCTTTGAGTCATTGATCCACCTAATTTATGTACGCTTGTAGCAGCCATATCTGCACCTGCCTGCATAGCTGACATAGGTAGGTCTTTATGAAAGTGTATGTGAACACCATGAGCCTCATCAACAAGTACAGGGACATTATATGAATGAGAGATCTCAACTATTTTTTTTAAATCTGCAGAAATACCAAAATAAGTAGGGTTAATCACTAGTAATCCCTTAGCATCAGGATGTTGCTCAAGCGCTCTTTCAACAGAATCATTTGTTATTCCATGAGATATCCCTAGATCTTTATCAATATCTGGATGGATAAAAATTGGGATTGCACCAGAAAAGACGATGGCTGACATAACGGATTTATGAACATTTCTTGGAACAATGATTTTGTCTCCAGGGCCACAAACGGTCATTACCATTGTCATTATCGCTCCACTTGTGCCTTGAACAGAAAAAAATGTGTAATCAGCTCCAAAGGCTTGTGCAGCTAAATCCTGTGCTTGCTTAATCATACCTTTAGGCTGATGTAAATCGTCTAACGGTCCAATATTAATTAAGTCAATCGATAAAGCGTTATCCCCAATAAACTCTCTAAATTCAGGATCAATCCCAGTTCCTTTTTTATGACCTGGAATATGAAACTGGATCGGGTTTCTTTTTGCGTGCTGAAGTAATCCAGTGAATAATGGTGTTTCGGATTGCAACAATTTATAATCACACCTCTTTAAAATTTCTATTTTATTAACGTACACCATCTACTGGCTATTACGTTTAAAAGGCTATTTTTAACCCTTTCTAGTTTAGCTTACCAAGTAATTGAAAATGATATCCTATAGTGATCCTTAAAGGATTTTACCTTACTAAAGTTAAGGGAAGAGCCTATACATAAAACAAAAGAATTATAGCATTTATTGTATCATTTGCAAAGAAAAACTTATCTTTATTAACTTTTCACACTTATAGTGAGAATAAACATTTTTTTATGAAAGATGATAAAATAAGATGAAAATACTAAAGAGGTGGTTTAATGAATTATCAATACCCAATTGACTTTAGCTGGGAAACCTCCGAAACAGTCGATGTTATTCGATTTTTTCAATGTGTAGAGCAAGCGTATGAAAAAGGGATTGAAAAGGAAATTCTTTTAGCAGCATATAAGCGTTTTAAGGAAATAGTCCCTTCAAAGTCAGAAGAAAAAAAGATCTGTAATGAATTCGAAGAAAGTAGTGGATACTCAACTTATAGATTAATTAAAAAAGCGATTGAGAGCACCGCACTGAAGGTTAAAGGCTAGAAATAACAAGAAGCATCCTACCAAGGATGCTTCTTGTTATGATTACAATTGTAAATAACCTGAAAATAACTAGTTAGCTGAATTCCAGTCGCTGCGATCCACCTGCTTTCCGCGAGGCGGTTCGTGAGCCGCCTCGTCGCTTTTTGGGCTCCTGCGGGGTCTCACGAGACCGCTACTCCCAAGGAGTCAGGTGGCTCTCCGCTCATTCCACATTAAGTTTGAAAAAACTTTTCAATTTTCCAAGGTTCGAATTTTATTTCATTTGGCTGTGATTCAATTGCGAGATACCCCGGACGGTGCACAGACTCATTTGTAATTCATTTACTTAACCGATGGTATAAGTTTTCGAAAAACATTACTTAAAAGCTAACTTATAAATGGGAATGAGTGTTTTAAATGTATCCCTTGCAAAATTCACCAATTCCTCGCCGTTTTGTAAGATTGGATCATTTACACTAATATGTTGGCCTACGAGGAATTCCGCTTTTTTTACATCACGAAAACGCACCAATGCTTTTTCTAAATCGATATCCTTTACCAAGGAAGAATCCTTTTTCATATGATCCAATGAGATGACATAATGATTAGGCACTATTTGTTCAATTTCTTCTAAGTTTTCTAGAAAAGTCTTTGCCATTTCTGATTTATTAGGTAGCTCATAAATAAATGCCAACCAGATGAATAGGTGATCATCAAATAAACCGATTTGAAAATGAGGATGCTGTTTATACCCTCTTTTATTAGCTGCAATTGCTAACCACGTATCTTTTGGTGGGTTAACGCTACGTCTTGCATGTTTTGCAATATGTAAAAACATTTCATTACCCAGTTGCGCAGATAAATCATCAGATAGAGCTTGTCCTATTACCTGAAATTTAGGTTGAATGCGCTCTCTAATTGCCTCCATTCTTTCTTCAAGTCCATCTATTGTAAAAGTGTCAAAATCGTTTTTTGTAAAGCCAGTAAAATTCATCTCAATTGTTCCTTTCATAACTAAATTTATTGCTTAAATTGAAATCCGTTAGGTGCAAGTTCATTTCCTGAATCTTGACAGGAAACTAGTCTTTTGAGCCAGATTAATCCTCAGTAATCTTTTAAACAATTTTCCTCATATTTTACCACAAAAGAAATTGAATTAATAAAAATAAGCATTGTTCGTCCGAAAATCGAAATTTCCATCAAAAATTAGTATTAGGTGAGAGCACATATTTGTTGCATAGTTGACAGGTATAACATAATATATATAAAAAACTGAAAATTTAAATTAATTCATGAGCCGATGGTAATAAAAATGAAAGGGGTGCTTAGAAATTGAAACAAGTAATGAACACGTTTAAGAGAACTGACGGAGAAAAAAGAATTGCAGTCCTTCGATTAGAGTTAGATTATGAATTGGCTACCCTTTACGATGCAATGAAGGAGAATGATGACAAGAAAAAAAGTAGTTGTAAACAGAAGTTGGAAAAATTAAGACTAGAAATGATCCGATTAGAAGCGTAAAACTCAACCAATTAACAATAAGCTTATAGAGATAACCAATCTCTATAAGCTTCTTTTATTTAGGCCTGTTTTTGTAAGCTTAGTTGATTAGTTTTGAATCCCTTTACATTTACTGTGAATTAAGTAGAGGCATCTTTCTTTAAAAGTAAACCGGAATACTGAAAAAACAATATATTTTACTTTAAACTATGTTAATTAACAACAATCATTCAGAAAAGAGCCTTTATTTCAAAATAAATTAACAAAATACCTTTTAATTGTATGTGAAACGGATTAATTTCGTTCCTATTTTTCATACTATGCTTTAGTTCCGTTAAGGGTAAAAACATGATTTATAAATCTAACCTCTCAATACCTGATAAGTGAAGATTTGCTTGCTTTTTGAACAATATCTGGATGTGTTACATCTTGGGACCGATTAGGTGTGGTTTAAGCTGCGGTAAACAAATAACAATTTTTCACACAAGTTTATGTTAGATTATCTAACATCGAAAAAAATTTTTTCTGTAAAGGATTACATGCTTGATTTATCAATGTTAAAGCGCTTTATTTATATGTTGAATATTCTGAATTAACAAAAAACTATGTTGTCTTACATGATTCGTTTGAGTATAATTCTTAAAAATAGATTGAAAAATCTTAATTATCAAATATCTATAGGTTGATAGACTTAAACGTGAAAGAACTGATTTGTAAAAATAGCTTATTAAGGGGGAGTTTTAATGCTGAATGAATGGAAAAAACAGCTTGATGAAATGTACATCCAAATGGTGGAATGGAGACGACACATGCACCAGTTCCCTGAACTATCTTTTCAGGAAGAGGAAACTCCAAAAATGATTGCAAGTATTCTAGAGAGCTTCGGAATTGAGCTAAGAAAAAATGTTGGTGGAAGAGGTGTGGTTGGGACAATTAAAGGAGGAAAGCCTGGTAAAACAATTGCCTTTCGAGCTGATTTTGATGCTCTTCCAATTCAAGATGAAAAAAAGGTTTCTTATAAATCAAAGGTTGATGGTGTGATGCATGCATGTGGCCATGATGGACATACTGCTACGCTGTTGGCAGTTGCTAAGGTGCTAAATGATCATCGTAAGAGTTTAGCAGGGAATATCGTGTTAATTCATCAACATGCAGAGGAGTTGGCGCCAGGAGGAGCGATTGCAATGATTGAGGATGGTTGTTTAGAAGGTGTTGATTATGTATTCGGTACTCATTTGACAACAGCTGCTCCTACAGGAATGTTCTTGTATCGATCAGGATACACAATGGGTGCAGCAGATGCCTTTGAAATTAAAGTACAAGGAAAGGGAGGGCATGGTTCTTCTCCACATCAAACTGTAGACGCAATTGCTATTGGTGCCCAAATCGTAAATCAATTGCAATACATAGTTAGCAGACAAATTGACCCACAAAAATCTGCTGTTTTGTCTGTGGGCTCATTTCATGCAGGTAAAGCCTCTAATGTAATTGCAGATTCAGCTATATTAACTGGTACTGTAAGGACTTTCGATAAAGAAATTAGAGCACATATGGAAACAGAATTGAAGAATATTGTAAAAGGCGTTTGCAATTCATTTCATGCTAGTTATGAGATTTCATATAAGAATGGTTATCCATCAGTTAATAATCATCAAGTTGAAACAGATATTTTTAAAGAAGTAATGAAAAACGAACCCCAAGTTGTTGAAATGACTCCGATTATGGGAAGTGAGGATTTTGCGTATTACCTTGAAAAACGACCAGGAACATTTTTCTTTACAGGTGCTCAAAATGCTAAGTTAGGAGCAGATACTCCGCACCACCATCCAATGTTCGATTTCGATGAAGAAGCAATGATTTTCGCAGGTAGAGCCTTTTTAAACATTGCTTATCATTATGCGGTAGAACTAGTTGATAGAAAAGAGATAAAGGTAGCCCTATAAATTCCGTTTAATAATTAATTTTGGGGGTGTTAACGTGAACAGTCATATTTTAGAGGTAAACAAACTTCAAACCGCTTTTAAAACAGATAAAGGTGAAGTCATTTCTGTTGAAGAAGTAACATTTCAACTCAAACCAGGAGAAACAATTGGGATTGTAGGGGAATCCGGTTGTGGAAAAAGTGTAACATCTCTTTCGGTAATGAGACTCCTTGGGAAAGCTGGATATATAAAAAAGGGCTCAATTTCATTGAATGGAAAAGATTTAACAAACATAACAGAATCTGAGATGAGACGCATTCGAGGAAATGAAATATCAATGATATTTCAAGAACCAATGACATCACTTAATCCTGTTTTTACAATAGGAAATCAGATGATTGAATTAATTACACTTCATATGAAAATGCCAAAAAAGAAGGCGATATCTTATGCGATAGAAATGTTGAAGAATGTAGGGATTCCAAGAGCCGAAGCAATTATTAATGAATATCCACATGCCCTTTCAGGCGGGATGAGACAGCGTGTAATGATAGCAATGGCATTGTCCTGTCAACCTAAACTGTTAATAGCTGATGAGCCTACTACTGCTCTAGATGTTACGATTCAAGCACAAATTCTTGAATTGATGAAGAAATTACGTGAAAAATCAAACACTGCAATCATGATGATAACTCATGACTTAGGTGTAATTGCTGAGATGGCCGATAAAGTTATGGTCATGTATGCGGGGCAGGTTGTGGAAGAAGCAGATGTTTATACTCTTTTTGATGAACCAAAGCATCCTTATACGAAAGGATTAATCGAATCTATTCCCCACCTTGAGTATGATAATCATAAACGGTTGTACTCGATACCAGGATCAGTACCAACATTACACAATATGCCAAAGGGATGCAGATTTCATACAAGATGCCCATTTGTTACAAACAAATGTTTAAGTGATAAGCCTGAACTACTTTCACTAGAAAAAGACAATCAGCATAAAGTTCGCTGTTGGCTATATAGTAATGAGCAAATTAATCCTAATTTTTCCAGTGGAAAGGAGGTTCAGGCATGAATTCACAAACGTTGCTTGAAACTAGAAAACAAGTTAATATTTCTGACCCCAAGCCACTAATTCAAGTGGAAAACTTAAAAATACATTACCCCATTAAAAAAGGTATCATATCCAGAACGGTAGGTCATGTAAAAGCAGTAGACGGCCTAAACTTTGATATCTTTCCTGGAGAAACCATATCTCTAGTAGGAGAATCAGGGTGTGGTAAATCAACAACAGGTCGTGGAATCGTTAAACTTGAAGAACTAACAGAAGGAAAGGTTTTATTTGAAGGTAAAGATCTTTCAACTATTACTGGTGCTGAGTTAAGAAAAGTTCGCACAAAGATGCAGATTATTTTCCAAGATCCATATTCTTCATTAAACCCTAGAAAACGTGTTGGAGATTTATTGGCTGAACCACTGTTAGCTCACAAGTTGGCTGAGGGTGCAGAGGTTAATCGGAAAGTGGACGAATTGTTAGAGATTGTTGGGTTAACAAAGTTTCATCGTAGTCGTTATCCACATGAGTTTTCCGGTGGACAACGACAGCGAATTGGAATCGCTAGGGCACTCATTCTCCATCCAAAACTGATTGTTTGTGATGAACCGGTTTCTGCTCTAGATGTATCTATTCAGGCGCAAGTATTAAATTTACTAAAAGATCTACAAAAAGAGTTCAATTTAACTTATTTATTTATAGCTCATGGGCTAGGAGCTGTTAAATATATTAGCGATCGTATTGCAGTAATGTACTTAGGAAAGATAGTTGAAATTGGTAAAACAGAAGAAATCTTTAGAAACCCAAAGCATCCATATTCTAAAGTATTGTTAAATGCATACCCAATACCAAATCCACATCTTAGAAACCGTGAAAGAATCGTGATAGAAGGTGATGTTCCGAGTCCAGCTAACCCACCAAAAGGTTGCAGTTTCCATACCAGATGCCCGATTGCTCAAAGCATTTGTTCGAAACAGGCGCCAAATTTGATCGGTTTAAACCACTCTGTTGCTTGTCACTTTCCACTAACCTAAATAGTTCTAAAAGGGGGGACATTATGTTTCAGTACATTATACGTCGTTTACTTATTGCCATTCCAGTATTAATTGGAGTTACAATCTTTAGTTTTTTCATTGTCAATCTAGCACCTGGTAATCCTGTTGACATGCAGGTGAATCCTTTTGCTACAGAGGCTGATAAAGAGATTCGTAAAGAAGCGCTAGGATTAAATGATCCAATTTATGTACAGTACTTGCGTTGGGTTCAAAACCTAGTAAAAGGAGACTTTGGTTATTCGTTTTCAACCTATGAACCAGTTGGGGAGATGATTGCAAAACGAATTGGCCCAACTTTAATACTAATGGGAGCTTCCTTGATAGTTGCATATTTAATAGCTATTCCTATCGGGATTTTAAGTGCTACAAGGCAATACTCCTGGATTGACTACTTAACAACGACTGTTTCATTTTTAGGTATTTCAATTCCGAACTTTTTCCTTGGTTTAGGGGCAATTTATGTTTTTGCTGTAATCTTTCAAGTCCTTCCAACAGGTGGTATGAATACGTTAGGCGGCAATGGTGGTTTTGGAGATACGTTTAAACATTTAATTTTACCAGCATTAGTCTTAGGTACGGCATCAGCTGGTAACATGGTACGTTACGTTAGATCAAGTATGCTTGAAGTTCTTGGGCAGGATTATCTACGTACTGCTAGAGCAAAAGGGTTAAGAGAGTTTATTGTTACAAATAAACATGCTCTAAAAAATGCCTTAATTCCTATTATTACTGTCATTGGACTTGATATTCCTCTTTTAATAGGAGGTGCAGTTGTAACGGAACAAATATTTCAGTGGCCCGGATTGGGGCAATTAACAATCCAATCAATAGGATCGAGAGATTACCCGACTTTAATGGCTATTAATTTTATGGCTGCAATTGTTGTTTTGTCATCAAATTTAATAGCAGATCTTCTCTATTCTGTTGCAGATCCAAGGATTAAATACAACTAATAATAGGAAGGAGGAAATTGAATGTCAATGGCAAATGTAAAGCTGGAACAAGAAGTTCCAATTAAAAACCAGCCACCAATAGGTCCTGCGGATTTATTGGGTGAGGAAGAAAGCTACCTACAATTGATTACTAAAAGGTTTCTGAAGCATAAACTAGCTGTTTTTGGTCTTGTTGTTTTTACATTAATTGTCCTAACAGCTATTTTTGCACCGTTAATTGCACCAATAAGTCCGTATAAGATTAATGCTGAATTTGCAGCAAGGCCATCTTCAGCACACATTCTAGGGACAGACCAGGTGGGGCGAGATTTATTAAGCAGGTTGATATATGCCTCTAGAGTTTCACTTTCTGTAGGAGTCGGTGCTGTAGCTATCTATGTAATTATAGGTACTGTCCTTGGAGCAATTGCAGGCTATTTTGGAAAATGGGTTGACATGGTTATCATGCGAATAACAGATGTCTTTATGTCTTTTCCATATTTAATGGTTATTCTAGTTTTGGTTAGTATTATGGGACCAAGTCTTTTTAATATCATTTTAGTTATAGGACTTCTTGGTTGGCCTTCTATTGCGCGTTTAGTCAGAGGGAGCGTTTTGTCAATTAAAGAGATGGACTACGTAAAAGCTGGTGTAGCTTTGGGATATTCATCCCCTAAGATAGTCTTTCAACATATACTACCCAACTGTATAGCGCCTATTTTAGTTAATGCAACATTTGGAATTGCGTCAGCAATCATATTAGAGGCATCTTTGAGTTTCCTTGGTATGGGTGTTCAACCGCCAACCGCTAGCTGGGGGAATATGTTAAATGAAGCACAGTCTCTAACTGTTTTATCCACACAGCCATGGCTATGGATTCCACCAGGAATAATGATTTTATTAGCTGTTTTATCAATTAACTTCATGGGTGATGGACTCCGTGATGCTATGGATCCTAAAAGCTTAAAATAGTAGATTTTAAACTAGTAGATTCACAATTTTATATAAAAACCAGGGGGGCAAATCATGAAAAAATTTAAACATGCAATTAATCTTCTAGTTATTCTTTCTTTACTATTATTGGCTGCTTGTAGTGGGGGGGATACAACCTCTACAGATTCTCCTGAAAACAGTGGGGATGATGCAAAAGCAAGTGCCGGTACAATGTTTTTAGGGATGGTTAATCCACCTACAGGATTTAACCCTATTAACTCTGGGGACGTAGCGGCTGTTTTTCTTCAAAAATTTATGTTTGATAGCTTCTTAGAAATGGATGGTCCATTAAACTTCGTTCCTAAGTTAGCTGAATCTTTTGAGACGACAGATAATCAAACCTTTACGATTAAATTAAATAAGAATGCAAAATGGTCAGATGGAACACCAGTTACTACTGCTGATGTAGAATTTACATTAAACCTTGTTGCTAACCCAGTTGTTGAAACAGCTGTTGGTGCTTACATTTCTACCTTTGAGGGACTGGATTCAAGTGGGAAACTACCAGAAGGAGAGACATCTATACCTTCAGTGAAGGTCATTGATGAACAAACGATTGAATTTAAAACAAGTAAGCCTGTTGATCCTAATATGATTAAAGAACAGTTAGGAGTTAAATTATTAGTCTTACCTAAACATATATTAGGTGAAGTTGATCCAGCGCAATTATCACAACATCCATTCATGCAAAAACCAACAGTTACAAATGGGCCATTCAAGTTTGTACAATATGCAAAGGATCAATATGTTGAGTTTGAAGCAAATAGTGATTACTATTTAGGAACTCCAGAACTTTCAAAATTATTTGTGAAAATCATGCCAGCAGCTAATATGGTTGCACAGTTACAAACAGGTGAGCTTCATATGAATGTGGCAGGTGGTATTGGGAAAATTATTCCTACTGATTATGAAACAGTGGATAGCTTAGAAAATGTAACAACTGTTATTGAACCCACAATCGGGTATCAAACAATGATGTTTAACACAGAAACGATTAAGGATGTAAAGGTACGTCAAGCAATTGCTTATGCTCTTGATCGTCAAAAAATTGTTGATAACCTTCTAAAAGGCTATGGTGAGGTTATTGATGGTCCTTACACATCTTTAAGTCCGTATCTAAATAAGGATGTAGAACAATATACGTATAATCAAGAAAAGGCAAAAGCTCTACTAGAAGAAGCAGGATGGGATTTTAATCAGACGATTCAATTAGTTGTACCAACAGGTAATAAGGTTCGGGAACAATCTGCTGATTTAATTACACAAGATTTACAAGCCATTGGATT